>CAXTSM010000010.1:64148-97175 GCA_964247025.1 uncultured Chthoniobacterales bacterium
GGCGTGGCCGTTCCGCCCGGAACCCGCCCCCCGCACGGCGACGGAGCGCCGTGGCTACAAGTCGCCCGGCTTTCGCTGGAGCAGCGCGATTCCGAACAGCGCCGAGAACGAAATCACGAGCAGCACGAACGCAAACGCGTGCGCGGACGCGTAGTTCAGCTTTTGCACCTCGTCGAACAACGCGATCGAGGCCACGCGCGTGACGCCGGGGATATTCCCGCCAAGCATCATCACCACGCCGAACTCACCCATCGTGTGCGCGAAACTCAGCGTGAGTCCGACGCCGATCCCGCGCCGGGCCAGCGGCACCGTGACACGGAAAAAAGTCTGGAGCGGCGACGCGCCGAGCAGGGTGGCCGCCTCCCTCACCCCTCGTGGCACGGAACGCAGCGCGTTTTGAAAGGGCTGCACCGCAAACGGCAGGCTGTAGATCACCGAGCCGACGACCAGGCCGGAAAATGTGAACGCGAGCGAATGCCCGGTGAGGCCCTGCCAAAGTCGGCCGGCGGGACTTTCCGGCGCGAAGACCACGAGCAGGTAAAATCCGATCACGGTCGGCGGAAGCACGATCGGCAGGGTCACGAGCGCTTCCAGGAAAACAATTCCGCGCCAGCGGCACGCGTTCAGGAACTGGGCCAAGGGCAGGCCGACCAGCGCGAGCAGGATGGTCGTCACCAGCGCGAGCCGGATCGTGAGGCCGAGGCTTTGCCACAAGTCGCTCGTCAGGCCGATCGAGTCCCAGGACATCGCCGTCGATCTTTCACCCGGAGGGCTGGGTTTCGTGCAGGTGCCGCGTGCCTTCGACGATGGCGGGGGCAAGAATCTCGAGGCATTCGCGCACCGCCTTCGGGCTGCCGGGGAGATTGACGATGAGGGATCGCCCGCGCACGCCGGCCGTTCCCCGCGACAGAATGGCGGTGGGCGCGACGGCGAAGGATTTCATCCGCATGATCTCGCCGAAGCCCACGAGCTCCTTCTCGATGACGGCGCGCGTGGCTTCGGGCGTGACATCCCGCGGGGTCGGGCCGGTGCCGCCGGTGGTCACGATGAGATCGCAGCGATTGTGGTCGGCAAGATTGCACAATGCGTCCGCGATGGTTGTTTCGTCGTCCGGGACCAGCATGCGAAAAAACGTGTGCTCTCCCGGCACGAGTTCGTTGAGCGCCTGCTCGATGGCGGGGCCGCTGAGATCCTCGTAGACGCCGGCCGAGGCGCGGTCGCTCGCGGTGACACGGCCGATCCTCACCGCTTCTCCTTCCGCAGCACTCGCACGCCTTCGACGGCCATTCCTTTGTCCACGGCCTTCATCATGTCATAGAGCGTGAGCGCGGCGACGGTCGCCCCCGTGAGCGCCTCCATTTCCACGCCGGTTCTGGCGTCCGTCGACACTTCGCAGCGCGTCCGCACCGTCGTCCGGCCGATCGTGAAGTCGACCGCGACGCGGTTCAGCGGCAACGGGTGGCACAAGGGGATGAGCAACGCGGTTTGCTTCGCGGCCTGGATGCCGGCCACCCGCGCCACGGCGAGAGCGTCGCCTTTTTTCAGGGCCTGGGTCTTCAGCGCGCGAATCGTGGCGGGCCGGCAGACGAGGTTCGCCTCCGCGACCGCGACGCGGCGCTGGATCGGCTTCGCCGCGACGTCCACCATCGAGGCGGCGCCTTGTTCGTCGAGGTGGGAAAATTGCGGGGGCGATTTCTTCGTCATGCGACGGGCAAGATTTGAACGGTCTCGCCCGGATTGGGAAGGCCGGCGTTGGCCGCGATGCGGATCAAGGCATCGACGCCGGGCAGCGCGGCCAGGTGCCCCGAGCTGTTCCACGGCAGCGGCGTGACCCACGTCTCCGTGTTTTTCCGGCCGGAACGCGCCGGCCAATAGGTGACCCGCGGATTCGAGCGACCGGGGATCGCCGACGCCAGCCGCGCGTCGTCGAGCCCGGCGGATGCCTGCCCGCGTAGTCGGTCCAAGGCGCGGGCGACGAACAAATGAAAACACGCGAAATGCGAGAGCGGGTTGCCGGGAAGGCCGAAGGCGACGCGGGCTCCGCGAGTCGCAAAGATGAGCGGCTTTCCGGGGCGGACGTTCACCTGCGCGCAACGCCGTTCGAAGCCGAGCGCGTCGAGGAACCGGCCGGTGAAATCAAAATTCCCGACGCTGGATCCGCCGGAAAAAAGAAGAACGTCGCACGCTTCGGGTTTTATCGCGCGGATCCGGCGCAGGCCCTCCGCCTCGTCGTCCGGGAGGTGCGCGTGCTCGAACGAGGCGACGGGGGAGCCCCGCAGCAGGGCGCGGATGAGCACCGCGTTTGCGTCTCGAATCTGCGCGGGTTCCGGGATTGTCCCGGGCGCGACGATCTCGTCTCCCGTCGTGAAATGCAGGATGCGCGGCGGGCGAATCGCCCGCGGATGAACGTGACCCACGGAGGCGAGAACGGCCAGCGCCGCGGCGTCGAGGCGCGTGCCGGCCGCAAGCAATCGCTCGCCGGCCCGGAAATCCTCGCCCCGCGCGCAGAAATTTTTCCCCGTGCCGCGCTCCGTCCGGCACAGGACATCGCCGTCCCGCGTCGTGTCCTCCTGCATGATCACGCGGAGGTCCGCGGCGGGAAGCTCCGCCCCGGTGAAGATCCGGACGGCCTGCCCGACGTCGAGCGCGAGGCGAACGGACTCCCCCGCGGCGATTTCGTGGATCACCCGGAATTCCACCGAGTCGTCGTCCGCCCGCACCGCGTATCCGTCGACGGCCGAGCGGTCGAACGGCGGGCCATCGCGGTCCGCCGCGACGTCTTCGGCCAGCGTGAGACCGAACGCGTCCGCCAACGCCACGGGGCCCGGCGCCAGCGGCGCGCAGAGCTCGTCGATCAGTCGCCAGACGTCCTCGACCTCGATCATCGGGGTGCGGATTCCACCTTCCAGATGGGGACATCGCGCTTGAGCCGGTCCATGAATTTCGCCAGCAGCGCGATGGCTTCGGCCCGGTGCCGCGACTCGATCCGGACGAGGATCGCGGTCTCGCCGACGGGAATCCATCCGTGCCGATGGATGATCGTGACGTGCTCGCAGGGGTGCGGAGCGCCCTCCTCCGCAAGAATTTTTTCGATCTGGCGTTTCGCCATCGATCCGTAGGCTTCGTAGCGCAGCGCCTTGATTTTTTGGCCGTCCTCCTCGTCGCGCACGATGCCGCGAAATTCCAGCGCGGCGCCGGAGGAGGATTTTGCCCTGGCGGCGGAACCGCCGCTCTCGATGGGCGCGGGGACGAGTTCGACTTCGATCTCCATGGGCTAGCCGCCTGAGACGGGCGGGATGACGGCGACCACGTCCCCGCCGAGGAAACGGGTGGCGTCGTCGGCGTATTCTTCGTTTCGGCTCAGGCGCGCGGCCGAGCGGAGCGGCGCGAGGCCGGGATGCCTCGCGATCAGGGCGGCCCAGACCTGCTCGCCGGAGAGCGTCCCGTCGAGCGGGATGTCCTCCGAGCCCAAGCCCGCGGCCGCGCGGGAGGTGGAGAAATACAGGATCTTCATGGACTGGCTCAGGCCGCGGAATCGCGCAATTTTTCGAACAGATATTCCGGGCGGAAAGGCAGCCGGGGAAAACGGATGCCGGTGGCGTCGCGCAGGGCGTTCGCGATCGCGGGGGCGACGGGATTGATGGGGCTTTCGCTCATGGCCTTCGCGCCGAGCGGGCCAAACTTGTCGTAGGTGTCGGCGAAATAGATTTCGGAGCGGGGAACGTCGGCGAAGGATGGAATGCGGTTCCCACGAAAGCTCGGGTTCGTGATCCGGCCGGTTTCGTCGAAGAGCATTTCCTCGAACAGCGCCCAGCCGATGCCCTGCGCGATGGAGCCTTCGATCTGGCCGCGGCATTGCATCGGGTTCATCACGACGCCGGCGTCGGCGCCGTGGACGCTGTGCAGGATCTCGATGCGGGCGGTGACGCGGTGGACGGCGACGCGAAAGCCCTGGACGTTGAACGAAACGGTGCGCGGCGTCCCGAAGTCCTGGCGCGAGGCGCCGAGCTCCTCTCCGTCGCCGGTCGCGCGGGTGAAGATCTCCGAGAGCGGCAGCGCGCGCTCGCCGCAGTGCACGACGCCGTCGCCGAGCCGGCAGGCTTCCTCCGGCACGCCGGCGTAGCGGCTGGCGAGGCCGAGCAGCCGGGTCCGCAGGTCGACCGCGGCATTGTGGATGGCGAGGCCGGCGACGGTGGTGCCGCTGCTGCCGAAGGTGCCGGTGTCCCACGCGCTGGTGTCGGTGTCCGCGTTGTTGACGAAGACGCGGCTGATGCCGCACGCGAGCACGGTCGCGGCGATCTGCTGGTGGACGGTGATGGTGCCGTTGCCGAATTCCGTGGAGCCGACCGCGATGCGGTAACCGCCCTCCGCGGTGAGATCGACGCGCGCCTCGGACCGGTGGGTGGGCGGCGCGCAGTCGAGCATGCTGATGGCGACGCCGGTGCCCTCGAGCCAGTCGTCGCCGGCCGGCTTGGGCAATCCCCGCCCGCTCGCGAGCGCGCGCTCCACCGCGTCGACGCATTGGTCGAGGCCGTAGCTGCCGAACTCGACGTCGGAGTGCCCGCTCTGGGCGTTGACGAACGCGTCGCCGGGGCGGACGGCGTTTTTGCGGCGCATGGTGAGCGGCGCGAGCCCGAGTCGGCGCTCCATTTCGTCGAGCGCGCTTTCCATTGCGAAATTCGTCTGCGTGATGCCGTAGCCGCGGAACGCGCCGGCGGGCGGCGTGTTCGTGTAGACTGCGTAGGCGTCGACGCGCTTGTTTCCGCAGCGGTAGATCGTGAGCGATTCGTTGAGGGCGTGAAACAAAACGGTCGGCGCGTGGTTGCCGTAGGCGCCGGTGTTTTCGACGACGTAGAATTCGATCGCGGTGAGCACGCCGTCTTTTTTCGCGCCGATTTTCACCCGGATCTTGTAGGGATGGCGCGAGGTGGCGACGTATTCCTCGGCGCGGGTGAACTCCCACTTCACCGGCCGGCCGGTCTGGAGCGTCGCCAGCGCGCACAGCTCCTCGGTCAGCAGCTCCTGCTTGGCGCCGAAGCCCCCGCCGACGCGCTCGGTGTAAAGATGAATCTTTTCGGGATCCAGGCCAAGCAGGTAGGCGAGCTTGAGCCGGGAGGGATGCGGCGTCTGCGAACTGGTGCGCACGTGCAGGCGGCCGTCCTCGCCGAGGTGGGTGATCGAGATGTGCGTCTCCATCTGCGCGTGCTGGTGCCGATGGGTGTGGAACGTTTCCTCGTAGACGAGATCCGCCTGGGCGAACCCGCCGTCGACGTCGCCGTTCTCGCCCTGGATGTGCTTGACGATGTTCCGGGCGGGAAACTCGATGCGGGCGACCTCCGGGTCCTTTGGATGGAGGACCGGCGCGCCCTCCTGCATGGCGAGCTCGGGATCGAAAACCGCGGTCAGGATTTCGTAATCGATCTCGAGCAAACGGCAGGCCTCTTCGGCGGCGCCTTCGGTCTCGGCGATGACGGCCGCCACGCGCTGGCCGACGAAGCGCACGACATCGTCGAGAATGCGCGTGTCGTCCGGTTCGCACCGGTGATCCTCGTGGGTGCCCGTGCCGTAAAGCCGGTCCGGCACGTCCTCCCACGTGAGGATCGCGCGCACGCCGGGAACGGCCCGCGCTTTTTCGCGGCGGATCGCCATGACGCGCGCGTGCGCGTGCGGCGAACGCAGGACCTTGAGATGGAGCAACCCGTCGATCTCGAAGTCGGCGGTGTAGCGCGCGCGGCCGGTGACGATGGCCTCGCCGAGCGGGTTGCCGAGGCTGACGCCGCAGGTCGCGCCGGCCGCATCCTCGACGCGCGAGGCGACGCCGTTCACGGCGCTCTCGATCGCGTGGTAGCCCGTGCAGCGGCAGAGATTTCCCTTCAATTTTCGCGGCAGCTCCGCCTTGTCGGCGTCGTCGAAGGTCGAGGCCGTCATGATCATGCCCGCGGTGCAGAATCCGCATTGGAATCCGCCGGCGTCGAGGAACTGGCGCTGCATCGGGTGCAACTCCGCGCCGTTCGCGAGGCCCTCGATCGTGGTGACTTCGCGATCCGCCGCGCGAAACGCGGGCACGAGGCAGCTGTGCACCGCCTGGCCGTCGAGCCAGACGGTGCAGGCGCCGCAGTCGCCGGCGTCGCAGCCTTTTTTCACGCCGAACCAGCCGAGGTCGCGCGCGAAGGTGCGGAGGCATTGGCCGGGCCGCGGCTCGGCCTCGAAGGATTTTCCGTTGATCGTCGTGCGCATGATTCAAACGAGGAGCTCGGCGCGGATTTCCTCCGCGAAATGGTAGGTCACATGCCGGCGATAAGCGGGCGTGCTGTGGGGGTCGGCGAAATACATTCCGATCGGGATCTCGTCGATGGCCGCCCGCAGCGCGGCGGCGGACGGCACGGATGCGAAGGCGAGCTGCACGGGGCGATTCGTGGAGGCGGAAACGGTCAGCAAAAATTCGCCGCTCGCCGGGCAGCGGGTGCCGATGACGAGCACGGTGGAACGGGCGATCTTCGAAAGCGTGGCCTGGCGCATCGCGAAGGCTTTTCTCAACGCGCGCGCGGGAACGAAGATGCTTCGCAGGATTTCGCCGGGCTCGAGGATGTTCTGCTGCTCGCCGCGGACGAAATCAAGGGCGGCGACCTCCCGCGGCGGGCCTTTGCGCGGCCAGAGGGTGTAGACGGCCTCGAGGGCGGTGGTGAGCGAGATCATCGCGCCGGCGGGCAGCGACAGGACGATGTTTCCGCCGACGGTGGCCTCGTTGTAGACCTTGAAGGACATGAGCAGCGCGCGGCAGCATTGGCGGATCAGCGAGGCGGCGGGCCATTCCGCGGGGGCGCCGTCGGGAAACCGCTCGAGGTCCACGATCCGGCAGGTGGCGCCGATCTCCAGGCCGTCGTCGCGCCCGATGAGCGAGGGCCACCGCAGGGTTTCGAGATCGATGAGCGTATCGATCCCGATCTGGGGATCGGAAAAAAGCCAGGTGCCTCCGGCGAGCCACGCGTGGCCTTCGCGCCAGGGGCCGATCGCGTCGATGGTGGCGGGCCGCTGGATGTGTTTGACGGTGTTCAGATCCATGGAAGGAATTTAACGAAGTCCGGGACCCTGCCCGCATAAATCATGCTAGCCGCCTTGCTCAAAAAAGCACGACGACGCGGAACGTGACCGCCCACGCGCCGCCCAGATCGGCCCCGGCGCCGGGCGTCGGGAGGTAGGTGAGTCCCGGCTGGAAGAACGTGCCCGCCACGATGTGCGCCTGGTAATACGTCTGGAACATCAGCTCGCTCGGGCGCGCGAAGATTTCCGGGTTCAGCCACGACCAGGCGACGCCGAAGCCGAGGGAATCGTCGGGCCGACGCGGGACGAGGCCGAAGCCGGTGAGGCCGGCGCCGAAGTATTGATTCACCGGCAGGGTGACCGAGTCGTTCGCGCCGAACTGGAAGAACGCGGAAACCGAGGATTTCTGGCCGTCCCTGATTTTCGGCGCGAAGGCCTTGTCCTTGCCGCCGTCGAGCGCCGGCATCGTGGCCTCGTGGCTCCAGATGCGCTGGCTCCCGAACAGGTAGACGCCGCCGGTTCCGTTTTCCGAAACGCCAGGCGGCCCCTCGAGAAAACCGGTCTGATACCAGAGCCCCGCGCTGAAGTTGCCGGGATACTTGTCGGCGATCACCCAGTCCACCCCGGCCTCCCAGATGTTGAAGTAGTAGCCGTTGAACTCGGGCCCGGTGAGGCCGGTCTGCACGCCGCGCGCGATGTTGCCGTCGTAGAATCCGTAGCTGAGATAGATGTTTTCCGTGGGGGCGAGCGTGAGCGTGACGCCGCTGACGGAATTGTAATAACCGCCGATCGCGCCGAGGAGCGTGGGATTCACGAAAACGGGCGTGTAAAGCAGCCCGGTCACGGTGGGGATGGAGAGGGCGTCGTCGGCCGTGGCGACGGGTCTCGCGACGTTGTTGAAGTCGAAGGTGGGCACCAGCTTGCCGACGCGGAAGACGACTTTGTCATCGAAGAGCGTCTGCCGGTACCAGAGCTGGTAGAGCTCGGAGCGGTTCAGGGGTTCGGGTCCGGGAAGGCTGTTGTAGCCTTGCACGGAACCGGCCTGGCCGTTGGTGTCCTCGCCGTTGAATTGAAGGAACTGGATGCCGAAGGACGCGCCCTTCCAACCCATCAATTTCTCGGCGTCGAGATTCGCACCAACGACGAGCGCGCTGTTCCAGCTCCATTTGCCGGGTTGCGCGCCGCCCGAAATGAGTCCGTTGGCGTCGGCGAGCCAGAAGCCGCCCAGCCGCAATCCGCGGTCCTCGGGCAGATGCAGCAATCGTCCCGCGAGGCCGGTGCCGGGAAGCACGTCGACGGCGGCGGGGTTGCCGGTGACGGATTTCGGCGCGAGGCCGCGGAGCGGCCGAAGAAAGGGAATGGGCTCGTCCAGGATGCTTTCCGCCGCGGGCGCCCAGGGCGCGGCGACGGTGGCGAAGAGCGCGGCGGCGAGCGGGTGAAACCGAAGGCGCATCGGTCTAGGAAGCCTTCGTCTCGCTCAGTCCATCGAAGTAGCCGAAGAACAATCCGTCCGGATCGTGCCGCGCGCGCAGATCGGCGAGGCGTTTCCAGTTGTCGGGACGGTAGGCCTGCACGGCGTTCGACGGACGGCCGACGGTGTCGGACTCGCCGATGTAGTAGCCGACGTTGTGCGGACGCAGCCGCCCGGCGCACTCGTCGTGCCAGGCCTTGTTCGCCTCATCGTCGACTTCCTTCCACCACATCGTCCACGGGCCGCCGTAGACGCGGGCACTCATGGAGTAGGCCGCGTCGGGCAACGCCGCGGGCACGTTCGGTCCGGTGAAAATCGTGAAGAGCACGAGCGCGGTGGGCGACGGGGCCTCTTCCAGGTGCGAGGCGACGGCTTTCGCGAGATCGCCCGGGCTGGAATCGGAGAACGTCGCCTCGACGCGCGCGCGGACTTTTTCGGGCCAAAGCGCGCCGGATGCGTCGAACAATTGCTCGAAAACGAGCGGGGTGGCGAAGGAGCGGGAGAGGCTCTCGACCGGGCAATCCTCCAGTGGCCGCAGGCTCGCCCGGGCTTCCTCCGGCGTGTCCGCGAACGCCCCGGCGGTGACCATGCAGATCTTGCCGTGATGCGCCGCGGCCTTTTCCTTCATCTCCGCCGGCGCCTCGAGCAGGAACAGGCTCAATTCCACGCTGGGCGCGAGCTTCGGAGCGGCTTCGCCCAGCCACCGGCCGACGGCTTCGGCGTCCCCCAGGGAGTAGTAGTAGGTGCTTCCGTGGATGGCTTTCGGCAGCGGATGCAGCTTGAGGTGGTAGCGCGTGACGACGCCGAAGAATCCGGAACCCGAACCGCGCGCGGCCCAGAAATAATCCGGATGGTCGGTCGCGGTCGCGGTGAGATGTCTTCCCTCCGCGGTCACGAGCTCGACCGCCTCGACGCTTTCCGCGCCGGAGCCCCAGACGCCGGGGTTCCACGCCATGCCGCCGCCGAGGAGGTATCCGCTGAGCTTGACCTGCGGGCAATGTCCGCTCGGAAAAGCGAGGCCCTTCGCGTTGAAAACCCGCTGCGCCTCGCGGTTGCTGATGATCGGCTGCACGACGGCGCGACGGGCCTCGACGTCGATCGAGATCACCCGGTTCAACTCGGCGAGGTCGATGAGCAGGCCGCCGTTGCGGAGCGTGGGCTGGCACCAGTTATGGCCGCCCCCGCGCACGGCGACCTTCCATTTGTTTTCCCGGGCAAAAAGAATCGCCGCGATCACGTCCGCCTCGTCGGTGACGCGGACGAGGACCTGCGGCGCGCGGTCGGGGATGCGTTGGTTCCAGAGGTCGCCGTGGAGGAGTTCGGGAAAATTCGCGTCACCCGCGACGGCGACCACGCCTTTGCAAGATTTTTTCAGGGCGTCGATGTCCATGGGAGCGTGGGTCGAGGTTGCGGCGCGGGCGGTCGCGCCGAGCAGGACGCCGCCGGCCGTGGCGGTCGCCCCGATGACGAAGCGGCGGCGGGAAAACGAATTTTCGCGGCTCATCGCTCAGGGCAGAAGTTTCCAAAGGACCGCCACCTCGAGGGCGAAAAGTCCAAGGAGGATCAGGATCCCGCGAAGCGTCGTGTTTTTCGGGCTGTCGGGCTGGAGGAAAAGCCACCAGCCGAACCACCGGACGAAGAGCGGCATGGTGAGGAAACTCGTCCCCGCGACGCTGATGGCATTCCCGATGAACGTCGCAAGCGAGCGATTGGCCACGTCCAGCGGGGTAAGCAGATAGCCGAGAAATTTCATCTCGAGCATCACGATGGGAAACAGGCCGAGCAAGACAAGCGCGGCGGTTTTCCAATCCGGCGGGCCCTTGCCCGTGACCGGATCGACCGGGACCCACCCCGGAAACGAAGTCGCCAGGTGCGTGAGCTGCTCGTGCTCGATGAAGGCCTTCGACTCGCGCAGCATGGACGCGCGCTCGGGCGCCGCCATCCATTTCTCGAGCTGGGCGGCGGAGTCGAAACGAATGATCGTCGTCCACATTCCGCCGGACTCTTCGGGCGGCTGGAGGAACTGGCCGCGGTAGCCGGGGTATCTCGCCTGCGCCGCCTGCATGCGCGCGGACCACTCCCGGTAGTCGTCCTCCCGGCCGGCCCGGATCTTGGAAAAAATCACCTCGGTGACGCTGCCCTGCGGCGTGTCGGCGAGATCGCCGGCGCGCTCGATTTCGCGATAGCTTCCCCCCTCGAAAAGCGGCGTCCCCTCGGCGAGCAGCTCCCCGCGCTCCCGGGAATTCCGCCACGTCGCGAGATCGTCCTTCGAACGAAAATTCAACAGCATCGTCCACTCGTTGCCGCCGGATTGAGTCGGCGGGATCATGTCGCTCCCCGTGAAGCCCGGGAATCGCCCCAGGGCCTTGTCGTGGTGGGCCTTCCAGGTGACGAACGCGGTTTCGGAGCCGGGGCGGACTTTGACCGTCGCGACGAGAACGGAGGAGACACTCATGAAGGGAAAGGGATGGACGGGGGACGCGAGACCATTTTTCGAACGGATCCCGCGGACGGCTCATCGCCGCCCGCGGAGGCCCGATCGATCAATACGGGTGCCGGTCGGCCTTGTTCGACCAGGCTTCGCAGGCCTTCAGGGCGTATTCGCGCTCGAAGTCGGGAATGCACTGGATGGCCTTGCGCTCTTCCCACGGCAGCTTGAAGTCGATGTATTGGAACTCGTCGTCGAACCCGATCTTGCTCGTGTCCGAAAGCCGGGTGCCGAAATAGACGCGGTCGATCCGCGCCCAATAGATCGCGCTCATGCACATCGGGCACGGCGCGCCGTTCACGTAGAGATCACAGCCTTTGAGCATTTGCGCGCGCTCCGGCACGGGATCGGGCGAACCTTCGGGGCGGGGAATCATCTTCAGATTGCCCTCCTGGCAATCCGAGCCGAGCAGCGCCTTGGAATTGATGCGCCCGCAGGCGTCGATGATCGCCGTCACCTCGGCGTGGTAGACGGGAATGCCCGTCAGCAATACCCGGTTCTGGCCGCGGCCGATGATCTTGCCGTCCTTGACGATCACCGCGCCGAACGGTCCGCCCCACCCTTTTTCCACCGACTCGATGGCGAGCCGCGTCGCCTCGTGCGCGAACTGTTTTTTGTATTCGTTGCTCTCGATGTCTACCGTGCTCATGTCATTTTTGATTTATTGGTATTGGTTGTCTTGGGGAACGACGACTTCGACCATGAGACGAAACCGGCCCTTTGTAAATCGGAGGAATTCCTGGTGCCTCAAAAATTTCGCGCCCCCGGGGCAGTGGGCGGCGGGCGATCTTCCTTGCCCGCCTCGGCGCGCCGCTTACGGTTCGGACCTTGAACGGCTTCTTCTCCCGGCTCCATGAAGCGTTGTCCCGCGGACCCGCCGCGCTGGCCACGGTCGTCGATGCCAGGGGCTCCACGCCGCGCGTCGCCGGCGCGCGCCTCTTCCAATCGCCCGACGGTGAGACCGTGGGCACGATCGGCGGCGGCGTCACCGAGGCCCGCGTGATGGAGCTCGCCCGCGCCACGCTCACCGACGGATGCCCGCGAACGTTCCAAGCCGATCTTCACGGCCGGCCCGGCGACGTGCGTGACGGGATCTGCGGCGGCGCGATGCGCATCGAAATCATCCGCCTGGGCACCGACGATGACGCGGAGATCCTTCGGTCCGTGGCGGCGTCCCTCCGTCTCGGCCGACGTATCCTGCTCTCGACGAGCCCGGCGGAAAAAGGTCCCCTCTCCCTCGAAAAGACCGCGGGCTCCTTCGACGAGATACTCGAGCCGCCTCCGCGTTTGCTCATCGTCGGAGCGGGTCACATCGGACGTTCCCTGGCCCGGCTCGCGGACGGGCTCGACTTCGCGGTCGCGGTGCAGGACGAACGTCCCGATTGGCTGGTCGCACCCGCCTTCCCCCGTGATTGTGCGCTGGACCTCGCGCTCGAAGACGCCCTCGCCGCCCTGCGAGCATGGGAGGGGGATCGATTCGCCGCCTTGGTGACACGAGGCTTTCCGCAGGATCTGGAGGCGTTGAACGCCCTGTCCACCATGCCCGGTTTAAACTACGTCGGCCTGCTCGGGAGCCGCACCCGGGTCGCGACCGTGCTCGCCGCCCGCCGCGCCTCCGGCGATGCGCCGTTCCCGAAGGCGATCCTCCATGCGCCGATCGGATCCGAAATCGGCGCCGAGACCCCCGAGGAAATCGCCGTGAGCATCGCCGCGGAGTTGATCCAGGTGCGCCGACAAAGACGCGAAGCCGCCACGCGTTCCCGGCGATGAAATCCGACCCGGCCGGCTACGCGGCGATCGTCCTGGCCGCCGGCGCTTCGCGGCGCATGGGTCGCGACAAAGCCGGCCTGCCCTGGCTCGAGGGCAGGACGCTTCTCGAATGGACATGCGCGCACCTCCGCGCGGCGAGCTGGCATCCCGTCATCGTGCTCGGACCCCACAACCACCCGTCGTGGCGGGACCGGCTGCCGGGCGGGACGCCCGTCCTCAACGACGATCCCGCGCGCGGCAAGACGACCTCCCTGGCGGCGGGCGCCCGCGCGCTGCCGCCTCGGACGCGACGCGTGCTCGTGACGTCCATCGACCAGCCACGTCCCCCCGCGCTCTATCGCACGCTTCGGGACGCGGCCGTCAAGCACGGCGAGGCGGTGCTGGCGCCGGACCGCGACGGCGGGCGGGGACATCCCGTGGTGCTCGACGCCGGCCTGTGCCCGCGCCTGATGGATCTGGACGAAAGTTCGCTCGGGCTGCGCGGCCTGCTCGATGCGCACGCCGCATCGACGCGGCGCATTCCCTGCGACCCATCCTGGCTGCGGTGGGACCTGAACGTTCCGGACGCCTACCACGAGGCGCGCCGCTGGTTCGAGGAGCTCCGCGGCTGATCGCGCCGGCGGCTATTCGATCACCGCGGTGATCTTCCCGGCGATTTCCTTCAACGTAACCGTTTCGACGTCGGCGAGTTTGACCCGGTCGAAGCGCACCGCGAGCCCGTCGGAATCGACGACGTCGATGTCCCACGCCGGGGCTTTTTCCCGGCGTTCGAACTTGATGGAGATTTGACCGCCGGCCGCCAGAGCCTTTCCGTCCGCCAAAAGATTGCCGTCCCAATCCTTGTTGCCCACGGTGGAAACGTAGACCGCCTCGAAGCTTCGTTTTGTTTTGTTGACGAGCGTGAAATCCAGGTCGGAGGCCAGCGCGCTCGCCGCGCAGAAGAGGGCCAGGAACATCGAAAGAAATCTCATGGGCGGGGCGATCATTTATTTCTTTTTCTTTTTCTTCGACGTCGTCGTGTTCTTGTAGACGGTCTGGCCGTATTGGTTGGTCACCGTCGTCGTGCGGTAGACCTTTCCGTTTTTGACCTTCTTTTTCTGCGACTCGTAGTAGCGATCCCGCGGCGGATAATAGGGTCGGGACTCCACGTAGACCTTCGGCCGATTGTAGTAGGGATCGTAGGACGCCGGCCGCGTCGGCTCGCGCACATACACCACCGCCGGCGCCGGGTCCGGATCCATCAACAACTCATCGAAGGTGCATCCGGTGAAAACGGTGGACGCCACCGCGGCTAGAAGAATCGATCGCACCCGGCTCGTTTAACGAGCCGCCCCGGGCGGGTCAAAATCAATTTCCGACTCGCCCCGGTGCTCCATTGCTGAACAAATACGCGCACTCGCTCGCGATGGACCGTTTTTTCTATTACCTGCTTGGCATCATGGTGGCGGTGCTGTTGACGGCCACGGCCGTTTTTTTCTCGCGGCCCCGCGAAGTCGTGGAGGCGCGGGAAACCACGGCGATCACGGAAGCCACCCCGGCACCGAAGGCCACTCCGCGCCCCTGGTCGGGGATGGATCCTCTTCCCATGGCGACCATCGCTCCGGTCGCCCTGGCCACGCCGCCCCCGCCCACGCCGATTCCCTGGAGCCCTCCGAACCTCGGGAAGACCATCACGGTGGGTTATCCCGGCTTCACGGCGGTCTATGCCCCCGCCCTCGGAAGCCCGGTGGCCGTGCAATACGCGATGGTCCAGGGAGCCAAGCCGAGACGCTATCCCGCGCCGCCCAAGGTGAAGACCCCCGATCCGAAGCTCATTCCCGCCGCTGGCTATTCCCGCGCGGAGATGGCTTACGCCAAGTCCATCGGCCTTTATTTCGGGAAGCAGGCCGGCGCCAACGCTCGACTGATGATCAACATCTGCGCGATGGATCCCGCCACGCTCGACGGCCCGTGGGCTCAGCTTTCCGAGATGGAGCTGCGCTATTCCTCGGAATACAAATGGATCGAAATGGTCGCCGGACCGATCTTCGGCAATCCCCCCCAGCAGGCCGGGGGCGCGGTGATCCCGGTCGCTTTCTATCGGGTCTACCGGCGCTCCTTCGGCGACAGCATCGCCTTCGTGATCCCGCAGGGAGCGACCTCGATCAAGATGGAATCCTACCTCACGAGCGTGGCCGCCGTGGAGACGGCGACGGGCATCGCCATTTTTACGAATACTCTCACCCCGGAAGCCCGCGAGGAAGTCGCCGCCGCCATCTGGTGAAGGGCATCAGCGACCCGTGCCGGCTCCCTCACTCGTCATGCCCGCCCCGGGCGGATTTGGCGAGGTCGTGGACCCGACGCCGGTCCCCGCGCTCGGGGCGCTGGGCGCGGCCGGCGTGATCTCGGGCGGCGGCGTCGCGATGGCATCGTTCGCCGGATCGACCGGCGCGGTGCGGGGGCCGACGTTCGCCGGGGCGTTGATGCCGGATTCCGCGCCTGTTCCGACCTTCGAGCCGGAAGCGGTGGCGTCGTCGGAAGTGGCCGTCTGCGCCAGGGCGGAGAGGGTTCCGGCGAGGAACGCGCCAACAAAAAGCAGGATCTTCATGAGGGAAGGATCGCGCGTGCCCCGACGACCGGTCGGGACGACGGATCAGCGGGGAAATCCGCTTTATCTGCTTGCGGCGATTTTCACCGCGCGCCTATATTCTCGATCCCGCGATTTCGCGCGGATTTCGCGCGCTTAGCTCAGCGGTAGAGCGCTTGCTTCACACGCAAGAAGTCACAGGTTCGAACCCTGTAGCGCGCAGGTTTTCCGTCCATGGACCCCCCGTGATGGCGCCCTCCGGGGAGGCCGGAGGAGGCCCTTGCAATGGAAACGCGCTTGGCTTCCGCGTCATCGCCGCGCACCGCGCACGCATCGAATGGAAGCGGGTCCAGGCGCGGTTGATTTCCTCCCTGACATCGCGATGATAAGGATGTGCTTCGTCTCTTCATCGCGGTGGCCCTGATCTGCATCGCGTTCTTCTTGATCTCGTCCTCCCAGCCGAAACGGCAGTTCGTCGTCGTTTTCGGGCCGACCGCGGCCGTCGAGCAGCAACTCGCCCAGTGGAAGGACGCCACGCCCGAGTTCAACCGGCGAGGGATCGCCATTTTGAAGTCCTCCGAGATCAACGAGCCCGACAAGGCGGAAAAGAAATTATCCATCGCCCACGGCTCGTTCGCCGTCGTGCTGGTCGGCAAGGATGGGCACAGCGCCACCCGTTCCTCCGCCCCCGTCAGCGCGGCCGCCCTCTGCGAAATGCTCGACTCCATGCCGACGCGCCTGGACGACTCGACCGGCTGCCGTTCCACGCCGGTCGACCCTCCGTCGGCCGACTCACATTCATCCGTCCAATAAACCGGCGAAACCCGAATGCTCCTGGTATTTCCAACTTATGCTTCGTTTCCTTCGCCGCTTCGGTCGCTTTCAGGCCCAGTTTCTCCTGGTGCTGGTGGCCGTGCTTCTGTCCGCCCGAGCGGTCATGCCGTATTTCGTCAAAAAATACGCGAATCAGACGATCAACCGCATGCCGGGATACGGGGGACACATCGGCGATGTCGACATCCATCTCTGGCGGGGCGCCTATACGATCAACGACATCGACATCTACAAGACGGACGGTGACGTTCCGGCCCCCTTCTTCGCGGCCGACAACATCGATTTTTCCGTCGAATGGCGCGCCCTCTTCCAAGGGTCCGTGGTTGCGAAAATCAAGTTCGACCACCCGCAGATCAACTTCGTGGCGGGCCCGACCGAGGAGACCTCGCAGGTCGGCGTGGACAAGCCGTGGCTGAGCGTCATCAAGGACCTTTTTCCGCTCAACATCAACCGATTCGAGATCGTCGACGGCGAGGTGCATTACCGTGATTTCTCCAGCAAGCCGAAGATCAATCTGGAGATCGACCGCGCCCACGTGCTCGCAACGAACCTGACCAACAGTTCGAAGCTTTCGAAAACCCTCATCGCGAACATCGAGGTCACCGCGCGCGTGTTCAAGGAGGGCCGCCTCGGCGTGAAGGTGCGGCTCGATCCCCGTCCCGATAAGGCCACCTTCGATCTCGCGGCGACCATCGATCCGATCCCGCTGGAAACGATCAACGATTTCACGAAGGCCTACGCCGCCTTCGATTTCGAGAAAGGCACCTTCGCCCTCGCCACGGAACTCACCGCCAAGGACGGCCACATCGAGGGCTACATCAAGCCGATCTTCGATCACATCGTCATCGTCGACCTCGGCGAAGACATCAAGAACCCGTTGAAATTGGCGTGGGAAGGCCTCGTGGCGGGCACGACTCGGCTCCTGCGAAATCAACCGCAGAATCGGTTCGCGACCAAGATCCCGATCAGCGGCGACTTCGATGCGCCGCGCGTGGCGATCCTTCCGACCCTCGGCAACCTTTTCAAAAACGAATTCGTGCGCGCCTACAAGGGCAACCTCGATGGCAGCGTCGATTTCGGCGACGCGCAAAAAGCCTCGGCCAAGGAAGCGAAGGAAAACGAGAAGCAGCAGAAAGCCGAGGCGAAGCAGAAGCAGAAGGCGGAGAAAGAAGCCGCCAAGCAGGAAAAAGCCGAGGCGAGGGCAAAAAGCTGAGCCGCGGTTTCACCACGGCTCGTTGTCTTCGTCGGGTTCGACCTTTCCCGAGGTCGTCGGCGATTTCGGCGCGTAGGCGCCCATTCCCGGCGAGACCTCCCACTCCTCGTAGAGGTGTCCCGGCAATTCCTGGAGAAATCGCGAAGGGCGCTGGAAGGCCTCGCCGTAGCCCGCGTTGAGCCGGAGTTCGGGATACGTCAGGTAGAGCTCGTCCTTGCAACGCGTCACCGCGACGTAGAACAACCGCCGCTCCTCCTCGATGTCCTCGTCGCGATCGAGCGAGCGCGAGGTTGGAAACATCCCGTCCGAAAGCCAGATCACGAACACGGCCCGCCACTCGAGGCCCTTGGCTTGATGGACGCTCGACAGCGTGACCTTCTCGTCGTCGTCGCGATCCGCGCACGTGGCTTCCGCCGTTTCCACCGCGCCCAGCAGCGCGAGTTGCGCGAGGAACTCCTCGGTGGTCGCAAATTGCTTCGCGTAATTCTGCAGCGTGTTCAGGTCCTCGCGGCGCGCGTCGTAGTTCGGAAATTTGCTGCGCATGTAGTCGTCGTACACCGCGAAGAGCACGTTCTCGATCATCGGAGCGGGCGCGACGACCGCGCCGTCGGGCCGCAGTTCCTCCAGCGTGCGCACCAGTTGATCCCACGACTTCTGCGCCTTCGCGGGGACTTTCGCCTTCTCCAGATTCGCGATCACCCCCGCCGCCGCGACGGCCCAGAGGGTCTCCGCGGATTTCGCGCCGATGCCGGGCAGCAGCTTCACCATGCGCTTGAAGGCGACCTCGTCGCGCGGGTTCACCGCGAATTTCATGAACGCCGCCACGTCCTTGATGTGCGCCTGCTCGAAGAACCGCAGCCCGCTCGTGATCGCGAAGGGAATGCCGCGGCGCGTGAACTCCAGCTGCACCTCGAGCGACTGGTAATGCGCGCGATAAAGCACCGCGATCTCGCGGAGGTCCACGCCTTCCTCGTTGAGCTCGAGGATGCGCTGCGCGACGAAGGCGGCCTGGGCGTTGTTCGTCGCGAGCGGCACGAGCGCGGGCTTCAGCCCGGTGCTGGGCCGCACGGCGTGGAGCTCCTTGCGGAACTGCCGCTCGTTGCCGAGGATCGCCGCGTTCGCGAGCTCGAGCACCTCGGGCACGCTGCGGTAATTCGTCTCGATCTTGTGCACCTGCGCGTCGGGATGCTTGTCGGGGAAGCGCAGGATGTTCTCGAAGTTCGCCCCGCGCCACGAATAGATCGACTGCGCGTCGTCGCCGACGACCATCACGTTGCCGTGCCGGGCCGCGAGCCGGTCGATGAGCTCGGCCTGCAGGCGGTTGGTATCCTGGTATTCGTCCACGAGCACGTGCTGGAACTGCCGCTGGTAGCGCGCGGCGACGTCCTCGTTCGTGGCGAAAAGCTCGAGCGTCTTCGCGAGCAGGTCGTCGAAGTCCATCGAGTTCGCCTCCTTCTTGCGCCCTTCGTAGGCGAGGGCCACGCGCTGGATCTGCTCCTCGACGGCGAGAAAATACGGGTAGCGCTGACCGAGGATCGCGGAAATGGTTTCTCCGCAATTGATCGAGAGCCCGAAGATTTCCGCCAGCACGCCGCCCTTGGGAAATCGCCGGTCCGCCGTGCGCAGCCCCTCGCGCGCGACGACCGCCTCGATGAGATCCTCCTGGTCCTCGCGGTCCATGATCGAAAACCCCGGTCGGAAACCGATGGCCTCCGCGTGCCGGCGCAGGATGCGATTCCCGATCGAGTGAAACGTGCCGCCCCAGATTTCATCGGCCCCGCCGGGCACGACGCCCGCCACGCGCTCGAGCATCTCGCGCGACGCCTTGTTCGTGAACGTCAGCAGCAGGATGCCCGACGGGGGCACGCCCTGCTCGAGCAGCCACGCGACGCGGAAGGTGAGCGTGCGCGTCTTGCCGCTGCCCGCGCCGGCGATCACGAGGGCCGCGCCCGGCGGGGATTGCACGGCGGCGAGCTGCTGGGGATTCAGCTCCGCCGCGTAGTCGATGCCGCCCGCGGCCGGGGCCGGAGCGTGAAGCGTGTAGGCGCGCGCCATGGCTAGCCGCCGTCCTTGAGGCGGAATTTTTCCCGGTCGATGCCGAGCCCGTATTCGAGCAGCTTCGCGCAGTCGTCCCACACGTGGGCCTTGTCGCTCTTGAGCACGACGGCGATCATGTCGCGCCCGCCGTAGGCCCCGCTCGCGACGAGGCAATGCCCCGCCAGCTCGGTGTAGCCGGTCTTCATTCCATTGCAGAACGAATAGGTGCGCAGCACGCGATTCGTGTTCGTGAGCAGCGCGGTCCGGCCGTTCGCGTAGGTGAACAGATAGGTGCGACGCGTGATGATGTCGCGCAGCGTCGGGTTGCGATAGACGGCGCGCGCGATGCAGGCGAGATCGCGGGCGCTGGAGTATTGCGCGGGGTTTGGCAGGCCGTTGGGATTGACGAAGTTGGAGTCCTTCGCGCCGAGCCGCCTCGCCTCGGCGTTCATCTTCGCGGCGAAGGCCGGGATGCTGCCCGCGTTATCCACGGCAAGGGCGACGGCGTTGTCGTTCGCGCTTTTGACGAGAAGCGAGGTCAGGATGTTCAGCCGCGAGTAGCGTTCGCCGACCTTCAGGCCCAGCTTGGTCGGCTCCTGCAGCGGCGCCTCGCGCGGCACGATGAGGCTCCCCTGGAGATTTCCGGTCTTCGCGACGATGAGCGAGGTGAGCAGCTTCTGCGTGCTCGCGATCGGCGTGCGCCACGTCTCGTTTTTTTTGTAGAGCACCTCGCCCGAGTTCGCGTCGAAGAGGATCGCGGCCCGGCCGTAGACGGAGGGCACGGCGGCGGGCAGCGGGCCGGCCGGCAGGAGAAAGGCGACGAGGGCGAGCAGGCGAAGATTCGAGGCGGGCATCGTTTCAGGATTTGGGAGCGGGCGTGCTCAGGGTTTTTTCGATGGCCGGATCGGCCGGCGCGCCGAGCTCGATGGAGCGAAAATAGTGACGCCGCGCCAGCTCGATGGCGGGCGGCTTCCGTTGCAGGTAGATCACGGCGAGGTTGTAGTGGGCGTCGCGGTTCGAGGGGTCGATCTCGACCGCGCGCCGCAGTTCGGCCTCGGCGCCGTCGAGCCACCCCTTGCGGCCGAGGACGACGCCGAGGTAGTTGTGCGCGCGGGGATTCGCCTCGTCGTGGAGCACCGCCTGGCTGAGCGCGGCGAAGGCCTCCTCGGTCCGCCCCTTTTCGAAATAGATCATGCCCAGCGTGAGCCACGCCGCGCCGGTGTCGAGGCGGCGCTGCACGGCTTGCTTCAGCAATTTCTCGGCCTCGGCCGCGTTGCCGGCGCGAAATTCCACCAGGCCGAGGTTCACCAATCCCACCAGGTTGTCGGGTGCGAGCTCGAGCACCTTCCGATACGCGTGCCGGGCGGCCTGGTAGTCGCCCTTCGCGAAGGCGTCGTTGCCTTCGGCGGCTACGCTGCGCGCGATCTCCGGCACGAACTTCGCCGGGTCCGCCGCCTCCTCCGCCGCCGAAGCCCGCGCGAGAAAGGCGATGGCGATGAGGGCGGCCGGGACTCTCATCGGCCCAGCGCGCGCGCCCGCTCCGCCGCCGCGTTCACCGCCTCCCCGAAAGCCGCGCGCACCGCCGCCGCCTCGAGCACCCCCAGACCCGCCGCCGTCGTGCCGCCGGGGCTTGTCACCGCCTCCCGCAGGAGCGCGGGATGTTCGCCCGTTTCCGCGGCCAGCCGCGCCGCGCCAAGCACCGTCTGCGCGGCCAGCCGGGTCGCCAACGGCCGCGGCAGGCCCGCCGCCACGCCGCCGTCGGCAAGAGCCTCCATCACGAGGAAAACGTAGGCCGGTCCGCTGCCGCTGAGGCCGGTGACGGCGTCGAGGGAATTCTCGGGAACCTCCGCGGCAAACCCGACGGAGCCGAAAACGCGCCCGGCCAGCGCCCGGTCTTCCGCCGTCGCCGTCGGCCCGGCGGAATACGCCGTCGCCCCCGCGCCGACCTGCGCCGGCGTGTTCGGCATGGCGCGCACGAGGCGGGCGCCTCCGGCGTGTCTCGCCAGCGACTCGGTCGACCAGCCGGCGACGATGGAAAGAATCAGGCGCCCGCCCAGATCCGGACCGCAAGCCCCCAGGGCCTCCGCCACGTCCGCCGGCTTCACGCAAAGCAGCACGACATCCGCGCCGGCCACGGCCTCGGCGTTCGTCGCCGCCACGCGCACCCCGACGTCCGCCGCGAGCCCCTCGCCCGCGGCCTTCACGGGATCCGCGACCACGATGTCGCCCGGCGCACAAACGCCGGCGCCGGCGATTCCGCGCACGAGCGCGCCGGCCATGCGCCCCGCGCCGAGAGAAGCGATCTTCATGCGAGCGAAGGTATTTTGCGACGACGCATGCGCAACGTTCTTTTGCGATCGTTGCCGGCCGCCACGATCAAAGAGATTGCCCGCGTTCCCCGCTTGGCCTATTGCAAAACCATGCCCCGCCTTCTCTCCCGCCCCGCGGCGACGCTCGCCTTGATCGCCCTCGTCGGATGCGCTTCCGGCCCTGTGGTCGATCCCCAGATCACCGCCGCCCTGGCCGCGCGGAACGTGAATTCCGCAACCTACGCCAAGGTCGACGCCGGCCATCCCCTCGACTACGCCGACATCCTCGCCCTGGTGACCAAAAAGGTGCCGACGCAGATCATCATCGGCTACCTCCAAAGCACCGAGAAGGTTTACAATTTCTCCTATTCGCAGCTGAGGGGCCTGCGCGCGGCCGGCGCGACGCCGCAGCTGTTGAACTACCTCAGCGAGACCCAGGGCTTCTACGGCTACAACCCGCCCGCCGCCGCCGCGCGCACGAAGCAGCACCAGAAGGACGCCTACTACAACAGCCCGCTTTACCAGGACGAAACGCCCCTCGAAGACAACGAGCCGGTCATCGACGACTGGTATGACTCCGCCTACGAGGAGTCGCTCTACAGCCCGTTCTCGATGGATTGATCCGCCGACCACGCCCCCTGACGCCGAAAAGAATCCCGATCCCCGTCTCCGATCCGCGAAAAACCGCGTAATCTGCGGGACAAAACCACCCGTCCCCGCATGCCCCAAAAACTCCGCGATCAATTCCCCCGCCTCCTGCCCGCTCCGGCGCGCAAGGGCATCTCCGCCGCCGACCTGATCGACGGCGCCTTCAAGGCTTACAACGGCGGCCGCCTCGCCGAGGCCTGCCGGCTGTTCAGCGGAAAGATGGTCGCCGGCGACGGCCTTGTCGGCATGTCCCTCACGGGCGCCCTCACGCCCGCCGGCCTCGGCAAATCCTGCCTCGTCCCGCTCATCAAGGCCGGCTTCGTCGACTGGATCATCTCGACCGGCGCGAACCTTTATCACGATCTCCACTACGGCCTCGGCATGGAGCTCTTCGCCGGCTCGCCGTTCATCGACGACGTGCAGCTCCGGCGCGACGGAGTCATCCGCATCTACGACGTGCTTTTCGATTACGACGTCCTGCTCGACACCGACGCCTTCGTTCGCCAGGTCATCCAGGGACCGGAATTCCAACGTTCGATGGGCACCGACGAGTTTCATCACCTGCTCGGCAAATACGTCCACGAGCGCGAGCGCCGGCTCGGCATCCCCGAGCACAGCCTGCTCGCCGCCGCCTACAAATACGCCGTCCCCATCTTCACGAGCTCGCCCGGCGACAGCTCGATCGGCATGAACGTCGCCGCCATGGCCCTGCGCGACTCGAAGCTCGCCTTCGACGTCAATCGCGACGTCAACCAGACCGCCGCGATCGTCTACGACGCGAAACGCCGCGGCGGCACCTCGAGCGTGTTCATCCTCGGCGGCGGCTCGCCGAAAAACTTCATGCTCCAGACCGAGCCGCAGATCCAGGAGGTCATGGGCATCGAGGAGCGCGGCCACGATTATTTCCTGCAATGCACCGACGCCCGCCCCGACACCGGCGGCCTCTCCGGCGCCACCCCCGGCGAGGCCGTGAGCTGGGGCAAGATCGATCCCGACCGCCTGCCCGACTGCGTCGTCTGCTACCTCGACTCCACGATCAGCCTCCCGCTCATCACGGCCTACGCCCTCACCCGCACGAAGCCGCGCCCGCCCAAGCGGCTCCACGAGCGGCGCGACGCGCAGTTCGAGGCGATCCGCGCGCAATACCTCAAGGTCGGCCAGGTCGACAAGGTCGCGCACCGCACCGACGTCACGAAAAAAAAGCCGGGGCGCAACCTCGCGAAACGCGCCTCCGGCATCGGCGCGAAATAAACCCCCCGCTCATTTCACCGCCTCGACGCCGAAGACGTGCACGTCCACGCCCGGCGCGAAGACCGCGTGCGCCGGAGCCCCCCCGCGCGGATCGAATCCCGCCTGCCGCAACGGCAGGTCGCTCCATTCCGCGACCTCCGCGCGCCGCAGCGAATACGGGTC
Source organism: uncultured Chthoniobacterales bacterium (assembly GCA_964247025.1). Lineage (GTDB taxonomy): Bacteria > Verrucomicrobiota > Verrucomicrobiia > Chthoniobacterales > JAATET01 > JAATET01. The sequence continues at coordinate 87,939 of CAXTSM010000010.1, forward strand.
GTGCCACACCTCCCCCGTGAGCAGCCTTCCGCCGCGCACCGCGAAAAGCCGATACCGCTCGACCAGAAATTCCTCCAGCGTCCCCTCGCCCGCGCGACCGCCCGCGCCCGCGCCGCCATATTTGAAGCGCGCGAAGACCCCGGTTCCCCGCCGCCGGCACTCGTAATCGACCCGCCCGCCCGCGCCGACCCGTTCCCGCATCTCGGCCCGAAAATAGGGCAGCCCGAAGAAAATCTGGGCCGCCATCACCGCCAAAGGCTGGGCGCAATCCAGCGATTGGAACCACACTCCCGCCCGGCCTCGCGCATCGCGCACGTAGGTCCGCACGTTCAGCTCTGGAAAATCGGAGATGCCCCGCACCGCCGGTAAAAACCGGGGCCGCACCCCCTCCATCGCGAAGGGGACCACGCCAAGCCACGCGCGGTTTTCCCACGTATCCACCGTCAGCCCCGCGGGCAGCACGGCCTGGACCGCGGCCGGATCCCAGTCCCAATGCAGGAAAAGCAAGCGCCGCCAGCGCTGGTGCATGACCACCGTTCCTTCGGGACGCGGCCGGACGCGGACGGGATTCGACGCATTCATCATTTGAGTAACGCTTCCCGCTCCGGTAAGGTCTCCTGTTTTCGCGGGCCGCCATAAAACCGGACCGCAACGATTCGCATGGAGCGTTACTGGCTGGTCGCCGCCGCATTTTGTTTTCTGCTGAGCTTTGGGCACACGCTGTTCGCCCTCGGCTCCCGCACCTTTCGCCCGGCGCGCTTCAACCTTGCCGCCATGTTCGCCGGCTTCGCGCTCGAGACCGCCTTCCTCTTCCAGCGCGGCCGGATCGTCGGCGCCTGCCCGATCACGAACCTGTTCGAGGTCCTCGTTTTCCTGAGCTGGTCCATCGTGTTGATCTACCTGCTCGTCGGCCCGACCTACCGGCTGTCCTTGATGGGCGCCTTCAGCTCCCCGCTCGTGCTCGCGCTCCTGCTGCTCGCGCTGCTGGCGCCGGTCGACGTGGCCTCCGCCCGCCCGCTGCCCAATGCCTGGGTGGAATTCCACGCCGCCCTCTCGATCATCGCCTACGGGGCGTTCGGCCTCGCGAGCATCGCCGGCGTCATGTATCTCGTCCAGGAGCGCCAGCTCAAATCCCGCCGCCTCTCCGAGCTGATGCTCAACCTCCCGCCGATCACCGAACTCGGTCGCGTCACGGATCGGCTCGTGCTCACCGGCTTCGTCCTGCTCACGATCGCGTTCGCCGCCGGCCTCGGCGCCGGCTTGTCCATCACCGGCTGGAAAACCGGCGCGTCGATCTTCATCTGGTCGCTCTACGGCACGCTGCTCGTGCTTTCCCGCCTGCGTTTCCTCCCGCCCAGCCGCATCGCGGCGGGCTCCGTCGGCGTCTTCGTCCTCGCCCTCATCACCCTTCCCGGCGTGAGCCACCTTGCCGCGGGATGAATATTCTTTGCGCCGGCATCAACCACCACATCGCGCCGGTCGACGTGCGCGAGCGCCTGGCCGTGGCCAGCCACGAGGTCGCCGACGTGCTCCGCCGCATGAAATCGATCGACGGGCTCACCGAGGCCGTCGTCGTCTCGACCTGCAACCGCGTGGAATTCTACGCCGCCAGCATCTGCCCCGAGCGCGCGCTGGAGGGCCTTCGCGGCTACCTCGAGAAACGCACCGGCATCGTGGCCCCGCTCTACCATCACGACACGCCGCGCAGCATCCGGCACCTGTTCCGCGTCGCCAGCGGCCTCGATTCCATGATCCTCGGCGAGACGGAAATCCTCGGCCAGGTCAAGCAGGCCTACGCCGCCGCCACCGATGCCGGCACGACGTCGCGCACGCTCAACCGCCTGTTCCAAAATGCCTTCCGCGTCGCGAAATCGGTCCGCTCCGACACGCAGATCACGCGCGGCGCGACCTCGGTCGGCGCCGTCGCCGTGGAGCTCGCGGGGAAAATCTTCGGCGACCTGAAGCATCGCCGCGTGATGGTGCTCGGGGCGGGCGAGACGAGCGAGCGCACCGCGCGCAGCCTGGTCTCGCGCGGCGTGAAGACCGTCATCGTCTCGAATCGCACGTTCGATCGGGCCGCCGCCCTCGCCGGTGAGATCGGCGGCATGGCGATCCATTTCGACCATTGGCAGAACGAATTCCCCGACGTCGACATCCTCATCAGTTCCACCGCCGCGCCGCATCATCTCGTCACCCGCGAGCGGCTCGAGCCCATGATGCGGCAGCGCTCCGGCCGACCGCTTTTCATCATCGATCTCGCCGTGCCGCGCGACGTGGAGCCGTCGGTCAACCGGCTCGAGGGCGTCTATCTCTACGACATCGATTCCCTGCAGGACATCGCCCGGCATTCGCTCGCCGTCCGGCAAAGCGAGGTCGTGCGTTGCGAACGCATCATCGACGCGCACGTCGCCGACTTCGTCGGGTGGCTCCGCCGCGCGCAGCATTCCCTCGCCGCGTGAAGCCGATCCTTCTTGGCACCCGCGGCAGCGATCTCGCCCTGGCGCAGACCCGCTTCGTGGCGGCGCGATTGCGCGAAGCCCATCCCGGGCTCGCGGTCGAGGAGCGCATCATTCGCACCACCGGCGACGTGCGCCTCGACGTGTCGCTCAGCAACCCCGGCGCGCTCGACAAGGGGCTCTTCACGAAGGAGCTCGAGGAAGCGCTCCGTCGCGGCGAAATCGACGCCGCGGTCCACAGCCTCAAGGACCTTCCCACCGAGCATTCGCCCGGGCTCACGCTGGGCGCGATCCTCGAGCGCGAGGATCCCGCGGACGTGCTTGTTTCCAGGTTTTCCGGCGGATTCGACGCCCTTCCGGCCGGCGCGCGGGTTGCCACGGGCAGCCTGCGCCGAAAATGCTTCCTCGGCTCGCGACGACCGGACCTGCAGACGATGGAAATCCGCGGAAACGTTCCGACCCGCCTGCGCCGGCTCGGCGAAAGGGACGATCTCGCCGCCATCGTGCTGGCCGCCGCGGGCCTGCGCCGGCTCGAGGCGGCCGGTTGTCCGCTCGCGCGGGACGGGTTCGAGATCACCCCGCTGCCCTTCATGCTTCCGGCTCCCGGCCAGGGCGCGATCGCCATCGAATGCCGCGCGGACGATCCGGCCGTCGGCGCCACGCTCACGGCCGTTCACCACGCGCTCACCGCGGCCGGGGTCTCGGCCGAGCGCCGCGTGCTTTCCGGCCTCGGCGGAGGCTGCCATTCGCCCCTGGGTGTGCGGGCGATCATGCGGGCGGAAGGCGCCATGACGCTGACGGCCGCGTGGTTTGCGGACGACGAATTCACCCCCCGGTTCGCCGAGGCTCACGGGTCGGCGGATGGATGGGCTCCCCTGGCGGACCGCGTGACGCAGGAGTTGCTCCGCGCCCGCGGTTAGTCCACCGCCACCGGCCCGCGGGTGGCGCGAGCTTGCAGCAGGACGCCGACCACGGTCAACGGCACGATGAGCAGCGGCGTGAGCGAACCGTCAAGGGGAAGCGCCTCCGCGATCATCACCGCCCCGGTCACCGAGGAAATGACGATCAGCGCGGGGCCGAAAATCACGTTCACGAGAACCGCGCCGAGCAAAGCCGCGAAGATGAACGCGACCGCCATGCCGGCGTCGAGATGCAGGCCGATGAGCGGCGCCATCCGCATCGCCATCATGCCGAGCGCCAGCCCGCCGGCCACCATGACCGCGAGCCGCTGAAGGAAGAGCGAAAGCAACGCTCCGACGATCCCCCCGGCCAGCGCGATGCCGAGCACGGTCGCGTCGTTCGTCGAAGCCATCGCCACCGTCGCAATCTGGGAGCCGACGAAAAATCCGATCGCGCCCACGAACACCCAGAACAGCCGCCGACCGAGCAGGAGCAGGAGCAGACCCGCCATCGTCTGCACGACCGGGGAGAATTGCAACGAATCCGTCATGGCCCGTTGGTTTGATCACGGAGGCCCTGGATTGTCAACCAGCCCACCGTTTTCGCGCCGGACCCGCCGATTTTCGCTGCCGACGGAAAAAATTCCGCGTTAACGTCGACCGTTGATGAGCGAAGGCATGTGTTATCTGGTTGGCGCGGGACCGGGCGATCCCGGCCTGCTGACGCTGCGCGGCCGCGACTGCCTCGCGCGAGCGGAGGTCGTGGTTTACGATTACCTGAGCAATCCGGAGCTGCTCGGCCACGCTCCGGCCGACGCGGAACGCCTCTACGTCGGGAAAAAAGCCGGCGCCCACACGCTCTCGCAGGAACAGATCAACGCCCTGCTGGTCGAGAAAACCCGGGCGGGAAAAATCGTCACCCGGCTCAAGGGCGGTGATCCGTTCCTCTTCGGCCGCGGCGGCGAGGAGGCCGAGGCGCTCGCCGGCGCGGGGCTGTCGTTCGAAATCGTGCCGGGAATTTCCTCCGCCCTCGCCGGTCCCGCCTACGCCGGGATCCCGGTGACGCACCGCGCGCACAACACGACCCTGACGATCTTTACCGGCCACGAGGATCCGGCGAAACCCGAAACGACGCTCGACTACGCCGCCATCGCGCGCGCGCCCGGGACGAAGGTCATGCTCATGGGCGTCGAGCGCATCGAGCTGATCTCCGCTTCGCTCCGCGAGGCCGGCCTGGACGCCGCCACGCCCGTCGCCCTGGTTCGCTGGGCCACGACGGGCCGGCAGGAGACCCTCGTCGGCACGCTGGAGGACATCGCCGCCAAAGTCGCCGCGGCCGGTTTCAAGGCCCCCGCCGTCGCGGTGCTGGGCGACGTCGTCGGGCTGCGGGGAAAATTGAACTGGTTCGAATCCCGGCCGCTTTTTGGGAAACGCATCGCCGTCACGCGCACGCGCAAGCAGGCCGGAGCCCTGATCGAGCGGCTTCGCGATCTCGGCGCGGATGCCTACGAGCTGCCGACCATCCGCATCGAGCCCGCGCCGGATAAACGCGAGTTTTTTCAGCTCGTGAGCGACGCGCACGAATACGACTGGCTGGTTTTCACGAGCCCGAACGGCGTCGAGGCGTTCTTCGAGGTTTTTTTCACGCTCTTCAAGGATGCCCGGTCCATGGGCGGCGCGCGCATCGCGGCCATCGGGCCGGCGACCGCCGAGAAGGTGCGCCACTACCGGCTCGACGTGGACGTGCAGCCGGAAAAATACGTCGCGGAGGAAATCGTCAAGGCCCTTCAGGCCGAGGTCTCCGTGGACAATCTCAAATTTCTGCTCGTCCGCGCGGAGGGCGCCCGTGAAGTCCTGGCGACCGAGCTCTCCCGGCTGGGCGCGATCGTGGACGAGGCCGTCGCCTATCGCACCGTGCCGGAGACCGGCGATCCGGCCGGCGGGATCGCCCGCTTCCGCGCGGAGGGGGCGGACGTCATCACGTTCACCAGTTCATCGACGGCGGAAAACTTCGCGGCGTTGAAGCTGCCGCGGCCCGCCCACCTGCGAACGGCGAGCATCGGCCCGATCACGTCCGCGACGATGCGGAAGATCGGTCTCCAGGTCGACATCGAATCCCCGGTTCACGACATTCCCGGGCTCGTCGAGGCGATTAGAAAAGCGCTGGCTTAATCTCCCTCGACGGAAAACTCCGCGTGCGCCGAGCCGGGCGAAGTCGTGTGCGCGACGTGAAGCCCCACGAGCCGCGCCATCATGACCACGAGCATGATCTGCCCGACCACGGCCTCGAGCACCGAGAGGCTGCGAGCGAGCGCGTTCGCCGGCAGCACGTCCCCAAAACCCACCGTGGTGAGGGTCGTGAAGCTGAAATAGATGAGCCACCCCGGTTCGTCGTAGAGGTCGATGCCGTGCGCCATGTCCGGCGCCTCGATCTTGAAGCTGTCCGCCGAGGCGATCTCGAGCATCGTGTAGCCGTAGCCCCAGAGGATGCCCGCCAGCAGATAAACGCAGGCGGCGCCGCACAGAATGTTTCCATCCACGAGGCGGGCGCGAAACACGCTCCGGAGAATCGTGGTGGTGACGTAGATGAGGAAAACCATCTGCGCCGTGACGTGGAAGAAATCGATCTCCTTGCGCGAGAGCAGATGCTTCAGCCCAAGGCGGCTGATCTCGAAGCTGCTCAGCCCCAGCAGGATCAGGACGAAGCCGGCGGCGCAAATGATCAGGGCGCGATGCCGGGCCAGCCGCCACACCGCAAAGGCGGACGTGATCGTGAGCAGGATCGTGAGCGGCGCGAGGCCGGTCGGCCCCTGGATGCCCTCGACGCGATGCGCCAACTCCGCGGTGAGCGGCGCGCCGACGATCATCGCGAAGATCGCAAGCAGCAGGACGCCGAACGGAAAGGCGCGGAAAAATTCCGCGAGGGCGTTTGGGCGGGGCTTCATGCGCGGCCCACTAGAACCCAAAGAGCGCGGCCGGGAAAGGGCTACTCTTCGCTCTCGGCCCGGAAGCTGACGTTCTTGATCTGCGCGGCGGCGCACGTGTTCATCACGTCGATGATGCGCTGGTAGTTCGCGTAGGATTGCGGGGTGATCGTGACGAGCGCGTCGGTCTTGTTGGCGGTCGACGCCTGGCGGAATCGCTGGAGTGTCGCGAGGAGCTCGGGCAGCTGATGCGCGGGGCTCGCGGCGTCGAACTGCCGGTCGTTGAGGACGATCTGGCCGGCGTTCGTGATTTGAATGACCTGCTCGTCGGGGATGTTCACGGCCTCGGTTTGCTCGGCGGTGCCGGGCAGGCTCGAGGCAAGGTGCATCTCGGTCTTCACCGCTCCCGCCGAGCACATGAAAAACAGGATCAGGATGAAGATCACGTCGATCATGGGCGCGATCTGGAACTGGAGGTTTTCCTCGTGGACGTTGCGGACGCGCATGGGATCAATCGTGGTTGACGGCGGTGAAGACCGTGTCGCTGATCCCGGCGTTCGCGCAGGCCTCGAGCACGCGCTGGACGAAGATGGCGGGCAGCGTCTTGTCCGCGCGGATCAGCACGCGGTAATTTTTCTGTTTCGCGGAGGCGGACGCGAGCCGTTTGCTGAGCTGGTCCAGCTTGTCGTAGCGCACGGAGTCCACCGAGACCCAGCCGGCCTTGGCCTCGGGCTTCCAATGCAGATTCAGCACCGCCTCGGCGCGGGATTTTTCCGGCTTCGAGGCGTTTGCGGCGACCGGCAGCTCGATGTCGGGATCGCCCTGCAGCACGCTGGCGGAGGTGATCATGATGAAAAACACGAGCACCGTGAGGAGCACGTCGATCATCGGGGCGATCTGGAATTCGAGGTCCTCGTCGCCGCCGTGCGTGCGCGCCCTCATGAGAGCGACGGCTCGGCGCCGCCGGGATGATCGGCCGCCGCCGGGCGCATCCAGTTCGGGGAATTGGCGAAAATGGGCTCGGTGCCGAAATAGATGCCCTGCATCTCATGGTAGGGCATGCCGCGGAAAAGCGTGTTCAGGTGATCCTCCGCGTAGGCGGTCGCGCCGGTGATCCAGTTGCGGAAGACATAATAGAACGTGAACGCCGGGATGGCGATGAACAGGCCGCTCGCCGTCGCGACGAGCACTTCGCCGATCGCTCCCGCCAGCGCGGACGGATCGCCGATGCCGCTGGTGCCGAGCGTGGAGAAGGCGCCCATCATGCCGAGCACGGTGCCGGTCAGCCCCAGCATCGGGGTCACGACGCCGATGAGGTTCAGATAATAATTTCGCGTCGAAAGGCTCGCGATCCCCTTGGCCAGCGTGTCCTCCATCGCGCGCTCGCAGACCTCCTTGCCCTGCCCGACGCAGAGGAGGCCGGTGTAGATCGTGTCGGTGAAAAACCCGGGATTCTGCCGGCAATACTCGACCGCGTTCTGGTAGTCGCCGTCCGTGAAAAGCTTGCGCAGCGTGGCCACCTGCTCGTCGGGCACGAGCTTCTTCCGGCGCAGCGTCAGGAAGCCGAGCACGATCAAGCTGCACATGCCCACCGAGACGAGGCCGATCGGGATCATGATCAAGCCGCCTTCGCTCAGCACCTTCCACAGCGTCTTGTTGGCCGGAGCCGCCTTGATCACCGGCGCGGCTTGCTGCGCGTGAGCCGTGACGGCGGACAGGGCGACGAGGAGACCGAAAAAGATCGGAAGGAGGTTTCGATTCCAGATTTTCATGAATGATAAGGCGATGGGTGATGGCGGCGGGCCGGCAAATGACGAATCAACGACGGCAATGATAAACTGGCTGGGGATCACGGAAGGCAAGGGCTTTTTGCGGCCGGAAGCGTCCCATGGCGTTGCCGCTCAGCCGCGTCCAGGCCAACGGGAAGCAGACGCCATGCCGTCGCCCCGGAAATCGCAAAATCCCCGCGCGCAGATCCGCGGGTTTCGCTACGTTGACCGGATGGATTTCGCCGACGCCGCGCTTTTCGGAGCCAACCCCCAGGAACGCATCGTGGCCGTGGAATTCGACGGCGAGGCGGCGGCCCGGGTTTTCGTGCGCGCGGAGGACGGCGGCACCCGCGTGGAATTGCAGCCGTTCCGGCCGTTCGCCTGGGCACCCATGGGCGCGGGGGACTCGAAACCATTGGCGGGAGACCAGCCGCTCGGCTGGCTGCGGGAGTTCGAGAGCTGGCGGGCGCTGCAGTCCGCGCGGGGTGAGGGCGCCTTCGTCCTCGGCGACCCGGTGCAGCAATTTCTGCTCCGCACCGGCCGCACGCTTTTCAAGGGCATGACGTTCGAGGCGCTGCGCCGCCTGCAGATCCACCTCGAGGTCACGCGGGCGGAAGGCGCGCCGCACTCCGAGCCCGCGACCGACGCGCTGGCGCTCATCGCATTCACCGACGGAGGTGGCTGGGAGGAATGCCTGCGCGTCGAACCCGGGAACGTCGCGAGCGAACGCGCCGCCCTCGAGCGCGCGCAGGCCATCGTCGAGGAGCGCGACCCCGACCTCATCGAAGGCCACCACCTTTTCAGGTTCACGCTGCCCTACCTGACGGCGCGCGCGAAGGTTTTCAAACTGCGCCTCCGCTGGGGGCGCGACGGCAGCCCGCTCGCCGCCCGCTCCTCGCGCCTGCAGATCGCCGAGAAGACGATCCAATACACCCGCTTCGGCGCCCACGGGCGGCACCTGGTGGACACCTTCCTCCTCTCGCAATACTACGACGTGGGCACGCGCGAGCTCGAGGGCTTCTCCCTCGCCGAAGTCACCGCGCACTTCGGCGTGAACGAACCTTCCGACGGCCCCCTCGCCCGGGCCCGCGAGACCCGCGCCCTGGCGACGGCGCTCAGCGCGAGCTACTTCGTGCAGGCGCAGATTTTTCCCTACAATTACCAGGACGTCATCGTGCGCGGCAACGCG
>CAXTSM010000011.1:0-4361 GCA_964247025.1 uncultured Chthoniobacterales bacterium
GGTGCTGCGGCCCGGTGAAACCCAGGCTCCGCCTTGTAGCCGCCCCGCTCCGTCGAGGCGCTGGGGGGACGCGTGTTCTCACGCCACACGGCGACAGAGCGCCGTGGCTACAAGGAGACGCCGGGTGCTGCGGCCCGGTGAAACCCAGGCCCCCTTGTAGCCGCCCCGCTCCGTCGGGGCGTCGGGGGGGGGCGTGATCTCACGCCACACGGCGACGGAGCGCCGTGGCTACAAGGAGACGCCCCGGGGACGCGCCCTCTCCTGCCGCACGGCGACGGAGCGCCGTGGCGACAAGAGGCGCCGGGTTCGAGATCCCGGGCATGTCGCCGCCGCCCAAAAAGGCGCTAGAGCGTCGGTCCGTCCGCGGGGGCGGCTTCGAGATCGGGCTCCGGCAAGGGCGGCTCGACCGCGGGATGGTCCGGCGGGCGCTCCCGCGATGGCTCGACCGGGCGCGGCGTGACGACCGGGCGCGGCGCGGCGGGAGCGAGGTCTTCGTTGGCGACGTAGCCGCTCCGGCCGTCGGCCAGCAACGCGTAGCTGTAGCCGAATTCCCGGCGCAGCAGGCGCACCCGCTCGTCCCGGCCCAGCCGCTCCTCGGGCGGGGCGGCCTGCTGCGGGCCGAGCCGGTAAACGGGCGTCCGGTCGCGAACGACGACGAACTCCGGGGCGTCGTCCGGCGCGAACGTCTCGCCCGCGCAGCCGGCGAGAAGGACGAGGCTGGCGAGGGCCAGATATTTAATCCGCGCGGCCAAGCAGTCCCAGGCGGGTGAGGTCGTGGCGATACCATCCTTCCAACTCGGCGGCGAGCACGCGGGCGTCGTAACGCGCCCGCACGAGCTCGAGCGCGGATTTGGCGAGGCGCGCGCGGAGGCGCGCGTCGCCATGCAGCTCCAGCAGCGCGGCGCGGAAGGCGGCGACGTTTTCCGATGGTGCGAGCACGGCGTGCTCGCCGGCGGTCGCGATTTCCCGCAGCCCGTCCACGGCGGAAGCGAGCAGGGGCACGCCCGAGGCCATGGCTTCCAATACGGTCATCGGCAACCCCTCGAAACGCGACGGGAGGACCATGAGGTCAAGCGCGTGATAGATGGCGGGCCGCTCCGCGACCGTGCCGAGAAACCGCACGCGGACCCCGGCCATCGCGCGGAGCCGCGCCTCCTCCGGCCCGGAGCCGAACAATGCGACGATGGCGTCGGGGCGGGCCGCGAGCAGGGGGCGGGCGGCTTCGAGCAGCAGGCCGAAATTTTTCTGCGGCGTGAGCCGGCCGACGCCGCCGATGACGAACGCGTCCGCGGGCAGGCCGAGCCGCGCGCGGGCGGCGGCGCGGTCGCCTTCGCGGGGCGGACGGAATTCCGCGACGTCCACGCTGTTCGGCAGATAAGTCACGCGCTCGGGCGGGAGGCCCTCGACGCGGCGGTTGAAATCCTCCACCGAGCGGGAAACGGCGAACACGCGCGTCGAGAGTTCGTTCGTGAGGCGGTCGACGAGGATGACGGCGCGGGAATCGGCGCGGAACGAGTCGTTGCAGTGGTCGTGGTGGTAGCGGCAGCGCACGCCGCCGAGGGCGGCCAGCGGCTTTGCGATCCAGTTCGCGCCGAAAAGGTGAAAATGCGCGATGTCGAAACGACCGCGCCGCAGCAGGGAGGGGAAGTTTTTGAGGTAGCCGGGCGGCCAGCGGCGGCCGGAGAGGGAATGCACCGGCACGTCGATGGCGGCGAACTCGTCCGCGAAAATCCCGCGCCCGTGCATCGCGGCGACCTCGTGGTGAAATTGCCCGCGGTCGCGATGCCGCAGCAGGTTCAGCAGCACCGTCTGGGCGCCGCCGAGGTCGAGGCTGTCAATGACGTGGAGAACGCGAATCATCGCGCCCACGTTTTCGACGGGCGCCCGCGACTATTCAACGCCGGATTGCGTCCGCCGCCGCGACGCGAGGGCGAACGCCAGGCAAGCGCCCGCGCCGGCGACGAACGCGGGCGGCAGCCAGAGCAGGGCGCGGTGGAGGGTGGCGTCTGGATCGGCGCCGGGTCCGCCGAGCCGGGCGGTGAGCGCGGCGAAGGCGAGGCCGAGCGCGCCGTAGCCGAGGTTGAAGGCCACGCCGCGGAAGCTCAGCACGGTGGCCCGCACGGCCGAGGGCGTCCAGGCGTTGAGGTAATGCGAGAGGAAAAACGAGATCGTGGACATGGCGAGGCCCATGGGCACGAGCACCCACAGGCCGGCGATGGGCGTGGCGAGGGCGGCGCCGGTGAGCCCGACCAAGGCGACGATCCCAAGGAGGGCGAAGTTTTGCGGGGCGGAGCGGCGCTCGACGAGGCGGCGGGCGACGGGGGCGGCGGCGAAACCGAGCAGCGCGGTCGCGGAGCCGAGCAGGCCGTTCGTCCAGGCGGGCAGGTCGATGAGGCGGTAGTAATTGCTGCCGAAGGTCAGGAACAGGCGGACGAAGCTGTCGACGACGAGCCCGGCGAGAATGACGAGAAGAACGCGGCGGTCCCGGGCGATCCAGACGGCGCCGTCGCGGATGCCGGCCGCGGCCGCGCGAAACGCGGGAAGGAACGCTCCCGCCGGCGGGCGGATTTCGCGCAGGCCGAGCGCCACGAGCAGGCAGGGGACGGACATCGCCAGCGTGAGGTAGACCGGCCAGCGCGTGACGTCGCCGGGGTGCCAGTCGAGGCCGGCCACGGAGGCGGCCCGGGTGAGGAAGGCCGGGTCGTAGCCGGCGGCGCCGACGAGCATCGCGACGAAGAAGGCGCCGGATTGCCAGCGCATGAGGCGGGCGAGCACGCGCGGCCACGCCTGGTCGCGGCCGGCCTCGGGGAGGGATTCGTAGGCGAGGGCTTCGTCCGCGCCGCTGGCGCTGGCCTCGGCGGCTCCGCTGAGAATGCGGTTCGCCACGAGGAGCGGGAACAGCCCGGGGCCGGCGGGGGCAAAGGTGAAGATGAGCATCTCGGCGATCATGAGCGCCGCGGCGAGGACGACCATTTTGCGCCGGCCGATCACGTCGGCGAGCGCGCCGGAGGGGACTTCAAGCGAAAGGATCGCGGCGGCCCAGACGACGTTGAGGATGGCGTATTGCGCGACGGTGAGGCCGAGGTCGAGGAAGAGGACGCCGAGAACGGGGTAGTAGAACCGCGCGTTGAAGAGGACGCGGAACGCGATGAACCGCGGGATGTTCGCGGCGAGGTCGTTCATGGCGTCACTTTGCGGGCGACGGGTTCCCGTTCGGAAACGGGAAGCGACGAAGCGCTTCCCTCCCGGTGGGACGAAGGGCTAGAAGCCGGGGTTCGCAACGCGCGGGGCGACGACTTCCTCGGGGGCGCGCTCGGTTTTCACCGATGGGATGACGCGCGGCGAGGGAGCGACGGGCGCGGGTTGCACGATGGCGACGGGCGTGGTGTCCATGATCGTCACGACGCCGATGCCTGCGCCGCTGTCGGCCATGGCGCTGTAGTTGATCTGGCGCTTGATGCGGGAGAAGACCCATTCGCCGTTGAACTTCGCGTATTTGGTGTTCCACGAGCCTTTGTTGGTCGCGAGGATCGGCACGTCGGAGCCGAAGCGCGAGGGCGGGCCGAATTTCTGGAAGAGATAGTTGCGGATGCCTTCCCAGCCGCCGGCGCGGGCGAGCGCGTGCTCGCTGGGGCCGTCGAAGTAGCGCAGCTCGAGGCGCACGAGGCGGTTGTCGAAATACCAGGCTTTCAGCTGCGAAATGTTCGCGCTGACGTTGTAGACCTCCCAGACGTCGTAGCCGCCAAGCTTGATCGGGATGTGCTGGACCTGGGAGAAAAGGGCGAGCTGGCCGGGCTGGCCGCCGATGCGGACGCCGTTCACGTCGAAGTCGAGCACGGCTTTTTCCTGCGGCGTGAGGTCGAAGATCGCGTTCTGGCAGCCGGCGAGAACGAGGGTGACGGCAAGGAGGCAAAGCGATTTCGCGACGTGCATGGTTGCTCTGAGTAACGGACGCCGCTCTCGCGCTCAATGGAAATCTGCCGCCACGGGCGCGGGGTTGCTCGAATGGAGCCGATGGCGGGCCGGCAAGCTTTCCCGGCGTCAGGATCAATTGGGGCCGCGCCGCGCTCCGTCGGGGCGCGGGGGCGAGCTTCGCCCGTCTTCCGGCGACTCACGGCGACGGAGCGCCGCGGCTACAACGACTGATCCCAGCGCCGACGCCCCCTTGTAGCCGCCCCGCTCCGTCGGGGCGCGGGGGGCGAGCTTCGCCCGTCTTCCGGCGACTCACGGCGACGGAGCGCCGTGGCGACAACGCTGATCCCAGCGCCGACGCCCCCTTGTAGCCGCCCCGCTCCGTCGGGGCGTGGAGCGAGCTTCGCCCGTCTTCCGGCGGCTCACGGCGACGGAGCGCCGTGGCTACA
>CAXTSM010000011.1:4461-89965 GCA_964247025.1 uncultured Chthoniobacterales bacterium
GCTCATTCCAGCGCCGACGCCCCCCTTGTAGCCGCCCCGCTCCGTCGGGGCGTTGAGCGAGCTTCGCCCGTCTTCCGGCGGCTCACGGCGACGGAGCGCCGTGGCTACAACGCTCATTCCAGCGCCGACGCCCCCCTTGTAGCCGCCCCGCTCCGTCGGGGCGTTGTGGCGAGCTTCGCCCGTCTTCCGGCGACTCACGGCGACGGAGCGTCGTCGCGACAACGACTTGATGCGACAACGACGGTCAGGCGATCGTCACGTCCTTGCAGAGGTAGACGTCCTGGACCGTGTTCAGCAGCTCGATGCCTTCCTTCATCGGGCGCTGGAAGGACTTGCGGCCGCTGATGAGGCCGGTGCCGCCGGCGCGCTTGTTGACGACGGCGGTGAGGACGGCGTCCTCGAAATCGTGCTTGCCGCTGGCTCCGCCGCTGTTGATGAGGCCGGCGCGGCCCATGAAGCAGTTCGCGACCTGGTAGCGGCAGAGATCGATCGGGTGATCGGTGGTGAGCTCGGTGTAGATGCGCTCGTCGAGCTTGCCGTAGCTGGAGTTGCCGGTGTTCAACGCCTTGTAGCCGCCGTTGTTTTCGGGGAGCTTCTGCTTGATGATGTCGGCGCCGATGGTGACGCCCAGGTGGTTCGCCTGGCCGGTGAGATCCGCGGAGAGGTGGTAGTCCTTGTCCTTCTTGAAGGCGTCGTTGCGGAGGTAGCACCAGAGGACGGTGGCCAGGCCGAGCTCGTGGGCGTAGGCGAAGCATTTCGCGATCTCGATGATCTCGCGGTGGGCGTCGTCGCTGCCGAAATAGACGGTCGCGCCGACGGCGGCGGCGCCCATGTCGTGCGCCTGCTTGACGGTGCCGAAGAGGATTTCCTTCGCGCTGTTGGGGTAGGTAAGGAGCTCGTTGTGGTTGATTTTGACGAGGAAGGGAATCTTGTGCGCGTATTTGCGGGCGCACATGCCAAGCACGCCGAAGGTGGAGGCGACGGCGTTGCAGCCACCTTCGAGGGCGAGTCGGATGATGTTCTCGGGGTCGAAGTAGATCGGGTTCTTGGCGAAGCTGGCGCCGGCGGAATGCTCGATGCCCTGGTCGACGGGCAGGATGGAGACGTAGCCGGTCCCCGCGAGGCGGCCGGAGTTGTGGATCCAGCTCAGGTTGTTGAGGACGCGCTGGTTGCGATCACTCGCGGCGAAGATACGATCGACGAAATCGGGCCCCGGCAGGTGCAGGAGATCGGCGGAGATCGTCTTGCATCGATGGGTGAGCAGGGAGTCGGCCTTGTCGCCGAGCAGGGTGGTGATTTGATCGATCATGGCGCGTGGGATTTCTTCTGGCTGTAAGCGGAAGGGGCGGGATTGTCGAGAGGCGGCTTGTCACAGGCCGAACGCCTTCCCCTGGACGGCGAATTGATCGACGAGCGCGCGTTCCTGCCAACTGGTGAAATTTCGGGCGTAATTCCAGGTTCGCCCGAAGCGGCTGGGGCGCCGGACGGACTCGAGCGGCTGGCCGTTCGAAACGTTTCCGGTGACCGAGACATTTTGGTAGATCGCGGGATCGGCGTTGAAGAACTGCTGCTCGGGCCGGGGCGCTCCGTCGGTGTAGAGAAAGACGTTGTCGCGAACGGCGAGCCCGTCGAAGGCGTCGGCGGTCGCGCCTCCGCGGGTGAAGAAGACCGCTTGCGCGGTTTCCGCCCGGGGATCGCTCATGAAGAAATTCCGCTCGAGCACGAAATTCCTCCCGAAGGATCCGCCCTCCGGAAAGAAGAGCGGATTCCCGTGAATGCCATACAGGCCGCGGTATTCGAGGGATTGGTTATCGCGGATGACGAGATCGACGACCCGTCCGGTGTCCCAGCGCCAGAGATGATGGCAGCGGCGCGCAACGCAGTGATGGAGTTCCCCGGAATTCAGGCTGAAGGCGATCCAGTTGCCGTCGTTGACCCGGCAATTCCGAATGATCCCCCGCGTGCTCTGCTCCGCGCGCCGCCCTCCATTCACCAGCGCGATGGCATTGACGTAATCGCCGTTGATCTTTTCCACCAGGCAATCCTCGATCAGGGCATTGCGCACGGGTCCCATGGTCCCGTCATACAAGGATGCAATGCAAAGGGCGAAGCCCTCGGAGGGAGCGGGATGCATGGTGCGATCTCCGTAGGGTCGGATGCCCCTGACGGCGCGGATGGTGCAGTCGCTCCCGTAGAGCTCGATGATGTTCACGACGATCCGGGGGGAGCCGATTCCCTCCCAATTCGCGTCGACGGTCAGATCTTCGACGGTGACGCCATCGCCCACGCCTTTGATGGCGGCGTGCTGGTAAACTTTTTTCGGCGCGGAGAGAAGTCGGAGGGTCGTCGCCTGGATCCCGGCGCCGCGGAGGGACTGGCCGCGTTTCAAGGGGAGGCCGTGGGTGTGAAAAGTCCCGGCGCCGAGGCGAATCGACGCTCCCTCCGGCAGGCGCTCGACGATTCGGTCGAGCTTTTCGGCGGAACTTCCGTCGAGAGAAGCGGAGGAA
Source organism: uncultured Chthoniobacterales bacterium (assembly GCA_964247025.1). Lineage (GTDB taxonomy): Bacteria > Verrucomicrobiota > Verrucomicrobiia > Chthoniobacterales > JAATET01 > JAATET01. The sequence goes on from CAXTSM010000011.1 coordinate 6,969, forward strand.
CGGCCGTGGGCCGAGATCAGGATATCCGTCGCCATGGGCTGCAGCGTGCCAGTCGAAGCGGGCGTCGCAAACGTTTTCGAGGAGCCGGGTGAATCTCTGGCGGTTACAATTTCGGCTCCGCGAGCGGGGAGTCGTCGTATTGCTCGAGGAGGTCGGCGGCGTCGCGGTAGATGGCCACGCAACCCGCCTGGAGGAGCTCCACCTCGGGAAACCCGCCGCACAAAAGGCCAATGGTCCGGATGCCGGCGCGGTTTGCCGCGATCGCGTCCCACGGGGCGTCGCCGATGACGAAGACCTCGGCCGGCTCGACGTCCTCGAGGCGCTCGAGCGCGGCCTGAAAGATGTCGGGCTCCGGCTTCGACTGGTCGGCGTCGTCCTTCGAAGTCTCGGCGTCCACGAGATCGGCGATGTCCGCCTTTTCCTTGTAGGTCTCGAGCTCGTCGCCGGCGGCGGAGGAGGCCAACGCGATCTGGCGGTCGTCCTCCAGCAGGCGCTCGAAAAGTTTGCGCACCCGCGGGAAACCCTTCACGTCGGGCAGGTAGTGCTTCGCAAAGTGCGCCTTCCGCTGCGCCTCGATTTCCTTGCCGTCGCGCTCGATCTGCTCGTCGGAAAGGAATTCCTTCATCAATTGATCGCCGCCCTTGCCGATCTGGTGCCGCACGGCGGCGAAGTCCACGGGGCACCCGAAGTCGGCCAGGGTCTCGACCCAGGCCTGCGCGTGCGCGTCGACGGAGTCCACGAGGGTCCCGTCCACATCGAAGATGATGGCTTTGAGCATACCCGGCTTTCGCACGCGGGGCGCCCGGCGCGGGTCAGGCGTTTCGCCCGACGTTGTTCAAATCCTCGAACGACGCGACGAGTCGCTTCGTGAAGCTGGCCTCGGCGGCGCCGAGCCAGTTGCGCGGATCGTATTGTTTTTTGTTCGGGGAGTCGGGACCGGAGGGATTGCCGATCTGGCCCTGGAGGAAGTCGTGGTTCTTCGCCTCGTATTCCCGGATGCCGTCCCAATAGGCCCACTGCAGGTCGGTATCGAGGTTCATCTTGATCGCGCCGTAGCCGAGCGCCTCGCGGATCTCCTCGCGCGAGCTGCCGCTGCCGCCGTGGAAGACGAAGTTCACCGGTTTGGGCACGGTGCCGAATTTCTTTTCGATGTATCTCTGCGACTCGTCGAGGATCGCGGGCTTGAGCTTCACGTTGCCGGGCTTGTAGACGCCGTGGACGTTGCCGAAGGCGGCGGCGACGGTGAAGTTCGGCGAAATCCGGCTCAGCACCTCGTAGGCGTGCGCGACTTCCTCGGGCTTCGTATACAGGCTCGATTCCTCGACGCCGGAGTTGTCCACGCCGTCCTCCTCGCCGCCGGTCACGCCGAGCTCGATCTCGAGCGTCATGCCCATCCGGCTCATGCGCTCGAGGTATTTCGCGCAGGTCGCGATGTTTTCGTGGAGCGGCTCCTCGCTGAGGTCGAGCATGTGCGAGCTGTACAGCGGGCGGCCGGTCTTCGCGAACTGCTCCTCGCTGGCGGCGAGCATGCCGTCGACCCACGGCAGCAGCTTCTTCGCGCAGTGGTCGGTGTTCAAGATGACGGGCACGCCGTAGGCCTTCGCGGCCGCGTCCACGTAATGGGCGCCGGCGATGCCGCCGAGCACGGGGCCGAGCTGGTTGTCGCCCTTCACGGTCCGGCCGATGAAGAATTGCGCGCCGCCGTTCGAGAATTGGATCATCGTCGGCGAGTTCACGTCGCGGGCCGCCGCGAGGGCGGCGTTCACCGAGCTGGTGCCGATGCAATTGATCGCGGGCAGCGCGAATTCATGCGCCTTGGCGTAATCGAGGAGTTCCTTCACTTCGTCCCCGAAAAGGACGCCGGCGCGAAATTTGTGGTCAGACATGAAGCGCTAATAAATGGAGAATCGGGAGGGCAGGGAAGCAGGAACGACCAGGACCAGGGCAAAACCGAAGGTATTTTTTCTGATTTCCTGATTTCCAGATTCGCCGCCTTCCTCCTAGCCTCTGGCGATATGGGACGTCAGTGGTTGCACGCGAAGCGCGAGGTCGCCGGCCTGAAAAAAGGCCAGGCGGTCAGCAAGATGGTGAAGGAGATCTCGGTCGCCGCGAAGCAGGGAGGCCCCGATCCCGCCGGCAATCCGCGGCTTTTCACCGCGGTCGAGAAGGCCCGCCGACAAAGCGTGACCCGCGACGTGATCGAGCGCGCGATCAACAAGGGCGCCGGCATCGGCCCGGAAAGGCTCACCCTCGAGCACATCGCCTTCGAAGGCTACGCGCCGCACAAGGTGCCCGTCATCGTGGAGGTGCTCACCGACAACAACAACCGCACCGCGCCCGAAATCCGGCAGCTCTTCAAGAAAGGCCAACTCGGCGCCCCCGGCAGCAACAAGTTCCTCTTCGACCACGTCGGCCTGGTCGAGGCCCATCACGCCGGCGCCGTCGACATCGAGGAGGCCGCCATCGAGGCCGGCGCGAACGAGGTCGAGCCCCTCACCCACGCCCAGAACGACGACGTGCCCGAGGATGCCACCGGCGCGCGTTTCATCACGGAGCGCACCGAGACGGCCGCCGCCTCGAAGTGGCTCGCGGCGAACGGCTGGAGCGTGATCACCAGCGAGCTCGGCTACGTCGCGAAGCAATTTCCCGCGCTCACCGACGAACAGGCCGCCGAGGCGGGGGAGTTCCTCCACGCGCTCGACGAGCACGACGACGTGCACCGCGTCTGGGCCGCGATCAAGTAGCCGGCGAGCCGGGGGCAGGCGGACGATCGCCCAGGCGGAAAGACGGAGTGATGAGTTCAAGCCCTTTAGCCGCCAACCGAAAGAACCGGACGCCATAAGAATCTTGACGAATCAGATGCACGGGAGTTCATGAGCATGAATTCTCATGGCCAAGCGATCAACCTCCCGATTACCGCGTTCAAGTCCGTCGCGTCGTCGCACGTCGCGAAATGCGGTCATTCTGGTTGCCTTGAACGGAGAACTCGAAGCGGTCAAAGCGCACGGCAGATTTGCCGGCGAACAGCTGGACAGCGACCTGACGTTTGTTCACGCCGGAGTTTTCAAGGGAAAGCATCACAATTGGAAAGTCTTCCTCAAGGACACCGACCAGGGGAACGTCAAGTCGGCCATCAATGGTAAAATCATGTTGGATCGCTATGATCCCCACGTCATGATTTTTGTCGGAATAGCCGGCGGCTTGAAGGAAGACGTGCGGCACGGAGACGTGGTCGCCGCCAGCAAGATCGTTGACTACGAACTGGGAAAAGTCGTCGCGCCGTCTCCCGGTTTTCATCCCCGAGGAATTCGCGCGGAATGCTCCAACTTGCTGGTTCAGCTCGCCAAGTCGGTCGGTCGAGCCAATGCCTGGAAGGATCGCGCCCGCCCGCACACCGGAAAAATGCGAAAGCCAGAGGATTTTTCGCCACCCTCTGCGTTTGTCCAGCCGATCGCTTCAGGCGAAAAAAACATTTCGACGCGCAAGTCCCAACTTTTTCGCATCCTGAGCGCCCAATTCAGCGAATGCTACGCTTGCGACATGGAGAGCTTTGGAGCTCAATCCGCGGCCGCAAGCACGATCAACCGGCGGCCGCATTTCATCGCCGTTCGGAGCATCTCGGACATGGTTTCCGATAAGGCGCCGACCCGTGATCGCGTGTGGCAGCCGATCGCCGCCGCCCACGCCGCCGCTTTTGCCTGGGAGCTGCTTTACCAGCTCGATCTCTCCGACATCGTGGAAAAAAATATCCCGGTCAGCGTTGCCGCTTGATCGCCATATTTAGCTTGGCGGAATTCCGCAGGTCGTCATAAGTTCCCGCGTGGATGCAAACCAGCAAGTCGTGAAGGTTCGAGTGCGCGGCAGTGACCGAGAGGTCAACTCCCTCATCAACAAAATCAAGGCGGGCAAAAGAATCGAGGTCGGCAACGGTTATCACGTCGTCGGATTGGGCGGCGGCCGGAAAAAATCGCACTCGAGCGGCGGCTAGCCATAGCAGATTCTGCGTTGCACCGAGACGGGCGCGATCGGTCAGAGCATCGATTCCAGCGCGAGCCTCAGCGCCTCGTCGATTTTTGCGGGATCCCTGCCCCCGCCGCGCGCGGCATCCGGGCGGCCACCACCCTTGCCGCCGACGGTCGGCGCGATGCCCTGGATGATCTTTCCGGCCTGAATCGTCTTCACGTGGTCCGGCGAGACCGTGACGACGAGCGAGACGGCGCCATTTGCCGCCCCCGCCAACACCACCACGCCGGCGAAGGAGCCCTTCAACGCGTCCGCGATCGCCTGCAAGTAATCGCCATCGGCGTCGCCGAGGTTTTCGATGATGGCGGGCGCTTTCAATCCCGCGGCGCGCACTTTTTCGAGCAGCTCCGTCGCCACGCCCGCGGCCTGTTTCTGCCTGAGCGTCGCGAGTTGTTTTTCCAGCGCCTTTTGCTGGGCGATCATCGCCCCGAGTTTCTTTTCGAGCTCGGCGAGCGGGACGTTCAACGTCGTGGCCAGCGCGCCGAGTCGATCCATGTCCGCCCGGGCGCTTTCGAAGGCCGGCCGTCCCGACGTGGCCTCGATGCGGCGCACGCCGGCGGCGATGGCGGCCTCGTTGGCGATGCGGAAAAGCCCGATCTCGCCGGTCGAGCGGGCGTGCGTGCCGGCGCAGAGTTCCTTCGAGTAGCCGCCGATGTCCACCACGCGCACGACGTCGCCGTATTTGTCGCCGAAGAACTGCATGACGTCCGGCCGGCCCTTCACCTCGGCGTAGGGCACTTCGTTCCATGCGATGGAAGCGTTCTCGACGATGCGCTCGTTCACGAGCCGCTCGACGTCGCGGAGCTGGGCGGGCGTGAGCGCGCCGCCGTTGAAGTCGAACGTGAGCTTGTCCGGCCCGACGAAGGAACCCTTCTGCGTCGCCTCGCGGCTCACGACTTCGTGCAAAGCCCAGTGCAGCAGATGCGTGGCCGAATGGTGGCGTTGAATCGCCGCGCGCCGCGGCCCGTCGAGCCGCATGGTGACGTGGTCGCCCGCCGACGGGGCATCGGGGCCGTCGAGGAAATGCAGCCACGTGCCGCCGGACTTCTGGGTGTTCGCGATGCGCCAGACCCGGCCGCCCGCGTCGAGTTCGCCGGTGTCGCCGACCTGGCCGCCCATCTCGGCGTAGCAGACGGAATTGTTCACGACGACGAGCGTGCGGTCCTTCAAGGTCGCGACCTCGATGACATCCGCGCCGGTGTGATCCTGGTCGTAGCCGAGGAACGTCGTCGGCGCCTTCGTCTCGATCTGCGAAAGCTCGATGACCTCTTTCTTCTGCGCGGCGCGAGCCCGCGCGCGCTGTTCGTCCATCCGCGCCTCGAAGCCGGCGACGTCGACGGAAAGTCCGCGCTCGCGCGCCATCAGCTCCGTCAAATCGAGCGGAAATCCGTAGGTGTCGTAGAGCTGAAAGGCAAAATCCCCCGCGATCTCTCCGCGCCGCGGCGTCTCCGCGGTGAATAACTCGATCCCCCGATCCAGCGTGCGATTGAAGGCCTCCTCCTCCCGCCGGAGCACCTCCTCGACGTGCTTCTGCCGCGCGCGGATCTCCGGGAACACGTCGCCCATCGTGCGGGCGAGCACGTCGACGAGCTTGAAGAAAAACGGCTCGCGCAGCCCGAGCGTGCGGCCGTAGCGCACCGCCCGGCGCAGGATGCGGCGCAGGACGTAGTTGCGATCGGTGTTGCCCGGCGAGACGCCGTCCGCGACGGCGAAGCTCAGCGTGCGGATGTGATCGGCGATCACGCGGAAGGCCACGTCGATCTTTTCCTGCTCGGTGTCGCCGGTTGAGCCAGCGACGGGCAGCGTGTCCGCGTAGGTCCGGCCGCTCAGCCGTTCGATCTCGTCGAAGATCGGCCGGAAAATGTCGGTCGCGTAGTTGGAGATCCGGGCGTCCGCGAAGTCGGCGAACTCCTTCGTGCCCTGCAGGATCGAGGTCACGCGCTCGAAGCCCATGCCGGTGTCGACGTGCCGCGCGGGCAGCGGGGAAAACGTGCCGTCGGCGTTCGCGTTGAATTGAATGAAAACGAGGTTCCAGATCTCGATGCAGCGCGCGTCGCCGGAGTTCACCAGCGCGCCCTTGGTGTCCCCGAGCGGCGTGAGGTCGACGTGCAGCTCGGAGCACGGGCCGCACGGGCCGGTGTCGCCCATCATCCAGAAGTTGTCCTTCTTGTTGCCGTGGACGACGTGGACCTTCGGATCGAGCCCGGCTCGCGTGAAGAGCGCGGCCCAGTGGTCATGGGCCTCCTGGTCGAACTCGCTCGGATCGCCCGGCGCGGGCGCGTAGACCGTGGCGTAGAGCCGCTCGGCGGGGAATTTCCAGCGTTCCACGATCAATTCCCACGCCCACGCGATCGCCTCGGCCTTGAAATAATCGCCGAAGCTCCAGTTGCCGAGCATCTCGAAGAACGTGTGGTGGTAGGTGTCCAGCCCGACGTCGTCGAGGTCGTTGTGCTTGCCGCCGGCGCGGATGCATTTCTGCGTATCCGCCGCGCGGCCGGGCTCGTACGGGCAGCGCGTTTCGTTGAGAAAGATCGGCACGAACTGGTTCATGCCCGCGTTCGTGAAAAGCAGGTTCGGCGAGTCCGGCATAAGCGGGCTCGACGGCACGATCGCGTGCCGCTTCGAGCGGAAAAACTCGAGGAAGGAGGTGCGGATCTCGGCGCTGGTCATGATGGAGCGGAAAAGAGTGCCGGGGCCCTTCGCGAAGCGCAAGCCGCACCTTGACCTACAGGTTTCCGCATTCTACAAAGATCCGCATGAAGAGCGTGATCAGTTCAACGGAGGCCGCCCGGCATTTGGGCGACTATCTCGCGCGGATAAAACACCGCGGCGAATCCTTTATCCTCACGCGCAATGATCAGCCGCTGGCAGAACTGGTGCCCATCGAAAAAAATCGGCGGGGGACCTGGGGAGAAGTTCGAGCCGCTCTGGCCGCGTTGCCGCGGGATCCGTCCTTCGCGGATGATCTTGAGCGGGTCAACCGCGAGGATCAAGTGTTTCAGAACCCGTGGGCTTGATTTTCGACACGTCCGCGTTCATCGCGTGGGAACGCCGGGAGGCCGCCGGACAGCCGGTCGATCTCGCGGACGGGGAAGCGCTCGTTTTGCCCGCGATTGTTTGGGCGGAAGCGCTGGTCGGCGTCCGCCTGGCGGACACCGCGCAAAAAGCCGCCCGAAGGCGCGCTCAACTCGAGGCGCTGCGCCGGATTCTCGAGATTATCCCATTCACCGCGGACATGGCGGAACACTACGCCGACATCGCCGCAGAACTTTCGCGTGCCGGCACGCCCATCCCGCAGAACGACATTTCCGTCGCCGCCACCGCGCGCAGCCTCGGTTTCGGGGTGCTGGTCGGCCCGGACGACGAAGCGCATTTTTCCAGGGTTGCCGGCTTAGCCGTCCGCGTGCTCACCGCTTGAATGCGCTCGACGCCGGCCCGGTTATGACGGTCTGATGCGAAGCTTTTGATGCGCCCGCTGCCCGGCTTTCGAGATTTCTACCCCGAGGAGTGCGCCCGCCGCGGCTATCTGCTCGACGGCTGGCGCGCCGTCTCGCGCCGGTATGGGTTCGTCGAGGTGGACGGCCCCGTCCTCGAGTCGATGGACCTCTACGCGAAGAAAAACGAAAGCGGCGCGGAGATCCTCGGCCAGCTCTACAATTTCACCGACCGCGGCGAACGCGAGGTCGCGCTGCGCCCGGAAATGACCCCCACCCTCGCGCGCATGGTCATCGCGAAGGAACGCGCCTACCGCAAGCCGCTCAAGTGGTTCAGCACCGCGAATTTCTTCCGCTACGAGCGCCAGCAAAAAGGCCGCCTGCGCGAGTTCATCCAATTCAACGCCGACCTCATCGGCGACGGCTCGACCGCGGCGGACGCCGAGCTGGTCGGCCTCGGCGTGGACCTCCTGCGCGAGTTCGGCTTCACGAAGGACGACTTCGTCGTGCGCCTCAGCGACCGCCGCGCGTGGATGGATTTCCTCGGCGCGCGCGGCCTCTCCGGCGACGCCGCCGCGAGGTCCGTGCTCGCGATCATCGACAAGCTCGAGCGCGAACCCGCGGAATCGCTCGACGCGAAACTCGCGCCGCACGCGCTGACCGTCGCCGAGCTCCGCGCCTTCATCGCCACGGGCAGCCCCGCGCATTTCGAGCCGTTGCTCGGGCAGCTCGACGCGCGCGGCCTGCGCGACTTCGTCGAGATCGACCTCTCCATCGTGCGCGGGCTCGCGTATTACACCGGCCTGGTTTTCGAGGCGTTCGACCGCGGCAAATCCATGCGCGCGCTTGCCGGCGGCGGCCGCTACGACGAGTTGCTCGGCGACCTGAGCGACGGCGCGGTGCGCCTGCCGGCCATCGGCTTCGGCCTGGGCGACGTCGTGCTCGGCGACCTCATCGAGGAGACCCCGCACGCCCGCGAAAAAATGGAGCGCACCCTCGCGGCCGCGCCCGCCGCCGAGATCTACGTCGTGATCGCCGAGGAGACCCGCCGCCGCGAATCGCTCGGCCTCGTGCAATCGCTGCGCGACGCCGGCTGGCGCACCGACTTCCCCCTCGAGGCCGCGAAGGTCGGGCGGCAATTCCAGAATGCCGAAGCCCTCGGCGCCCGGTTCGCCGTCGTCATCGGCGCCGAATGGCCGGCCCTCAAGGTAAAGACCCTCGCCACCCGGGCGGAACAAGCCATCGACCACGCGCACCTCATCGACTGGCTTGAAAACCAATTCCCTCCGTTTCCCCGTCCTGTTAATCCTCGAGATCCCGTCCATCCTGTTTAGTTCGATCACCCGATGTCCTACCGCACCCATCATTGCAGCGCCCTGCGCCCGTCCGACGTCGGTTCCGTCATCACCTTGAGCGGGTGGGTCGATTCCCGGCGCGACCACGGCGGCGTCATTTTCGTCGACCTGCGCGACCGCGAAGGCATCACCCAGGTCGTCTTCCGCCCCGAGGAGCACCCCGCCGTCGCGGACCAATCCCACGGCCTCCGCAGCGAGGACGTCATCACCGTCACCGGCCTCGTCACCGCGCGCCTCGCCGGCACGGAAAATCCCCGGCTCGAGACCGGTGGCATCGAGATCGTCGCCACCGCGCTCGTGGTCCTCAACAAATCCGACGTCCTGCCGTTTCCCATCGAGGGCAAGGTCTCCAACGAAGACCTGCGCCTCGAATACCGCTACCTCGACCTGCGCCGCGCCGACATGCGCCACAACCTGCGCCTGCGCCACCGCATCACGAAAGCCACGCGCGATTATTTCGACGACCAGGGTTTTCTCGAAATCGAGACCCCGATCCTCTCGAATCCCACCCCCGAGGGCGCGCGCGACTTCCTCGTGCCCGCCCGCCTCGCTCCCGGCTCGTTCTACGCGCTTCCGCAGGCCCCGCAGCAATACAAGCAGCTGCTCCAGGTCGCCGGCGTGGAAAAATACTTCCAGATCGCGCGCTGCTTCCGCGACGAGGATCTGCGCGCCGAGCGCCAGCTCGAGTTCACGCAGATCGACGTCGAGGCCTCGTTCACGACCGAGCGGGAGATCCAGACGCTCATCGAGGGCCTGCTCGCCCGCATTTTCCGCGAGACGAAGGGCGTGGAAATCCCCACCCCGTTCCCGCGCATGGCCCACCGCGAGGCGATCGACCGCTTCGGCTCCGACAAGCCCGACCGGCGCTTCGGCCTCGAGATCGTGGACCTCAGCGACATCTTCCGCGACTCGACCTTCAAGGTCTTCCAATCCGTCCTCGCGGGCGGCGGCGTGATCCGCGCGCTCAACGCGAAAGGCGCGGCCGGGAAATTCTCGAAGGAGCAGCTCAAGCGCTGGGAGGAGTGGGCCAAGACCGAGCTCGGCGCGAAGGGCCTCGCCTACGTGAAGGCCGGCCCCGCCGGTGAGTGGGAAAGCCCGATCGTCAAATTTTTCTCCGAGGCCGAAAAGGCCGCCATCGCGGAGCGCCTCGGCTTCGGCGCGGGCGACGTGCTTTTTTTCGGCGCCGACCAGCGCGACGCCGCCGCCGAGGTCCTCGGCCGCGTGCGCCTGCGCTGCGCGGACCTGCTCGAGCTCACGAAGGGCTCCGGAGAATTGAACTTCCTGTGGGTCGTCGACTTCCCGCTGCTCGCGTTCCTGCCCGAGGAAAACGCGTGGACCGCGGTGCACCACCCCTTCACCCGCCCCAGGGCGGACGACCTCCCCCACCTCGACGCCGGCGACTACGCTCGCGTCCGCGCCGTCGCCTACGATGTCGTCCTCAACGGCGTGGAACTCGGCGGCGGCTCCCTCCGCATCCACGAGCGGGAGCTGCAGGCGAAGCTCTTCACCGCCCTCGGCATCGGTCCCGACGAGCAGCAGGAAAAGTTCGGCCACCTGCTTCGCGCCTTCTCGTTCGGCGCCCCCCCGCACGGCGGCGTCGCCCTCGGCCTCGACCGGCTCGTCATGCTCATCGCCGGCACGGAATCGATCCGCGACGTGATCGCCTTTCCAAAAAACAACCGCGGCCAGGACCTGCTTACGCATTCACCCGTCACGGTCGAACCCCGGCTCCTCCGCGAACTGGCGATCCAGTCGACGGCGAAACCGAAATGATCCGGTCCCCCGGAGGGCGCGGAGAACACGGAGTCTTCTAAAAAATTTCCCGTGAACTCCGTGCCCTCCGGGTGAAATTCCCATGTCCCCGCGCGAACTCCCCGGCCTGAACGTCACCGTCACGCAGGTCCTCCCCGCCCCCGAGTTCGAAGGTCCGCCCGGCAAGCCGCACGTCTTCGTGTATTTCATCACGATCACGAACGACTCCGCGGAAACCGTCACGATCAAGGGGCGCAAGTGGGTCGTGCGCGAGGCGGACGGCCAGACGCTGGCGGTGGAAGGCGACGGGGTCGTCGGAGAATTTCCGCGCCTCGAGCCCGGCGGGCAATTTTTCGTACAACAGCTCGCACGCCATCGCGGCGGACGCGGTGGCGGAAGGCGCCTATCTCGGCCTCACCGACTCCGGCGAAGCCGTCTTCACGCGCATCCCCACCTTCGAGATGCAAGTGCCGGGCTAGTCGCGGCTACGCGAACTTCCGGAAAATCCCGTCCGCCTCCTCGAGCGACTCCTTGCCCCCGATGTCGAACCACAGGCCGGGCACCGGCCAGGTGCGCACCTCCGTGCGGTGGTGCAGCCACTCGATCAGGCGGCCGGGCTGGTCGGGATTATGCCCTTCCGCGATGTATTGCTCGATGAAGGGCAGCGTGTCCTTCCGGTAATAGTACAGCGCGATGGCGGACAGCGTGCTCTCGGGATCGCTCGCCTTTTCCACGAACTTCGTCACCCGCCCGCCTGCGTCGACGGAGATCGAATTGTATTTCTTCACGAGCTCGAGGTCGCCCACGTCGTAGACCGCGACCGTCGCCGGCGCGTCCTTGCCCGCCGCGCCGAAGCCCGTCACCGGCTCGCTGAACAGGTTGTCGCCCGCCACGACGAGCAGGTCCTCGCCCTGGAGATGCCCGTGATCCATCGCATGGTGGATGTCGCCGATCGCCCCGCGTTTGTCGGCGTCGCTGGTGGAGCCGTCGTTGATGATCTCGAACTCGAAGCGCGGCCCGCGGGCCCGGTATCCATCGGCCCAGGCCTGGAAATCCCCGGCGAACTTGTCGTTCGTCACGATGTGGATCTTCCGCAAATCGGGAATGCCCGCGAGGTTGTCGATGACCCATTCGATCATCGGCTTGCCCGCGACCTCGAGCAGGGGTTTGGCCTTGGTGAGCGTAAGGGGATAAAGCCGCGTGGCGTAACCCGCGGCGAGGATAAGGGCGTTCATGCGGCGGCATCATCCGAAATTTGCCGTCGCCGCACAAGCAACCACCGCAGGCGCGCGAGCATGCCGAAGAACAGCCGCGTGTGCGTCGCCACGAGCAGAAGATTATCGCGGAGGTAGCGAAAATGCGTCACCCCGCCCGCCTCCCGCGGCGGATAGCGCACGGGCGTCGGGATGTTGACCGGCCGCACGCCATGCCAATACAGCCGCACCGCGATTTCCGTGTCGAAGTCGAAGCGCCTCGCGGTCCGGATCGACTCCAGGATCTCCACCGTCTCCGCGATCGGATACACGCGAAAACCGAACAACGAATCGCCGATGCCGCCCCAGAGCGTCGCCAGATTCGCCCACCAGTTGCCGACGCGCCGTCCCTTCACCCGCTCGACCGGCGCGTCGGCGCCGAAGATCGGCACGCCGAGGATCATGGCTCCAGGCTCGCGTCTCGAGCGCTCCAGGAACGTCCCGGCCGCCTCGACGGCGTGCTGCCCGTCGGCATCCATGACGAGCGCATGCGTGAGTCCCTCCGCCTGCGCGGCCCGCATTCCCGCCAGCACCGCGCCGCCCTTGCCGGCATTTTTTTCCAGCCGGATGCACCGCACCGCCGGGTTCGCCTGCAGCAGCGGCGCCAGCCCGCGCCCGCTGCCGTCCGTGCTGCCGTCGAGCACGATCCAGACCGGAAAATCGAGAGCCACCACCTCGGCCGCCACGCGGGCGAGCATCGGGCCGCTGTTGTAGCTGGGCAGCAGCACGCAATGGGTGGGGCTCGGCGCGCGGGACATGATCGGGCGGGCACGATGCCCGGGCGGGAGCCGGATTTCGAGCCGCGATTTTGCTTGCCCGGGCAGGCCGGAGATGGCGCGGTGCGGGGGCCGGCCCTTCCCACTTTCGTCCCGCCCATGAACAAACGCTGGCTCCTCGTCCTGCTCCAGACCGCCGTCACGGTCGGGTTGCTGGCGATCTTCTTCCACGACGCCGCGTTCCGCCGCGAAGCCGGCGAGGCGCTGCGGCACGCGCGGCCTGGGTGGCTCGCGCTCGGCGTGCTGATCGCCGGCGTCGAGAACCTGATCGGCGCGGTCCGGTGGCGCATTTTCCTGCGGATGCTGGACGTCGGCGTGCCGTTCTGGAAGAGCGTGCAGGTCTGCCTCGTGGCCCTTTTCTGCAACACGTTTCTGCTCGGCGCAGCCGGCGGCGACCTCGTCCGGGCGGCGTATCTCGTCCAGCGCGGCGCGAACAAGGCGGACGCCCTGCTGTCGATCATCATGGATCGCGTCTGCGGTCTCGGCGGACTGATTTTCTACACCCTCCTGCTCGGCGCGTGGAACTACCCGTGGCTCACGGCCAGCCCGCGCGCCGCCCTGCTCTTCCACCTGGTCATCGCCTATCAGATGGGCTGCGTCCTCCTCGTCGGCGCTTCGCTCTACGCCGCGGCCCGCGGCCTCACCGAGCGGCTTCCGCCCTGGGTTCCGTTTCCCGGCTTCGTGCGCGACATGGGCTCGGGTTACGCCAAGATGGCGCGCCATTGGAGAGGCTCGCTGCGGGCGCTGTCGCTCTCGCTCGTGATGGTGCCCGGCCTGTTCGGAGTCTTCTTCTGCGCGGCCCGGGCATTTGGCGCGTCGATTTCCTTCGCGCATCTCGCCACGATCATGCCGATCGCCGACGTCATCAGCTCGCTGCCGATCAGCGTGGGCGGAATGGGCGTGCGCGAGTGGACGTTCGTCGGCCTGCTCGGCGCGCTGGCCGGCACTTCGGCGGCGGTCGCGACTTCGATCTCCCTCGCGGGCTATCTGGTGAACTCGTCCTGGGGCCTCGTCGGCGCGGCCATGCTGCCGTTCTACAAGGGCATCGTGCGACCGGCGCGCCGCGCGGGCCCCCCGGGGCCGGGCTGAATCGCGCCGTGGCGACAAAAAGGTGTCCGGACGGGTTCCCGTCTCGTCAAGACGAGCGTGCCGACTTCGCCCAGAACGTGGCGAGGAACCGCTCGCCGGTCGCCAGGCTGACGAGTTCCAGCCACTCGAGGCGGCCGTCTCGTTTCGCATACCGGACGCTGAACCGCCCCGTCCGCACCTCGCTCCGCCCTTCTCCCGCCGCGCGACCGCCTTCGCAGGCCTCGGCGAAACTCAGCCACCCTTCCAATTTTGCGGGCACGGCGGAATCCGCGCCGTCCCAGCGTCGACCTGCCAGCGGCCCGGCCATCGTCCAGCGGCCCATGGCGCGCTGGACCGTCAATCGCGCGGGGTTCCCGAGCACGCGAACGCGAAAGTTTCCGTCGCGGTCCGTTTCGCACGTGACCGCGCCTTCGCCGGAACCGGCGGGTCCGCGCCAGCGCACGGCGCCGGCCTGCTTCTCGCGAGCGTTGAAGTCCGGCGTGGGCGCCGCGGCGCAACCGGCGAGAAAAATCCCCAGGGCGACGATCAAGAACGCGCGCAAGGCCGCGTCCGGCTACGCCTTTTTCTCGAGGTGGCCGCCGAATTGATACCGCATGGCCGAACAGACTTTTTCGGCGATCGTGTGGTCCTTGCGGGAACGGAAACGCGCGTAGAGCGCGGCGGTGAGAACCTCGCAATTCACGCCCTCGTCGATTGCCGCCATGATGGTCCAGCGGCCTTCGCCGGAGTCCGACACGCGACCGGAAAATCGCTCGAGCTTGGGATCCTCCGCGAACGAAGTCGCCGCGAGATCGAGCAGCCACGAGGAGACGACGCTGCCGCGGCGCCACACTTCGGTCACGTCGGCAAGGTTGATGTCGTAGACCAGGTCGTGGTTCATGAGCGGCGCGGTCTCGGCGTCGCTGGCGTGCTGCTGGTTCGCGATGTTCGCGTTGAAGAGAATGTCGAGGCCTTCGCCGTAGGCCGCCATCATGCCGTACTCGATGCCGTTGTGGACCATCTTGACGAAATGCCCGGCGCCGGACGGGCCGCAATGCAGGTAACCCTCCTCGCACGTTCCGCCGAGCTTTTCGCGGCCGGGCGTGCGCTCGACTTCGCCGCGGCCGGGCGCGAGCGTCTTGAAGACCGGGTCCATGCGTTCCACCGCTTCGGTGTCGCCGCCGATCATCATGCAATAGCCGCGCTCGAGCCCGTGGGTGCCGCCGCTGGTGCCGACGTCGAGATAATGGATCCCCTTGGATTTCAGCGCCGCCGCCCGGCGACGGTCGTCGCGGAAATACGAGTTGCCGCCGTCGATGATCGTGTCGTCCGCCGAGAGCAGGCCGGATAATTGATCCACGATGCGGTCGGTGATCGCGGCGGGGATCATGATCCACGCGTTGCGCGGGGCTTCGAGCTTCGCGACCAGGTCCTCCAGCGAATCGGAGCCGATCGCGCCCTCGGCCACGAGCTCCTGGACGGTGGCGGGATTGGTGTCGAAAACCACGCAGGCGTGCCCCTGGCGCATGAGGCGGCGGACCATGTTGGCGCCCATTCTTCCGAGACCGATCATTCCGAGTTGCATGAGATTTTTGCGGGGTTGGATTTTCGCCGAAGGTGTCGCGCCGCCCCCGGGCGGACAAGGATATTCGCGGACCCAGGGCCTCAGGATCGATAAATCCGCCCGATCTCCTCGACGGTCACGGCGCGCTGCCGACGGCGCTCGCGCACGAGCAGCCACCCGAAGATGGCGATGGTGGCCAGGCCCAGCCAGAACCACGGGATCGCGCGCGGGGGGTCGGCCTCGGTGGCGACGACGAACGGCAGGGAAGGCAGCGAGGGTTTCCCGGCCGCATCGTAGGACACGACCATGAGGGTGATGCGCTCGCCGGGGCGCAGGCCCTCGAGCGTCGCCCGCACTTCATCTCGAATGATGCGAGGCTTCACCCTCGGCAGGGCGGTGTATTTGAAGACCGGCTCTCCCTTGTCGTCGAAGCCGATGGAGCGCATGAAGAGGGCGTAACGAACGGCATCGGGCGACGTTTTTTTCCACGAGAGCTCGAGCGAGGTCTTGGTCTGGACCATGCCGATCTGCGGCACGGGAGGGATGTCGTTCATGTCGACCTTGGGGGTTGCGTCCGGGGCGGCCTTGGGCCCGCCAGGGGAATCATCGCTTCGCGGGTCGTCGGTGACCACGGCCTTGATCGCCACCGCGATCGGCGCGCCGCCCGCTTCGAAAACCATCGCGTCGTCGAGTTTCCCCGCGCCGGGCCGCGCGAACGAGACCTCGAATTCCCGCGCCTGGCCCACCTCGAGCGCCTCGTAGGAGGGATCGGGCCGGAGTTGCACGCCGTCGGGCAATCTGACGCGCAGGGCGGCGGGCGAACCGCCGTCGTTGCGCAGCGTGAGTTTCGCGCGGCCGAATCGCCCGGCGACGAACGAGCCGAGGTCGATTTTCCCGGGCTCGATGCGCACCCGCGCGGGGGCCGCCATCACGCGGAGCGGCGCATCGAGGCGCACTTCCCGGCCGGACAATTTCAACCAGCCGTCGAGCGCGCCGAGAAAACCCTTCCGGGTATGCAGGGCGACCCGGACCTCGGATTTCGCGGCGACCTTCACGCTCGCCGGCGCGATGATTTCCCCGGGCGCGGTGATGACCAGGTCCTGGTCTTCGTCGGACACGTTTCGCACGAGAAAGCCCCCGGTGCGCACTTCGCTGCGTCCGTCACCCTCGAGGCGGATCTCGCGCGGCACCACCTCGATCGGCGCATAGCCCAGGCCGCTCAGGCCGATCTCGACGCCCTCGGCGTGAGAAAACGTCCCCACGTCCGAGAAGCGTCGAGGATCGCCCGGGGCAAACGTGACGACGAAGCTCTTCGAGTCGCCCGGGCCCAGCGCATAATCGCCGTCCCCCGACAGCTTCCACGGCGCGGGCACGGTCAGATGCCCTTCGAGGCGGCTGCCGCCATCGTTGCGAATCTCGAACGTCTGCGGGGCGGACTTCCCGACCGCCGTGGCAGGAAAGTCCAGCCGCGCCGGGGCGGTGAACACCGCCGGCCGCTCGACGACGTTCAGCGTGACGTCCACCGGCGTGGACACCCCGCCCGTCGGGCCGCGCACCGCGTAACGAAACCGATCCACGCCCGTCCCCGCCCCGGCGTTCGGCGTGTAGGTCACGATGGCCGTGCCGCGGCCCGTGAGCGTGATTTCCGAAAGTTGCCCCGAAGCCGGCGGACGGCGAATCAGGAACTGAAGCTGCAGGCCCGTTCGACTCAACCCCTTGAGCGGAACCTCGACCGGCTCGCCCAGAAAAACCTTCATCGTGACCGCCTCGGCCTGCGCCGGCGGCACCGAGGGCAGCTCGATGTCCGCTCGAAGGCCCGGGACGGCGAGCGCGTGCGCGGCGAGGCTCAGGGCCGCGATCCAACGCGGAGGTGGAAAAGGAAACGGGCGCAAGGCGGGAATGTCGTTGAAATGTCGGCGGGCAGCAACTATGCGAATAGTGAAACGCCCGACGGACCCGACACAAGAGCGATGCGATTTTTTTCCGGCCCACTTCCCGCCATCGCGGCGCTCCTGCTCGCGCTTGGAGATCCGGCCGTCGCCGCGCCGCAGCCCGTCCCGGTGGGCTCCTCGATCTTCGGCTTCAAGCGCGCGAAGCAAAAGCCCGCGCGCGAGCTGATTTCCAGGCAAGCCCAGCCGAAGGTCGTCCCGCGCGTGCTCGACACCGCGACGCCGGACAACACGCGCATCTACGTCTCGCTCAGCAAGCAGCGGGCCTACCTGCTCGTCGGCGACGAGGTCGCGATCGATTCCCCGATTTCCTCCGGCAAACGCGCCGGCATGACGCCCAAGGGCAGCTACACCATCCTGCAAAAGGACGCGGATCACCGCTCGAACGTCTACGGCGCGTTCGTCAACCGCGACGGGCAGATCGTGCGCGCCGGCGTCAGCACGAAGATCGATTCCGCCCCGAGCGGCACGCATTACGTCGGCGCGCCGATGAAGTGGTTCATGCGGCTCACGAACGAAGGCGTCGGCATGCACGTCGGCATCCTGCCCGGCTACCCGGCCTCGCACGGCTGCGTGCGCATGCCCGAGGATATCGCCCCGCTGTTTTACCAGCGCGTGAAAGTCGGCACGCCCGCCGTCATCGGCGACTGACGCCCGGGCAGCTGGTCACGGCGTCGCCGATGGGGTCGGGGTGGCCGACGGGAACGCCGGAGCGGCGGAGAATTCCACCTTCAAGCGCGCGAGCACGTCGGCCATCTCCTTGTCGCGCCGGGCCTCGAGGTCGGCGTGGAGCTTTTCCTCCACCTTCCGGCGCTCCTGGCAGTACCGCAGCGCGAATATCTCCTTGCGGTCTCCGTTCAACGTCAAGCCGGTGGCGGCGATGGCATCGTCGACGACTTTTTTCATTCGTTCCCGGTCGGCGCCGGCGCGTTTCTGCCAATCCTTTTGCTCTTTGTCCGCCATTCCCGACCAGCGCTTCCAGTTCTCCTTGAAGTGCTCGCGTTCTTCCGGGCTGATCTGATCGAGGCGGCTTCGAAAGCGTTTGAAACGCCCGTCGTCTCCCGACTCCGGCGGTTTCGCCTCGTTGTCGCGACCCCGCGCCGGGTGGCTCATCCGCGGCCGCGGCCCTTCCGGCCGGCCGGACAAGGCGTCGTTCGCGGGAGGGGCGAGCGGCGGAGTCGGCGAGGGGAGCGGTTCCGCGACGGCCGCGACCGACCAGGCGGTAATCAACGCGGGGACGAGGAGGGATCGAGCCATAACGAGGATTCGTAGTTGGAGACCAGCAGGTCGAGGTTTTGGATCGTTTCGAACTCCATGTCGGCCCGCGCCACCGCGTCCGACGCCGCGTCCTGCCGCGCCCCCAGGCAAGCCACGGCGACAAGTCCGGCGCACACCGCGGTCGGCCCGAGCAGGCGCTGGAAAAACGCGCGCCATCCGAGGGTCGGGGAAGATGCCGGCTCGAGGGCGTGCCGCACTCGGCGGGCGAAATACGGCGAGGGCTCGACCGGCCGGGCGCGCCCGAGCAGGCGCCAGAGCGCCTCGTCGCGGGGATCGTTCGAATCGAAGCCGGTCATGATTTCCAAGGGAGGAAACCCGGCCGGGCGCGAAAAGTTCCGGCGGAAAGCCGAAAAAAATCAGAGATCCTGCGGCTCGAGGAAGCCTTCGAGCTGCCGGATGCGGGTCGGATGGCGCATCTTGCGCAAGGCCTTGGCCTCGATTTGGCGGATGCGCTCGCGGGTCACCTTGAATTGGCGGCCGACCTCCTCGAGCGTGCGGCTGTAGCCATCCACCAGGCCGAAGCGCTGCTCGAGCACCTGGCGCTCGCGCTCGGTGAGCGTGTCGAGCACGTCCTTGATCTTGTCCTTGAGGAGCACGATCGCCGCCTGGTCGGCGGGATTTTCCGCGCCCTTGTCCTCGATGAAGTCGCCGAAGCTCGTGTCGTCGCTGTCGCCCACGGGCGCCTGCAGCGAGATGGGCTGCTGGGCCATCTTGAGCACCGCGCGCACGCGCTCGACGGGCAGCTGGATCTCGTCGGCCACCTCCTCGGGATTCGGCTCGCGACCGTATTCCTGCACGAGTTGCTTCTGCACGCGGATGAGCTTGTTGATCGTCTCGATCATGTGCACCGGGATGCGGATCGTGCGGGCCTGGTCGGCAATGGAACGCGTGATCGCCTGGCGGATCCACCACGTGGCGTAGGTGGAAAATTTATAGCCGCGGCGGTATTCGAATTTCTCGACCGCCTTCATGAGGCCCATGTTGCCTTCCTGGATCAGGTCCAGGAACGAGAGCCCGCGGTTCGTGTATTTCTTGGCGATGGAGATCACGAGCCGCAGGTTGGCCTCGACCATCTCGGTCTTGGCGCGCAGGGCCTTGCGGTGCCAATCCTTGAGCTCCTGGTGCTTCCGGCCGTATTCCACGGGCGAGAGCCAGAGGCGGATGCGCATCTCGTGGAGCTGCGACTCGACGTTGCGCTTCGCCTTCGTCGCGTCGGCGGTCTTTCCGCTTTTTTTCGCGCGATCGCACTCGTGCTGGAGGTTTTGGATGAGGCGCAGGTTTTCGTCGGCCAGGGCCACGAAGTCCTCGATGACCTTCTGCTTGAAGAAAAATTTCGGGTAGAGCTTGCGGATCGCGGCGACGTTCTTGTCGAAGGCCTTGCGGTTCGCCTCGGAGCCCTTGCCGTCCTTGGACGCCACGATCTCGCGGTAGGCGGCGGTGACGAGCTCGGTCTGCTTGCGGACCTGCTGGCACAGACGCGGGAGCACCTTCATGTAGCGCTCGCGGCTCTCGATCTTCTTGTCCTGGATGACGCGGTCGAAGCGCTCGCGCATGTCGACGAGTTTCTGGGCGAGGTCGAGGTGGGCGCGGGCGACGAAGCCGAAGCCGTAGAGCGTTTCCTGCACCTTGATCTCCGCGTCCTCGATGCGCTTGGAGATCTCGACCTCCTGCTCGCGGGTGAGCAGCGGCACCTGGCCCATCTGGCGCAGATACATGCGGACGGGATCGTCGAGGATATCGAGCTTCGAGTCGGCTTTTTCATCCTTCTCGTCCTTTTCGTCGTCCTCTTCCTTCTTGAAATCCTTGACCCGGTCCACGTCGGACGAATCGATGATCTCGATCTCCACGCCGCGCAGCTGCGCGATGATGGAATCCATCGTCTCGGGATCGTTGACGCCCTCGGGCAGCGCCTCGTCGAGGTCGTCGAAGGTGATGTAGCCCTGCTCCTTGGCCAGCTTGATGAGCTCGCGGACCTTTTCCTGGATCGCCTTTTGGGCTTCCGGGGAAATCTTGCCGGCCACGCCGTTCATCTCGGCGCCGTTGGTTTCCACCGCCGCCTTCGGTTTGGTCGGCGCCGCCGCCTTCGGGGTCGCGGGTTTGGCCTTCTCGGGCTCGATCTTCCTGTCGGGAGTCCCCTTTGCCGCGGTCTTCTTGACGGGAGCGGACACTTTTTTAACGGGCACGGGGACTTTCTTGGCGGCGGGTTTGGTCGCCGGCTTGCGGGCGGGGGCGACGGCTTTCGGCTTGGCGCCGGTGGCGGCCCGGGCGGGCTTGAGGGCCCGGGCCGAGGGGCGGGCGGCCTTCGGGATGGCGCGGGATGTCTTCGCGGCGGGCCTTTTTACCGCGGCCACCGGAGGCCGGGCCTTGGCTCCGGACCGCGACGATTTCGCGACGGGACGCTTGGGCGTCGGTTTGGAAATCGCTTTGGAACGGAGGACAGGCGCGGGCTTGCCCTGGGAGACTTTGGTTTTGGCTTTCAAGAAGGGTAGGACAACGGCTTCGACGAGAAAAAAGGCCTTCAAACGTGTCCCAGCCTCTCTCTGAGGTCAAGGATTTGTTTGTGCAGCTGGCTGATGACATGGTCACTTAGATCCGGCTGGCGGATTCTTGCCTGGATCCGCCCCATCTCGTCGAGTAGCCCGGTTTTCCGCAGGCCGCGCCAGGTGTCCGCGACCCTTTCGATCACGTTCTCCGGGAGCCGGCCGAGGTGAAGGTCGGCCAGCGCGCGTTCTTCCGCAACGGAAAGTTGCGCGGCGAAGGCCGCAAACGCCGCCGGCTCCTCGAGCGGCGCTTCGGTCTGGGCGAGCCGGTCCACGAGCGCGAACTCCGGACCGAAAGTCGTCGCGGGCTCGGGTTGATTTCGCATCCATGCCCGGGCTTCGGAGGAAAGAAGGGCCAGCCGGCACAGCACCCGCGCGGGCTCCGGGAGCGTGAGCGCCTCGGCGACTTCCTCCGCTTCCGGCCCGCGGTCCGCGTCCGGCCCCGGGGCGGTTTTGACCAGGTCCGCGAAACCCGCCTCGGTGATTTCCAGTCGGCTCCTGACCCGCGCCGTCACCGCCTCGCGCAACGCGGGGTCCTCGATGAGACGCACGAAGCCGGCGAGCTTGCGGGCGAGGGTCGCGCGCTGCCGCGGCGTCGCGCCGGGGACGAGATCCTCCTCGATGGCGTCGTCGAAATAGTCCCGCGCCTCCGCGACGACCGCGCGCAGGGCTCCCGCTCCGCGATTGCGCACCAGGGAGTCCGGGTCCTCCCCGGCGGGCACCCGGGCGACCCGCACCGTGAGCCCGACGGCGAGCAGCGCGGGCAGCGAGCGCTCGACGGCCTTGCGCCCGGCGGCGTCGGAGTCGAAGCAGAGCACGGCGGATTCCGCGAAGCGCCGGAGCAGGCGCGCCTGCTGGGGGGTGAAGGCGGTGCCCTGGGGGGCGGTGAGGTTTTGCACGCCCGCCTCGAAGGCCGAGATCAGGTCCAGCTGGCCTTCGCAGACGACCGCCTCGTTCGCGTCGATGATGGCGCGCTTCGTTTTTTCGAGGCCGAAAAGCACCCGGCCCTTCGTGAAGATCGACGTTTCGGGCGAGTTCACGTATTTCGCGGGATCGTCGCCGAGGGTGCGGCCGCTGAAGCCGATCACGTCGCCGTAGTCGTTGCAGATCGGGAACATCACGCGGTTCCGAAAACGGTCGTAGAATCTTTGATTTTCCGACTCCTTGACGAGGCCGCTCTTGAGCAGCTCCTCCGGGGAATAGCCGCGCTCCCGGAGCTGTCCGCCGAGCGCGTCCCAGGCGTCGGGCGCGTAGCCGAGACGCCAGCGGGCGGCGATCTCGGAGCTGATCCCGCGGCCCTTCAGATACTCGCGCGCCCCCGCCGCGAATTTCTGCCGCATCAGGTTCTCGTGCAGCCACGCGGCCGCGTCGCGATGGAGCGCCAGCAGGCGGTCGCGCTCGCCGCGCCGCTCCTCGTCGCCGGGGGATTCGTCCGCGATCGGGATGTTCGCCCGCGCCGCCAGCCGCCTCACCGCGGTGGGGAAATCCACGTTCTCGTATTTCATGATGAAGCCGAAAACGAAGCCGCCCTCGCCGCAGCCGAAGCACTTGAACGTCTGGCGCGCGGGGTTGACCTGGAAGGACGGCGTTTTTTCGTGGTGAAACGGGCAGAGCCCCTTCCAATTCGCGCCCGCCCGCTTGAGCTGCAGGTAGCTCCCGATCACGTCCACGACGTCGCTCGCGGCGGCGACGCGCTGGATGGTGTCTTCGGAAATGCGGGGCATGACGTTGAATTGCCGGGGCAGAGCAACTATTGAACAGAAGGTCGCAAAGGAAACGAAGAATCATGAAATCCCCCGCCCTGCTCTTCGCCCTCCTTTTCACGGGCTGTTCCCAGGCTTTTTCCGCCCCCGGCAATGTCGTCGTCGTGCCGCTCGACGGCGAGGTGTCGAGCGCCCAGACCGCCTTTCTCCGCCGCACGCTCAAGCAGGCCGAGAAGGAAGGCGCGTCCGCCTACGTGATCGAGATGAACACGCCCGGCGGCGAGCTCCAGGCCGCGGTCGACATCCTCCAGCTCCTGCTCAAGGCCCGCCTCCCGACCTACACGTGGGTGGATTCGAACGCCGGCAGCGCGGGCGCGCTCATCGCGCTCGGCACCGATCACATCTACATGGCGCCGGTCAGCGCGATCGGCGCCGCCGCCCCGGTGAACGGCGACGGCGCGGACATCGCGACGACGATGAAGGACAAGGTCGTCTCGTATTTCTCCGGCTATTTCCGCAGCGCGGCGCAGGCCAAGGGGCGCAACCCGGCGCTCGCGGAGGCGTTCATCGACAAGGACACGGAATTCAAGATCGGCGACGAGGTGATCAGCGCGAAGGGAAAGCTCCTCACCTTGAGCGCGCAGGAGGCCGCGCGGAAGTTCGACGGCCGCCCGCTCCTGGCCGACGGCATCGCGGATTCCCTCGACCAGCTCAAGGCCGAGGCGGGGCTCGCCGGCGCCACGGAGCGCATGGCCCCGAGCGGCTTCGAGCGGCTCGCGCAATGGGTCACGCTGCTCGCGCCGCTATTCCTCGTGGCCGGGATCGCCGCGGCCTACCTGGAGTTCAAGGCGCCCGGCTTCGGCGTGGCGGGCGTCCTCTCGCTGGCGTGTTTCGCGGTGTTTTTCCTCGGCCATTACATCGCCGGGCTCAGCGGATTCGAGGTCATGGGCGGGTTCGCCGCGGGCGTGGCGCTCGTGCTCGTCGAGCTGCTGCTGTTCCCGGGCGTGACGATCGTCGCGGCGGCCGGCGTGGCCCTGATGCTCGGCTGCGCGCTCTTCGCCATGGTGGATTATTTTCCCGGCGATCCGGTGATCCCCGGCGCGGACGCGCTCCTTCGCCCGGCGCTCAATCTCGGCCTGGCCGTCCTTCTCTCGGCCGTCGTCATCGCGCTGCTGGCGCGGTTTTTTCCGAGCCTGCCGTTTTTTCGGCGCCTGCTTTTGCCGGCGGTTTCCCCGGCCGGGCCCTCGATCTCCGCGCCGCCCGGGGCGCTGCGGATCGGGATGACCGGAGCGGCCCATTCCATCCTGCGGCCGGCCGGGCGGGCGGAGTTCGGCGGGGAGTTCGTGGACGTGGTGACCGACGGCGAATTCCTTGCCGCCGGCACGCCGGTGCGCATCGTCGAGGTCACCGGCGGCCGCGTGGTCGTGGCGGCGGCCGGACCGTAAATCGAGCGCGGGAAGGGGATCCATGGTCGCGGGCGGTCAATGGCAGGTTTTGCTCATTTTCGGTTGAACTCCTGTTTGCCTTTCCCTACACCGGGCACGCCATGCCCAATTCATCCAAATTATTTCGCGCGATAACTTCGTTCGGTTGTGCCTTGCTTTTCGTGTCTTCTTCTTGGTCGCAAAACGCCGACGTCTCCTATCGGACGGTCGCGTTGACGGGAGAAAAAGCTCCCGACACCGATACCAACGTCAATTACCTGGACGTGAACGATGAGCCTTGGTTGACCGAAGGCACGCTCGAAGTGCCGGGTCGGGGCGTGATTCGCTCCTCGATCACCGGCCCGGGGGTCGTGCCCGGCTCGAATTCCGTCGGCTTGTGGGAGGGGCCGATCGGGAATCTGACCCTTTTGGCGCGCACGGGCGCGACTCCTCCGGGCACGGCGTCGCCGATCGCGTTCGACAATTTCGACGACCAGTACCGCAATTCGTCCGGCGGACCGGTTGCCTTCGGCGCGAGCCTGCGGGGCACGTCTTCCGATTTGGACAGCGGCATCTGGTATCGTCCGAATCCGTCCACGGCATCGAGTCTGTTGGTCCGGGAAGGCGACACGGTTCCCGGCATCATTCCTGCGGCCACCTATCTGGACCTCAAGCCGCAGGTGGTCGGGACCGCGTTGCTTCCGGGCTATGACATCGCGGATGTCTCGGGGATCGTCTTCATCCAGGCCATCGCGAGCGGCAACATCCCGGTCGTCCTGGCGGGAATCCCGGGCAACGTCACGAACATCGCCTACCAAGGCGGCCATGCTCCCGGCGTGCCCAGCGAAGTGAGCTATGCCTTTTGTCCCAGCCTGGAGCGTCTCGTCTCGCCCAATCCGGACCGCCAGCCTCTTCTCGTGCGTCAATTCAACCAAAGCGGGCAGCTCGTCTTTCGCGGTCAGCTGACCGGCCAGGGCGTCAGCGATAAAGACAACACCGGGATCTGGTCGGGACTTCGCACCAGCGTCTCCCTGTTCGCCCGGGAGAACGGTCAGGCGGCGGACGCCGCCGGCGGCGGCCTCTCCGGGATCACTTACGGCGATTTCCCGAACGACCCCGAACTGGCGCCCCTGATTACGCAGGATGGCCGCATCACCTTCATCGGCTCGCTCACGGGAACCGGCGTCGGGGACGACAACAAATACGCCATCTGGGCGGGCCAGGTCGGAAGCACCCCCGCGCTCGTCGTGCGGAGCGGCACCGTGGCGCCCGACACCACCGACGCGAATTACAATCGATTCCTGGAGGCCGCGGTCGGCAACGGCACCTGGCTTCTTTTCAAGACCTTGCTCGCCGGCTCCGGCGTCACGGCGGGCAACGATGAAGCCATCTACTCGGGACAGGGCGCCACCTTCAGTCTCGTGGCACGGGAAGGTTTCGCGGCTCCCGGGACCAACAATGCGGTTTTCAAGTCCTTCACCCGCGTGAAAATCAACGGGTCGGGATTCGTCGCCTTCACCGCCCGGCTGACGGGCACGGCCGTGACCGAGAACAACGACGAAGGTCTCTGGGTGGGACGCCCGGGAAGCATCAAGCTGATCGCCCGGGAGGGAAGCGAGGTGCCCGACACCGTTCCGGGGACCACCTACGCGAAAAACTTTTTCGATCCTTTTCTTCTCAACGAGGCGAACGAGGTCGTTTTTTCCGGCAACACCGCCAACGCCACCAGCGGACCGAGCACCGGCATCTGGGCTTACAACCTCTCGGGCAAAGTCGTCCTGGTCGCGGTGCAGAAGGCCGGCGTGCCCAAGGGAAGCTCCTTCGGCGAAATCCAGAACCCCCTCAGCGAGGCGCGGGTGCTTCTCGACAACAACGGCGGCATCGAATTCCCCGTCACCTTCAATAAAACCGGGGCGCCCGACGACAAGGCGGTAATCGTCGCCAAACTCCGGCGCGAACCGGTGCCGACCGTCGTCGTCCCCGCGTTTTCTCCCGTCGGCGGGACGTATTCCACCGCGGTCACGGTCTCCCTGAGCACCACGACCACGGAAGCCGCCATCCACTACACCACCGACGGCTCCACCCCGACGATCAATTCCCCGAAATTCATCGATCCCTTCAACGTCCCCGCCAGCACGGTCGTGAAGGCGATCGCCTTCAAGGATGGCCTCAACGCCAGCCCCATCGCCACCGCGGCCTACGTCATCGACACCACCTCCCCCAAGGCGGCGACCCCCACGATCTCGCCGGACGGCGGAACGTTCAGCACCAACCCCACCGTCACCCTTGCCACCGCGACCACGTCGGCGAGCATCCTCTACACGATCGACGGCAGCGACCCGAAGGTGAACGGGCAGAAATATGATGCGCCTTTCACCCTCAAGGCGTCCGCGACCGTCAAAGCCTACGCGACCGCGGTCAATTTCGTGGACAGCGACGCGAAATCGGCCACCTTCATCGTCAATAGCCTGGGCGACTTCGCCCCGGCGAAATTGGTCGTGAAACCGAAGTTCACCGCGACGAAATCCCGATTCACCGTCTCGGGGAGCGCGGCCAGCAAGGACGGCATCTCGCGGGTGGAATACCGCATCAACGGAAAATCCCCGGCGCTGAAAGCCCAGGGAACGGGCGCGTGGAAGATCAACCTGACCCTCAAGCCAGGCGTCACGAGGCTCGAGATCATCGCCTACACGAAATTCAATTTCCCCTCTCCCGCCAAGAACGTGACCGTCACCTACAAACGCTGACGCAGATTTCCGGGAAAGCGGCCGGCCGGTTCACCCGCCCGGCCGCTTTTTCTTGTCCCCGTCATCCCGCCAAGAGCCGGCCCGCCGCCAGCACGGTGAAGGCGATCAGCATCGCCTCGAACCACGCCTGGTTGATCCGCGCGAGCAGCCACTTGCCGAAGAAGGCGCCGAGCGCCACGAGGGGCGCCAGCACGAGCGTGAGCTCGAGCGACCCGCGGTCGATCAGGCCGAGCGCCGCGCTGAACGGGACCTTCGAGACGTTGACGACGAAAAAAAACCACGCGCCCGTGCCGACGAGCTCCATCTTGGGCAGGCGGCACGCGAGCAGGTAGATGGCCATGATCGGGCCGGCCGCGTTCGCCACCATCGTGGTCACGCCGCCGACCCAGCCCGCGATCCAGCCGAACGACGGCCGCTCGCTCACGACGCGCGCCAGCCGCGGCATCGCCCGCTGCGCGAGAAGCAGCGCGATGAGCGCGAGCGTGATGCCGCCAAGCAGCGGGCGGAAGAGGCGGTCGGGGACGAGGGGCATGAGCAGCCAGCCGGCGAGGATGCCGAGGAAGGCCGGCGGCAGCAGGCGCAGGACGACGCGCGCGTTCGCGTGGCGGTGGAAGGCGAAGACCGCGTAGGTGTCGGCGACGATGAGGATCGTGAGCAGCGCTCCGGTGGACTCCCGGGCCGGCAGCACAAGCGCCATGAGGACGAGCGCGACGGTGCCCAGGCCGCTGAAGCCCGTCTTCGCCATGCCGGCGCAGAGCGCGACGAGCGCGCAGAGCAGCCATTGCGCGGGCGTGAAGGCGGCGGGCGCGGTCAAGGTCGCGGGCGCCTCACCAGATCTCCACGCGTTTCGCGGGGTCGCGCACCATCGGGCTGCCGGGCGGGCAGGCGAAGGCCCGCTGGAATTCCGGCAGGTTCGAGAGCGGGCCGATCACGCGGTCGGGCGGCGGCGAATGTGGGTCGGTCTTGCCGCGGAGCCGCTTCGCCTCGTCGCGCACGTTCGCGCGCCAGATCTGGGCGAAGGAGAGAAAGAAGCGCTGCCGCCAGTCGAAGCCGTCGATCTTCGGCGGCTCGGGCTTGCCTTTCATCGAGTCGCCGAGGGCCGCGAGGGCGATCTTCACGCCGCCGAGGTCCGCGATGTTCTCGCCCGTGGTGAGGTCGCCGTTCACGTGCATGCCGTCGATGATGGGGTAGGCGTTGAACTGGTCGACGATGGCCTGCGCGCGCTGGCGGAAGTTCTTGAGGTCCTCGGGCGTCCACCAGTTTTTCATGTTGCCCTCGGCGTCGAACTTCCGGCCCTGGTCGTCGAAGCCGTGGGTCATCTCGTGGCCGATGACGGCGCCGATGCCGCCGTAGTTCACGGCGTCGTCCGCCGTCGCGTCGAAGAAGGGCGGCTGGAGGATGCCCGCCGGGAAGACGATCTCGTTCATCGCGGAGTCGAAGTAGGCGTTCACGGTGGGCGGGATCATGTGCCATTCGCCGCGGTCCACGGGGCGGCCGATCTTCGCGAGGTCGCGCCGGAACTCGAAGACTTCGGAGCGAAGGACGTTCCGCACGAAGGGCCCGCGGTCGATCGTGAGGGCGGAGTAGTCGCGCCATTTGTCGGGGTAGCCGATCTTCACGTGCATGCGGTCGAGCTTCGCGAGCGCCTCCTTCTTGGTCTCCTCGCCCATCCACGGGAGGTGCACGATCTTGTCGCGCAGGGCGACGCGGAGATTTTCCACCAGCGCGAGGGCGGTCTCCTTGGACTTCGGGCCGAAGGTTTTTTCGACGTAGAGGCGGCCGAGCGCCTCGCCGATGCAGCCCTCGACGGTCTCCATGACGCGTTTCCAGCGCGGCTTGAGCTCGGTCGCGCCGGTGAGCAGCCGGCCCTCGAAATCGAAGGACTCGTCGACGAACGCGCGGCTGAGGAACGACGCGGTCGAGGCGATCAGGTGCCACCGCAGGTAGGCCTTCCAGTCGTCGAGCGGCGTCTTCGTGAAGACGTCGTCGAAGGCGCGGAAGAACTTCGGCTGCGCGACGTTCAGCGGGCCGGGGTCGGGCAATTTCAGCTCGGCGAGATAGACGTCCCACGGGAAGTTCGGCGTGAGTTTCTGCACGTCCGCGAGGGGCATGCGGTGGTAGACGGCCTCGGGGTTGCGCTCCTCCACGCGGGTCATCGCGGCGTGGGCGAGCCTGGTCTCGAGCGCCATGATGGCCGGGGCCTCGGCGGCGGCGCGGTCGGTTTTTTCCCCGAGCAGGACGAGCATCTTGCGCACGTGCTCGAGGTAGGCGGCGCGCAGCTTGATGGAGTCCGCGTCGTCCTTGAAGTAATAGTCGCGGTCAGGCAGCCCGAGCCCGCCCTGGTAGAGCTGCGCGATCACGGCGCGGCTGTCCTTCGCGTCCTGCCCGGCGCCGAATTCGAATCCGACGCCGGCGCCGAGCTCGGAGAAATGCGCCAGCTCGCGGGCGAGGTCCCGGCGATCCGCGATGGCCGCGATGCGCTGGAACTCCGGCTCGAGCGGCGTCGTGCCGGCGGCCTCGATGGCTTTTTCGTCCATGCCCGAGGCGTAGAAATCCCCCACCTTCTGCGTGTCGCTGCCCGGCTTCGCCTTGCTCAGCGCCGCCGCGTCGAGGATCCCGTGGAGCACGGCGTTGTTGCGCTCGATCAATTCCGTGAAGCCGCCCCAGGTGCTGTATTCGGCCGGGATGGGGTTTTTCTTCAGCCACGTGCCGTTTGCGTAGAGATAGAAATTCTCCCACGGCTTCACCGAGAGATCCATGTTCGCGGGATCGAGCGGCCGGGCCGGCGGCGCGACGTCCACGGCGGGGGCCGCTCCGGCCGAGGTCCATCCGAGGGCGGCGACGCAAAGCGCGCGGGAACAAAGGGCGTTCATGGCCCGCCAATGGATCAGGAAGCCGCCGCCGCGGCCAAAAATTTCGTAAATTTTCCTCCGCGTCTCCGCGTCACTGCGGTTGACTCCTCCGCGATGAAAATCGTCGTCGCATATTCCGGCGGACTCGACACGTCCGTGCTCCTCACCTGGCTCAAGGACACCTACGCGGCCGAGATCGTCGCCTTCTGCGCCGACATCGGGCAGGAGGAGGAGCTCGACGGCCTCGAGGAAAAGGCGCTGAAGACCGGCGCGAGCAAATGCTTCGTCGAGGACCTGCAAGCCGAGTTCGCGCGCGATTTCATCTATCCCCTGATGGCCGCCGGCGCGGTCTACGAGGGCCAGTATTTCCTGGGCACCTCCATCGCCCGCCCGCTCATCGCCAAGCGCATGGTCGAGATCGCCGCGGCGGAAGGCGCGGACGCCATCGCCCACGGCGCGACCGGCAAGGGCAACGACCAGATCCGCTTCGAGCTCACCGCCGCCGCCCTCGCGCCCGCGCTCCAGGTCATCGCGCCCTGGCGGCAGGAGCGGTTCCGCGCGCAATTTCCCGGCCGCGCCGAGATGATCGCCTATTGCGCCGCGCACGCCATCGACGTCGAGGCCAGCGCGAAGAAGCCCTATTCGATGGACCGCAACCTCCTCCACATCTCGTATGAGAGCGGCATCCTCGAGGACCCGTGGTTCGACGCCAGCGCGGACGAGAACCGCGGCATGTTCAAGCTCTCGGTCGCCCCGGAGGACGCGCCCGACGCCGCCGAATACGTCGAGCTCAGCTTCGCCGGCGGCGATTGCGTGGCCGTGAACGGCGAGCCGCTCGACCCGCTCGGCGCGATGAAGAGATTGAACGCCCTCGGCGGGAAACACGGCGTCGGCCGCGTCGACATGGTCGAGAACCGCTTCGTCGGCATGAAGTCGCGCGGCGTCTACGAGACCCCCGGTGGCGCGATCCTGCACTTCGCGCACCGGCAGATGGAGTCGCTCACGATGGATCGCGAGGTCATGCACCTGCGCGACTCGCTCATCCCGAAATACGCCACCCTCGTCTACAACGGCTTCTGGTTCGCCCCCGAGCGCGAGGCCATCCAGGCGCTCGTCGCCGCGTCGCAGAAAAACGTCACCGGCGACGTCCGCGTGAAGCTCTACAAAGGCAACATCATCGCCGCCGGCCGCCGCAGCCCCGTGAGCCTCTACAACCCCCACATCGCCACGATGGAAGCCGACCCGACCCAGGCCTACGACCAGGGCGACGCCACCGGCTTCATCCGCCTGAACGCCCTCCGCCTCAAAGTGGAAGCCGCCGTCGCGGCGGCGCGTTAAAAGCAAAGAGGCGCCCATCCGCCCCCGCTCGCCTGTCGCCGCCCCGCTCCGTCGGGGCGCCGGGGGGGCGCGTGATCTCACGCCGCACGGCGACGGAGCGCCGTGGCGACAAATCCACCCCCCGCCTCCGCCCGCCCTTGTAGCCGCCCCGCTCCGTCGGGGCGCCGGGGGACGCGTGATCTCACGCCGCACGGCGACAGAGCGCCGTGGCTACAAAATCCGCGCCCGCTTCCGCTCGCCTGTAGCCGCCCCGCTCCGTCGGGGCGCCGCGGGGCGCGTGATCTCGCCGCACGGCGACGGAGCGCCGCGGCGACTCAAACCCGCCCCCCGTCCGCGCGCGCCGACATTTTTCACGCGCCCGCCAGATTTTTTGACAAATTACCCCCGCGGCGGCGCTTCATCGGAAACCATGTCGAATCCCGCGGAGAACTGGACCCCCTGGCTGCGAGCCCACACGCCGCGCCTGCTCCTCTTCGCGCGCCAGCAGGCCCGCCGCGAAGCCGACGCGCAGGACGTCCTCCAGGAAGTCCTGCACGAATGCTGGTCCCGCGACTCCTCCCGCCCGCCGGACCTGCCGCTCGTCTTCGCCGGCATTCGCCACCGCGCCATCGATCTCGCCCGCCGCGCCGACCGCCGCCACCACCGCGAAAGCGCCGCCGCGCCCGCCGACGAGCCCCATTTCGACGCCTCCCCCGAAGACCGCGAGCGCGATGCCCACCTCCTCGCCGCCCTCTCGCGCCTCTCCCCCGCCCACCGCGAGGTCGTCAGCCTCAAGATCTGGGGCGAGCTCACCTTCGCCGAGATCGGCGAAGTCCTTTCCCTCCCCCCGCCCACCGCCGCCCACCGCTACCGCGCCGCGCTCGCCGCCCTGCGCGGGACCATGAAAATCCACGCCCAATGAACGACCGCCCGCCCGATCCCGACCTCGAAGCCGCGCTCTCCCGCCTGCGCCCCGCCGCTCCGCCCGCCGAGTTTCTCGCCCGGCTCGAAGCCGGCCTCACCCCGCCGCCCCGGCGCGAGCCCGCCCCGCGCGCCGTCCCGTTCGGCTCGTTCGGCTGGCGATCTCTATTTCGGTTCGCGCCTTTCGCCGCCCTGGCCGCCATCGTCCTGGCGTTCGCGGTTCACCTCCCCGCGCCGCCCCCCTCGGCGAGCCGCCTCGCCGACGCCCCGCCGGACGACCACCTCCTCATTCACCGCGAGATCCGCACCACTCCCGCCGGCCCCATGGTCGACCATCCCGACGGCACCGTCACCCGGCTGTCCCGACGGAACACGGTCGAGCGCATCATCATGACCGACCGCGCCGCCGGCCTCATCGCCGTCCAGATCACGCCCCGGTCCCGGCTCGTCGACCTCGTCATCGCAACCAACTAAACCGCCATGAAAATCCCACCCGCCTTCGCCCTTCTCTTCCTTTGCCTCCCAGCCCGCGCCGACCCGGCGTCCACCCCGCCCCCCGTGTCCGTGTCCGCGTCCGCCTCTCCCACCGAAGCGCCGCCCGCGCGATCCGGCACGCCCGATCGCACGGCATGGCT
The DNA here is from genome assembly GCA_964247025.1 of uncultured Chthoniobacterales bacterium. Lineage (GTDB taxonomy): Bacteria > Verrucomicrobiota > Verrucomicrobiia > Chthoniobacterales > JAATET01 > JAATET01. Next base: position 39,560 of record CAXTSM010000011.1, read on the forward strand.
GGGCGTCGTCTCCGAGCTGCTCCCGCCCGCGGTCGCCGCCCAGCTGCCGCCGGAAAACGGCGGCGGCCTGCTGATCACCCACGTCGTCCCCGGCAGCCCGGCCGCCGCCGCCGGCCTCGAGACGAACGACGTGCTCGTGAAGTTCGGCCCCCGCGCCGTCGGGGATCCCGTCCAATTCGCGGCCCTCGTTGGGAGCCATGCGGTGGGCGACGCCGTCGCGCTCGAGTATTTCCGTCGCGGCGCGCTCCGCACCGCCACCGCCACCTTGGCCGAGTCGAGGCAGACGCCCCGCGCCGACGGAGAAAAAGAAGAGCGATCGCCTTCCCCCATCATGGCCGCCCTCCACGAGCTCCTGGCCGATTTCCAGAAAGAACGGGGGGATCGCTCCGGCCTGGGCCAAGCCATCCTCCGCTTTCAGGAAAAATTCCGCCGCGCGCTCGGCAACGACCCCGCTCAAACCGGAGAGAACAGCTTTCTCGTCATGGACGCGGACGCCAGCTTTGCCGCCTGCACTCCGCACGGCCTCTACATCGCGACGCGCGACACGGGCCGCCTTTCTCTCACCGCGCTCGATCCCGCCGGCGGGAAAACCTTCGACGGTCCCTTCGAGACGCCCGAGGAACAAGCCAAGGCCCCGGAAAACGTCCGCCGCCGCGTCCTGGAATGCATCGCCGCCGTGAAAGAATGCCTCTCCTCCGTGGCGCCTCCCGTCCTCCCGCCCGCTCCGACTCCCACCCCATCCCCATCCCCATCCCCGACCCCATCCCCAACCCCGCAATGAAAACCCCCATCGCACCCTCGCATCGCGTCCCGCCAACGGACTTCGGGCGCCGCCTGCTCCCGGCCTCCGCCCCACGCGCCGCCTTCACCCTCGCCGAGCTCCTCGTCGTCGTCGGCATCGTCGCCGTGCTCATCGGCCTGGCTTTTCCCATCTACGGGATGATCAACCAGACCATCCGCAAGTCCCAGGCCCACACCGACGTCTGCGGGCTGCGCGACGCCCTGCTTTCCTTCCGCGGACAATACCAGCGCGATCCGTTCGACGAATCCAAGGCATCCGAAGCCGGCGTGACCGTCCAGCTCGGCATGACTTTGTGGTCGCCTGATCAGAATGCGTCCATCCTCGAGATCCTCACCGCCAAGGAGGATTCCGCCTCGGCCCAGGCCCTCAATCCCGACGGCTCCGTCTTCTTCCAGACGCGGCGTCGCGTCCCCGCCAAAATCCGCACCCTTCGCGGCGGCATGGGCGAAGACGGCAACCTCTACGACCCCTGGGGAAAACCCTACGAGATCGCCATTGCCTGCCGCGGCGGCGACAAGGTGACGGCAGGAAACGATAACCGCGCCCTCTTCAACGCGCCGGGCTACGCCGCCGTCTGGTCCCTCGGCCCGAACGGCAAGCGAGACGGCGACGGTCCGGGCTCCGACGACATCGTCTCCTGGCGCTAGCCAGGAGGCGCGGGCGCCCCGCCGGGTCCCCTTGGTGCCGCCCGCTCCGTCGGGGCGCGCGGGGGGGCGTGATCTCACGCCACACGGCGACGGAGCGCCGGGGCGACAAGGAGGCGCGACGAGCCCCCGGCCCGGGTCCATCCCGGGATTCGCCTTGTAGCCGCCCCGCTCCCTCGGGGCGCGCGGGGGGCGCGTGATCTCACGCCGCACGGCGACAGAGCGCCGTGGCGACAAGGAGGCGCGGCCAGCCCCGGCCCGGGTCCATCCCGGGATTCGCCCTGTAGCCGCCCCGCTCCGTCGGGGCGCGGGGGGGGCGCGTGATCTCACGCCGCACGGCGACAGAGCGCCGTGGCTACAAGGAGACGCCCGGGGAGACGCGTGACCTCACCCCACACGGCGACGGAGCGCCGTGGCGACGAGGAGGCGCGGCCAGCCCCGGCCCGGGTCCATCCCGGGATTCGCCTTGTAGCCGCCCCGCTCCGTCGGGGCGCGCGGGCGGCGCGTGATCTCACGCCGCACGGCGACGGAGCGCCGTGGCGACAAGGAAACACCGGGGGGACGCGTGATCTCACGCCACACGGCGACAGAGCGCCGTGGCTACAAGGAGACGCCCGGGGGACGCGTGACCTCACCCCACCCGGCGACGGAGCGCCGGGGCGGCAGCCCCATCTTGAAACGTTCTCCCGGTGCGCGGCCGGCGTGCCGCGACGCCTATTCGCCCAGCCTGGTGTAGACGAAGTTTCGAAACGTCGCCTCCCCCGTGCCGGACGCAAACAAACCCGGTCGCAAATCACGAAATCCCCCGAACGTGTTGTGCTGATAGCCCTCCACGTTCAACGACGCACCGAGTTTTTCCCACGGGCCGCCATCCCTCGAGACAAGGAGGTCGACATCCTGGTGATCATTGACGATGCGCAGCCGCGCCCGTTTCAAGCCCTCGACCGACGTCGCCCGGTTCAGCCGGCCCCGTTCCCCCACCCACAGCTCCCCCCGGCGCAGGGCGATCCCCACGTAGGTCCGGGGATCGTAGAATAAGACCAGCCCGCCCTGGGCGCCTCCGCTGACCTCGACATCCGCCTCGATGGCATATCCCTCGTCCCGCGCCATGATGCCAAGCGGCGCGCTGTCCGTCGGGGAGCTCCCCGTCGCCCGCAGCCGTAGTTCGCCGTCGCCGACCGCCGCGCGCCCGCCTTGATCTTCGCCCCAGAATTGCCATTGGGGCCCGAGTTTCTTGGCCGTGAAATCATCCGACGTCGGCATCACGCCCTTCACGACGTCCCCCGGTGGCGCGGGCAAGGTCCCGCCCGCCGCGAGTCCCCGGGGCACCCGCAGCCAGCCGTCCTTCGTCCATTCCAGCGGCAGCAGCAACACCTGCCGGCCGAGCGTGTGGTAGCCCTTTTCGTAGCCGTGGAAAACGATCCACCAGCCGCCCCTCGCGTCGTCGATCACGGTTCCGTGGCCGGTCGACCACCATTTCTCGGCGCGGCTTCGCGTGTGGATGATCGGATTGTAGGGCGAGTTCTCCCACGGCCCCTCGAGCGCCTTTGCGCGGGCCTGCACCACCATGTGGCTGGTGGAGGGGCCACTCGTGCCGCCCTCGGCGGTCGTGAGGTAATGATAACCATCGTGGAAAAGGACCTTCGGCGACTCCGGAAAAAATCCCTCGACCCGCCAGCTTTCCGGGATCGGCCAGCCGTCGTAGACCTTTCGACTCGGACCTTCCGCCGACCGCCCGTCCCGGCTCAGCCGAGTGAGACGGCCGCCATCGGTAAAAACATACCGGTCGCCGTTCGGCGCAAACGCGATTCCGGGGTCGATGCCCGGCACATCCAATTTCACCGGTTCGCTCCACGGCCCCGTGATGGCATCCGCCGTGATCACCCGGTTGCCGTTTCCGCCGTCCGCGCTGAAGTAATAAATGAAGAACCGACCATCGCGATGCACGAGGTCCGGCGCCCAGGTGTTGCCGTCGCCCTTCGGCAGCGCATACGACATCGGCTCCCAATGGACGAGGTCGCGCGAGTGCCAGATCAAAAAGGCCGGCGTCCACGCGAGGGAAGAATTGGTCATGTAGTAGTCGCCTCCGATCCGAATGATCGAAGGATCCGGGTAATCGCCCGGCAGCACGGGATTTTGGAACGTGGCGGCCGGAGCGGCGAACCCGGCGGACCCGGCCGTGAAGGCGAGCGTCAAGAGAAGGAATATCGGCCTCATGGCAACGACGCGAGGATAGCGCTTCGCCGCGTTTCGGCAATGCCGGGCCGGCCCCAAGAAAATCGCGTCCATCCCCTCGACCGATCGGCGGCCCGCTCGCCCGGGCGCTCCCCGCCCCCGCGTGACGCCCCGTCCCGCCGGCGGTGCCGGCGGAAACCAGCGAACCCCCGCCGCCGCCGCCGCCGCCGGCCCCGCGCCAGCGCGCCCCCGTCTCCCCGCGGCCGGCGGCGGCCCCGCTCGAGCCATCGCCCGTTTGCCCCCGGCCGCCGCCCGCCCCGCTCGAGCCGCCGCCCGTTCGCTCACGGCCGCCGCCCGCCCCGCCCGGAAACCTTCGCGTTCCGCCGCGGCCGCCCCGCGCCATGATCGGACCGCCCCCCGGCGGCTCACGGCCGCCGGCGACCGCGCCCGGAAACCTCCCCGTTCACCCTCCTCCGCCCGCATCCTTTCTCACAAACCATTGTCCGCCAAAGAGTTCGCGCCCTCGAATGATAAGGCAGCGTCTTTTTCTTGCCGATCCACGGCGTCCGCTGGTAAAAGCAGCCCATGTCGAACCAAAAAAGCCGCTCCGTCAGCGCCCGGGCCCGCAAGATTCAAGACGTCGATGCCCCGCGTCCCGCGGCCGACCCCTTCAAACTCCCCGCCCACCTGCGCGTCACCCATGCGACCGATCTCGCCGCCCTCGACTCCGCCGACCGGGACGTGCAGGCCACCCGCGGAGCCGACGCCTTCGCCTCCCCCCGCGTGCGCCTCGCCATCGACACCCTCCAGGCTCTCCTCCGCCAGGGCTACCGCGCCATCGATGGCCTGCCCGATTACCAATTCGACCCCATCGCCAAGAAGGAGATCTTCGAAGACTACGGCTGGGCGCGCGGCCTCATCGGCGACCTCGACGACACCCGCACCCTGGAGATGGCCGAAGACGCCGTGGAAATCGCCGCCGCCCCCGCCGACGAACAACCCGCCTGGATTTACCCCGCCCCGCTCATTGCCCTCCTCGCCGCCCAGCTCACCATCGTCGAAGGCGCCAGCGCCACCGCCAGCGGCTCCGCCTTCCAGACCGCCATCGACGCCCGCGACCTCGCCCTGGCCCGACTCCGCCGCACGAACACCCGCGTGCGCTTCCATTATTGCAGCGCAAGCGACGACGTCGACCGCACGCCCGAGCTCGTCAAGATCGGCTACCAGCCCCGCCGCGACCCCGAGCGCGCGAAAGCCGCCCCCGCCCATCCCGCGGCCTGATTCCCAGGCTCCGCCCGGTCGCCGCCCCGCTCCGTCGGGGCGCCGGGGGGGCGCGTGATCTCACGCCACACGGCGACGGAGCGCCGTGGCTACAAGGAGACGCCCGATGCTGCGGCCCGGTGAAACCCAAGCTCCGCCTTGTAGCCGCCCCGCTCCGTCGGGGCGCCGGGGGGACGCGTGATCTCACGCCACACGGCGACAGAGCGCCGTGGCTACAAGGAGACGCCCCGGGGACGCGCCCTCTCCACCACCCGACGACAGAGCGCCGTGGCGACAAGGAAACGCCCCGGGGACGCGCCCTCTCCCGCCACCCGGCGACAGAGCGCCGTGGCGACAAGGAAACGCCCAATGCTGCGGCCCGGTGAAACCCAAGCTCCGCCCTGTAGCCGCCCCGCTCCGTCGGGGCGCCGGGGGGCGCGTGATCTCCCGCCACCCGGCGACGGAGCGCCGGGGCGACAAGGAGACACCCGGGGCGACATTCCGCCCCTTCCCGCCCGCGCTCCCTGGCTGGCAATTTCCCCGTCCTCCGCTTTATTGGCGGCGTGCAAGGCCTGCGCATCGCCCTCGACGTCCCCGACCTCTGGCAGCAGGAGGCCGGGCGCGCGCTCCGCGACGGGTCGGACGTGATCGTCGACGCCCCCACCGGCGCCGGCAAGACGCGCATCTTCGAGCTCTTCGTCGAGAGCGGCGACGCCGCCCGGCGCGGGCAGGCCGTCTTCACCGTGCCCACCCGCGCCCTCGCCAACGACAAATGGCGCGAGTGGAAACACCGCGGCTGGAACGTCGGCATCGCCACCGGCGACGTCGCGATCAACATTCACGCCCCCGTCCTCGTCGCCACCCTCGAGACCCAGCGCGAGCGCATCCTCGCCCGCCGCGCGCCCGCCGTGCTCGTCATCGACGAATACCAGATGCTCGCCGACCCGCGCCGCGGCCTGAACTACGAGCTCGCCCTCGCCCTGTGCCCGCCCGCGACCCAGCTCCTGCTCCTGAGCGGCAGCGTGCGCAACCCCGCCGACATCGCCGCGTGGCTCACCCACCTCGGCCGCTCGCCGCGCCTCGTCCGCGAGAGCCACCGCCCCGTGCCGCTCGAGGAATTGCCCGTGGAAAACCTGCCCCGCGTGCCCGACGCGATCGTCGGCTTCTGGCCCCGCCTCGCCGCCGGCGCGTGGCTCGCCGGCCTCACCCCGCTCCTCATCTTTGCGCCCCGGCGCGCCGAGGCCGAAAAAATCGCGCGCAAGATCGCCGACGCCCTCCCGCTCGAGGACGCCATTTCCCTCCGCCCCGAAGACGAGCGCCTCCTCGGCCGCGACCTCGCGCGGCTCATCCCAAGACGCGTCGCCTACCACCACAGCGGCCTACCCTACGCCGCCCGCGCCGGCTGGGTCGAAGCGCTCGCCAAGAACGGCCACCTCCGCGTCGTCGTCGCCACGACCGGACTGGCCGCCGGGATCAATTTTTCCGTCCGCTCCGTGCTCGTGGCGGACACGACCTACCACGACGGCCCGTTCCAGCGGGAGCTCCGTCCCGACGAGCTGCTGCAGATGTTCGGCCGCGCCGGCCGCCGGGGCCTCGATCCGCGCGGGTGCGTGCTCGTGGCGCGCCACAGCCCGCGCCTGGGCAACGCCGCCCCGCGCCAGCTGCGCCGCGTCAACGAGCTCGACTGGCCCACGTTGCTGCGGGTGATGGAGGAGGCCGACGCGCGCCACGAGTCGCCCCTGGCCGCGGCGGCCGCAACCGGGACGCGCCTCTTCAGCCGGCAATCGGTCAGCCTCGGCTTCGACCAGGCCGGCGCCGGCCCGGACGCGCCCGAGCGGTTCGGCCCGACGCGGGAGGAATTTCTGGATTCGACGAACGCCTGGCGTCCGCTCTCCGAAGCCCGCCCGAGAACCGCGCCGCTCGCGGATTGTCTCGCCCGCCGCCACGACCGCTGGGAGCCCGCGTTGCGAATCGCGGCCGCCGCGGAGAAATTCGGCCCCGGCCGCCTCTGCAAGCTCCCCGGCGGGCGTGGCTTCCGCTACGGCAAGGAACTCGTCGTGGCCCGCCGCGAAGCCGACGGACGGTTGCGCCCCGCGGATGGGATCCAAAAACAACTCCACCTCGGCGCCGGCGACCGCTTCACCGAAAACGAATTTCTCGCCGCCGTCGCGCCGCGGCTCGATCTCGGCGGGGCGCGTCCCGTCGGCCTCGAGCCGCGCGGCCCCATGGTCGCCCTGCGCCTGGACCTCGGCGGGATCGAAGCCGCGGCCTGGGTCGACCGGCATCAGCGCGCCTTGCTCGACGCCCCGCGCCGCCGCGTCGCGGTCGCGAACGAGACGTCCTACGGCGATTTCCAGCCGCGTCCCGGCACGCCCGCCCACGCCTGGCGCAAGCTCGGCCTCGTCGACGAAATGGGCCGCCCGACCGCGCGCGGGCGGGTGTTCAGCCGGTTCCAGGCGGGCGAGGGCCTCATGATCGCCGCCGCGCTGGAAGACGGGACCTACGCTCTCGCCGATCTCGTTCTCCATCTCGCGAATCTCCGGGGCGGGTATCGCTTCCAGAACCACGAGCGCGAGGGCGCGAGCGAGCGGCTCGCCATCGCCTCCCGGGCGGTCTACGGGCACGTGGATTACGAGGGCTATCTGCGCACGGGACTTTGCGAGGGCTACGGCGAAGGCGCGTGGGAGACGATCGAGCGCCACCTCGCCGGCAAGCTCGTCGGCGGGGACGACCACGCCAGCCGCGGCGACGTCGAGCGCGCCGTGCTCGAATGGAAAAGCCTGCTGCGCCATGTCGTCCACGCGCCGGATGCCCACGCGCCCCGGTGGCCGGAATTTCAGGCCGCGGCCGCCGCGTGCCTCGCCGGTCATACGACGAGCGCGATCCGCGAAGCCGAGTTGCCGCCGGCGCTGCGGCGTCGCGCGCCGGAGCGTCCGATCCGCCTGGCGGCGTTCGCGGATTGATTCGCCCGACGACGCGCCGGGCCGCATCGACCCGGTGAAAAGTCTCGCGGTAGCCGCCCCGCTCCGCCGGGGCGCCGGGGGACGCGCGATCTCGCGCCACACGGCGACAGAGCGCCGTGGCGACAAGGAACGCCGCGCCAGTATTCACCCCTGTAGCCGCCCCGCTCCGTCGGGGCGCCGGGGGGCGCGCGATCTCACGCCACACGGCGACGGAGCGCCGTGGCGACAAGGAACGCCGCGCCAGTATTCACCCTTGTCGCCGCCCCCCTCCGTCGGGGCGCCGGGGGACGCGCGATCTCACGCCACACGGCGACGGAGCGCCGTGGCGACAAGGAGGCGAGCGGGGCGCGCATTTTCCCGTCGGGCAATACCGCCGCGGTCCGATGGCCCCTTGTCACCGCCCCGCTCCGCCGGGCCGTCGGGGCGCCGGGGGACGCGCGCCGCACGGCGACGGAGGCCCGCGCTAGTCGATCACGCGCACGGGGGTGCCGTGGTTCGCATTCTCGAAATAGATTTCCGCCATGCGGTCCGGCAGACGCACGCACCCGTGCGAATCCGGGAAGCCCGGCAGGTAACCCGCGTGCAAGCCCGCGCCGCCCGCGAACCGCAGGAAATACGGCATGCTCGCGCCCTTGAAATGCGTGCCGGCCGGCGCGTGATCCGAGGTGGCGTCGACGTTTTCGACGACGATCATGTCGTTCGCGTCGACGAAGGCGCCGTAGAGATTCGAGCGGTGGTTGCGATCCTTCTGGATCACGTTGAAGCTCCCCCGCGGCGTCGGGTGGCTCGCGCTGCCGCTGCAGATCGGCGTCTCCCCGACGAGCTTGCCGCCCTTGAAGAAAAGGGCCTTCTGCGCGCCGATGTCGATCGTGATGGCCGGCGATCCGCTCACGCCGTCGCCGATCCAATACGCCGCCTGCTCCGCGGCGCGGGCCTTCGGTCGGGCGGATTGCACCGTGATGATGCGGCCGTCCGCGCCGAGAAATTGCGTGGCCTCGCTGTAGTTGCGGGAAGAGGCGCGCCGCGCGGCCGTCTCGGTCGTGCCGCACCCGCCGAGGGTGATGACGAGCAGGGCGGCGAGGGAGACGAGAACGGGAGCCTTCATCGCAGGACGACGGTGACCGGAGTGCCTTTTTGAACGTTCGCGAAATAAATCTTCGCCATCTGCTCGGGCATGCGGATGCAGCCATGGGAATCCGGCACGCCCGGCAGGAAGCCCTGGTGCATGCCGACGCCGTTCGCGAAGTGCATGAAATACGGCATCTTCGCGCCCTCGAAATGCGCGCCGGGCGGGACGGGGTCGACCTTGACGCCCACGTTCGCCTTCACGATGGTCCCCTGCGCGTCCACGTAGTCGCCGTAGAGGTTCGAGGCGTGATCGATGTCCTTGTCGATGATCTTGAAATTACCCGGCGGCGTCTCGTGCCCCTCCCGGCCGCTGGAAATCGCGGACACGCCCACCAGCTTGCCGCCCTTGTAGAAGGAGGCGGTCTGCTCCTCGATGTCGATCACGACGGCCGGCGCGCCGGGCACGCCGTCGCCGTCCCAGTAGGAATTCGCTTCCGCGAGCGTCGAGGCCTTGTCCCGGCTGGTGAGTTCCTCGCCCCGACCGAGATACGGCGTCCTCGTGCTGGTGAGCCGCGGGTCGTAGCCGGAGCAGCCCGCGCCGAGCCACGCGAGAACGAGGGAGAGGGAAAGCAGCCAGGGAAATTTCATGGAAGCGCGAACGCCGATGCAATAAATGAAAGGTTCCCCGCCCCGTCAAGTCCCGGCCCGCCGGCAAAGCACCAGTTGCCGACGGCCTCGTTCTTTTGTTAGTTTCCGCCGCCCCAGCCATGCCGACCTACGATTACGAGTGCTCCAAGTGCCGCAAAACCTTCGAGATGTATCAGTCCATGAAGGACGACGCGCTGAAGGTCTGCCCGGAGGCGCATTGCCAGATGAAGAAATGGGGCCGCGGGCCGGTGAGGCGCCTGCTCGGCACCGGCGCGGGCCTGATTTTCAAGGGCTCGGGATTCTACATCACCGACTACCGCAGCGAAGGCTACAAGGCGGCGGCCAAAAAGGAATCCGGCGGCGATTCCCCCGCGAAGAGCGACTCGAAACCGGCCGAAAAAGCCGCGCCGAAACCCAAGAAAAAAACCGATGCCTGATTCCGTTCCTCCGGCCGGAACACCGTGCGCCGAGTGCGGTTTCGTCAATGCCGTCAACTCGCTCTACTGCCAGGATTGCGGCGCGAAGCTCACCGTCGCCGCGCCCAGCTATCTCTCCGCCGCGCCGCCCGCGGCCCCCGAGCTCGCGCCCGCTTCCGCCGCCGTCCGGCCGCCCAAGCCGAAGAAGCCCCGCATTCTCAGCGCGCAGCGCGAAGCGTCGGTCGGAATCGTCGGCGTCACGATCCGCACGATTCTCTACGCCGCGTTCGTCGCCGCCCTCATCCAGCTTTTCCGCGCGCCCCGCGACCTGCCGCCCCCCGCGAAGGCGATCGACGCCGTCGTCGTCGACCAGGTGCGCGCCAAATTCTCCGAGAGCGCCCGCCGGGGCGCCCCGGTCGACGCCCCCTGGGATCGCACGAACGCCTACCTTGCCGGCGTGCTCGCCCCGGTGGCCGGAAGCGGGTCTGTCTTCGTCCGGGCCTCCGTCGTCCCCCGGCCCGAAGGCTTCGGCTGGATCACCGAAAAGACGATCTCCGGCCGGGTGCCCGTTTACACCGAGATCGATTATCGCGTCGTCGTGCGCGGCAACGGCCTTTCCCTCGTGCCCGCCGGCGGCGCGATCGGCCGGCTCCCTTTTCCCGCCTTTGCCGCGCCGCTCCTCACGATCATCGGCGGCGACCTGAGCTCCTCGCTCAAATTCGAACTCGACCTCGTCGCCAACGCCCGGAGCATCCAATTCTCCCCCGCCTCCGCCCGCATCGACTTCGCCCCCGCCCGTCCGTGAGTCCCCGCCTTCTCGCCGGCTTGCTGCTGTTTCCCACGGCGGCCGCGCTCGCCGCGCTGGACCTGCCGAAGCGCTCGCTCAGCTCCTCGCGGCAGTTCGTCATCTACACCAACGATCCGGATTTGCGTTCGAAGGTGGCCATCCGCGCCGAGGACCTCAAGACCGCCTTCCTCGAGACCCTGCGCATCAAGGACGAATGGAAGCTGCCCATCATCCTGAACATCGGCTCCACGCCGCCGAACGTGAAACGCCCGCCGCGCTCCCAACTCGGCATCTACGAGGGCGAGGACGGCCGGAACAAGATCCAGCTCGACGTCTTCGACATGGCTTTCGTGAAGGACCCGGCATTCGACACGCAGATCCTCGCCGCCGTGCTGCTCGAGACCGCCCACCGCAAGACGCCGATCCAGGCGGGCCGCGATTTCGACCGGCCCCCCGCCTGGGCGCTCGACGGCCTCGCCGAACGCATCCGCGCGCGCGAGGACGACTCGAGCGCCGGCATCTACGCCACCCTGCTCTCGGGCGCGGAGCCGCCCCGCCTCGCGGAATTTCTCGCCGTTCCGCCCGAGCGCCTCGACGCCACGTCCCGCGCCCTTTACCGCGCCCAGGCCGCGGCCCTGCTCGACGCCGTGCTCGCGCTGCCCGACGGCCGCGCCGGCCTGGCCGCCTATTTGTCCGCCCCGCATCGCGCGCCCGCCCAGCTCGGCGAAATCACCGCCAGCTTCCCCTCGCTCGGGAAGGACGCCGCCCCCCTCAGCCGCAAGTGGGTGCTCGCCATCGCCCGCGCCTCCGCTGGCAACCGCGTCGACCTGCTCAGCGAACGCGAGACCGCCCGCGAGCTCGACCGCCTCCTCGCGGTGAAAGCCCTGCCCGACCCGAAACGCCCCGAGGTGGCCTCCATGGCCGGCCCCTACGCCATCCCCACGATCGCGCGCAGCCAGAACGGCCGCTTCATCCTGGCCCAGCTCGAAAGCGGCCTCCTCCTGCTCTCGCTCCGCGCCCACCCGCTCTACAAATCGCTCGTGGACGAATACCTGCGCATCACGCGCGAACTCGTCGCCAAGCCGAAACGACGGGAGGACAAACGCATCGCCGCCGCCGAGGAAATGCGCGCCGGCCTTTCGCGCCGCACCGGCGAATCCCGCGATTACGTCGATTGGGTCGAGACGACGAAAATCAAGACGGAGAGTCCGGAGCTGAACCAGACGATGCAGGACATCGACGACCTCGAAGCCCCGCCCCCGCGCAACGACGCGATCTCGCGCTACCTCGACGCGGTCTCCGAGCGGGGATTTTGATTTCGGGAGTCCGGGGATCGGGAATGCACCCGGAGTTTTCCTGGCCTCCTGGTTTCCAGATTCGCTCCCTCCCAATCCACGATCTGCCAGCGCGGATTTTGTAATCTGGAAACCAGGAAACCAGCAACATGCATCCGAATTTTCCTGGCTTCCTGGTTTCCAGATTCGCTCCTCCCAATCCACGATCTGCCAGCGCGGATTTCGTAATCTGGAAACCAGGAAACCAGGAACATGCACCCGGAGTTTTCCTGGCCTCCTGGTTTCCAGATTCGCTCCTCCCAATCCACGATCTGCCAGCGCGGATTCGTAATCTGGAAACCAGGAAGATGCATCCGAATTTTCCTGGCTTCCTGGTTTCCAGATTCACTCATCCCCGCATTCCCGATTGCGCGCCGCGCCTGCCCGCCTAATATCGGGAGCGCCATGTTTCACCTCACGCGTCGGGAGCGGGTGTTGATCGCGAGCCTGCTCCTCGCGTTTCTCACCGGCCTCGCCGTCAAACATTACCGCGAGCAGATGATGACCGGAGCCATTTCCAAGACGGACCACCGCGATGCAAAGCGCTAGTTTCACCGAAGCCCTCGACGTCATCGTCGCGCGCGATCCGCGCTACGACCGCGAGGCCTACGCCTTCCTGCGCGACGCCCTCGAATTCACGCTCAAGAAGCGCCGCAAGGCCCGCAAGGACGAGCCCTCCGACATCCCCGCCTCCGAGCTGCTCGACGGCTTTCGCCTCTACGCCCTCAAGGAATGCGGCCCGATGGCCCGCCTCGTCCTCGACTACTGGGGCGTGCGCTCCAGCGAGGACATCGGCAACCTCGTCTTCAATCTCGTCGAGGCCAACGTCTTCAGCAAAACCGACCGCGACACGCTCGACGCCTTTCGCGTCGGCTTCGATTTCGACGAAGCCTTCGCCGCGCCGTTCCGCCCCCTCCGAAATAATTTGAGCGCATCGTCCACCCGCGCTGTCGAACGCGGCTCATGAGGCCGCTGCTCCCGCTGTTCCTGTCCCTCGCCACCATGTCGCTGCTCGCCACCACCGCCTACTCCGAGACCAAAAAGTCCCCCGAAACCCCCGCCCCCCGCGCGAAACTCCCGTCCCTTCCCGCCAGCACCGCGCAGGTCTTCACCCTGCCCAACGGCCTGAGCGTCATCATCGACGAGGACCACCGCGCGCCCGTCGCCAGCGTGCAGGCCTGGTGCGAGACCGGCAGCATCGACGAGGACAAATGGCTCGGCGCCGGCCTCTCGCACATCCTCGAGCACATGCTCTTCAAGGGCTCGGCCGCCCGCCCGCCCGGCTCCATCGCCAAGAGCGTGCAGAACCGCGGCGGCTACATCAACGCCTACACCTCCTTCGACCGCACCGTCTACTACATCGACACCCCGACCGAAGGCGCCTCCGAGGCCGTCGACATCCTCGCCGATGTCATGATGAACGCCACGCTCCCGCCCGCCGAATACGACAAGGAGCAGAACGTCATCCGCCGCGAGTTCGCCATGGGCTTCGACGATCCCGACCGCATGAGCGCGCAGCTCATGTTTCGCACCGTCTTCACGCAAAGCCCCTTCCGCCACCCGGTCATCGGCTACCTCGACATCTACAACAAACTCACCCGCGAGGACGTCTTCACCTACTACAAGCGCCGCTACGTCCCGAACAACGTCTACTTCGTCATCGTCGGCGACGTGGACGCCGACAAGATCAAGGCCCAGCTCGAAACCGCCTTCGAGAAATACCCCCGCCGCGCCCTCGAGCCCGTGCTCGTCACGCCGGAGCCCACCCAAGCCGGCCGCCGCGAGGCGCACGAGGAATTTCCCACCGAGCTCACCCGCCTCACCCTCGCGTGGCCCATCCCCGCCATCACCGATCCCGACATGCCCGCGCTCGACGTGCTCGGCACCGTGCTCGGCGGCGGCGCGAGCACCCCGCTCAATCAGGACATCCGCGAGAAAAAACAGCTCGCCTTCAGCATCGGCGCCGGCTCCTACGCCCTCGCCGACGGCGGCATCTTCGCCATCCAGGCCATCTGCGCCCCCGACCAGCGCGAAGCCGTGGAGAAGGAATCCCTCGCGATCCTCCGGCGGGCGTTGAAAAACGGCGTCACCGCCGCCGAGCTCGAGAAGGCGCGCAAGTCGCTCCTTTCCTCCCAGCTGAGCTCACTCACCACCGTCCGCGGCCGCGCCGCCGACCTCGGCTCGAACTGGCTGCACACCCGCAACCTGAACTTCACCCGAGATTACCTCGACGCCATCAACCGCGTCACCGCCGCCGACCTCCAGCGCGTCGCGAGCCGCTATCTCGTCGACGACCACTTGAACGTGACGTCGCTGAACCCCGTCGGCTCGCTCGCGAAAAAAGCCGCCGTCGCCGCGGTCGCCACCGAGTCCGAAGTCCAGCGATTCGAGCTCCCGAACGGCCTGCGCCTGCTCGTCCGCGAGAACCACAAGGTCCCGCTCGTGTCCATCACGGCCGTCTTCAAGGGCGGCCTCCTCGCCGAGACGCCCGCCATCAACGGCGCCAGCCGCCTCATGGCGAAATCCATGCTCAAGGGCACGAAGACCCGCACCGCCGAGCAGGTCGCCGAGCAGATCGAGTCCGTCGGCGGCGCCATCGACAGCGACTCCGGCAACAACAGCTTCAGCGTCTCCGTCGGCGTCATGAAACCCGACCTTCCGCTCGGCCTCGACCTCCTCGCCGACGTGCTCGAGCACCCGACGTTTCCGGAGAACGAAGTCAAGATCGAGCAGGCCTCGCAGCTTGCCTCCATCAAGGCCGAGGACGACGAACCCACGACCGTCGCCCGCAACGTGCTGCGGGAAAAAATGTTCGGCGCCCACCCCTACGCCATGCGCGGCAGCGGCACGCCCGAGGCCGTCGCGAAGCTCGCTCCCGCGCAGCTCCGCGACCTCCACGCCCGGCTCGCCACCGCAAAGAACGGCGTGCTCGCCGTCTTCGGCGACGTCGACGCGAAGGAGGTCTTCGCCCTCGCGAAAAAAGCCTTTGCCTCGCTGCCCGCGGGCGACGGACCGCTGCCCAACCCCGCCGCGCCGGTCAGGCTCACCACGAACGAAGTCTCCTCCGCCGACCGCCAGAAGAACCAGGCCATCGTCATGGTCGGCTACCCCGGGGCGGACATGCTCAGCCCCGACCGCCCCGCGCTTGAGCTCATCGACACCGCCTCCAGCGATCTCGGCTCGCGGTTCTTCGACCGCATCCGGGAAAAAATGGGCCTCGCCTACTTCGTCGGCACGACCCAGCTCATGGGCCCGACGCCCGGCGCGTTCGTGTTTTACCTCGGCACCGACCCTTCGAAGGTCGACCAGGTCCGCCGGGAATTCAGCGACGAGATCGGCAAGCTCGCCACCGGCGGCCTCACGCCCGAGGAGCTTGCCCGCGCGCAGAAAAAACTGCTCGGCGCGGAAGCGATCCGCGACCAGAGCGACTCCGCGATGGCCCAGGCGATCGCCCTCGACGAGCTCTTCGGCCTTGGCGCCGACCATTACAAGAAGCGCAAGGCCGAGATCGCGTCCGTGACGCTGGACGACACCCGGCGCGTGGCCGGCAAGTATTTCAACCAGCCGGGCAGCGTCGAAGTGATCGTCGCCCCGCCAAAGTAGCCGCCCCGCCGAAAGACTTCCCGTGGCCGAGATCCGACGCAACCCGCAGTTCAACGGAGAGATGACTCAACGATTCATCGAGTTCATCATGATGCAGGCCCAACAAGCCGCGCTCTTCCTCGGACGCCTCCCCAATCCGCAGACCGGCCGTCGCGAGGTGAACCTCGACGTGGCGCGAATGCTGATCAGCCAGCTCGAAATGCTTCGGGAAAAAACCCGCGGCAACCTGAATCACGAGGAAACCGAAATCCTCGACGGCATCGTCGTCGACCTCCAGCTCGGTCTGGCGCAGGCCAGCCGGCCGACGCCTTCGAGCGCCCCGTGATCGCCGGAGCCGCTCCGTTCGGTCGGGGCGTCCCCGCGCAAACGACCTTGCCCCCGCCCGGCGGCCAGGCGCCGAGGCTACGACCGGCTCGAAGCCGGCTGGCGCCCCGATGACAGAAAACAGGCGGTCAGCGAGGCTGTCACCGATCCGGCCCACGACGCCAATGTCGGGCCGTTCGCGTCGGGCGAGCCGGGCCGATCCAGATCGCGAAGCGAACATTCGAATCGATCGCGGAAGACAGCGATGGGAAGCTCGAGGGCGGCGCGGCGGGTTGGAGATTCGGGCAGCATAAAAGGACTTAGTAGGCGGTGGTGGTCCCCGTCGTCACCGAAACGCCGGGGGCCAGCGGAGGGTTCACGGAAGTCGTGGTCGTGCGGGTCGAGACCGGTTCATCCGCGTGCCGGACGTTCACGCAGGCGCCGATGAGAAAAAGAGAGCCGGCAATCAGCAAATAGGCAATTTTCATGGGGGATTTGTTGGACGAATCAGTGGCAGCGGGCATGCCACCAGGAGAAAATGTTTTCAACTGATTGCCTGATAGGGACTTGGGCTGTTTTCTCGATTTTCCGAACCGGGCTCTTTTCCCGCAGTTTGCATGAAACAGCGCTTTTCCATTCGCATTTTGCACGGCCTGGAACCCCGTGTTTTTTGCCCCTTCGACCGGGAATAAAATCGGCATGGACGCCTGGGCGTTTTCCGGCGTATCTCTTGGGACGGACGATGACGACCGAAGCGCTTTCCCGCCAATCCGACCAGATTCCCGCCGGCTTGCTGGCGGAAATCGACGAACGGATCACCCATTACCCCGTTTTCAAGCGCAGCGCCTCGCTGCCGCTCCTCCATCTCTGGCAAAATCATTTCGGCTTCGTGGACGACTCCGGCATCGAGTGGATCGCCGCCAAGCTCGAGCTCACGCCCGTGAACATCTACGAGCTCGTCACCTTTTACCCGTGGTTCCGCCGCGAGGCCGCCGGCAAAACGATCGTGCGCGTCTGCCGCACCCTGGCCTGCGCCATGGCGGGCGCCTACCCGCTGCGCGAGAAATTCTGCGAGGCGACCGGCGTGGATCCGCACGACCATTCGCACGGCTTCGGCCACGCGCCGCCCACGAGCCCGGACGGCCGGTTCAGCGTCGAGTTCGTGGAATGCCTCGCCAGCTGCGGCACGGCCCCCGTTTGCCTGATCAACGACGAGCTTCACGAGCACGTCACCCCCGAGGAGGTCGCCTCCATCGTCAAGGAATACGCCGGCCTCTAGCGCCGTTTTTGCCCGCCATGGTATCTCTCATTCCCCAGCCGCATCCCCGCGAACGGCGCATCATCTTCGAGAACATCAGCCGCCCCGGCTGGGCGAACGACCTCGAGACCTACGTGAACCACGGCGGCTACGAGCAGCTCAAAAAAGCGCTCGGCCTGGCGCCCGCCGAGATCGTCGACGCCGTGAAGGCCGCCAACCTGCGCGGCCGCGGCGGTGCGGGTTTTCCCTGCGGCGTGAAGTGGAGCTTCATCAAGCGCGACGACGGCAAGCCGCATTACATCGTCGTGAACGGCGACGAATCCGAGCCCGGCACCTTCAAGGATCGCTACATCCTGCACCACGACCCACACCAGCTCATCGAGGGCGTGCTCATCGCCGCCTGGGCGCTGAACGTCAAGCTCGCCTACATCTACATCCGCTGCGAATTTCCCCACGCCGCGAAAATCGTCTGGGAGGCGATCAAGGAGGCGAAGGCCCAAGGCTTCGTCGGCCAGAACATCTGCGGGTCGGGCTTCGACTGCGACATCTACGTTCACCAAGGCGCGGCCGCCTACATTTGCGGCGAGGAGACCAGCCTCATCGAATCGCTCGAGGGCAAGCGCCCCTACCCGCGGATCAAGCCGCCGTATTTCCCCGCCGTGCTTGGCCTCTACATGTCGCCGACCATCGTGAACAATGTCGAGACGCTCTGCCACGTCGTTCACATCCTGCGCCTGGGTCCCGAGGAATATGCGAAGATGGGCACACCCGGCGACGGCGGCACCCGCACGATGTGCGTGAGCGGCGACGTGATGCGCCCCGGCTATTATGAATTGCCGGCCGGCGCGGTGACGCTCGGCGAGCTGATCAACGACGTCTGCGGCGGCCTCAAGCCCGGCCGGAAACTGAAGGCCGTCATCCCCGGCGGCAGCTCGGCGAAGGTCATGCGCGCCGACGAGGTCTACAAGGTCAAGGTCAAGGCCGACGACGGTGCGATGGTGGAAAAGGAAGTCCCCATGCTCGACGTCCTGATGGATGCCGCCAGCCTCGCGGCCGTCGGCACGATGGTCGGCAGCGGCGGCGTGATCGTGATGGACGACAGCCGCGACATGGTCTGGGCGCTCAACAACCTGAATCAATTCTACGCCCACGAAAGCTGCGGCCAATGCACGCCCTGCCGCGAAGGCAGCCTGTGGATGTCGAAGATGACGACCCGCATGCTCGCCGGCGAAGGCTCGGCCGCCGACCCGAAGATGCTCGTCAACGTCGCCGACAACATTGCCGGCCGCACGGTCTGCGCGTTCGGCGAAGCCTGCGCGTGGCCGACGCAAAGCTTCCTCGCCAAGTTCCCCGAGGAATTCGCCGCCCGCGCGAAATAGAATCCCCCCGGGGCAAAGGCAACGGCAGATCTCACCCGCGGGTTCCCGCCGAGACTCGGCCTCTCCGCCTTCGATCCGCGTAATCTGCGGGCAGATCTCTTCCCGACCTACCGGTCGCACTCGCCCATCACGAAATCGATCGAGCCAAGGATGCTGACCACGTCGCTCACGAAATGCCCGGGCATGATCTTCTGGCAGATGCTCAGGTTCACGAACGACGGCGCCCGGATCTTCAGGCGATACGGCACGCCGCCGCCCAGGCTGTAGATGTAAAACCCGAGCTCGCCCTTCGGATTCTCCGCGCCGAAATAAACCTCGCCGGCCGGCGCTTCGACGCCCTCCGTGGACACGATGAAATGATGGATGAGCTCCTCCATCTTCGTGAGCACCGCGACCTTGTCGGGAAGCGTGCTCTTCGGATCGTGCACGTTGATCGGTCCGCCCGGCAGCTTGTCGACGACCTGCTCGAGAATGCGGCAGCTTTGCTTCATCTCCTCCATGCGCACGAGGTAGCGGTCGAAGCAATCCCCAACCGTCCCCACGGGGATCTCGAAGTCGTATTTCTCGTAGTCGAGATACGGATGCTTGCGCCGCAGGTCGTGCTCGATGCCGCTGCCGCGCAGGTTCGGTCCCGAGATGCCGTAGGCGATCGCGTCCTCCTTCGTGATGATGCCCACATCCTTCGTGCGATCGATGAAAATGCGGTTGCGGGTGAGCATCGCGTCGAGGTCGACATGCACCTTGCGGAAACTGTCGACGAACTCCTTGAGCGCCGCGAGAAACATCGGCGGCAGGTCGCGCGTCTGCCCGCCCACCCGGGTGTAGCTCGTCGTGAAGCGCGCCCCCGTGAGCATCTCGATCAAATTGTAGATTTTCTCCCGCTCCGTGAACGTCCACAGGAACATCGTGACCGCGCCCACGTCCATGGCGAACGCGCCCAGCCCGAGCAGGTGCGCCGAGATGCGCGCCAGCTCGCAGCAGATCACGCGGATCGCCTTGCCGCGGGCGGGCAATTCCCAGCCCATCAGCTTCTCGACCGCCAACGCGTAGGCGACGTTGTTCGCGAGCGGAGCCAGGTAATCCAGCCGGTCCGTATAGGGCACGAACTGGTTGTATTGCATGTTTTCCGCGATCTTTTCATCGCCGCGATGCAGGTAGCCGATGTCGGCGTCCGCCTTCGTGATCAGCTCACCGTCGAGCTCCAGCACGATGCGCAGCACGCCGTGCGTCGACGGGTGCGAGGGCCCCATGTTCAGCGTGAGCGTCTCCCCCAGCAACTCGCCGCCCTCCTGCGCGGTCTGGAGTCCGTGAAGGCTGCGCGCCAGCGTGTCGGGTTGCTCGAAGGTCGTGGGCATGGGTCGGAAAATGAGACGAAGTTTTCGAAATACGCTTTGACCGGCCGGCACTTTGTGAAAAATTTCACAAACTCCGTGAATCAAGCGCCAACATCACCAGCCGGCCCCCAAAATGCAAGTCAACCTCTCGTCGTCATCGTGGGGGGAGGGTTCGGCGGTTTGTCCGCCGCCCTCGAGCTGCGCGACGCGCCCGCCCGCGTGCTGCTGCTGGACCGCACGAATCACCACCTCTTCCAGCCGCTGCTCTACCAGGTGGCGACGTCGCAGCTCTCGCCCGCGGACATCGCAAAGCCGATCCGCTCCATCCTGCGCCACCAGGAAAACACCGCCGTCGCGATGTCCCTCGTCAAGGAGATCGACGTCGCCGCTCGCGAGGTGGTCACCACCGGCCGCCGCATCAAATACGACCACCTCATCGTCGCCGGCGGCGCGCGCCACTCGTACTTCGGAAACGACGAATGGGAAAAATTCGCGCCCGGCCTCAAGAGCCTGCGCGACGCCGTGGACATCCGCCGCCGCGTGCTCACGGCCTTCGAGCAGGCCGAGAAATACGAGGACGAGGCCCGCCGCCGCAGCGCGATGACCTTCGTCGTCGTCGGCGCGGGGCCGACCGGCGTCGAAATGGCCGGCGCGATCTCCGAGCTCGCCCACACGTCGCTCAAGTCCGACTTTCGCCGCATCGACCCGAAACAAACCCGCGTGCTCCTCGTCGAAGCCGGCCCGCGCGTGCTCCCGAGCTTCACGGAAAAACTCTCCGAAAGCGCCCGCCGCCAGCTCCAAGAAAAGCTCGGCGTCGAGGTCCGGCTCGACACCCGCGTAACCGGCCTGGGCGAACGCCTCGTCGAGTTGAACGGCGAGCCGCTCGCCGCCCACACCATCATCTGGGCCGCCGGCAATAACGCCTCGCCGCTCGCCGCGCAGCTCGGGTGCGAGACCGACCGCGCCGGCCGCGCGCTCATCGGCCAGGATCTCACCGTCCCGGGCCACCCCGAGGTGCAGGCCCTCGGCGACATGGTCTTCATCAAGGACCGGAAGGGGAAGCCCGTCCCCGGCGTCGCGCCCGCCGCGATGCAGATGGGCCGGCACGCGGGGCGGAACATTCTCCGCCAGCTCGCGGGCAAGGCGCCGGAGCCCTTCTGGTATGTGGACAAGGGCAGCCTCGCCACGATCGGCCGCCACGCGGGCATCGCGGACCTGCGCGGCCTGCGCTTCGGCGGCTGGGCGGCCTGGGTCGCCTGGGCGCTCATCCATTTGTTTTTTCTCATCGGGTTCCGCAATCGCGTGCTCGTCTTCCTCCAATGGGCGTGGGCCTACGTCACCTACGGCCGCGGCGCCCGCCTCGTCAGCGACCCGCCCGGCAAATGACCGCGCCATGCGCTGCTTCTACTCGCCGGAATATTTTTTCCCGCTGCCGGAGGGCCATCCCTTTCCGATGCGGAAATTTCCCGAGGCTCACGCGCACCTGCAAGGGAATGCCTCCCTCGAGATCGTCGAGATCGGCCCCTGCGACGATCCGCGCATCGCGCGCGTTCACGAGTCGGACTACCTGCGCCGGCTGCGCGACGGCGCGCTGACCCCGCGGGAGTCCAGCCAGCTCGGCCTGCCTCCCGGCGAGGCGCTGTATCGCCGCAGCGCGATCGAGGTCGAAGGCACGCGCCGCGCCGCCTGGGCCGCGCTCGAGGACGGCGCGGCCGCGAACCTCGCCGGCGGCACGCACCACGCTTTTCCGGATCACGGCGAGGGATTCTGCGTCTTGAACGATGTCGCGATCGCCGTGCGCGATTTGCAGGCGGACTACCCAGCGCTCCGCGTCTTCGTCGCCGACACCGACGCGCACCAGGGCAACGGCACGCACGCGATCTTCGCCGAGGATTCCCGGGTCTTCACCTACTCGGTCCACGTCGGCGCGAACTACCCCTCCCGCAAGGTCGCCGGCTCCCTCGACGCGCCGCTCGAGCGCTTCGTCGCGGGACAAACCTACCGCCGCGAACTCGCGCGCACGCTCCCGCCCGCGGTCGCCGCCTTCGCCCCCGACATCGGCTTCTGGATCGCCGGCGCGGACCCGCACCGCAACGACCGCTTCGGCCAGATGCAGCTCTCCGCCCGCGATTTGCTCGACCGCGATCGCTTCGTCGCGACGCTCTTCCACGACCGAAAAATCCCGCTCGTCACCCTCTACGGAGGCGGCTACAACCGCGAACCGACGCACACCGCGCGCCTCCACGCCCAGACGATCCGCGCCACCGCCGAAATCTTCGCATGAAAACCATCCCCGGCTGGCAGTTCGCCAGCGACAACGTTTCCGGCATCTGCCCCGAGGCCTGGGACGCGCTGCAGGCGGCCAACCAGGATTTCCTGCCCTCCTACGGCGACGACCCCTGGACCGCCCGCGCCGCGGACCTGCTGCGGCGGACCTTCGAAACGGAGTGCGAAATCTTTTTCGTCTTCAACGGCACCGCCGCGAACTCCCTCGCCCTCGCGTCCTGCTGCCAAAGCTACCACAGCATTCTCTGCCACGAGCTCGCCCACGTGGAGACGGACGAATGCGGCGCGCCCGAGTTTTTTTCCAACGGCACGAAGCTCCTGCTCCTCTCCGGCGCGGACGGCAAGATCACGCCCGACGCCATCGAGGCGGCCGCCCGACGCCGCACGGACATTCACTTCCCGAAGCCCCGCGTCGTGAGCCTCACGCAATCCACCGAGGCCGGCACGCTCTATTCGCCGGCCGAACTGCGCGCCCTCGGCGACACCGCGCGCGCCCTCGGGCTTCGCGTCCACATGGACGGCGCGCGCTTTGCGAACGCCACGGCCGCGCTGGGCGTCGCGCCGCGGGAGATCACCTGGCAGGCCGGCGTGGACGTCCTGTGCATGGGCGGCGCGAAGAACGGCCTCGCGGTCGGCGAGGCGGTCATTTTTTTCGACCGCGCGCTGGCGGCGGAGTTCGAATACCGCTGCAAGCAAGCCGGCCAGCTCGCCTCCAAGATGCGCTTCCTCAGCGCGCCCTGGATCGGCCTGTTCGACGGCGGCGCGTGGCTCCGGCACGCCGCCCACGCGAACGCGATGGCCGCCCGGCTCGAGGAACGCCTCCGCGCCACGCCCGGCGTGGAATTCGTCTTTCCCCGCCAGGCAAACGGCGTCTTCGCCCGCCTGCCCGCCCCCGCCATCGCCGCGCTCCGCGGACAAGGCTGGAAATTCTACACCTTCATCGGCTCGGGTGGCTGCCGCTTCATGTCCTCCTGGGCGACGCGGCCCGAAGACGTCGAAACGCTCGCGGACGACATCGCGCACGCCCTCTCCGCTCCGGCCTGAGGGACGATCTTGCGCTCCGCGGCGTTTTTTGGGAAGGACAGGGCCAATGTCATCCCGTCCTGAGTTCACCGACCTGCCGGAGGCGCTCGAGGCTTTCGGCGCGCGCACGGCCATCGTCCTCGGATCGGGCCTGAACTCCTTCGCCGACGCGCTCGCCGTCGAGGCGACGATCCCCTACGACGCCGTCCCCGGTCTTCCCGCTTCCAAGGTTCCCGGCCACGCCGGCGCCTTCGCGCTTGCCCGATTCGCCGGCCATCCGCTTCTGCTCGCCCGGGGCCGCGTCCACCTTTACGAAGGCTGGAACGCCTCCGAAGTCACGGCCGGCGTCCGCCTGCTCCATCGCCTCGGCGTGCGGCGGATCCTCCTCACGAACGCCGCCGGCACCCTGAATCCCGCGTTTCCCCCCGGCCAGTGGATGATGCTCGCCGACCACCTCAACCTCACCGGCACGACTCCGCTGCTCGGCGGCGCGCACTTCATCGACCTCACCGAAGCCTACGGAGCCCGCCTCCGGGAAACCTTCCGCCAGGCCGCGGTCGAGGCCGGCGTGCCGCTGCACGAGGGCGTCTACGCCAGCCTGCTCGGCCCCCAATACGAGACGCCGGCCGAGGTCCGCATGCTGCGCGCGCTCGGCGCGGACGCCGTCGGCATGTCCACCGTGCTCGAGACGATCCAGGCCCGCGCGCTCGGCCTCGAGGTGGCGGCCTTTTCCTGCCTCACGAACTGGGCCGCCGGCCTCGGCGGCGAGCTGCTCAGCCACGGCGAAGTCACCGACACCGGACGCCACGCGGCCGGCGCGTTGATCGAAATCCTCGGCCGCGCGCTGCCCCGGCTCTTGATTTCCTGAGTTCCGGGGTTCCTTCCGCGCCCGCCGTCTGTTACTCTAGCGGGTCTTTTCTCAATGGACGAGCCCCCGGAAACCCCCGACCGCGAACTGGTCGCCCGCACGAAAGACGGCGATGCCAGCGCGTTCGACGTGCTCGTCCGCCGTTACAGCCCGCGCGTCTATGGGCTCGTCTATCACATGACCTCGAACCACGAAGAGACCAACGACCTCCTGCAGGACGTCTTCCTGAAGGCCTTTCGCTCCATCAAGGGCTTTCGCGGCGACTCGAGCTTCTACACGTGGATTCACACGATCGCCGCCAACATGACGATCAACTTCCTCAAGAAGCGCAACCGCCGACGCGGCCCGAGCCTCGACGACGTGGACGCCCGCATCGAGAACGACCCCGACTACATCGAGGCCACCGCCACCACCGATCCACGGCGCGAGGCGACCCTCGGGGAACTTCAAAAAAAATTGAACGAGGCCATGCAGAAGCTGTCTCACGACCATAGAGCCGTGGTGACCATGTTCGATATCCAAGGAATGCCCCACGCCGAGATCGCCAAGATCCTCGGGATCTCGGAGGGCACCGTGCGATCACGGCTGTTTTACGCGCATCGCCAATTGCAAAATTACCTCGAAGAGTTTAGAGCACCCTGATTTTCGACCATGAGCGAACTGAGCGACATCCAAAAGCTGATCCGGTTGAAGCGTTACGAGCAGCCGCCCGAGGACTACTTCGACGATTTTCTCATCGACTTCCAGCGGCGCCAGCGAGCGGAAATGCTCCAGCGCCCTCTCTGGCAGATCACGTGGGAACGCGCCAACCTCTGGCTCGACGGCTTTCGCGTGCCGGCCATGGCCTACGCCAGCATCCTCGTGGCCGCGGTGGGCGTCACCGGCATCATCCTGAAATCCCAGGGGGGCGCGGCCCCCGCGGGCTCCACCGCCTCGATCTCCCTGCAAAGCGTGCCGTCGATGTCCTTCTCCCCGTCGATCCCGACGGGCGGCGTCGCTCCGGTCTCCACCTCCACGACCCTTCCGCCAAGCTACATCCTGGACAAACGGCCGGTGAGCTATGACGCCGAGTTCAGCTTCTAACCGGGGAGCCACGTTGCGGACCCTGCGCCTGCCGATCGCCGGGCTCGTCCTTTTGATCGGCGCGGCCGCCGCCTTCGCCGAAGAAGACCTCGGCGACAGCATCGCCGGGCGGGTAAAGGAAATCTTCACCTTCAATCGCTCCGCCGTCGTCAAGATCCAGTCGACGGACCAGCACGGCCGCATCGAGGGCACCGGTTTCTACGCCGATCCCTCCGGCACGATCTACACCACGATCAACGCCCTCGGCGACGGCAAGGACATCACCGTCTGCCAGGGCATGCGCATGATGCCCGCGCATTTTCTCATCGCCGATCCCCGCACCGGCGTCGCGCTCATCAAGATCGACGCCTCGACGCCGTTCATCCCGATCGGCGACTCGTCGAAGCTCGAAATTTCCTCGCCCCTCATCGCCATCGGCTATCCGACCGACCGGCCGATCTGCCCCAGCTTTGGCCTCGTGGCCGGCTTCGACAAGGAATTCCTCGGCCTGCGTTTCCACACCACCCACGTGCGCGCGAATCTCCCGGTCCAGCCCGGCCTCGGCGGCGCTCCGGCCCTGAACCTCAAGGGCGAGGCGATCGGCATCGTCGTCGCCGCCGTCGACGGCAACGCCGGCTGCTACCTGCTCCCCATCAACGCCGCCGAAAAAATGCGGTCCGACTTCGCGAACTTCGGAAAATTGAAACCCGGCTACGTCGGCATTTCCGTCGAATCCTCCAACGATCCCGGCCAGCCGTCGACCGCGCGCATTTCCGATCTCCAGCCCGGCGAATCCGCCGCCCAGGCCGGCTTGCGCAAGGGCGACCTCCTGCTGCGGGTCGGCGAGGTCACGGTGCGTGCGCCCGAAGATATTTTCGACGCCTCGTTCTATCTCACCGGCGGCGCCAGCACGACCGTGGCCGTGCTCCGCGACGGCAAGGAACAGCAGTTCACGATCCGGCCGGCCGAGACCGAGTCCGGCGTGCCCTCGCCGGCCGACATGACGAATCTTTCGCTCGACAGCTCCGCCCCCCCCGCGCCGGAACGCTGATCAGCTCGCGTCGCCCATCGACACCAGCTCGCGGAATTTCTCCGGCGGCAGCGGCATCACGCTCAGCCGGGATTGACGCACCAGCGCGATCTCCTGCAGCGATTTCCGCGCCTTGATTTCCGCCAGGGTCACCGCCCGGGCAAAGGCCCGCACCGGCGCGAGGTCCACGCACACCCACTCGCCCTCCTCCGCCGTCGGGTCGGGATAAGCCACCCGGCGCACCTTCGCGAGTCCGACCACCGCCTTCTCTCCCCCGCTGTGATAATAAAGCACCGGGTCGCCCACCGCCATGGCCCGCAGATTGATCCTTGCCTGGAAGCTGCGCACGCCCGTCCACGCGGTTCCCTTCTCGCGTTTGAACGCGTCCCAGGAATAAGCCTCCGGCTCCGACTTCACGAGCCAGCACGATTGGTCTTTCATCGCGCGGTTATGGCACGTCATCCGCCGCGAGGAAATCCTCGATGTTCCGCGCGGCCGCATCCGCAAAGAAGTCCGCGCCTCCGTCGGGTTGAAGGCGACGGGCGGCGTGAAGACCACCTTCGGGCGGCCGGGCGGCGCGTTGTCGAGAGACCGGCGCTGGATCCGCCGCCACCGCTCCACGTCGCCCGGCGGCGGCGCATCGTCCGCCCCGTGCACGCGCCGGCCGCGGCCCGCGCTCGTCGTCGAGCACATCCCGCCCCCCCGCCGGCCCGCTCTTCAAGGCCGCCGCCCGCCCCGCGGTGTTCGACCGGGCCGTCCCGCGCGGCATTTCGCAAGCGCCGCCGCGTCGAGCAGATGCGTCGTCAATGAAGATCGGGAGCACCCCGGCATCCGCCGGCACGTCCGCCCCGCTTCCCCCCGAAAGCGGGCCGCCCGCGCGCCAATCGCCCGGCGAGAAAGCCTCCTCCCCCGGTTCGGTCGAAACAAAGGCTGCCCTCCTGGCCGGATTCGAAATCCAGCTTGGATTATCCCCGCGCAATTTGAAATTGTGTTCGGTCCCATGACGCATCGTGCCATTTTTCCGGAGGTCCCCGATGGCGTTCGCGCCGGAACAGGCGCTTGAGCGGCTCCTCGCGGCCCACGACTCCGGTCGCCTCGGCCACGCCTACCTGCTCTGCGGCCCGCGCGGCGGCGGCAAGGCCGCGTTGATCGACCGGCTCGCCGCGCGCATCCTGGCGACGGACGACGCCCGCCGGCACCCCGACTTTCACCACGCCGAGCCGGAGTCGAGATCCCGCCGCATCCTCGTCGAGCAAATCCGCCGCCTCGAGCAGGCCCTGCGCTCGAAACCGGTCGCCGGCCCGCGCAAGGTCGCCGTCATCCGCGAGGCCGACCGCCTCCAGCCGCAAGCCGCGAACGCGTTCCTGAAAACCCTCGAGGAACCACCCGCCGGCTCGCACGTTTTCCTCACGTCCTCGTCCCCCGACGCCCTGCTGGAGACGATCCTCTCGCGCTGCATCGTCGTGCCCCTTCGCGCCGGCATCGCCCGGCCCCCCGGCGAAGGCGCCGAGGAACTCCTCGCCGCCCTCGAGCGCCTCGTCGCCGATCCCGGCTCCCCCACCCGCGCCGCCTTCTCCCTTGCCCGCACCTTCCTCGACGTGCTCGGCCGCGAGCGGGAACGCATTCGCGACGAGGCCGCGGAATCCTTCAAGGGCGACCAGGCGCACTACCGGCAAAGCACGGACGGCAAGTGGCTCGAGGAGCGCGAGGAACAGCTCAAGGCCCTTTCCGAGGCCGCCACGCTGCGCACCCGCGCCGAGCTCATGCAGACCCTCTCCGGCTGGTTCGCCGACCTGCTCCGCGTCCAGCACGGCGGCGTCGCGGCGTTCGACCGCCCGGCCGTTCGCGCGCAGGCCTCCGTCATGAATCCAAAATCCGTCCTGCGCCGCATCGACGCGCTCGAGGAGACCGCCTCCGCGCTCGACCGGAATATTCAAGAAGCCCTTGCGGTCGAAGCCGGATTCCTCAAACTTTTCCTCGTCCCCGCATGAAGCGCATCGTCATCAAACTCGGCACTGGCATCCTCGCCGAGCCCGGCGGCCGCTCGCTCGACGTCGCGCAATTCCGCCGCCTCTGCGCCGAGTTCGCCGCGCTGGTCGCGGGCGGGCACTCCGTCATCGTCGTCAGCAGCGGCGCCGTCACCGCCGGCGTCGGCCTTCTCGGCCTCGCGGAGCGCCCCACCGACCTTCCCGGCAAGCAGGCCTGCGCCTCCGTCGGCCAGCCGCAGCTCGTGCGGGAGTTCGAGCGCAATCTGGGCCCGCATGGGCTCCACGCCGCGCAGCTCCTGCTCACCCACGACGACATCGACAGCCGCAAGCGCCGGCGAAACGTCCGCAACACCCTCGAGCGCCTGCTCGAGGCGAAGGTCGTGCTGCCCATCTTCAACGAGAACGACACCGTCGCGGTCGAGGAATTGAACTTCGGCGACAACGACCGCCTCTCCGCCGAGGTCGCGCGCCTCGTCGAGGCCGACCTGCTCGTCATCCTCACCAGCGCCGACGGCGTGCTCGACGCCGACCTCCGCCGCGTCCCGGTCATCCACGAGATCGACGCCGCCTTCGCCCTCGTCCTCCCGGAAAAAGGCGCGAACTCCGTCGGCGGCATGGCCGCGAAACTCAACGCCGTCCGCGTCGCGCTCAACGGCGGCGTCGAGACGGTGATCGGCGACGGCCGCCGCGACGGCGGGGTGCTCGCCGCCGCCCGCGGCGCGGACTTCGGAACCCGCTTCCCCGCCCGTCCGCGTCCCGCCGCATGAGCTCGTCCGCACCCTTCTTCTCGCCCGGCCGCATCCTCGCCATGGCGGTGAACACCTTCACCGAGCTCTCCCGGCTGAAGATCTTCTATTTCCTGCTCATCTTCGCGCTCGTCATGATCGGCAGCTCCTTTTTCAGCGCCGACCTGAAGACCGAGGAACAGTTTCAATTGCTCAAGGACGTCTCCCTCGGCTCGATGTCCATCTTCACCTCGCTCATCGCGATCCTCGCGACCGCGATGCTGCTGCCGAAGGACCTCGAGGACCGCACGACCTTCACGATCCTGGCCAAGCCCGTGCCGCGCTACGAATACCTCGCCGGCAAGCTGTTCGGCATCCTCTTCCTGCTCGCGCTCTCCATCGTCGTCATGACGGGCCTCTTCCTGCTCGTCCTCTGGCTGCGCGAACAAGGCGCTCTCGCCGATGTCCGCGGCGACGCGAAGGGCGACGACCTCGCCAGCGGCGTCGCCTCGATCAAGGCCGTCACCTTCAACGCGAACCTCGCCCCCGGCATCGCCATCATTTTCGTGAAGGCCGCCCTGCTCGCCGCCCTCACGCTCATGATCAGCACCTTCGCCACCTCGGCGATCTTTACGATGATGATCACCATCGCGATCTATTTCATCGGCCACCTGCAATCGACCGCGCGCGAATATTGGCTCGAAGGCGTCGACCTCCAATGGTGGACCCGGCCCGCCGTCGCCCTCGTCGCCCTGCTCTTCCCCGACCTCCAGGCCTTCAGCCTCACCGACGACGTCGTCGCCGGCAACCCGATCCACTTCGCGCTGTTCGCGCAGACCGCCGCCCTCGGGGCGCTCTACGTCGCCGTCTATTACCTCCTCGCCTGCTTCTTCTTCTCGAATCGCGAGCTGTGATGCCATGAAGCGGGCCGCCATCGCCATCGCCGCCTTGCTGCTCTTCGGCGGCGCGCGCCTGCCCCTGGAAATCCACCTCGCGAACGCCCAGGCCGCGGGCGGCTTCCACGGCACCGAGCTCGACCTTCCGCTCCGCCAGCAGGTCGGGCAGATGGGATTCGTCGCCGCGCTCAGCGGATTTCGCTCCCTCGTCGCCGCCGTGCTGTGGATCCAGGCGCACGCCGCCTGGGAAAAGGTCGAGTGGGGACGCATGGCCGGACTTTTTCAAACGGTCACCACCCTTCAGCCGAAATCCATTCTCTACTGGGACATGTCCGCGTGGCAGATGGCGTGGAACGCCTCGGTCGCCGCGCTCGAGGACAAACGCCAGCCCAGCGAGGTCCTGCGCCAGCGCGAGCAGCGGAAATACTTCGAGCTCGGCCGGAAGTTCTACGAGGAGGGCCTGCGCTCGAACCCCGACAGCGGCGAGCTCTGGCAAAAATTTGCCATCCTCGAGCGCGACAAGTTCCAGGACCATGCCGCCGCCGCCCAGGCCTTCCTCACGGCTGCCGGCAAGGCCGACGCCCGGCCGTATTACCGCCGCATGGCCGCCTACGAGATCGCCCAGATCCCCGGTCGCGAGCGCGAAGCCTACGATCTGATGAAGTCGCTCTACGCCGAAGGGGTCGAGCAGCGGAGGCTCCGCCTCATCGATGATCTCAAGCGCCTCGAAGAGAAACTTGGCGTCCCCGCCGATCAGCGCATAAAAGGAGGCCGGTAACCTTCCATGCGCTTCGCGATCTTCGGCGACATTCACGCCAACCTTCACGCCCTCGAGGCCGCGCTCTCCGACATGCGCACCCAGCTCTGCACGCATTACGTCTGCATGGGCGACATCGTCGGATACAACGCCTACCCGCGCGAATGCCTCGCTCTCGTCCGCGAGCTCGAGTGCCCCACCGTGAAGGGCAACCACGACGAGCAGGCCTCCATGATCACCGACCACGAGGGCTTCAACGCCCTCGCCGAGGAGGCCATCCAATGGACCCGCGCCCAGCTCGACGACGACGAAAAAAGCTGGCTGCGCGAGCTGCGCCTCCAGCGGCAGGTCCGCGACTTCACCATCGTCCACGCCACCCTCGACACCCCGCACAAGTGGGCCTACGTCTTCAACCAGCTCGACGCCGCGACCAGCTTCAGCTACCAGCACACCACGCTCTGCTTCATCGGCCACACCCACTCGCCGAAAGCCTACGTCCGCGACGGCAGCGTGCGCTCCCTTCCCCTCGACATCCTCGGGCTCCAGGCCGGGAAAAAATATCTCGTCAACGTCGGCAGCGTCGGCCAGCCCCGCGATGGCGACTGGCGCGCGGCCTACTGCATCTACGACACGAACAGCAACGAAATCGAACTCCGCCGCGTGGAATACGACCTCGCCGGCGCGCAGGCCGCCATCCTTCGGGCCGGGCTACCCGAGAAACTCGCCGAGCGCCTGGCGGTCGGTCGCTAGAGCCACGCTGCCGCGCGTGAACCCGGCCACGATTCTCCTCATCAAGCCCGGCTCGCTCGGCGACGTCGTCCACGCCCTGCCCGTCGCCGCCGCCCTGCACCGCGCGTGGCCCGAGTCGCGTCTTTCCTGGGTCGTCGACCCGCGCTGGGACGCCGTTCTCGCCGGCAACCCCGCCATCGCCGAGCGCATCCCCTTCGCCCGCGAGCGTTACCGCGGCCCCGCCGGTCTGCTGCGCGCCGCCCGGTGGCTCGCCGCCCTGCGTCCTCGCCGGCCCGCCCTCGCCATCGACCTCCAGGGCCTGCTGCGCAGCGGCATCATCGCCGCCGCCGCGCGCCCGGAAAAAATCATCGGCCTCGCCGACGCCCGCGAGGGCGCCCCCTCCTTCTACGCGGCCGCCGCCCCGGTGCGCCCGCACCAGCACGCCGTGGACCGCTACCTCGCCGTGCTCCCGCTGTTGGGCCTGGAAATTCCCGCCCGTCCCGAGTTCCCGCTCGGAGCGGGTGAGCCCATCGATTCGCCGGAAGATTTCGTTCTCCTGCACCCCTTCGCCCGCGGCGCGGGGAAGTCCCTCGCCCCATCGGACATTCTGGGTCTGATCGAGCGCCTCGCTCCCGTGCCCGTCGTCCTCGCGGGTTTCGGGGCCGCGCCCGCCGGCCTCCCCGCGAACGCCCGCGATCTCACGAACCGCACCACGCTCGGCCAGCTCATTCATCTTCTGCGCCGGGCCGCGGCCGTCATCAGCGTGGACAGCGGCCCGATGCACCTCGCCGCCGCCGTGGGCGCGCGCCTGCTATCGATTCATACGTGGAGCGATCCGCGGAAGGTCGGCCCTTATTCCGCCGCCGCCACCATCTGGCAGGGCGGAGAACTTCGGACGCAGCGGTTGGACCTTCCGCCTCGTCCGGAAAAACCGATCACGGCACGCGACCTCGACGCAATCGCCGCCTGGGCCACCAATCCGCATCGACGAGCATAGACAAGGGACCCGGCCTCCCTGTAGCCGCCCCGCTCCGTCGGGGCGCCGGGGGGCGCGTGACCTCGCGCCGCACGGCGACGGAGCGCCGTGGCGACAACGAAACATGTGCCCGGACGCATTCCTCCAACGAAGGGCTTCGATCTTTCGCCGAGGCGCGGAAAGAAAGCCGGCGCGAACCGGCGCGTGCGTGAGCGGAAGAACAAACGCGCCCCGGGAGCGCGGGAGGGTGACCGCCGCCCCGGCAAAATGTCCGCCCGCGTCATCCGAATGTCGATTCCGCCTGGCTCTCCTCCGACGAGCGGCATCCGAAATCTCCCGTTCTCCATTCCTCCGCGGCCAACGCTTGAATTGTCAGTTGTCGGAAATGCGCGGACGGTCTCTCGGCTTTTCCGCATGGAAACGCAAAGGTGATGAAGCCCAGTCGCGCGAAGCTGAGCCCGAACGAAGCCTTCAGCATCGGATAGATCGAAGGAATCAGCGCCTGCCGCGTGTCGTTCAGCAAATGCGAAAACGGATCGCCGGCAGCACGGCGACGACCGTCGATTCGGCCGGAAGACGGCGGGACGACTCGGCGGTAACGGGGTCGTTCGGACCGGCAATCCCGCCGGAAGGCGGAGATCTCAACCCCCGCCCGCGTAGACCCGCGCCACTTCGTCCGCGAGGATCGCAATCCCTTCCTCCACGACTGCGTCCTCCATCGCGAAGCTCACGCGGATGCATTCGCTCGCGTGGCGCTCCGCCTCGGCCGAACCGATCGCGAAATGATGGCCTGGCACCACGAGCACGCCGCGCGCCTTGAGCCGCTCGTAGAGCGCCTGCGCGGGGATCGGCAAGGCTCGCAACCACAGCCAGAGGAACAGCGCGCCTTCGCTCGCGTGGACGTGGTAATCGAGCGCGTCGTCGAAATATTCCGCGATCCAGCGCCGGGCGTTCGCCGCCTTGCGCTCGTAGAAGGGCCGGATGTGCGCGCCCACCAGGTCGCGGATCGCGCCCGACTCGAGCAGCGGCGTGACCAGGGCCTGGCCGACGGTGCCATTCGCGAGGCCGACGATCGTGTTCATCGAAGTCACGGCGCGGATGATGTCCGGATGCGCGACGATCACGCCCGTGCGCGTGCCGGGCAGCCCGAGCTTCGACAGGCTGAGCGTAAGGATGATGCGCTCGTTCCAGACCGGCCGGATCTTCGTGAAAACGATGCCCGGAAACGGCTCGCCGTAGGCGTTGTCGAGGATCAGCGGCACGCCGGCGTCGCGCGCCAGCGCCTCCAGGTGCGCCACCTCGGCGTCGGTGAGCACGTTGCCGGAGGGGTTCGTCGGCCGGGAGGCGCAGATCGCGCCGATGTCGCCGCCGACCTCCAGCGCGCCGAAGTCCACGCGATATTTGAAGGCGTGCGGGCCGACGTGAGCGATCTCGGGCATCGCCCCGCGAAAAAAATCCGGGCCGAGCCCCTGGTTCGCGTAGCCGATGTATTCCGGCACGACCGGGAGGAGGATCTTTTTGCGACGCCCGCCCGCGAACTCGCCGGCGAGCAGGTTGAACAGGTAAAAAAACGCCGCCTGTCCTCCGCCGGTGATGCCGATGTGTTCCGCCCCGATGTCCCAGCCGTATTCGCGCTGAAGAAACCCCGCGAGCGCCAGCGCGAAACGGGCGTTGCCCTTCGGCGGATCGTAGACCGCCAGCATGCGGTCGAAGCGCTCTCCTCCGGCGATCAGCTCGCCCATGCGCTCGCGCCAGGCGGCCGAGACCGCCGGGATGAGCGCCGGATTGCCGCCCCCGAGCATGCGCATGCCCGCGCCGCCCTCGGCGAGGGCGTGACCGAGATCGTCCATGAGCGTCTCGATGCCGCTGCCGCCGGTGAGCCTTCGCGCGAAGAGGGATTTTTCGAACACGAGGGTGAGCTTAGACAGAATTTCCGAAATGAACGGAATGATGAATTCCTTGCCCGCAGTTAATTCTGAAAATTCTGTGAATTCTGTCTACGTTCATTCATGCCGTTTTCGTCCCAGTTCGAGGCCAGCCTGCGCTCGCCGTTCGCCGCGAAGTTTCGCGCGCGGCTCGAGCCGATTTCCGATGCCGGGCTGGAGCGAATGGCGGCCGAATCCGCCGCGGTCACGCGCCGGTTCTTCGGCCGCACGATGCGCCTCTTCGCGCCGCTCTACCTCTCGAACGAATGCATCAACTCCTGCTCCTACTGCGGCTTCTCGCGCGAGAACGCCATCCTGCGCGTCACGCTCGAAGTCGACCAGATGCTAACCGAGGCGCGTCACCTCGCCGCGGAAGGCTTCCGCAACATCCTCCTCGTCGCGGGCGAGCACCCGAAATTCGTCTCGAACGGCTACCTCGAGCGCTGCATCCGCGAGCTGGCAAAAATCATCCCCGGCGTCTCGCTCGAGGTCGCGCCCATGGAGACGCCGGACTATCTTCCGCTCGTCGCCGCCGGCGCCGAGGGGCTCGTCGTCTACCAGGAGACCTATCACCGTGCCACCTACGCGGAGATGCACGTCCATGGGCCGAAGAAGCATTTCGACTGGCGCCTGGACTGCCCCGAGCGCGCTTATGAGGCGGGGTTCCGCCGCCTGGGCGTCGGGGCGCTGTTTGGGCTTTGGGACTGGCGCGACGAGGCCGTCGCCCTCGCCGCCCACGTCGAGTGCCTGCTCAAAAAATGCTGGAAGGCGCAACTCACCGTCAGCCTCCCTCGCCTGAAGCCCGCGGCTGGCGACTTCGCGCCCCGCCATCCCTTGGCCGATCGCGACCTGCTTCAACTCATCTGCGCCCTGCGGCTTGCCTTTCCTCCCGTCGGCATCGTGATGAGCACCCGCGAACCCGCCGCCCTCCGCGACGTGACCGCCCGCATCGGGGTCACCATGATGAGCGCCGGCAGCCACACCGAGCCGGGTGGCTACACGGGCCAGGGCACGGAAAACCTGCACCTCACGGTCAAGGGCCGCGCCGTCGCGTGCGAGGGACCCGCCACCGGCGCGACGGGGCAATTCTCCATCTCCGACGAACGCACCGCCGCCGAAGTCGCCGCGAACCTCGCCCGTCTCGGCCTCGATCCCGTCTGGAAGGACTGGGACGGCGCCATTGCGGGCTGAGCGAGGATCCGTGAACTTTCCGTCACGCGGTTTGCGGAGACAAGAAACGGCTGGTCCGGCGGGGCGCGAAGCAAGGGTGAAACGTTCTCCCGCAAACGCGCCTCCCCCGCACGGCGACAGAGCGCCGTGGCTACACCGACGCCGCCCTTTTAGCCGCCCCGCTCTGTCGGGGCGCGAAGCCAGGGTAGAGCGTTCCCCCGCAAACGCGCCTCCCCCGCACGGCGACAGAGCGCCGTGGCGACACCGACGCCGCCCTTGTAGCCGCCCCGCTCCGTCGGGGCGCGAAGCCAGGGTAGAACGTTCTCCCGCAAACGCGCTTCCCCTGCACGGCGACAGAGCGCCGTGGCTACACCGACACCCTTGTCGCCGCCCCGCTCCGTCGGGGCGCGAAGCCAGGGTGAAACGTTCTCCCGCAAACACGCCTCCCCCACACGGCGACAGAGCGCCGTGGCTACACTCTCGACGAGCCCCTGAATCCCCGCGCCGCGTAGTAGGATTGCGCGCCGTTGTGATACACGAAGACCCGGCCGTATCGTCGGTCGCAAAAAAGCGCGCCGCCAAGTTTCCGCACCTCCACCGGCGTCTCCACCCAGCTCGACGTCTTCCGGTCGAACTCGCCGAGTCTCTGCAGCTGCCGATATTGTTCTTCCGTCAAGAGCGCGACATCCATCGCCGCGGCCATGTCCACCGCGTTGTTGGCCGGCTTGTGCTCCTTCCTCGACTCCAGCCCCGCCCGGTCGTAACAAAGGCTCACGCGTCCCGGGGGAGTCTCCGCGGAACAATCGAAGAAGAGATATTCCCCCGTCTTCTCGTCCCGACCGACGACGTCTGGTTCTCCGCCGCTTTTCTCCATCGCTTCGACGGACCACAATTTTTCCGCCTTCGCCTCCAGCCGGGCGGCGACGTCGGCCCACTCGATCCCTTCGTGGCGACGCCGGTTCTTCTCGAATCGGGCTTTCAGCGCCCCGAGCAGTTCCGCGCGGCGACCAGGTGGCAATTCCTTTTCCGTTCCAGTGCTTTTCATATCAATTTTTTTTCGAGGGACCTTCCGGGATTGAAATCTCACCGATCATTCAATCCCTCCCCGTCGAGGATCTTCGGCCGGCATTTTTCGATGCGCGAGTCCCGGGTCCGCGATTGTTTCGCCGCGGAAAAATGCAGGATGTATCCACGCTGTCGTCCCGGCGTGAGCGCGAGGAAAGCCGTCTCGAAATCCGCGTCTTCGTCCATTTTTTTCCGCAGTTCCTCGGGGATGGCGATCTCCGACGGCTTTTTGTAGGTCACTTCCCGACCGGATTTTTCCACCTCGATGGCCTCCGCGAGGTAAGCCCTCAGGACGGGCTCCATCTCGACGATCTCCCGCACGCTGGTGAACGGAATCCGCCGCGCACCCTGCGTGTTCTCGCCCGGCTTTTCCAGCAAGCCGTTCGGATCCGCGAGCAACGCTCCCTTGGCGAACAACATCGCGCACGACGCCTTGAAGCCTTGGAGAATCACGACGTTGCGTTCGTGGAACGTGTAGCAGGGCTTGCCCCATTTCAACTCCTCGCTGAGCGGGCCATCGAGCAGGATCGTCCTCAGCCGGGCCATCTCCTCCGGCCACGCGGATTTCTTGAAATACCAGTCGACCGCGGGATTCATCTTCGTCCTTTCCGGTGGCTGGTCAGGAAAGACGGAACCACGGATATCACGGATATCACGGATGGAATTCGCGGCCCGCTCTTCCAAAAATCCGTGCCATCCGTGCCATCCGTGGTTTCCTTCCTTCCCGGATGGCATCGTTCTCCGCGCAGCTGGTTTCGACCCGGGCGGCTTTCCGGCGGCGTCCGCGGCATTTTACTTGCGAATCCGAACGACGGTTTTCGTCCGGGACTCGTTTCCGGCAAGATCGATCGCCCGCACTCGAATGACGTTATTGCCAACCCGGAGGTCCAGAAGCTGATACCAATGCTCTCCGGCGCCGCCACAGCGACGGAAAGGAGCTCCGTTCAGCGAGGATTCCACCGCTCGAATCCCATGCCGGTCGCTCGCGGTTCCGCTCAGAATGGCGAATGACAGAAAGGTTGTCTCGCGGCGCGAACCGGCGATCCGAACCTCGGGAGGAATCCGATCGCCATGGTCGGGTGTCGGCCGGGGTGTCGGCGACGGGATTGGGGTCGGAGGGAGTGTCGGGGTGGGTGATGGAGTGGGCGTGGGAGTGGGAGCGGGAGTGGGCGTAGGTGATGGAGTAGGCGTGGGACTGGGCGTCACCGGCGTTTGATCGGCGAGGGGAATCCTTGCGACCCACGCCTCCGGCACGCCGTTGTGCGATCCCGTTCCCGCCATGACCCGCCCGTCGGCGCTCACCGCCGTCGCCTCGAAAAGCTGCCATCCCGTGAGGTCCACGCCACCCGCCGCCAGGAGGTCGACGATCGACTCCATGCCCTGGTCCGCCGTCCATCGGAAGGCATCCTGCCCGCGGGCGGAATTCCCGTAGCCCACGATCACGCGGCCGCCCCCGGAGACCGCATAGCCGATGCTAAGGTCTCCGCCGCCATCCAGATCGCCCAGATCCTGGATCCCGGCCGACGTCCCTCGAAACGCGTGCGTGAGGCCGCCTCCGGTCACCACGGACCCATCATACGAGACCCCCCGGGCGTGCGCGGAATGTTCCCCCGGGATGACCCCCAGGCCCGCCATTCCTGCCTCCGTCCATCGGAAAGGCTCATCCGACGGAGACCCCGGGCTGGAGCTCCCGCCGACGATCACCCCTCCATCGAACGAAGCCGCCATGCCGTAGCTCGTGCCGTTCCGGCCGGCGAGATTCCCGAGCGACACCATCCCTCCCGCCTCCGTCCACCGAAACGCCTGACGATTGTCTCCGGCGCTTTGCCCGGTCACGACCGACCCGTCGCCGGAAATCCCCCATGCCCCGCTGTCGAAGCTGCTCCCGCCGGGCAGGCGCCCCAGTCCCACCATGCCGGCTTTGGTCCAACGAAACGCCTCCACGCCATTCGCGCTGCGCCCGGCGCCCACGACGACGTCGCCATCCGCGGAGACCGCCCGGGCGACGCTGTCGAAGTCTCCCCCCGATAAATCGCCGAGCCCCTCGAGGCCGCGCTCCGCCGTCCAGCGGAAGGCTTCCCGTCCGTTGGCCCCCTGGCTTTCTCCGACCACCACGGAACCGTCCGCGCTGATCCCGTAAGCATCGCTCGAGACCGCTCCGCCCGGAAGATCCCCCAGGCCTTGGAACGCGAATCCGTCGATCGGCGTCGGCACCAGCCTCAGATCGAGCAGTCTGGTCTGGAACTGATCCCCATTTTTGAAGGACCCGGCGCCGTCGCGACGGGCCGGGATCACGAGATCGAACGACGGCGGGAGCAGCGGAAGACTCGTGTCGGTGAGCATGTCCGCGGGCCGATCAGCGCCGCCGGTTCCTTCGCCTTCGATGTCCACGAGTTGCACGTTGATGTTCCGCAGGTCCCGTCCGGAGGGAAAGCGCAAGGGAGGCGCCCCGTCGGGTAACAACACCGCCAAATAGTTGTCCGACAGCGCAAAAGCCGTGTCGTTACCGACGTAAAAATCGCCCGTTCCTCCGTGCACGGTGATCCCCAGACGGACGAACGTCACCTCCCACGAGGTCACCGCGCCGGGGTAAACGACCGAGATGTTCGTGGTGGAGCCGACGGACGGCTTGCCCGGGGCGAACGGATCGAAGGTGTAGCGCCCCACGATGACGTCCCCCACGAGCACCTCCGGATCAGGGACCGGCGTCGTGACATCCTTCACCCGCTGCGTGAACGAAAACGTGATCTTGTCCGTCCGCGGCGACCGCGGCGTGAACTCCGTGACGAACATCTGGTCTTCCGCGCCGAGGGCGGCGACGAAGCCAAAATCCCGGTCCTCCACCCACGGGGGGGAAGTCCGGCTGCCGACGAGCAGCTTGCCATCGCCGGTGAGAAACAGGTCGTCGGCATACGAGTGGGTCGTCGATTTTTCGACGACGCCCGTGGCGTAATCGATCCGCAACATGCTCGGCCCGAAAAGGTGCGTCACGTAGAGGCTGTTCGTCGCGGCGTCGTATTCCAGCCCGCGGATATCCACCAGCGGCTGGCCGACCACCGATAACCGGCGCACGACCGTGCCGGCCACCGTCATTTCCTCGATCGTGTAGGAGGTGGCCACCACCAGATTTCCCGACGGCAGGACGACGACGTCGAACGCCTGTTTCCCCGGGGATATCGTGGAAGCGCTGGAAGTGGCGAGATCGAACCGGAAGAGCCCGGACCCCGTGCCGATGAAAAGCGAGCGGCCGTTCGTCGCCAGTTTTCCGTAGGAGATATTCCCGGAAACGTAGCCGGTGGTATTGCGATAGAGCACCTGCACGCTCAGATCGGCGTCGATGCGCAGGACGTCGAACCCATTGCCCTTCGCCGCGACGGCATACAGGGCTCCCCGGAGGAAAACGAGGCCCCGCACGTTGTCGGCATTCGAGCTCGAGATGCCCAGGGAGCCCTTCGGAACCCCGGTCGGCGAGAACTGCCCGATCGATCGGGAACCGTAGTTCGACGTATAATAGTCGCCCTCCTGAAGCGAGAAGGCCGCGCGCCCCTCGCCCGCCTGGCAGACGAAAACCACGGCCCACGCCAGGACGAATGGAAAGAAGAGTCGATGCTTCATCGGGACAAAACCGCACCCGGCGTAATCCCAAAAGAAGCAACCCGCAAGTCATTTTCAGGATCGCCCGGGGAGCTCGCCCTGTTTCGCCTGAATTCGAGCACCGCCGCGGAAGCCGAGGAGCCACTCGCGTCGCGCCGGGCGGGTCCGACGGGGGACTCAGGGGAACCGCGCGCGGGCCGCGGCTCGATTCCGGGGCATGAGCGACATCGTTTTTATTCATGGCATGTTCCAAAATCCGAAGAGCTGGGCGAAGTGGGTCGCTTATTTCGAAGCCCGCGGCTACCGGTGCCATGCGCCGGCCTGGCCACTGCACGAGGGGGAGCCGGGGGAGCTACGGGCGAACGTGCCGGCGGGGACGGGTGATCTGGTGCTGAAGGATCTCAACGGGGCGCTGGCGGAGTTTGTCGCGACGCTGCCGGAGCCGCCCATCCTGATCGGACATTCGCTGGGCGGCCTCATCGCGCAGGTGCTGGCAAACGAGGGCCGGGCGGCGGCGGTGGTGGCGATCTGCCCGGTGGCTCCGAATGGGATGCTGTCCTTCGACTGGGACTTCCTGAAGAACAGCACGACGATCATGAATCCGCTGAAGGGGGACGATCCCCAGGAGATGACGCCAGAGCAGTTCCACGAGGTGTTCGCCAACGTGATGGGGGAGAGCGAGAGCCGGGCGGCGTGGGAGGAGACGGCGGTGCACGAGAGCCGGAACGTGCTGCGCACGGCATTGGGGGAGGCGGGGCACGTGGATCTGAAACGGACGCACGAGCCGTTGCTTTTCCTGGCCGCGTCGGAGGATCGCATCATTCCGCCGGGGCTGGTGGTGAAGAATTTCGAATCCTACGGGGAGGGGACGGGCGTGGCGGCGATGCGGGAGTTCGCGGGTCACGGACATTTTATTTGCGGCGAGCCGGGCTGGGAGACGGTCGCGGACTACGTGGCGGGGTGGCTGGAGAACGAGGTGACGAGAACAACCGCGAAGCCGACCGGCGCGGGGTGACGCACCGCGGCGTAAGGGCGGCGGGTGGTTCCCCAGGGCCGCCGCTCTTCCGGGGAGACAGCGGGGGCATTTCGCGGCATGGTGGCCACCTTGCCGTCGATGACCGATCCCCCTCCGCCCGCGCCCCCCGACCTTTGCCTGCTGGTTCCGGTTTGGCGGGATTACGCATGGCTGATTCCGGTGATGATCGCGTCGCTGGAACGATATTGGCCGGGGCATCCGCCGCTTTTTCTCGTGGGGCTCACTTCGGCGGAAGCGGGGCAATGGCCGTGCTTTCCGCGGGCGGATCCCGCCGCGCCGCGGAACTGGTGCTCGATGGTGCTCGATGGAGTGCGGCAGGCCCGCGCGGCGGGATTCCGGCGCGCCTACCTTCTCACCGAGGACGCGGCGCCCCTGGCCCCATGCCATGTCGGGCACCTGCACCGCACGCTGCCCGACGCGATGACGGCATGGGACGCGGCCTACATCGGCCTGATGGGCTGGGACAATCGCCGGCACGCCGGGCGCGATCCGGTGCTGGGGCCGGATCGCCACGGCGTGATGCACCTGGTGTCGGCCCATGCTCCGCGATTTCACCTCCACCCGGCCCTCTGGCGGTTGGACGTGATCGAGCGCGGGTGCGAGCTCACGCTGCGGACGCCCGGGCGGAACGGGTCGTCGTGGCATTTCGAAAAGACGTGCGACAAGCTCGACGCGGACTTGCCGCCGGAGTGGAAGCGGGCTTGCTACCAGATCGCGGCGTCTCGGCTGTCGACGCACCCCCCATCGGCGGCGGCCCGCCTGCGCGGGCGGGCGGAGCGGTGGCTCTACCATCGCCTGATGGCGATCGTGCCGCATCTGCCGCAGCCGGGGCCCGCGGGGCGGTTCGCGGAGTGGGTCGGCTTCGACGACGTGTATTGCGACGGGCCGTATCCGATGTTTTTCGCGGGCGTGCTGCGGAAGGGGCGGTTGAATCGTTTCCTCGTCCGGCGGCTGCGGAAAACGCCGGACGGCCGCGCGTTCCTCGCGAGGCTCGAGGCCGCGGCGCGCGAAG
This sequence comes from uncultured Chthoniobacterales bacterium, assembly GCA_964247025.1. Lineage (GTDB taxonomy): Bacteria > Verrucomicrobiota > Verrucomicrobiia > Chthoniobacterales > JAATET01 > JAATET01. The sequence goes on from CAXTSM010000011.1 coordinate 81,676, forward strand.
GCGGGCTCGCCCTCGAGGCGTGATTCGAAAAGCGCGGCGGAACGCCCGCGCTCCCGGAAAAAAAACGTCAGCCGAGCTTCGCGTCCATCGTGATCCCGGCCTTGAGCAGCTTCGAGATCGGGCAGCCGGCCTTCGCCGCCGCGGCCGCCTCTTCGAACGCCTCGGGGCTCGCGCCGGGAACCACCGCAACCACGTCGAGGTGGCTCCCGGTGACCTCGAAGCCGTCGCCGACTTTTTCGAGCGTGACGGTGGCCGTCGTCTCGATCTTTTCCGGCGGGAAGCCGCCCAGGCCGAGGATCATCGAGAAGGCCATCGAGAAACAGCCCGCGTGCGCGGCGGCGATGAGTTCTTCGGGGTTCGTGCCTTGCTCGCCCTCGAAGCGGGTCTTGAAGGAATAGGGTTTGTCGACGAGGGCGCCGGACCCGGTGGAGATCGTGCCGGCGCCGTCCTGGAGGCCGCCCGTCCAGACGGCGGATGCTTTGTGTTTCATGGTTGGTAAAGGGTGAGGGCGCAGTGTGGCGCGGATCGGATTTTTCCGCAACCCGGCGGGCGGGCCGCCTTTGCGCTGGCAATCGCCGGTCGCCGCTCTAGGTTTCGTCGGCACCGCAACTTCCACGCATCCCATCTTATGCAAATCTCCGACGGCAAGGTCGTCCTCATCGACTACACGCTCACCGACGACGACGGTGAACTCATCGACTCCTCGACCGGCGCGGAGCCGCTCGCCTACGTGCAGGGCGCGGGACAGATCGTGCCCGGCCTCGAGAAGGCGCTCTCGGGCCGGAGCGCCGGCGACTCCTTCAAGGTGAGCGTCGGGCCCGCCGAGGGCTACGGCCTCCACGACGTCGAAAACGTGGCGGTGATCCCCGCCGACCAGATCGAGGGCGTCCACGAGCTCGAGGTCGGCACCCAATTGCAGACCGACTCCGAAGACGGAGAGCAAACGGTCGTCGTCACCAAGATCGAGGGCAACGAAGTGACGATCGATGCGAACCACCCGCTTGCCGGGCTGACGCTGCACTTCGACATCACCGTGCGCGAGGTGCGCGACGCGACCGACGAGGAGATTTCCCAAGGCCACGCCCACGGCGACGGCGGGCACCACCACTAGGTCGAATCGACATTCAGATGATGCGGGCGGATATTTTGCCGAGGCCGCGGTCACCCCTCCGGCGCTCGGGCGATGCGGGAACGCGTTTTCTCGTCCGCTGACGCCGCCCGCCGGTTCGCCCCGCTTTTTTCCACGCCCACGCGAAGATCGAAGCCCTCCGTCGGCAGCGAAATGCGCCCCGGAAATGTTTTCTTTTGTCGCCCCGGCGCTCCTCCTTGTCGCCACGGCGCTCCGTCGCCGTGTGGCGTGAGATCACGCCCCCCCGGCGCCCCGACGGAGCGGGGCGGCTACAACGGCCTCCGGACCGCGGCGATCTGCCCGAAGGCGAAAGGCGCCCCGGCGCTCCTCCTTGTAGCCACGGCGCTCCGTCGCCGTGTGGCGCCAGATCACGCGCCCCCCGGCGCCCCGACGGAGCGGGGCGGCTACAAGGGCCTCCGGACCGCGGCGGTTTACCCGAAGGCGAAAGGCGCCCCGTCCCTTTCCTTGTCGCCACGGCGCTCCGTCGCCGTGTGGCGCCAGATCACGCGCCCCCCGGCGCCCCGACGGAGCGGGGCGGCTACAACGGCCTCCGGACCGCGGCGGTTTACCCGAAGGCGAGGTGCGCCTCGGGGTATGTCTCCTTGTAGCCACGGCGCTCCGTCGCCGTGTGGCGCGAGATCACGCGCCCCCCCGGGCGCCCCGACGGAGCGGGGCGGCGCCAAGGGCCTTCGACCCACGATCATCCTGAGTTACCCGCATGCGCGGGGCATCCTCCCGGGCTCGTGGATCCCGCCGGCGACCCGTCGTCGTTGCCGATCAACGTCATCGTGGGGAAAATCCTCGAAGCCGCCCGGGCATCCGCCCGCACCGGCCGCGCGGTGAAGATCGATCCCGCCATCTCCATCACGCGATCGTCTTCGTGACGCGATCGTCACGATAAAAACCGCGAAAGTTGGCACGGATCGTGCGACATAGGGCTCTTGTTCTGGGGGGAACAGCAGGCCGTCGTGGCTTTCGTCACGGCGGCCTGCATTTTTTCTGCGGGCGTTTCCTTGCGGCGTCCCGATCCGGGCCGTGCTAGGTTTGGCGCCATGTTTGAGATCACGCCGCGCGACAAAGTCGTCGAACGCGCCCTGCTCGTCGGCGCCTACGTCGAGGCGGCGGACCGGGGCGACGCCGACGACCTGCTCGACGAGCTCGGCGAACTCGTGCGCACGCTCGGCCTTCCCATCGTCGGCCGCCAGCTCGTCCACATGCGCGAGCCGCACGCGCGCTTCCTCATCGGCTCCGGCAAGGCGCAGGAAATCTGCGACCGCCTCAAGGAGGAGCGCTGCGACGTGATCGTCTTCGACAACGAGCTCACGCCCGCGCAGCAGCGCAACTGGGAGAAACTCTCCGGCGTCACCGTGATCGATCGCGCCGAGATCATTCTCGACATCTTCGGCATGCGCGCGCGCACCCGCGAAGCCCGCATCCAGGTCGACCTCGCCCGCATGGAGTATTCCATGCCCCGGCTCACCCGCGCCTGGGGCCACCTCGGCAAGCAGGGCGGCGGCATCGGCGCCAAGGGCGAGGGCGAGAGCCAGCTCGAGCAGGATCGACGCAAGATCCGCGGCCAGATGGATCGCCTGCGCGGCGAGCTCGAGGACGTCCGCCGCTCCCGCGCCACCCAGCGCAAGGACCGCAAGCGCGCCCCCGTGCCGAACGCCGCCATCGTCGGCTACACGAACGTCGGCAAATCCTCGCTCCTGCGCCGGCTCACCGGCGCCGACGTGCTCGTGGAGAACAAGCTCTTCGCCACCCTCGACACGACCACGCGCAAGATCGCCCTGCCGAACCGGCAGCCCCTTCTGCTCACCGACACCGTCGGCTTCATCCGCAAGCTGCCGCCCCAGCTCGTGGAGTCCTTCAACGCCACCCTCGAGGAGGCCGCCTTCGCGGACTTCCTCATCCACGTGCTCGACGCCTCGCACCCGCGCGTCCTGGAATTCCACAACACCACGATGCGCGTGCTGGAGGATCTCGGCGCGGACACCAAGAAAACGCTCGTCGTCTTCAACAAGATCGATCGCCTCGAGGATCCCGTGATCCGCGGCACGCTGCGCCGGCATTTTCCCGCCGCCGTCTTCATCTCCGTGCGCACCGGCGACGGCTTCCTCGAGCTCGTCGAACGCATCGCGGAATTCGTCAGCGACGGCACGAGCCGCGTCGACCTGCGGCTGCCGCTCGACCGCGCCGATCTCCTCGCCCGGCTCCACCGCGAAGGCGCCGTCCATCACGTCGACTACGAGGAATCCGGCATCCTCGTGCGGGCGACCGTCGCGAACCGCCTGCGGCCCGCGCTCGAGCCGTTCGCCGTCCCGGAGAACGAAGCGCCGATTTTCGCCGATTAAGTTCGGCCCTCTTTCCTCCGTTCTGCGTAACCTGCGACATCCGTGGACCATCCTGAAATCTCCCGCCGCCGCACGTTCGCCATCATTTCGCACCCCGACGCCGGCAAGACGACGCTCACGGAAAAGTTTCTCCTCTACGGCGGCGCGCTCCAGCTCGCCGGCACCGTGACCGCGCGGAAGGACCAGCGCGCCACGACCAGCGACTGGATGGAGCTCGAGCGCCAGCGCGGCATTTCCGTGAGCTCGACCGTGCTGCAGTTCGAATACGGCGGCTGCGTCGTGAACCTGCTCGACACGCCCGGCCACAAGGATTTCTCCGAGGACACCTACCGCGTGCTCACCGCCGTGGACGCGGCCGTGATGGTCGTCGACGCCGCGAAGGGCATCGAGGCGCAGACGCGCAAATTGTTCGAGGTCTGCCGCCAGCGCGGCGTGCCGATCTTCACGTTCATGAACAAGCTCGACCGGCCCTCGCGCCCGCCGCTCGAGCTGATCGACGAGCTCGAGAACGTCCTCGGCATCCACGCCCTCCCGATCAACTGGCCGCTCGGCAGCGGCGCGGATTTTCGCGGCGTCTACGACCGCCAGGCGAGCGCGGTGCATCTTTTCGAGCGCACGCCGAAGGGCGCCTACCGCGCGCCCGAGCAGGTCGGCGGCGTGGACGATCCGCTCGTGCGGGCCGCGATGGCGCCCGACGTCTACGCGGCCTTCCGCGACGAGCTCGACCTCCTCGACGGCGCGGGCGCCGACTTCGACCTCGGCGAAGTGCGCGCCGGCCGGCTCACGCCCGTTTTCTTCGGCAGCGCCATGAACAACTTCGGCGTGCAGCTCCTGCTCGACCGCTTTCTCGAGCTCGCCCCGCCGCCCGCGCCGCGCCAGTCCATCGTCCCGACGCATCCCGCCTTCTCCGGGTTCGTCTTCAAGATCCAGGCGAACATGAACCCGAAGCACCGCGACCGCGTGGCCTTCATCCGCGTCGTCTCGGGCGAATTCAAGCGCGACATGACCGTGCAGCATCCGCGCACCGGCCGGCTCGTGCGCCTCTCGAACAGCCAGCGCCTTTTCGCGCAGGACCGCGAGACGGTGGACACCGCCTGGGCCGGCGACGTGGTCGGCATCGTCGGCAACCAGGACTTTCAGATCGGCGACACGCTCAGCGAGGACGCGGGCGTGCGTTTCGACGAGATGCCGCGGTTCGCGCCCGAGTGCTTCGCGCAGATCCACAGCTCGAGCACCGCGACCGGCAAGCGCTTCCGCGAAGGGCTCGACCAGCTCCTGCGCGAGGGCGTGGCCCAGGCCTTCGAGATCAAGGATTCCCTCTCCCGCACCCCGCTGCTCGGCGCCGTCGGCCCGCTGCAATTCGAGGTGCTTCAATACCGCCTCGAGGGCGAATACGGCGCGCCCTGCCGCCTCGAAAGCGCGCCGTGGTCGGTGATCCGCTGGATCCGCCCGAAAAACGGCGCGGAAAAACTCCCCCCCCTCACGCTGCCGTCGGGCGTCACCCAGGCGCGCGACGCGGACGGCGCCGACGTCGCCCTGCTGCCGAACCACTGGGGCTTGAACTACTTCGAGACCAAGAACCCGGAGATCGAAATGTCCGCCCTGCCGTTCTGAGTCAAGCACGGGAAAAGGGGAAGCGGTCTTCATCTCCCCTTTTCCCCTTTTCCCGCGCTTTTCTTCCTTGCCCCCGCTCGATGAGGAACGCGGGCGGGACGCCCCGCTCCCGGTTTTTTTTACCGCTCCCGCGGCCGCGCCCCCGCCACCGGCGGGCTTTGTTTCCACTCGAGCGGGGTGCCGGCCGGCAGGAGCCGCACCGCGCGGACGATGTCCCAATTGGCCAGCCGCAGGCCGCCGAGGCTCTGGGTCGTCGCCATCGCGTCCGGCTCGCTCGTGCCCGTCAGGCCATAGGGCAACGGGCCGCCTTCTCCGGCCTTCGTCACGTTGATCCACAGCACGCCCACGGGATTCTTCGGCCCGGCCGCCAGCACCTGGTCGGTCGCGAGCGTCGGGCGGACCGGCGGCGGCGTGGCGTCGGGATCGGGGCGGCCGTAGACGCGCGTGGGGCCCGCGGGTTTGACGAGCAATTCCTGCCGCGTGACCAATCGCGGCCGCGGAACCGCGTCGAGGATCGTCCAGGCATCGCGCCCGCGCAGCCCCGGGCGGGCGATCGCGAGCGGCATCACGGCGACGAGCCGCCCCCCTTGCGAGATCTCCAGCCGCGTGAGATCCACCACGGCGGCGGTCGTCGGCCGGCCCGGGTCGGCGGGCGGCTGGAGGGGCGCGAGGAAGGGCCGCTCGATCGCGAAGGGGGCGACGTTCGGCACGCGCAGCTCGTCGCCGGCGGCCGGCACGCCCTTGACCTGCGCGTTCAGCCGGCGCAGATACGCCTCGTCGCAGTGGAACCGCTCGGCGACGAATTCCCACGGCGTGCGATAGGTCAGCATCGGCGCGGCGACGAGGTCGGCGTAGGTCAGCTTGGGCGTGAGATTCTCCGGCTTGCGCGACTTTCTTCCAGGCGTCGGCGCGGGACCGGCCCGCGGGGCCCTGGCGTCCACGACCTGCGCCTTCGGCGGCGCGATGAAGCGGAAATCCTCGGGCCGAAGCCGGTAGCGGGCGAAGGGGTCGCCGATGGCCGCCTGCGCCCGGGCGAGCAGCGCGGCCGGGTCGCGCGCTTCGTCATGGGTCTCGACGTAGAGCTGGAGGATGCGCTGGAACGCGGGATCGACCCGGCCGTCGATCGGGCCGGTGGGAAAGCCCGCGCGATCCAGGAAAACCTGCAGCGTGAGCGTCCTGAGCTCCGCCGCCTCGGCGGTCTCCGGTTTCGCCGCGGGCGTGGCGGCAGGGCCGGGGGCGGGCGTCGCCGCCGGAGCGGGCGCCATCGCGGCGACCTCCGCGAGCGAGGGAATCCGCAGCACCTGGCCGACGCGGATCAAATTTCCCGTCAGTCCGTTCGCGGCCTTGAGCGTCTCGACGGGCACCTTGAATTTCCGCCCGATGAGCGCCAGGGCGTCGCCGCGCCTCACGGTGTAGCGGTCCGGCCGGCCGGTGGCATCCACGGATCCGCCCGCGGGCGCGGAAGACGGCGGCGTCACCGGGAGCGCGCGCGGCGCGGCCGGGGCGAAGGATGGTTGCGCCAGTCCCCAGGGCTGATCGCCGGAGGGCTCCACCCGCCATTTCCAACGCACGGCGTTTTCAAGCCCCGGCTCGACGTGGGGCAAGGTCGGCGGGATCTGCGCCCAGGCCGCCGCCCCGGCAAGCAGCAAGCCGCCCCAGATGAATCCCCCACGAAAACGCATGCCTGCATCCCTAAAGCGTCGCCCCGCCGACGCAAGCGCGGACTTGCCGGACGGACGCTCCGGCCCCCTTCTTTTTCTTCGATTCTGGCCGCAAGAAGATGGGCCGGCACGGAGGGCCAGCCATGCCGGGCAGGGGCGGCTCTCCGGTCGCGACCGATCGAACCGATGACGCTCTAAATCGGGGGGGCCGCCGGCGCGGGCTTCGGCGCGGGCGAATGAGTCGTGGGAATCGTGCCACGAATCATGTCTCCCTCGGCGGTGCCGGCCGGAAAGACGCGGGTGGCGTCCGCATACCAGGCGACGCTGTCGTCGTCGAGGGCCGCGGCCATGGCGTTGAGCTTTTCCGCCTGCGCGCGCCACTTGGCGCGGGCATCGGCGTAGGCGGTCTGGAGATCCTCGCCGCACGCCCGGCGCAGGAGCTGAAAGGCTGCGAGGGTGTTGGCCGGGAGCGGGCTCCAGGCGGGATCGATCTCCGCCCACGCGCTTTCCCAGGCGAGGGCCTCGGCGAGGATCGCGGCGCGGCTGTCGCCCTTGGCCGTGAGCGGGGCGAGCACGGCCCGCGACGTGGCGTCGTCGCGGTGGCGGGTCTTCGCCATGGCGACGCCCTGCATCGTGCGACGGTGGAGCGTGTCGAGCGAGGCATCCCAGACGCCGCGGGCGACGAGCATGACCTGCTCGACATCACTGGTGATTTCCTCCTGCCCGGGCACGGGCGGAGTCGCGTCCTTGTCCCCGACAAGGGCCGCGAGGGCGGCCTGCATCTGGACGGGAGTCTGCTCCTGCCACGTCCACTGGGGGGCGAGGGTCTTCGCCGCGCTGAGGGTCTTCGTGGCCCGGTCCTTCACAAATTCCATGCTTTCTCCCATGATCTTTTCCTCCTGGATGGTTGGTTGGTTAGGTGACGGCGGCAACAAATGCAATCCGGCGCGCGAAATGTCCAGCGTATAGGGCGAGAGGTGGAGGAATAAACGCCCCGGGGGATGAGAAACGCGTTCCGCGAGGAGAGATCGGGTTTCCTCCGGCGGGAGAAAGGCGATCCGATCCGGAGGTGGGGTGATCTCATGCGGAGGCGGGGTGATCTGATCCGAGGGAGAGCCGATCCAATCCGAGGGAGAGCCGATCCGATCCGGAGGAGAGGCGGCCCGGCCCAGAGGTGGGGCGGGCCGGCCAGGAGGAGCCTCGATCGCCGGCGGGGGAGACCCGGGAGAAGGGGGCGGGATCGCGGAGCATGACGGAGAGTTTGCGGATGGCAAAGGCGCGCGGCGGATCGGCTGGAGCCGTCCTTCTTTGTCGAGGCGCCGGGGCGCCTGTTGCCGCCCCGCTCCGTCGGGGCGCCGGGGGGCGCGCGGCGCTCGGCCAGGATGCGGTTTCCCTGGCGCTCACGGCGACGGAGCGCCGTGGCGACAAGGGGGGCGACGGAGCGCCGGGGCGACAAGGGGCGGAAGCGGCGCGGGGTGCTTGTAGCCGCCCCGCTCCGTCGGGGCGCCGGGGGGCGCGTGGCGCTCGGCCAG
>CAXTSM010000012.1:0-58824 GCA_964247025.1 uncultured Chthoniobacterales bacterium
CCCGCTCGGCGTTGCAGAACGCCGCGTCCATCAGCGGCCTGCTCCTCACCACGGAGGCCCTCATCACCGAGGTTCCCGAGAAGGAGAAGGCTCCCGCCATGCCCCCGGGCGGCGGAATGGGCGGCATGGACTACTAAGTCCGGCTCCCGAAAGGCCAGCATCGAAAGCCGCCCCGGGGGAAACCCCGGGGCGGTTTTTTGCTGCCGTCAGGGGCGGATTTCCAAATGCAAGATCAAGTCTTCCCTGTCTTCGTGACGGCTTCCATCTCCCGCCAAGGCCAGCCTGTGCTTCCGGTGAAAAATTCGCCGGAAGGAGGGCATCGAGCCCGGACAAGAGTTTCGGATCGAACGTCTGGATCGCGGTGACCATCGCCTTCTCCGCCTTTCTCGCCTCCGAACGAGGGATTGGTCGACGGGCTTCTTTCGGCCCCGGAGGAAAATTGGTTTCAGCCGCCCCCGCCCGGCGAGCCCGGGAAAGACTCGAGGTGAATGACTCCGATCAACGCGGGCCGGCCCTTGGGCCGGACGCTCGAGACGGTCGGTTTCCCGTCGCCCATGATCGACGAAGCTTCGAATTCGACGGGCGCATTGGCAATTGAATCTTGCAAAGACCTGACCGATTGGCACCGTTCCAGCTACCGATGCAGGGGATGTTTACCGATTACGAAGTCGGGGGGTTTTTCGACGAGATGTTCGCCCCCGACGGCAAGGTGCGCCCCCATTACGCAAAACTGCTCGAGCGTTTCGCCGAGATGGAGCCCGCGGAATTCGAGCGCAAGAACGCGCTGGCCGAGCGCAGCTACCTGAGCCAGGGCATCACGTTCACCGTCTACAGCGGGGACGAGGGCACGGAACGCATTTTCCCCTTCGATCTCATCCCGCGCATCGTGGCGGCGAAGGAATGGGAGCACATCGAGCGCGGGCTCGCGCAGCGGCTCACGGCGCTGAACATGTTCCTGCACGACATCTACCACGAGCAGCACATCCTCAAGGAGGGCGTCGTGCCCGCCGACCTCGTGCTGAGCGCAAAGCATTTTCGGCCCGAGTTCATGGGGTTCGACGTGCCGAAGAACATCTACATCCACGTCTGCGGCACGGACCTCATCCGCGACGGGAACGGCCAGTATCTCGTGCTCGAGGACAACGGCCGCTGCCCCTCGGGCGTGTCGTATCTGCTCGAGAACCGCCAGGCGATGAAGCGCGTGTTTCCGCGCCTTTTCTCGAAGCATTCCGTGCGGCCGGTGGATCGTTATCCGCAGGAACTCCTCGCCGTCCTGCGCCACATCGCGCCGAACGACAAGCCCGACCCGACCATCGCCGTGCTCACCCCCGGCGTCTACAACTCGGCGTATTTCGAGCACTCGTTCCTCGCCCGCGAAATGGGCATCGAGATCGTGACCGGCGCCGATCTCACGGTGCAGAACCAGCGCGTCTACATGAAGACGACGCACGGCCTCAAGCAGGTGGACGTGATCTACCGCCGCATCGACGACGACTTCCTCGACCCGCTCGTCTTCCGTCGGGATTCCGTGCTCGGCGTGCCCGGGCTCGTGGATGCCTACCGCGCCGGCAACGTCGCCCTCGCGAACTCGATCGGCACCGGCGTCGCGGACGACAAAGCCACGTATTATTACGTGCCGGCGATGATCAAATTCTACCTCGGCGAGGAGCCCATCCTGCCGAACGTCGACACGTTCCTCTCCGCGGTGGATTCCGACCGCGCCTACATCCTCGAAAACATCGCGAACCTCGTCGTGAAGGCCGCGAACGAAAGCGGCGGCTACGGCATGCTCATCGGCCCGCACGCGACGAAGGAACAGATCGAAGAATTTCGCCAGGCCATCATCGCCGACCCGCGCGGCTACGTCGCGCAGCCCGTCATCCCGCTTTCGCGTTCCCCTTCGTTCTGCGACGGCAACATCGAAGGCCGTCACATCGACCTGCGGCCCTACGTCCTCTGCGGGGAGAAAATTTCCATCGTTCCCGGCGGCCTCACGCGCGTCGCGATGCGCCGGGGCTCCCTCGTCGTGAACTCCTCGCAGGGCGGCGGCAGCAAGGACACCTGGGTCCTCGACGAGGACGACGAACCCGCGCCATCCCAATCCCAAAGCCAATCCTCCCGCTAGATGCTCAGCCGCGTCGCCGATTCCTGCTACTGGCTCAGCCGCTACATCGAGCGCGCCGAGACGAACGCCCGCCTGCTCATGGTCAACATGGGCCTCATGCTCGATCTCGAGGACGCCGACGAGCACTCCGTGCGCGAGCATTGGGAGCCCGTCCTCGCCACCCTCGAGGATCAGGAGCTCTTCAACGACCTCTACGACCAGATCGACGGCGAATCCGTCATGGAGTTCGTCACGTTCGAGAAAAAAAACCCCAATTCCATCGTCTCGTGCGTCTCGGGCGCGCGGGAAAATGCGCGCACCGTGCGCGAGCAGATTTCGAGCGAGATGTGGGAGCACCTCAACAAGCTCTATCTCTACCTGCGCGGCGAGGACGCGCGCGCCGACTACCGCAACACGCCCCACGACTTCTACCGCAGCGTGATCGACGGCTCGCATTTGTTCCAGGGCATCACCGACGCGACGATGACGCACGGCGAGGGCTGGGACTTCATCCAGGCGGGTAAATTCCTCGAGCGCGCCGACTCCACCTCGCGCGTGCTCGACGTGAAATATCACATCCTCCTGCCGCTCGGCGAACGCGTCGGCGGCAGCGTGGACCTCACGCAATGGATGGCGGTCCTGAAATCCTGCAGCGCGCTGGAGGCCTACCTGAAGACTCGCGTCGGCAACGTGGCGGCATGGGAGGTCGCGGAGTTTCTCATCCTGCACCCCACGTTTCCGCGCTCGATCCGCTTCTGCGTGGATAACCTCGACCGCGCCATCCACCGCATCTCGGGCAGCAACGTCTCGAAATTCCACAACGAGGTCGAGCGTCTCACCGGGCGCCTGCGCGCCAGCATCGACTACGCGACGATCGACAGCATCTTCGAGGTCGGCCTGCACCAATACCTCGACAAGACGCAGCTTCGCCTCATCGAGGTCGCGGAAGAACTTCGCCAGGCCTACTGCGAGTGGCTCGAAGAAGGCGCCGACGCGGCGTAGGTGGCGGGGAGCGTCAGCCCGGCTTCACCGCCGTCGCGAGGATCGTCTGAAAATGGGGCGCCTGCTTTTCGCGGGCCACCGTCGAAATCTCGATTCGCTCGAAACCCGCTCCCGCGAGCATCTGGTCGAGCTCGAACTCCGAAAATCCCAGCCACACGTGCGCGTAGAGTTCGCGGGCCTGTTCGTAGCTGTGGCTGGCGAGATCGAGGATGAGAACACGCCCGCCCGGCCGCAGGATGCGGAATGCCTCGGCCACCGCCCGGGGCGGCCGCGCGGCGTGATGCAGCGCCTGGCTGAACAGCGCGACGTCGACGGTCGCGTCGCCGATCGGCGGAGCCTCGATGTCGCCGAGGCGGTATTCGAGGTTTCGAAAACCATGCTCCCGGGCGAGCGCCGCGCCGAACTCGACCATTTTCTCCGAGCGGTCCACGGCGACGACTTTTTCCGCGTGGCGGGCCAGCAGCTGCGAGAGCGTCCCTTCGCCCGCGCCGAGATCGGCGATCACGAGCGGCGGCACCAGTCGAAGCAATCCATGGGCGAGCGCCTGCCACGACCGCCCCGGGATGTAAGTGCGGCCGAACCGGCCCGCCAGCCGGTTGAAATAATCCGCGGCGCGATCCTGGCGTTTGCGCAGCGTGAGGGCCAAAGCGGCAAGGTCGCGTTTGGATTCCGGGATCTCGTCGCCGGCCAGGGCGACCAATCCCGCCAGCGGCGATTCGTCCGCGAGGTCCGCGCGGTAAAAAATATTCTTCCCCACGCGGCGGTCGGCCACGAGCCCCTCGCGCTTCAAGAGCGCCAGGCTGGCCGAGATCCGGCTTTGACCCATGCTGAGGATTTCCTGCACCTCGGCGACGGTCAATTCCTCCTCCCGCAGCAGGCGCAGTAGGCGCAGGCGCGTCGGGTCCGCCAGCACGCGGAAGGATTTTAAAATTGACGACATTTGACTTATCAAAATATTGACATACTTTCATACGTTCATCAACCAACCATGCCACGCCGTTATATCTTTTCGTCCGAATCCGTAGGGGAAGGCCATCCCGACAAGGTCGCCGATACCATTTCCGATGCCGTCCTCGACGCCTGCCTGGCGCAGGACAAATTCAGCCGCGTGGCGTGCGAGACGTTCGTGAAAAGCAACGTCGTCGTCGTCGGCGGCGAGATCACGACGAAGGCGAAGCTCGATTACGAGGCGATCATTCGCGGAACGATCCGCGAGATCGGCTACGTGCACGACGACGACGTCTTTCACGCCGACAAGGTTTTCATCACCAACATCCTCACCGCGCAGTCCCCGGACATTTCCCAGGGCGTGGACGCCAAGAAGGTCTCCGGCAAAAAGACCGCCGAGCAGGGCGCGGGCGACCAGGGCCTCATGTTCGGCTACGCGTGCGACGAGACGCCCGAGCTCATGCCGGCGCCGATCATGTTCGCCCATCGCCTCGGCCGCGAGCTCACCCGCATCCGCAAAAGCGGTCGCGTGAAATGGCTCCGCCCCGACGCCAAGAGCCAGGTGTCCGTCGTTTACGAGGACGGCAAGCCGGTGGAGATCGCGAACGTCGTCATTTCCACGCAGCATTCCGCGGACGTCTCGCACGAGGAGATCGAGAAATTTTGCATCGAGCAGATCATCAAGAAGGTGCTGCCGAAGAAAATGCTCACCGCGCAGACGGAATATCTCATCAACCCGACCGGGCGATTCGTCGTCGGCGGGCCGCAGGGCGACACCGGGCTGACCGGCCGCAAGATCATCGTCGACACCTACGGCGGCACGGGCCGGCACGGCGGCGGGGCCTTTTCGGGCAAGGATCCGTCGAAGGTCGACCGCAGCGCCGCCTACATGGGCCGTTACGTCGCGAAAAACGTCGTCGCCGCCGGACTCGCCGCGAAGTGCGAGGTGCAGTTCGCCTACGCCATCGGCCATCCGCAGCCGGTGAGCGTGCACATCGACACGTTTGGCACGAACACCGTTGCCGAGGAAAAAATCGAGGTCGCGGTGAAGAAAACCTTCAGTTTCAAGCCGGCCGACATCGTCAAGACGCTCGACCTGCTGCGCCCCATTTATTCGAAGAGCACGAACTACGGGCACTTCGGCAAGGAAGACCTCGATCTGCCCTGGGAGAAGACCGACAAGGCCGCCGCGCTGCAGAAAGCGGCGAAGTAAATCAAACCACGGAGAACACGGAGAAACTCCTTAAACCCCGTGTTCTCCGTGTCCTCCGCGGTTCAAAAAAATTAAAAATATGAGCACTACCATCAATACACCCGCCACGACCGACTACGCGGTCGCCGACATCAGCCTGGCCGAGTTCGGCCGCAAGGAAATCCAGATCGCCGAGCACGAGATGCCCGGCTTGATGGCCACCCGCCGTAAATACGCCGCCGAGAAGCCGCTCGCCGGCGTCCGCATCATGGGCAGCCTGCACATGACCATTCAGACGGCCGTCCTCATCGAGACGCTCGCCGACCTCGGCGCGAACGTCCGCTGGTGCTCCTGCAATATTTTCTCGACCCAGGACCACGCCGCCGCCGCGATCGCCGCCGCCGGCATCCCCGTCTTCGCCTGGAAGGGCGAGACGCTCGAGGAATATTGGGACTGCACGATCAAGGCCCTCACCTGGCCCGACGGCTCCGGCCCCGAGCTCATCGTCGACGACGGCGGCGACGCCACGCTCCTCATCCACAAGGGCGCCGAGCTCGAGGAAGGCGACTCCGCCTGGGTCGACGCCGCGGCCGGCTCCTACGAGGAAGGCGTCATCAAGGCGCTCCTCAAGAAAGTCAACGCCGAGGACCCGCTCAAGTGGACCGGTTACCTGAAGGATTGGCGGGGCGTCTCCGAGGAGACCACGACCGGCGTGCACCGCCTCTACGAGATGCACCAGGCCGGCAAGCTCCGCGTCCCGGCGATCAACGTGAACGACTCCGTCACCAAGTCGAAGTTCGACAATCTCTACGGTTGCCGCGAGTCGCTCGTGGACGGCATCAAGCGCGCCACCGACGTGATGATCTCCGGCAAGGTCGGCGTCGTCTGCGGATACGGCGACGTCGGCAAAGGCTGCGCCCAGGCCCTTCGCGCCCAGGGCGCCCAGGTCGTCGTCACCGAGATCGATCCCATCTGCGCCCTCCAGGCCGCGATGGAAGGCTTCCGCGTTCTGACGATCGAGGACACCCTCGGCTGGGGCGACATCTACGTCACCACCACGGGCAACAAGGACATCATCCGCCTCGAGCACCTCACGAAAATGAAGGACCAGGCGATCGTCTGCAACATCGGCCATTTCGACAACGAGATCCAGGTCGACGCGCTCAACAACCACGCCGGCGCGAAGAAGCTCGAGATCAAGCCGCAGGTCGACCAATACACGTTCGAAGACGGCCATCAGCTCTACATGCTGGCCGAAGGCCGCCTCGTGAACCTTGGTTGCGCCACCGGCCACCCGAGTTTCGTCATGTCGAACAGCTTCACCAACCAGACGCTCGCCCAGATCGATCTCTGGAAGAATCGCGAGACGAACGCCATCGGCGTGAAGGTCCTCAGCAAGCAGCTCGACGAGGAGGTCGCCCGCCTGCACCTGGAGAAAATCGGCGCCAAGCTCACCACGCTGACACCCGCTCAGGCCGACTACATCGGCGTGAAGGTCGAAGGCCCCTACAAAACGGACCAGTACCGCTACTAGCGCAGTCCAGCTGTGGCCGCCCCGCTCCGCCGGGGCGTCCCGGCGCAATGGAACCCCGACCCCAAACGGCGACGGAGCGCCGTCGCTCCATCATCGACGCACGGCGCCTCGCCCAAAGTGGCATCGGCTTCCAGGCGATGATCCCCAACGATCACGGGCAAGATGCCCGTGCCACTCCGTTGTCGCCGACCCGCTCCGTCGGGGCGTCCCGCGTCATCACCCGCTCCCCCGCGCGGCGACGGATCGCGTGGCTCCAACTCGATTTAAGATGACCCGGATCGATTCCAATTCCGAGAAAAAGGCCCGCCGTGCCGCCCGTTGCTTTCGATCGCAACGAATCGAACAGATGACGCTCTAACGCCGGTGGCGGGAGCGGCGAATCCCGTGCAGGCTCAGCCCGAGGCCCAAGGTCAGCAATGCCACCGTGCCCGGCTCGGGAACGACCGAAAGCCCGGACACGCCCGGCGAGCCGAATTTACCGCCGGTGCTGGTGAAGGAGCCGAAGTTCGCGCCGTCCGCGAAGGTGTATCGAGGCGAAGACGTCCCGAACGTCGGATCGATGATCAAGGACTGCGACTTTTTTGGGGCGCCCGCCGACGTCCCGGCGTCGCCGCCCAGCGACGGACCGCCGGAACTGAGGGTGAATCCTCCCGCCGCGTAGGATAGCGAAGCCTGCAGCGCGCCCTGCGGGTTGAAAAGATTGATCGCGTCGTCGGCTCCGAGGCCGGGATTCGTGCCGCCCGTGACGATGACTTGAATGCCGGCCAGGCCGCCCCAGGCCGAGCGGAAGGCCGCGGCGTCCGCCGTGACAGCGAACACGATCGACTCTCCGCTTGCGATGGAAACTCCCGCCCCGATGGTGACGGCTTCGGGATCCGCCGGATTCGCCGACGAGTCGTCCCACACCCAGCCCGCGAGGCTCATCGACGTCGTGCCCGTATTGGTCAATTCCCAGAAATCCGCGGGCGCGGCCTCCGAGTTGATTTCCGTGATCACCAAGGCCGCGGGGGCCGGCGCGATCAACCCGGTAAAAAGCGCGACCGCGAAGAAGTTTTTCATCGTTCGAAAGGGGGGTGGATTCCCGTAACAAATCCCAGATATTCCCGGAAACGCCACCGAATTTATTTTCTTCCGGCGCCCTCCCGCTCCTTGCGCAGCTCGATCACGACGTCGGAAGGCTCGGCGGCGAAGCGGATCCGCACGGGCGAACTCAGATTCGAATACCAGACTTTGCCGTGATCGAGAACCTGCGCGAGCACGAGGTAATCGCCTCCCGCCGCCAGCTTTGCCGCCGGGATTTTCATCGTGAACGGGATTTCCATTCCCGTCCGGGCGGGGAAATCCGCCTGCGCAACGGGCTCGGACGCGGCGGCCAGCACCGAGGCGACGGTGACGTGGGCCGTCGCCGTCGTCGGAAGGGCGGTCATCTCGCGAAACGTCAGCGTGCCGGAAAGCTTCTCCATCGGCGGTCCCTGCTCCGGCAGGGCGGAACAACCCGCAATCAGCACGGCGCAAAAGGGAATCAACGATCTCATGACGGGCAGGATGACAGGGTTTCAGGTTCGCGTCCGGCGCTTTCCGAGCGAAAGAACGAAGCGAAACGAAGCGAGGTCGAGGTCGCGCTGTCCGGGTGACAATTCGCCCAGCAAGGGGGCCGGGGCCAGGAGCTCGAGGGTCTCGCGATTCGACCGCATGGCGGGATCGTCCGGCGGGATCACGTGGTTCAGCACGATGCCGCCGCAGGACAAACCGCGATGCGAGATGTTTTCCACCGTGAGCAACGTATGGTTGATCGCGCCGAGCCGGTTCTGGGCGATGACGATGACCGGCGCGCCGAACGCCACTGCCAGGTCGGCCATGGAATACCGCGGCGTGATCGGCACGGTCCAGCCACCCACTCCTTCGACGACGACCAGCTCGTGGCGCTCGGAAATGGCGCGGTAGGCGGAGATGAGCGCGTCGGGATCGATCTCGATGTGGTCCGCGCGGGCGGCCGTGAGCGGAGAGGCGGGGGTATCGAACTTCATCGGGCCGACGGCATCCCGCGGCTCGACGCCGTCGCCCGCCTCGACCAGGGCGTCGACGTCGTCCCAGCTTCCGCAGGTGATCGGCTTGAAGCCGACGGCGTCCACGCCGGAGGCGCGCAGGGCCCGCACGAGAAGCGTGGAAAAAAAAGTTTTCCCGACGCCGGTATCGGTGCCGGTGACGAAGATGTTCATGGTTTGGATTCGCCGGCGCGGGTGACCTCGAGAAAGACCCGCTCGAGCGTGCGTTGAGGCCGGCGCGTCTCGACGAGGGCCCCGCCGTTTTTCGCGACGAGCGCCTCGATCTGCGCGGCGAGCTCGGGTGGCGCGTCCTGCACGACGAATTGCGTCTGGTTGTCGACGGAAACGAGGTCCTCGAGTTTGCCTTCGCGGAGCAGCCGGCCACGCGCCATGATGCCGACGCGGTCGCAGACTTCCTGCACCTGCTCGAGGAGATGCGAGGTGAGCAGCACGGTCATGCCGCGCGCCTTCAGGCCGAGAATGAGATCGCGGATCTGGCGCGAGCCCGATGGGTCGACGCCGGCGGTCGGCTCGTCGAGCACGACGAGGCGCGGGTCCTGGATGATCGCCTGCGCGAGGCCGATGCGCTGGAGCATGCCCTTGGAATAGCCGCCCACGCGCCGGTTCCGGGCGTCCTCGAGGCCGACGAGGGTCAGCAGTTCCTCGATGCGGGCCTTCAGGGGCGCGCCGCGCAGCCCGCAGAGCCGGCCGTAGAAACGCAGAGTCTCCGCGCCGGTGAGGAACTTGTAGAAATACGGATTTTCCGGCAGGAACCCGACTTCGCTGCGCGCGGCGAAATCCCGGCTGTCATGGCCGAACACCTCAGCCGTGCCGGAGGTCGGCGTGACCAGGCCGAGAAGGATCTTGAGCGTCGTGCTTTTGCCGGAGCCGTTGGGGCCGAGCAGGCCGTAGACTTCGCCCTCCCGCACCTCGAGCGAGAGGTCTCGCACGGCGACGAGGCGCTCGCGGCGCAGGGGAACCGGATAGACGCGCGTGATGTTTTTGAGGGAAACGGCGACAGGCATAAGATTTTTTCCGCGGACGGCGCAGATTTTCGCAGGTTTGAGATTTCGGAAATGCAATTCAAGCGGCCAAAATCGGCGCGACCGGAGAACGAGAAATCAGGTTGCGATGGTGAATCCGCGGACGCCTTCCAGCGCCGGGATGACCGAAATCTCCTCCTTCTGAATGTGGCCCGCAAGCGCGCTTTCGCGGATGTTTTGGAGAAAGGCCCCGACCTCTTCGGGCTCGCCGCCGACGCGCAGCTCGACGCGGCCGTCGGCAAGGTTCCGCACGGACCCGATCACGTCGAAGCCCCGCGCAATCTTTTTGACCGCGTAGCGGAACCCGACGCCCTGCACGCGGCCTTCGTAGCAGACGCAACGCGCCGCGCTCATTCGCGGATCTGCCCCTCCCCGCGGATGAGATAGCGATAGGTCGTCAGCTCGGGCAGCGCCATCGGGCCGCGCGCGTGGAGCTTGTCGGTGCTGATGCCGATCTCCGCGCCGAAGCCGAATTCTCCGCCGTCGGTGAAGCGCGTGGAGGCGTTCCAATAAACGGTCGCGGAATCCACCTCGTTCAGGAAGCGCTCGGCCGCGACGGCGTCGGCCGTGACGATCGCGTCGCTGTGGTGCGAGCCGTGGCGCTCGATGTGGTCGATGGCGGCGGCCATGTCGGGCACGGTCTTGACGCTCAGGATGAGCGCGAGGTATTCGGTCTTGAAATCGTCCTCCGTGGCGACGACGAGCGGTCGATAATCCAGGGCGGAGAGTCGCGCGAAGGACTCCGCGTCGGCGCGCAGCTCGACGCCATGCGCGGCCAATCGGGGCGCGGCGGTCTCGAAAAATTCCCCCGCGGCGGCGTGATGCACGATGACGCATTCGGCGGAGTTGCAGACGCCCGGGCGCTGGCATTTCGCGTTGATCAGGATGCGCGTGGCCATTTCGAAATCGGCGGCGGCGTCGACGTAGATGTGACACACGCCGTCGTAGTGCTTGATGACGGGCATGCGCGCGTTCGTGACGACGGCCTCGATGAGCGACTTGCCGCCGCGGGGGACGATGACGTCGAGGAACTCGTCCATTTGCGCGAGGAGCTTCACGGCCTCGCGGTCGGTGACGGGGATCAATTGCACCGCGTCCGGCGGCAGGCCGGCCCGTGCGCCGCCCGCCTGGAGCGCGGCGGCGATGGCCGCGTTCGAGCGCAGGCTTTCCGATCCGCCCCGGAGGATCACGGCGTTCCCGGTCTTGAGGCAGAGCGCGGCGGCGTCGGCGGTGACGTTCGGGCGGGACTCGTAGACGATGCCGACGACGCCGATGGGCTTGCGCACCTTCGAGATGCGGATGCCGTTCGGCCGGGTCCATCCGGACAGGATTTCGTTCACCGGATCGGGCAGCTCCGCGACGTGGCGGATGCTCGCGGCCATTTGTCGAAGACGATCGGGGTCCAGCGTCAATCGATCGATCGCGGCCGGCGCGAGGCCGTGCTCCGTGGCGCCGTCGACGTCCGCGGCGTTCGCGGCGAGGATCGCCGCCTCGCGGGCGAGCAATTCGTCCGCCATGGCGCGCAGGACGGCGTTCTTGGTCTCGGTGGTGAGGTTGGACAGCGGACGCGACGCCTCGCGGGCGCGACGCCCGATGTCGCGAATCAATTCGGGCAGCGGCATCAGACGGAAGCGGGAGAATACGCGAGGCCGAGCGCGTCCGCCACCGGTTTGAACGTCAGCTTGCCGTCCTGGACGTTGATGCCCTGGGCGAGGCCGGGGTGGCGGCGGCAGGCCTCCTCGAGGCCGAGATCGGCGAGCGCCTCGACGTAGCGATAGGTCGCGTTCGTGAGAGCCTGGG
Organism: uncultured Chthoniobacterales bacterium; assembly: GCA_964247025.1. Classification (GTDB taxonomy): domain Bacteria; phylum Verrucomicrobiota; class Verrucomicrobiia; order Chthoniobacterales; family JAATET01; genus JAATET01. Next base: position 11,669 of record CAXTSM010000012.1, read on the forward strand.
TCGCGGTGCGCGCGTAGGCGCCGGGCATGTTCGCCACGCAGTAATGCTGCACGCCTTCCTCGGTGTAGACCGGGTCATGGTGCGTGGTCGGCCGCGAGGTCTCGCAGCAGCCGCCCTGGTCGATGGCGATGTCCACGAGCACCGCGCCGGGCTTCATCCGGCGGAGCATCTCGCGGTCGATGAGTTTCGGCGCCTTAGCGCCGGGCACGAGCACCGCGCCGACCAGCAGGTCGACGGTGGGCAAAAGGTCGAGCAGGCCGGCCTCGCTGGAGAACAGCGTGTGCGCGCTGTGCATCGTCACGTCGAGGAAGCGCATGCGCTCCAGATCGACCTCGAGGATCGTCACGTCCGCGCCGAGGCCGGTGGCCATGCGGGCGGCGTTGACGCCCGCGGTGCCGCCGCCGATCACGACCACCTTGCCGGGCAGCACGCCGGGCACGCCGCCGAGCAGCACCCCCTTGCCGCCCTGGTGCTTCGCCAGGAAATAACCGCCGACGATGATCGACATGCGGCCGGCGATTTCGCTCATCGGCTCGAGCAGCGGAAGGCGGCGGTTCACCTCCACGGTCTCGTAGGCGATGCAGGTCGCGCCGGTTTCCAGGAGCGCCTCGGCGAGCGTCCCATTTGCGGCGAGGTGCAGGTAGGTGAAGAGCAATTGCCCGGGGCGCAGCAGCGCGTATTCGGCGGCGAGCGGCTCCTTCACCTTCACGACGAGTTCGGCTTCGGCGAAGACCGCGGCGTGCTCCGCCACGAGCCGGGCGCCGGCGCGGGTGTATTCCTCGTCGGCGAAACCGGAACCGAGCCCGGCGCCCGTTTCGACCACGATCGAGTGGCCGTGCCGGCCGAGCTGATAGGCAGCCGAGGGAGGCAGCGCGACGCGGGCCTCCTGTTCCTTGATCTCCTTCGGAACGCCGATGATCATGCCGAAGTATCGACCTTCCGACCGGGGACGGAAGCCCTTTTCTGCGCGGCGACGCGCGGTTGGACAATCCCGTCCGCGTGTGGCAGCCTCGGAAAGATCATGTCTTTCCGTTCCCTGGCGCCGATCTTGGGCGCTGCATTGCTGGCGCTGCCGGCGGCCCGCGCGCAGGACGAAGGCGGGGAAATGATGCAGGATTTCTCGGAGGGCTCACCCGTCCACATGCGCGAGGAACTCGGCGTCAACGACACAACCGCCCCGATGATCCAGAAGCTTCTTCTCGATCTCGATCGCTTCCAGCCGATCTCGATGAAGCTCGTCGAATCCGACGACCTCGACGCCGTCTTTTCGAACCGCTTCCAGACCGCCCTCCATTTCGGAATGATCGTCGCCGACGGCTTCGTGATCGTCATCAACCAGCGCCCGCAAAACATCCCCGACATCGGCCGCGCGCTCATCCGACAATCCCGCGCGCTCGGCGTCGGCGACAGCCTCACGAAGCGCGCCGCGAGCCTCATCGACCTGGGCCAGAGGGGCGAATGGGTGCGGCTGCGCGAGGAACTCATCAAGACGCAGTCCGACGTCGAAGGCGCGATGATGAACCTCCACGACGAGGAAATGGCCCACCTCATCAGCTTCGGCGGGTGGCTGCGCGGCTTCCAGTTCGCGACGAACGCCACGTCGGAAAACTACACCCCGCAGCGCGCCGACGGGCTCAAGCGTCTCGACGTGATGAGCTATTTCATCGAGCGTCTCGACACGCTGAACCCCCGCATCAAGCAAACCTCGCTCGTCTCGTTGCTGATCTCGAAGCTGAAGACGGCCTACGGCATCGCGAGCAAGGCCGGCGACCGCCCGCCCTCGCAATCCGAGGTGAAGGACCTGCGCGCCCTCGCCGACGAGATGGTCGCCGCGGCGATGTCGAAGACCGATGACCAAGGCAAAATTCTCGACACCCCCGAGTAGGGCCGTCCGCGCCTTCGACCGCCTCGCCGCCGTCTACCTCGCCGAGACCCACGAGCGTTTCCCCGAGGAGGGGAGCGCGCGGGGCCTCGCGAAGTTCGATGCCGGCCTGAGCGAAAATTCCGCCGCGATCCATCTCGCGCAAAACGCCCTCACCGCCCGCTCGCTCGCCGCGGTCGAAGCGCTGCCCGAGGCGGAATTCACGGGCGACGCCTACCTCGACCGCCGCGGCTTTCTCGCGCTGCTGCGCACGCACCTTTTCTTCGAGGACCGCCACGAACGCTGGCGCACGAACCCGCAGCGCCATGTCGACGCGGCGGTGCACGCGATCTTCGATCTCGTCGTGCGCCACGCCCGATCGCTGCCCCGCGCCCTCCCCGCCATCGAGGCCCGTCTCGAAAAACTGCCCGCCTTCCTCGCAAATGGCGCCCGTTGCGTGCGCCGCCCCGTGCCGCTCTGGACCAGACTCGCCGGACAATCCGCGAGCGGCGCCGCCGAGTTTTTCGCCGGCCTCGAGGGCGGGCTCGGCGCGATTTCCCCGGATCCGGCCCGCACCGCGGCGCTGCTGGCCGGCGCCCGGCGCGCGCTCGCGGGTTACGTCGCCGCGATCGGCCGCAAGCCACCCGGCGCCAGGGATGGCCACGCCATCGGCCGCGAGGGTTTCGAGTTCCTCCTGCGCGAGCGGCTCGGCTTCGACCAATCGCTCCCCGAGATCCGCGCGGACGGCCTCGCGCTGATCGCGCGTTTTCATCGCGAACTCCGCGAGGAGGCGGACCGCCTCGGCGTGCGCGATCCCGCGGAGGCCCTCGCCGCCGCCGCCGCCGAGTGGACGCCCGACCGGCCGCTGATCGATCTTTACCGCGAAGCCACGACCCGCATCCGCCGGCATCTCGGCGACCTCGACCTCGTCACGATGCCCACGGGCGAATCGCTCGACGTGCTGCCGGTGCCCGCGTTCCTGCGGCATCAGTTTCCCACCGCCGCCTACCATCAGCCGCCCGCCTATTCGCGCCGGCAGGTCGGTATTTTCTGGGTGAACGACCTCAGCCTCACGCCGGCCGATCCCGCGAAAAAACTCGCCGAGGTGCGCCAGCATTTCGGGCTCGATCTCACCGCGGCGCACGAGGCGTATCCCGGCCACCACCTGCAGTTCGCGATTCAAAACCAGCACCCGAGCCGGTTGCGCCGGCTTTTCGGCCACTCGATCTTTTACGAGGGCTGGACGCTCTGGTGCGAAAGAATGTGCGTCGACCACGGCCTCGTCGACCAGCCGCTCGCCCGGCTCCAGCAACTCCACGACGCACTCTGGCGCGCTTATCGCATCGTCATCGACTGCGGCCTGCACGACGGGACGCTCACCTACGAGGGCGCTTGCCGGATGCTGATGGACGGCGTGGGCTTCACGCGAGCCCGCGCGCAGGGCGACGTGAATTGGTATACGTCCTCGCCGACGGTGCCGATGAGCTACCTGCTCGGCCGCCTGGAGGTCGAGCGGCTGCACGCCCATTTCTGCGGCGGCGAAGGCTGGACGTTGAAGAAATTCAACGATTGGATGCTGAGCCATGGGGCCATCCCCTGGCGCTGGATCCTCGAGGCGAGGATGCGCGGGTGACTTCGCGCCGGACGGTCCGCGGACGGCAGGTTATTTTTTCTCGCGCAGGGTGTTAAGCACGGAATCACTCCACGTCGAGCTCAGTCCAATGTTGGTGAGCGGGAGGTAAACAGTCGGGCCCGAAAAACTCACCGTAAGGCCGCCGGGCTGAGGGTTGAGCGCGGGATGAGGCGGAGGCGGAGCCAAAAAAGAAGGAGGTTTCGCATCCAATTCTGTAAATTCCACGCGGCCGCGGCCGGCATCAGGTTGATTTGGTCGCCCTTGAAGCCCTTGATTCCGAAAAAAACCAGGTCCACCGGTCGCGCGGTAACTCCCGTTGGAACTCGGTCATCCCACAAAATCGCTGCCCATCAGGGTTCTTTTTCCCCCGCTCCACCACCGCCTCATCGTCCCGGCAGCAATCGCCAGGAAAGTGAGTTCCCGCCGAAAAAGTCTCCGCGGAAATGGGTTTCGTCCTAAATCTCGCCGCTTTGCCTCGCCTCGCGGAGGGCATGGACCAGCGTGAAAACGAGCCCGACCGTCTCGTTGTTCAACTCGTCCGGGGATTTCGCCGCGGCGAGGCCGATGACGATCTCCGCGGGTTGCTTGGGCACCTTGGGAACCGGCGTGAACGTCCGCGGATAAACCGGCGACGAGGGATTGGCCTTCCAGCGAAAACCGGGGGTTTCCGCCGCGTGCCGGCGCAGGGTCTCGCCCAGGATTTTCTTGGAGGATTCCTCCGCCAGCCACGCCTCCACGTCCGTCTCGAGCGAACGGGGATTTTCGCGCAGGAAGATCACGATGTCATAAGGGTAGCGATGCAGTTCCTTTTCGAGCACTTGCACATGGTCGCACGTCGATTCCTCCCAGCAACGCGCGGCTTCGTAGCCCTGTTCTCCCGTGAGATAGGTCCGATCGCGATGAGCCCGCACGTTTGCCACCGGAAAGGCCGTGACCTCGAGCCCCGCGGCCAGCGTGGCGCGCTGCTCCATGGCCGCCACCAGGCGCGCGATCGCGTAGGGACTGCGCGTCTCGGTGCCGAACCAGCCACCTACGATGAGGGCGTGAATGCTCGCTCGGTCGGTTGCGGCTCCGCAGACGTGAAAATACGGGATCGCGTCCTCGCGGCGGCGCGAAGCGGTCGGCGCATAGCCCACGATGAGCGTCGAGGAATCCTGCGCCAGTTCCTCGAGCGGGGCGACCAGGTCGTCGACGTTCGTCTGGCCCGCCTCGAAGCGATTTGCGATCAGCAGGTCGGTGGTATTGATCATGATGCCTCCCGGTTGGTTGAAAGAAACGTCCGGGAATCCCGCGCCGGGCGCAAGCGCGACCTGCGGCCCGTCGGTGAATTTTTCGCCTACCAGGTGACCGCCAACTCCGCGCTGGCCGAGGAGCGCGGGTCTCCGCGTTCCTCCATCGAGGCGGCCAGCGCCGAGACGCGGCGCGCGACCTGGCCGGAGAACACCTCTTTGCCGTTGGCCTCCACGGTCACCGGTCGGTCGAGATCGAGCAGCTCGTCGGACAGGCGGAGCGTCAGCCCGCGGGCGGACTTCGCTCGCACGCGGATGGTCTGCCCCTCCACTTCCGCCTCCACGAGGTCGCCTTTTTTCGGCGCCGGGCCCGGCCGGCTGAGCCAATAAAACCGCCGGGCGGGCACGTTGCCCTGCTCCCACACGACGCGGCGGGGCCAGGGAGTCCGCGTGAACGACGCCAGCCACGGGATCGCCTCCGCATCCCGGCGATTCATCCAATGCCCGAGTCCCGGGTAGATGCGCAGGAAATGCTCGTAGCCGCGGGCGTCGTTCTTGCGCAGGTCATCCAGCGCCTCGCCCCACTCGGCCGCCTTTTTGTTCCGGTCGTAGGCCGCGTCGTCGCCCCCGACGAGGATCGCGAAGGGCAAATTCCGCAGCGAGAGCGGCGAGGAATCGTTCGGGTGCCCGGCCATCATGCCCGCGCCGGCCAGGCGGTCGGCCAGCCGGGGCCCGAGCTGATAGACGCCGTCCCCGCCGGCGGAGTAGCCGACGAGGTAGACGCGGTCCGGGTTCACGCCGCGGATCGCGATGAAGTCCTCGATCAAACGATCGATCAAGGGGTCCATGTGATCCTGGTGCCACATGTTCCAGGCGTCGGTCGGGGAGCGCGGAGCCACGCAGATGCCCTCCCCGAGTCGGTACAGATCGACCTGGTTTTTCCATTGGTCGTCATTGATCCCGGCGGGCACGCCGCCGCCGCCGTGCAGGGAAATCCACAAGCTGTGCCCTCCCGCTGGTTCCGCGCCGAAGGTCTTCTCGCGAATCCGCATCACGAAATCCCCGTGCGTCAACTTCTTGGCGCGCAAATCGTCGGCCCGCTCCGCGCGCAGCCGCTCCCGCCGGTCCAGCCAGAGCAAATCGCGCGCGCGCTCCGCCTCGACCCGGCTCAACGCGAGCTCGGGCGGTGCGCCGCGCTGGTCGAAAGGCCGCGCCAGCCAGGATTCCACGGCCTCGACGGCTTTCGACCCGCGGGCGAGCTCATCCCATCGCAGGTCGATCGTGACCGGCGTCGCCTCGGAGATTTCCAGCGGCGCCTCGCGCGTCTCGCCGTCGCGCGCGACGCGCCAGGAGTATTTCCGGCCCGCCTCGACGGAGAATTTCGGCATGTCGTTCCGATCCGCCCGGCCCGCCTTGGTCCGGCCGGAGGAGACGATTTTTCCCGCCTCATCCCGCAGCTCGACTCGGGCCACGAGCCGGCCGTCCCCGCCGGCGTCCGCCGCGAGCACGCGCACGCTGACCTCGGCGACGCGAGCCGACGAGACGGCGAGCTTCGTGTAACGATCGGTCACGTTGACCGCCGCGACGGTCGCCGCGTCCGACCACGCCATGGGGAACGTGATCCCCGCCGGTCTCCACGAGGTGGCGAAGATGGCGTGGGCCGGCGTCCCGGCGATCGCGTGCGAGGCGTCTTCGACGAACCAGGCGCGGTTCAAGCCGTCGGGCTCGTATTCGTCCGCGCCGGTGAACTTCCATTCGCCGTCCCAGATTTCCGCCCACGTGTGGTTTCCCTCCTTCATCGGCCATTCCCGGATGCCCGCGGCGCGGGCCGGCACGCCGACGCTGCGGCACGCGTCGACCAGCAGGATGGCCAGCCCGGTGCAGGTCGCCTTGCCTTGGGCGATGGATTCGGAAGGGCTTTGGTTGGTGCGCTTCCGGCCGGTGTCGTAGTGGACGCGAACGAGGTTGAAGAAATCGCGGTTGAGCGCCTGCGCCGCCTCCGTCGCCGTCCGGCAGCCCTTCACCAGCTCGCGGCATTTCTGGTGGAGATCCTTGCGCCACCGGTCGCGCGGCTCGTCGAAGACGGCGTAGGGCAGCACGTCGTTGAAAAAGATCTCCTCCGGCACGCTCTTCGCCCATGGGAATTCCTCGCGCGCCCGGAAGGCGAGATCGAGGTTCTCGAGGAGGAAATCCTCGTCCAGCGTCCGGCGATCCGCCGCGGGCATGCCGGCCCAAAGGAACTCCGCCGCCCGACCGCCGGCGGGTCCCAGACGCTCGTTCGCGGCGGCCGAGAAATTTTCCGTGGCGGGAGGGTTGGCGCTTCGTTTCGATTCGGCCAACAGCGGAAAAAGCAAGGCCGGCAGGAGCGCCGCCGTCAAAAGAGCGATCTTCATCGGCGACACGCGTGCCCGGCCTCCGGCCGAAAAGCAACGCTCGAATGCTCCGGGCTCCACCGGGGACGACGGGTCACAGCCGGGACTCCCGGGCCGCGAGTCGCGCGAGCACTTGATCCCAGCCCCAGTCGAGCTGCCGGCCCACTCCCTCGATGGTCACGACGTTCACACCGGGGCATGAAGCCGCCGCATCGCTCCAGAAAGCCGACCGGCCGTCTTCGTCGATGTCCGGAAGAAAAATCACCGCGCGAGCGGCGCGGGACAGTAATTCCCTCGCGCGGGCCGGATCCGAAACTTCCGGCGCGAGCAGGATGAGGATGCCGGATCCTTTCGTCGTCCCGCCGCCGCCATTCACCGCCCGTCCCGCGAGGATCAACCGCTCGGCCGTCGGCGGAACCATGGGGCGCACGTCCAACGCCGCCTGTAGATCGTCGGCCAGTAGGCGGAGAAGCTTGCCGTAGGAGGCGCCAAGCACGGTCTCGTCCGGCACCACGATCCAGTCGTCGCCGGAAAGATCCCGCCTCCCGATTCGAATCGATTTTTCTTCGGCCCAAATCGACGGAAACTCCCGCCGCTCCCCGTCTCTCGCGCTCCAGAACCACCCTGCTCCGTAAAGCGCCGCGCAGCCCGCGGCAGCGACCATCATCGACGGGAGCGCCGACGCGAAAGGCTGCCGCGCGAGGCCGCTCCAACCCAAAAGAACCAGGAGGCAGGCGACGGGCAGGATCCACAATCCCCACGACTCCATCGTGGTGCTGAAAATCCCCGCAACCGCGAACGCCAGAACAACGGCGCGCAGTCCGAGGACGACATCGGCCGCCCACCCGGACCGCGGCCCGGGATCACCCCACCCCCAGCAGAAAGCCGCCAGCGCCGCCGCCGCCCCGAAGGCCGGCCAGCCCCACTCCACCAGCGCGGTCAGATAGCTGTTCACCATCGTGCGATAGCCCGCCTTCTCCTCGACGGGTTGATACCAGTTCATGTAGGCCGCGCCGGATTCGCCCGCGCCAAATCCTCCCGGATTGTCCGCCGCCATCTGGAGGGCGCTGCGCCAGAGGACCAGCCGATTTTCCACCGACGCATCGCCGCGTGATTGGAGCGGCTCCAGCGAACGATCCGCCAATCCCGTGGCCCAAAAAAGTCCCAGCGCCGCCGCCCGCAGCGCGAAGTCCGCGCCTCGACGCGCCATCGAAATCCGCTCCCGCCTCCTTGCCGCCGTTCCGATCGAGCGGATTGCCAGGTAAACCAGCGCCGCCCCGCCGGCCAACGCTCCGCCGCGCGAATAAGTCTTGAACAACAGGAAAGCCGTCGCCAGCACCAGGCCGGCCGCCAAGCCGATCGCCATCCCGCGAATCCACGGCATTTTCGCCCGCCAGGCGAGCGCCCAGAGCGTCCACCCCACGGCCAAACCGCATGCCAGGAGCGCCGCCGCCTTGTTCGGGTTCTCGAACCCGAAGCTCCACCTCAAGGCGTCGTGATAGAAATAATCCATCGGGTCCGCTTATCGCTCGCGTGCCCACGCCCGGGCAATCGCCGCGGAGGGCAACCGCACCCGGGCCGCTTCCGGGATGTCCTCCGCCTCGACGGTGACTTCGTAGGTCTGCAGATCGCCGAAGCTCACCGCGTCTTTTTCCTCGTCGGCATAATGCGCGAGAAAGACCCGCGCCAGCGCCAGCATCGCCGGGGAGATTTGGTGGTCGACGCCGCGATAGGATCGCCAGACCCACGGCGCCCCCACGGAAAGGCCCTGTTCGAAAAACGCGCGGGACGGCTCCTCGCGCGGATCGTCCTCCCCGCAAAAAATCAACGCCGGCACCGTCGCCGCCGCCTCCGTCGGGGCATCCCACCAACCCGCCGCCCCGGCCGCGAAAGCCGCCACGCGCGAAGGACGCCACAACGCGAACCGGTGGCCGAAATGCGCGCCGGCGGAAAATCCGAAAATGAAAATGCGCCCGACCCGCGCTTTTCCACGCTCCGCCACCGCGTCGAGCGCCCGCTCGACCACCGCGCCGCTTCCCCGCGCCGGATAATAATACCCCTCCCGCCGCTTCAACTCCGCGGGCGAAACCCGGAACGTCGGCGCCAGCAGCACGAGGCCGTGCCGATCGGCGAACCGCGCCCAATCCGGCGTCAGCATCGCCTCCCCCAAGCCATTGGAGCCGGGCACGAGGAGCAGAACTTGCGGGGCCCGCCGCGGCCCAGGCTTCGGCCACCGGCCGTCGAACCGCACCGCCTCCGCCCCGAACGGAACCTCGAAGTGAAAAAACTCCGCCGCCTTCGTTGTCGAAAGCCAGCCTCCGATCATCAACGCGCAGGCCCCGCCCACCCCCCACCGGCGCCGGCGCGAACGAAATGAGCGCGCCAGGCTTTTCACGTCACCGTCCCGCCTCCGCGACCGGCCGCCCCGCCCACGCTCCGGCGATTTCCCGGGTGGGCAGCGGCACGCGGTTTTCGGGCTCGATGTCATTGACCCGGGCGGCGGGGACCACCCGTTGGTCGCTCACGTCGCCATAGAACTCCGGCCGCTGAAAACCTTGGAGCAGCGCCGGGGCGGTCGGCGCCCCCAAGGGAGACGGATGATCCAGGACGGATTTGAAGAATTCATATTCCAGGCGATTCGCCAGATCGCTGCCGTCGTGTCCCAGGCCGGGTTCCACCTTGATCACCATGGGATAACCTTGCTTCCGGCAGCCGTCATAAAAATCCAGGGCCTGCTCCGCCCCCGATTCCTGCTCACCGGTGGTGACCAACCAAGTCGTCCGCGCACCCGAGGCCGTGGGCAGGTCATAGCTGCTGGAGATGTGCGTATGCACCGCCAGAACGCGGTCGGCCCGGCGCAAGGCCAGTCGGTGAACCCATTGGCCGGCCTGCGACTGGCCGGAGAGCAGCATCTTACAACCGGGAATTCCGTATTGTCTCACCATGTCTTCCACTCCTCGTTCCCACCCGTCGGCCACCAGATCGAACTCCACGTCGTCAGCCCGCTGTTGTTGCGGGGAAAGGGCTTCTCCATTCGCCGTTTTCGTCCAGATCGTGCGAGCTCCCCATGTCAGCAGCCCCAATTTGTATTTCTGCGCCAATTCATCCACGGAACCGGGCTGAGGATCGGTCCCGTCGCGGAAAAAGCGTTCCCTGACCGTGTTGACGTCCGCCGCAATGACCACCCGCCCAAGAATTCCCTTGAGATCGCTCATGCCGGTCACCCCCTTCGGCAATTTGAAAAAGAGCGTGATCTGGGGCTGCTGGAGACTGCGCGTCTTCGCCACGTATTCGATCACGCCGGAAGCCGCACTTTGCGGGGCAGGGACGCTCATCCGCCCGGCAATGCCTTGCACCAGCTTGCGCTCGGGATAATCATATTGGGTCAATGACCCGCCCGAAGGAAAAGCCCGGGCGGCGGCCTCCTCGGCATTTCCAAAGACAACGACCGCGCTCCACCGTTTTACCCTGAGTTCGGGGGGCACGGGGAAAAACAAGGCCTGCGACTTTCCCTTGAAGAAGACATCCGGCATGCCAAAGGCGTCGGTCGTATCCACGTAGGCCAGCGCCGGCGCATCCACCGACGCGACGATCTGGTGCAGCTCGTTGAAAAAATAGGCCTTCGCAAAAAGTCCCTTCCCGCCGAGTTCCCTCCGAACACTCACTTGGGCCTCCAAGGAAGGAACGAAGACCTTGGAAGGATCGTAAACTCCATACCCGACTCGCACGGGCTTGTCGCGGTTCAAAATTTTCTCCACTGAAAAAAGCGAGGCGCCATGCACGATGCCGATAAAAAGGAACGCCACAAAAAGGCGGCCGACGCGGGCCCGGATTTTCATTGGGAAGCGCGACTCCCGCGAGACTTCGTCTTTCCGCCGTTCGAAGAGGCGGTCAAATATCTTTCAATTGCGCCTTGCGATCTCGGATCCTCGCTCTTTTTTAGCCCCTTGATCAACCCGAGGATCAAATTTGGACCACCCAACTTTTCGCTGCTTTTGGAACTCGGATCGTTGGAAACCTGGAAAGCAATTTCCGACACTTCTAGCCGGGTCATGGCGATCACGCGGTCAAGCACGAAGATGGTGCAAATCCACTTATCGTTCGTGATCAGCTCCGCCTGATATCGAAGCGACCCGCCACCATCGATGTGATCCACCGACCGTGCTTCAGCCGAATCGATTGTTCTCAATCGTTCTACTACTGCGGTGTTAAATGAAGCGCATAGACCGCTTAAAGACAACGAACAAAACAGCATAATTATCAAAGATCGAATCATAATCATTCTTGTTGTCAGGCCGATTGTCCAAGTCTCGGCCTTGTAGTCCGAGATTAATCAGTTAGTGTTTATACTTATTATCTTTCTCGACGATGCCTCGCCAAGTGCGACCGGCGGAGAATTCTCATTTTATCTTTCGCTCCTTTTTTTAGAAGAAGCTTAACCATTTCGCCTCGTTTATATCGGACTGCCGCGGCTAAGACACTGTAACCGTTGCGATCACATCGGAGCCAGGATCGATCAGCATCTTCAGTGTTTCGATCGATCCGCCCAAAATGCTTAACATCAGCGGCGTAGCTCCTGATTGCCTCTTCAGCGGCATGATAGGTCTGTTGAGAAGATCCTGTTCTGGAATAGCCTGCCCCTAAACTCCTCCGCGCAAGGCAAGAAAAAGCAAAAACCCAATCGGATCATGTTTCCGCGCATCATCATCCTGACACGCGATGAATTATTTACATAAATATCGCCCACCGGATGTCGGAGATTTGCAGCGTAAGACATCACCGTGCTCGTGGTGGCGTTAGAGTCGACGAGGTCAGGGGATGCCTTCAGCTGGTCAGGCTGCCGGCGCTTGGCCGACCCCGGATCGGCGCATCGTAAAAAGTCCCCAAGGGACTCGTGCTAGCCAACTCGGCATTTGTCTCGCAGAAGGGAGAGGAGTCATCATTCGGCTTCGGGTGAATCACTTGACCGAGATTGCTGCCCAGCGCATAACGCATATAGAGCAACCGGTAAGACAACAAATAAGATACTTTTGGCAATCAGTAATCGAGGCCCTAAATCGAAGTCGAGTTTACCAAAGCAACCACATTCGACGTGCAAACCCCTCATCAACCCTTGAGCAGTGACAATCAGAAATATTATAGACAGCAAGCTGATTCCCAGAAGAGCACTTCTAGAAAAAATCCCCGTAAGCAAGCTCAACGAAAAGATTATTTCCGCGATAGGAACACTCCGGGCTGCCAACGCAGCAATGCCGGGGGAAATCACTTCATATCCTTGAATTGTGATTGCAAAGGCGTCGAGATTCATGATTTTCAATACTCCCGCGATCATGAAGATTGTTGCTACTATCAGTCGGAAAATTAATCCGATTGTGCTTACCAGCTTAGTATTCATTTTTCTGCTGGCAAACCCGCATTTCGCCATTCATCCCATCCACTCCTAAATATGACGATTTTCTTAAATCCGTAAAACTTTAAGAAATCTTCAATGATGTCCGCATTTTTACAAGACGAGTTTGAGCAATAAATGATGATTTCCTGTTCTATGTAAACTTCGATTTTTTCACGATTTTTCGCATATTCAGTGGCGAATGAATTGTAAGGAAGCGAAATTGCATGACGGATATGCCCTTTCGAGTATGCAGAAGCTGACCGAGCGTCGATAAGTAAAGCTTGGTCACTGATCTTGCTTAAGGTTTGTAACAAAATATCGTCTAAGTCGCCAGATTTTCAATGTCATGCTGCTGCAACGCAAGCAAAACCAATCCTAGCATTAGAGAGATTATAAAAATAAACGCAACGATGGATAGATCTACGATAAGCAATTTCTGAATCTTTATAACGCTCACAATCTCTCATCGGAAACTTCAAAATTCATTTAAGATTTTAATCATTCTTGCGTCTTTGTTCTTTTTTGCTATGTCGAAGGGACTCTCTTTGTTTTTATTTCTCATGTTTTTTCTGGCGCCATTTTTTAAAAGAAGTTCAACCATCTCGCTTTGCCTATATTGGACAGCTGCCGCCAGAACACTATAGCCGTTGATATCCTGGGCGTTTACATCGGAAACCTGATCTATTAGCATTTTCATAACATCAACGGATCCTCCAAAAACACTTAACATTAATGGCGTAGCGCCTCCTTCCGTTTTCTGTTTAACATCCGCTCCTTTTTGAAGAAGCATCTGAACGATCTTTACGTTTCCTCTTGTTGCCGCAAATCCCAGCGCGGAAAATCCGTTTTTCTGGCTTACGTAATTAACGTCGGCGCCTTGATCAACAAGAAATTTAACGCATTCGGAATTTCCTCCGTCGCAAGCATTTAAAAGTGCATTTCCTCCGTCAGAGTCTAAAGCGTCGATGGAAGCTCCCTTCTTTATTAAAATTTTTATAATGCTGAGATTTCCTTTGTAGGCGGCCAAGTTCAAAGGCAATGTTCCTTTTTTGTCGGGCAAAGAGGGGCTCGCTCCGTTATTAAGCAAGCTTTGAACCTGGCCTGCATCGCCGTTTCCAATTTTTTTTATTAGGTTTACCTGGGATGACATTTTGCGGTCGCCACCATAAACGATGGCGACCGCAAAGACGTTAAGCAACAAAAGTTTAATCTTCACTATTATTCGCAACCTGCGCACACTGTATTAACTTTAGTGTATCGAGCGGTATATGTGATCGGAACTTTTTCGCTCCATCCGAAGCCCGAGTATCCAGTGTTGTTTATCCCCAAACTGCTTAAAACTCCGTTTATAAATCCGTTGGAATTATACTTTCCATTTGTCGGAGTTGGAACGGGATCATAAGCAAGATTATTACCGTATGAGCCCGCTGCTCCTTGTAGATCTTGTAAAAAGCACCATTCGCTCTTATAGCCATAGGAAGAATAATTCAAGGTAAAGGCATTTTGTTGATCAGAGCTAAGATCCGTATCAGTGGTGCTGATAAGATTTCCCCAATTCATGGGTGAATTCTGATTCTGTGGTTGTCCTGAGATGGTCCCTGTATATTCGGAGTTTCCGTCAGGTGCTTGCACGTGAGCATAGTAGATGAAAGCATGATAACCGACTAGCGCAACGCTGTGGTTGTAAAGGGAGATGCTCTCTCCCGTAGGGTCAATTGCATTCAGTGTTTTATTATTTATATAAACGCAGTTATTAGCCCCGTCAGGAAAACCGCTTGAGTCCGGTGATGTCCATCTATTTAGCTTGGCATCGTAGCTGCGATATTTAAATAAATAAGACTCTTGATTATTATCGAAAGGTTTTCCGGTGTAAAAAAGGCCAGTGAGAGAGACTTGTGCTGTAACTTGTCGTGCGGCTTTCTCTTGCAGCTTAGATTTTGAATCGAATTGAGGTAGAGGGACATCAATTTCCGCTGAACTTAGCTGTAGTGACAGCGCTACGACGAATGGTGCTGCTAATGTTAATTTTATTGCCTTCATTTTGTTTTGTTTGTTGGATTAATTTGTTCTGATTTTTTAAAGGTATGAGAGACCGGACCAGCTTGATTAGGGGAGTTAGAAAGGCTGCTTGATCCGCGTGAATCCGACTTAGCTCTAACGAATTGCCCAAAACTTGTGAGATGAGCATATTCAATTTCTTGGTTGCAGACAATTGCTAAGGTGGTACCGAGAAGATCGTTCAAATAGAACGTGGTCGGGATGGCGGAATTCCTACAGAATGACTCGCAATGGGAATGCCTAGTTCCTTCATCATCTTACTGATCTTACCGTAGTTTACTTAAATGATATTCTAACCCGTTTTGCGTTTTTATTGTATCCCATTGCTCGCGCTGGTTTTCTACGGAAAAACCAGAGGAAACCCCAAGTATTGGACCTTTAAGCCGGGCGTAAATCCATTTCCACGACAAGACTTTTGTGAGATCAACGCTATCGCATTCAATCCGCCTGCCTATTTGTCTACAAAATCCTGTTACTCCAAAAATAGCTTTGGGGCTAAAAACGAAGAATGTGGATTTTTTAAGATTTATCGCGACATAAAGAGCTAATTCAACGGAGTCCGGTAAGACAATTTTTTTGACAATCCAGCTTTTGTCTACATCTAAAGCAATTTGATTTTCTTTCTGTCCATTAATCGTCAACTAATTTGAAACAACTTTTTCTTTAGGAATCCAAGCTTGAACTAATTGTTGCCCTTTTTCCTCCATTATACTTTGGAAAACGCTTAAATCATCCGAATCAAGATTGAACTCGAACTTAAGCATCAAAGTTGCAAAAGAAGATTTGCCCTTGAAAAGATCGTATCGCGGATTGACAACTTCGACTTCCCATTCATTTTCTTCGTTCTTTAGCATGATTTTTGTTGCGTATATTCGCGTTTCCCCGCTTTTTAAAACTATTAGGTCTGACTAGGCCATCGTGGTTTTTTCGCCGTCGATGGTTTTCTCGAGCATGTTGCCGGCTTTGTCGTAGGCGTAGGCTTCGAGCACCGCGCCGGTGGCGGCGTCGGCGACCTCGAGCAGCTGGCCGCTGGCATCGTAGCCGTAGCGCTGCGTCTCGCCGTTCCATTCGCGCCGGGTGACCTGGCTCGCGGCGTCCCACGAGTAGGCGAGGGTCTTCGGCTCCGGAAGCGGGCCGCCGGAGAAAATCATTTTTGCAAGCCGGCCGGCCGCGTCGTAGGAGATCGCGGCTTGCATGCCGTTGCCGAACGTTTTTGCCGCCAGGCGACCGGCGGCGTCGTAACGGTAGCTCACGGCAAGGTCGCCGTTGTCGAGGATGCCGGTGAGCCGGCCGGCGGGATCGTAGGTGTATTCCGTCTGCTGGAGCACGTCGTAGCCGGCGTCGCGCCCGGGATGACCTCCGCTCGGCGCGACGGCGGCGCGAAGCTCGGCGAGGATGAGGCCGGTGCGCCGGCCGACCGCGTCGTAGCGGTAGCGGAGGAGCTGCTCCCGGCCACCGGCCACGCACCGGGTCGCCTGCACGCGTCCCTGCGCGTCCCGCAGATATTTAAATTGCGCGTCGGGCGTGACGGCCGTGAGGACACGCCCCTCCTGATCGTAGGTGTAGTCGACCGTCTGCGGCCGATCCGGGGTCGACGCGGCGGTCGCGGGGGGAGACTTTGCCGCGGCGGCCACCGCCGTTTCGCCGAAGGAACTCGCCGGGGCAATGGCGTCGGGGGTGGACGCGTAGTCGACGTGGGTGACGCGCTTGCGCGCGTCGTGGAGATAGGTCGTCGTCCGCACGCCGTTGTCGCGGGCGATGAGCTGGCCGGTGGGGCCGTAGGTCCAGGCAAGGATCTTGCCGAGGGCGTTCGTTTGTTTGATGAGGCGGCCGGCGGGGTCGTATTCGAAATGAATGCGGTTCCCATTGCCGTCGATCTGGACGGTGCGGCGATCCTGCGCGTCGTATTCGTAGCGCGTGGTCGCGCCATTCGCCGCGCACTCGGCGAGGAGATTGCCCTTCGCGTCGTAATCGTATTTCTTGCTTCGGCCGAGGGGGTCGATCTCCTCGGAGATCCGTCCCAGGGCATCGCGGCGGTAGGTGACCAGCGTCTTGCCATCGCGCTGCGCGCCGACGACGCGGCCCGCCTCGTCGTAAAGCAAAGTGGTCTTCGACCCGTCGGCCGCGGTGCGGGTGGCCACGCGGCCCTGGGCGTCGAAGGCGGTGCGCTCCACGGCGCCGTCGCGATTGACCGCCGTGATGCGGCCGAAGGCGTCGTAGGTGAAGGATGTCTTGCCGCCGGCGGGATCGGCGACGGTGGCGAGCTCGCCGCGGGGGCTGTAGGTAACGCGAGTCACCCGGCCCTCGGCATCCTTCGAGGCCAGCAGGCGGCCGGCGGCGTCGTATTCATATTGGGCGATCACGGCATTGGCCTTGCGCGTGCCGCGCCGGATCCGGGCGGGCTTGGGACCAAATCGCGACACGGGGCCGGGCGCGTAATCGAAAAAGGTGATGAGGCCGTTCTCGTCGGTGACTTCCTTGATCGCGCCGGTTTTCCGGTCGTAGCGATACTCGGTCACGACGCGGCCGTCTTCCTCGATCCGGCGCAGCTTGCCGTCGTAGCTTTTGCCGGGCGCGCGGTAATACACGGTCTGACGCTTCGAGGACTCGCCCTCGGTCGCGAGCACGCCGCGACGGATCTGATAATCCCCGGAGATCTTGCGGCCGTTGTCTTTGCGGGTGAGCACGATCGCGCCCTCGCTCGGATAGGAATAGAAATAGTCGCGATCCGTCGTCAGCCGATAATTCGCGCGATCCCGGCGCCGGACGGCGTTTTCCTCCTTCGGGTCCTTTGCCGGAACGTATTCGGTCTGGAACTCGGTAATTTCCCTGGCCCCGGCGCGCTCGAGGGCGGCGGCGGCGAGGGCTCCGATCTGCGGGTCGTAGCGGAAGAGCGCCGGCCAGCCTTGCTGCGGGCGCCAGCCGACAAGACGGTCGATCGCGCCGTCTTTCTGGTAGTCGAAGGCGTGGACATTCCCATTCAGCTGAAGTTGCGCCACGCGCCGCCCGCCTTCGGCGTAACCGAAGCGGCAGATGACCTGCGTCGCCCGAGACGGAGTCGCGGAGCTGCACGGCGTTCAGCTTGTCCCCGACGCGGAGAAGATCCAGAACGCGCCCCGTCGGCGACGTCACGGCATCCAGCCGGCCGCGCGAATAGGCGAATTGCCAGCCTTCGTCGTTGAAGACCGTTTGCTTGGCCCCCGCGACCTTGGCGTGCCACTCGCCGTTCGAGGAACGAAAATCCGCGGGCCGCTTCGCGTTCGCGAGCAGGGGAACCACGCCGCCGTTGGGCATGATCCAGATGAGGACGCCCGCCTCCCGGGGAAGAAGCGTGCTTTCGATCTGCGGGCAAAACCATTGCGCCCCAAAAAGGCCGACCTGGCTCCGCGAATTGAGGTAGACCAGCTGCAGGGGAAAGGAAAATTCCGGCGAGACGTCCACCGCCCCCAGGGAAAATTTCGCGGTCCAGCCGCCTTCGTAAAGCGCATTGCCCGCCTGCGGGGGGTCGAACGTCCACGAAACTTCGGCCATCGCCCCCTGGATCGCGGCGAAACAAATCACCACCGCGCGGAAGATCCGTCTACCGAGACGAGCAGATGACGATCGATCGAATTTTTGACTTTTCATTTTCCCGCGAAAACAACCGGAGGAAGATGATGGGTCCGACAATTCCCGCCTAGAGGGGAATTTTACCAAATCGCGATAGGTAGTTTTACCAAAACGACATCGGTTTTTCTTCGTCCCAAGTGAACTGCGCTACCTATTTGACTTGACTCCAACGTTCGGCTCGTTCATAGGCTCATGCCACTGAGACGTTCTCCCCTCTCGATGAACATTAATCTCGATCCCGCGAACAAAGAACGAATCCGCGCGTTGATCGTGGACGATCAAGTCTCGATCAGCGGATTGTTGGGCATGATGCTCGGCCGCGAAGAGCGATTCGTGGCGCCGACCCGGGCGGCCACGGGACGGGAAGGCCTGCTTCGGTTCCGAAGTCACCCGCCGGAGCTCGTGATCGCGGCGCTCTCGCTCCCCGAACTGAGCGGTCCCGAAATGATCCGCGCGATGCGGAAGGAAAATCGGGCGGCCCGGATCTTGATCTACACCGGAACCAGGAACCCGGATCTGCTCCGAGCCGGATTGGATGCTCAACCGGACGGGTTCGTCCACAAGACGGAGGATCTGGAAATTTTACGGCAGGCCATTTTTATCGTCACCCAAGGCGCGCGGTTCTTTAGTCCCTACGCCTCCCGTTTCGACGAAAAAGGAGAAAATTCCGGCGAGGCCGGGAAAGACTGACCTCCAAGGAACGCACGGTCTTACGGCTCGTGGCGGAGGGCATGAGTTCGAAGCAGGCGGCGGAGCGCCTGTCGCTTTCCACGAAAACGGTGGATCACTACCGCTTGAAGCTCATGCAGAAGCTCGCGCTTCACGACGTCGCCTCCCTCACCCGCTACGCCGTGCGGTGCGGCCTCGTGCAGTAATTGGCGGGAACCACGTCCGCCCGTGAGCGACTTCTACTTCACGCCGAGCAGCTCCGCCGGCTCGTCGAGGATGCAGTGCGGTTTCTGCGCCTCGAGCGAGCGGCGGGAATTGTAGCCCCACGACACGGCGGCGCAGCGGATACCGGCCCGGCGGCAGGCCTCGATGTCGCGCGTCTCGTCGCCCACGAAGAGCACGTCCGCGGGGCCGAAACCCTGCTTCTTCATCGCCTGCTTGATCTCCCGCGCCTTGCCGAGCAGCCGCGAGGAGCTGCGCACGAACTCGAAAAAGTCCAGGTCGTGATTCTTGAGAAAGATCCCGACGTTTTCCTCGGAGTTCGACGTCACGATTCCCAGCCGGCGGCCCTGGGCATGCAGCTCCCGCAAGACCTCGGGCACGCCGGCGATGGGCTGGATCTCGTGGATGCGAGCGCGCATTTCCCGCACGCCCTTGTGCGCGACGGAAGGCAGCCGGCGGGTGGAAATGCCGAGATATTTCATGAGCTGCCGCGTGGTCATGTCCCGCGCCTTCGGCACATCCTCCGCCGCCAGGGGGCGGTAGCCGAACTCCGGCGCCATCGCGTTCAAAATCTCCAGTCCATGAAAAAACGTGTCCCCGATCGTCCCGTCGAAATCGAAGACCATCACCGTCACGGCCCCGTCGGCCGGCGGCGCGGGGGACTTCAAGCGGCGTCCAAGGCCGACCAGGCGGGCCAGGCGACTCATCGGATTTCCGCTTGCGCGGTCCTGATCCGGTCGCGCCCCGCCGGGGGATCTTTTTCTGCTTTCCTGACTTCCAGATTCAAAATCGTTGTTTCCTTTTCCCGATCACGCGTCCGCCAGCTCCATCGTGCCCTTGAACTTCGGCTCCTCGATTTCCAGGCCGAAATTTTGCGCGACGAGCTCGGCCACCCGGTCCATCTCCTCGGCGGACAGCGGCGGCAGGTCGGGCGCCTTAGCGAATTCCTCGAGCTGCGTCGCGTCGTAGATGTTCGGCAGCGTCGAGGCGACCCGGTCATCCGCGAGCAGCCAGAGCAGCGAGGCCTGGCCGAGGGTGCGCACGCCGTTGCGCTCGAGGAAGCGGAGCTGCTCGACTTTTTTCACGCCGTTCACGAGCCAGGATCGCGGGCGGTGATTCCGGTGGTCGTTCGGCGGGAACACGGTGTCCTCGGTGTATTTTCCCTCGAGCATGCCCGACGAATGCGGCACGCGGATGAGGAACATCGTGCCGGCCCCGCATTCGCGCGCCGCCTGGTGGATCGCCGCGCCGGGATGCGGCTCGAGCAGGTTGTAGATGTGTTGCAGCGCGCCGGGATCGTGCCGCCGAATCGCCTGCACGCCCTCGCCCAGCCACCCGACGGCCGGACCGAGCGCCGCGCCGCCGACCTTGATCTTGCCCTCGCGGCGCAGATCCTCGAGCACGGCCCAAAGCGCCTCGTCGGCGGTCTGCTCCATCCGGATGTTGTGCAGCTGCAGGATGTCGATGCGGTCGGTCTTCAACCGGCGGAGCGCCGCGTCCGTCGCCGCGCGGACCGCCGCGGGCGAGAAGTCCTGCGGGATCTCGCGCTGGCCGCGCCGCTCGTCGCCGTGGTTCACGAAATCGTAGCCGACCTTGGTCGCGATCGTGATCTCGTCGCGGCGGTCCGCGAAGGCCTGCGCAATGAGGTCCTCGCTGCGCCCGTTGCCGTAGGTATCGGCCGCGTCGAAAAGGGTGACGCCGAGATCGAGCGCCCGCCGCATCAGCGCGACCGCCTCGTCGTCCGTGTATTGACCCCACCAGCCGGTGGAAAGGGTCCAGAGGCCGAATCCGACCTCGCTGACCCTCACATCCGTGCCGCGAAACGTGCGATATTTCATGCGTCCCTACGGTTACACGGCGGCGCGGGAACGGGAAAGCGGTTTAAAAATCGCCCGGCCGTCGCGGCGCCGTTCGGACTTGCCCGGCCCGCTCCCCCCAGGCACGTTCGCCGGAGCCATGCCCGTTGCCTTCCACCCGCAGATTTCCGCGCCATGACGGTCGTCGTCGGCGCCGGCCTGGCGGGGCTCGTCTGCGCGAAGGTGCTCCACGAGGCCGGCGCGCCCTTCACGCTGGTGGAAGCCGGCGACCGGGTCGGCGGCCGCGTGCGCACGGACGAGTTCGAGGGTTTTCGCCTGGATCGCGGCTTTCAGATCCTGCTCGACAGCTACCCGGCCGCCCGGCGCCATCTCGACTTTGCCGCGCTCGACGCCCGCCCCTTCGACTCGGGCGCGCTTCTCTGGGACGCCGGCGACTTCTACCGTGTGATGCATCCCTTTCTCCACGCGGAATGGCTCTCCCTCTCGGCGCTCACGCCGGCTTTCACGATCGGCGACCGCGCCCGCCTCGCCGCGCTCGGGGCCAGCGCCGTGGCCCATTCGGACGCCGCGCTGCTCGCCCGCTGCGCTTCGCCGGAGGATGAATCCACCCGCGACCACCTCGCGCGCCTCGGCTTCGGCGAAAAAATCGTCCGCCGCTTTTTCGAGCCGTTTTTCGGCGGCGTTTTTCTCGACGATTCGCTCGGCACCAGCGCCGGTCTCTTCAATTATTACCTGAAAAAATTTGCCACCGGCCGCGGCATCCTGCCCGCCCGCGGCATCGGCGCGATTCCCGCCCAGCTCGCCGCCGGCCTGCCGGCGGACCGCATCCGCCTGCGCGCGCGGGCGGTGGCGATCGCCTCCGACGGCGTCACCCTCGAGACCGGCGAGCACCTGTCCGCGAGCCGCATCGTGCTCGCCACCGACGACGCCGCCACCCGCCGGCTGCTCGGCCTGCCGGCGGAATCCGCGCGGCCCGTCCTCGGCGTCGACGCCGTTTATTTTGCCTCCACCCGCCCGCTCTACACCGGTCCGCTGCTCGTCCTGCCGGCCGGTGCGGGCCGCCTCGTCCGGCATTTCATCCAGATCACCAACGTCTCCCCCGAGCTCGCGCCGCCCGATCGGCATCTGCTCAGCGCCACCGTGCTCGACCGCCGCGGCCTGGACGATGCGACGCTCGCTTCGGCGGCCCAGGCGGAGATCGAGGCCATCTTCACCGAGGCTCGCGGCGCCCTCGAGCCGCTCCGCGTCGTCCGCGTGCCCGGCGCGTTGCCCGCGCAGCCGCCGGGATTCGCCGCGCGACTCGTGCCCCCGCCGACGCCGGCCCACGTCATCCTCGCCGGGGACCAGATCGGCGCCGGAAGCATCCAATCCGCCATGGAATCGGGAGAACGCGCTGCAAAAACCGCGCTTTCGGTGTAACCTCCCGCATGCTCGCGCTCTCGACCTGCTGGAACTCCCACCGCCACACCGACGGCGAGGAAATGCTCCGTGAGATCGTCGACCTCGGCTTCACGAACATCGAGCTCAGCCACGGTCTGAACGTCTCGAAGATGGACGGCATCCTGCGCTTCGCCGAGCGCGGCGGCGTGAACTTCACGACCCTCCACAACTTCTGCCCCCAGCCCGTCGAGGTCATGACCGATTCGCCGGATTGCTACGAATTCACCTCCAGCCGCGCCGACATCCGGCAGCGCGCCGTCAAGATGACGCTGAAGACCATCGACTTCGCCCACCGCCTTGGCGCGCCCCGCATCGTGCTGCATTCCGGCACCGTCGGCGCCCTGCGCGGCACCACCCGCGGATTGATCGACCTGATCATGAAAGGCGAATTCGTCTCGAAAGCCTACGGCGAGGAAAAACTCCGCTTCGTCCAGGCCCGCGAAGCCGCCTCCGAGGAAACCATCGACCGCCTCGTGGAAACGCTCAAGCCCGTGCTCGCCAGCGCCGCGGAAAAAGGCATCCGCCTCGGCATCGAGAACCGCGATTCCTACGAGTCCGTTCCGTCCGAGCGCGAGTTCCCTGATTTCCTGGACCGCCTCGGGCCGGCCTGCGGCTACTGGCACGACTTCGGCCACGCCCAGCGCAAGGAGAACATGGGCTTCCTCGACCACCGCGCCTGGCTGGAAAAAATCGGCGCGCGCGCCATCGGCTGCCACCTTCACGATGCGCGCTGGCCCGTGGAAGACCATTGCGTGCCCTTCAGCGGCGACATCGACTACCACGCGCTCGTGCCGTTCTTTCCCAAGGACATCCCGTTCGTCATCGAGTTGCACCCGAAGCGGGAAGCCGGCCAGATCGTCGCCGCCGCCGAGAGGTGGCGAAAGGAATTCGGCGAATAAAACCACGGAGACACCGAGGCACGGAAATAAATAAATGGTGAAGCCCTCCGTGACTCCGTGCCTCCGTGGTTCGAAAAAATCATGAAGCGCCTCCTCACCTCCGCCGCCCAGGTCGCCGTCTCCGCCGCGCTGCTCTGGTGGATCTTTCACGACCCCGCGAAGCGCGCGCTCATGGCCGACGCCCTGCGCACGGCCGACCTCTGGTGGTTCCTTCCCGGCCTCGCCTGCGTGGGCGGCGTCGTGCTGCTGCAGACCCAGCGCTGGCACCTGCTCGTCCGCGCCCTCGCGCTCCCCCTCGGGTGGCTCCGCTGCCTGCGGCTCGTGCTCGTGGGCATGTTCTTCAATCTCTTCCTGTTCGGCGCGACGGGCGGCGACGTCGTGAAAATCTTCTACGCCATGCGCGAGGCCGACCGCGACCGGGCGGGCGCGTTCCTCAGCATCGCCTTCGACCGCGTGATCGGCCTCATGGCGCTGGCCCTCGTCTCGGCCGTCGTCGTCGCGCTCCAATGGCGCCAGCTCACCGGCTCGCCCGTCGCGCAGGGCCTGCTCGTCACGATCGGCTGCGTGCTCGGCGCATCCGTCGCCGTGGTTGCCGCCGCGGCCTTCGTCGCCGTCCTGCGCCTCGAGGACCGGCTGCCCGCGCGCCTCCCGCTGCGCCGCGCCCTCGTGGATCTCGCCGCCGCCGCGCAGCGCTACGCGAAGGCGCCCGGCACGCTGGCCGTCGCGTTCCTGATCTCCATTCCCGCGCACCTGCTGCTCTTCGGCTCGTTCTTCTGCGCCGCCCGCGCGCTCACCGACCGGCTCAGTCTCGGCGACATCGTTTCCGTGATGCCGATCGTCAACGTCATCACCGCGCTGCCCATCAGCTTCGGCGGCGTCGGGTTTCGCGAAACACTTTTCGAGCAGCTGCTCGGCGCGCTCCACGGCACGCCGGCCGCCCAGGCCACGCTCATCGGCATCGGCGGCTATCTCATGGTCGTCGCCTGGGGCCTCCTCGGCGGCATCGCGTATCTCGGCTACCGGCCGAGCGACGGGCGCAAGGCCTCGCGGCGCGAAATGGCCGCCGCCTCGCGGGAAGTCGCCGCTCATCCCGGTCCCGGCATCGCGTCATGAACCGACGCGACCGGCCCCGGGTGATCGTCAATTTCGCCACCACCGCCGACGGCAAGGTCTCCACGCGCAACCGCACGCCGTCGACCTTCACCTCGCCGCTCGACAAGCACCGCCTGCTCGAGATCCGCGCGCAGGGCGACGCCGTCCTCGTCGGCCGCAACACCGTCGCCGCGGACGCGATGAGCATGCGCCTCGCGGATCGCGCATTGCGCGCCGCCCGCCGCGCGCAAGGCCGGCCCGCCGAGCCGCTTCGCGTGATCGTGAGCGCGAGCGGCCGGCTCGATCCGGCCTGGAAGGTTTTTCAGCCCGGCGGCGCGCGGCGCGTGGTCTTCAGCACGTTTCGAATGCCCGACGCCACCCGCGGCGCGCTCGTTCCGCTTTGCGACCTCCACCTGCTCGACGCGAAGACGATCCCGGTCGAGGACGTGCTCGCCGCGCTTCGACAGATCTACGACGTGCGCACGCTGGTCTGCGAAGGGGGCCCCACGCTGTTTCGCTCGCTCGTGGAAATAGACGCGGTCGACGTGATCCATCTCACCGTTGCCGCGCGTATCTTCGGCGGCGCCGACGCACCCACGCTTACCGGAACGAACTCTGAATTCCTGAAAACCATTCACCGATTCCGCCTCGAATCCCGGCGCGTCCGCGGCGACGAATGCTTTCTGCGGTATCGCCCCCTTCGAAAATGAACACCCAAAGCACCATTGTCATCCGCGCCCCGAAGCGCGTGATCTACGAGAGCGCCGCCGATCTCTCGCGCTGGCCCGCCGTGCTGCCGCACTACCGCCATATTCTTTATCTCGACCGCGGGACGCATCGCCATGTCGTGCGCATGGCCGCCCACCGCAACGGCATCCCGGTCTCGTGGGTCTCCGAGCAGGTCAACGACCCCGAGCGCCTCGAGATCCGCTTCACGCACCTGCGCGCGTTCACGAAGGGCATGAGCGTCGTCTGGTCGTTCGAGGACACTCCCGACGGCACCCTCGTGCGCATCGTCCACGAGTTGCGATTCCGCGTTCCCGCCCTCGCCGCCCTCGCGGAACGCATCATCGGCGGATTTTTCATCGACGCCATCGCCCACAAAACCTTGCTCGCGTTCAAGGCCCACCTCGAATTTCCGCTTCCCGCCCGATGAGCCCCTCCCGCCGGCGCGCCGTCATCACCGGGCTCGGCCCCATCACCTGCATCGGCATCGGCGCGGAGGCGCTCTGGTCGGGCCTCCTCGCGGAAAAAAGCGGCATCGGCTTGCTCCGCACCTTCGATTCCTCGCCCTTTCACGCCCACTGCGCGGGCGAGATCCCCGACTTCGACCCGGCCCGCTGGTTCCCGCCGCATCGGCTCAAGCGCCTGGACCGCTACGCGCAATTTTCCGTCGCCTCCGCTTATCTCGCGCTCGCCGACGCCGGCCTGGCCTACTCCTCCGCCGATCCGCAGACCCGCGTCGGCGTGAGCTACGGCACCGCGCTCGGCGGCATCGCGAACGCCGAGGCCGAGAACGTGAAATTCGTCGCCGGCGGCTCGCGCGCCGTGAACCAGACGCTCGCGCTCCAGGTCTTCGGCGGCTCGGCCCACTCGAACATCGCCATCGAGTTCGGCCTGCAAGGCATCGGCACGACGAACTCGAACAGCTGCGCGAGCGGCCCCGTCGCCGTCGGCGAGGCGCTCCGTTACATCCGCGACGGCATGGCCGACGTCATCGTCGCCGGCGCGGCCGAGTCTCCGCTCAGCCCGCTCACCTTCGGCGCTTTCGACATGATCAAGACGATGAGCCGCGGCCGGCCGCCCGCCGCCTGCCGGCCGTTCGACGCCGCGCGCGACGGCTTCGTCATGGGCGAAGGCGCCGCCGCCCTCGTCATCGAGGAATACGGGCACGCGAAAACACGCGGCGCCCGCATCTACGCCGAGGTGCTCGGCTACAGCCTCAGCAACGACGCGCACCACATGACCTCCCCGCATCCCACCGGCGCCCCCGCCCTGCGCACCGTGCGGGAAACCCTCGCCGACGCGAGGTTGAACCCCGCCGACATCGACTACGTGAACGCCCACGCCAGCTCCACGAAGGTCAACGACTCCAGCGAGACCCGCTGCCTCCACGCCGCGCTCGGGGACCACGCCCGCCGCGTCCCCGTCAGCGGCACGAAGGCCTACACCGCCCACCCGCTCGGCGCGACCGGCGCCATCGAGATCGCGATCTGCTGCCTCGCGATGGAGCGCGGCTGGATCCCGCCCACGCTCCACCACGAAAATCCCGATCCGGACTGCGATCTCGACGTCGTCCCGAACCACGGCCGCGAGATCAAGCCGCGCCACGTGTTGAGCAACAGCTTCGGCTTCGGCGGCATCAACGCCTGCATCGCCCTAGGCGCGGTGTGAAGAGGAATGAGACCTCGCGCAAAGGCGGAACGGCGCGGAGAATCAGACCGTTTCGTATTTCCTTCGCGGCTTCGCGGCTTCGCGTGAAAAGTAGCCCGTGGCCGCCTCCGAAATCACCGCCCTCGCCCTCGCCGCGTTCGTCGCCGGCGCCATGAACGCCGTGGCCGGCGGCGGCACCGTGCTCACCTTTCCCGCGCTGCTCGCCTTCGGCCTGCCCGCGATCCAGGCGAACGCCACCAGCACCCTCGCGCTGCTCGTCGGCATGCTCGGAAGCGTCTACGGCTATCGCCGCCAGATGCCCGCCGTCGCGCCGCTCACCCTTCGCTTCGGCGTGCTCAGCGTGACCGGCGGCCTGCTCGGCGCGCTGCTGCTCACGCACACGGCGGAAAAAACCTTTGCCGGCCTCGTCCCGTTCCTGCTGCTTTTCGCGACGATTCTCTTCCTCGCGAACGACGCTCTCCGCCGGCTCGTCCGCATCGATCCGCTCGCCCGGCCCGCCGACCTGCTGCGACGCCGCGGCATCCTCGTCGCCTACGCGTTTCAATTCCTCGTCGCCCTCTACGGCGGCTACTTCGGCGCGGGCATCGGCATCCTCATGCTCGCCTCGCTGGGCATCCTCGGCATGCACGACATCCACGAAATGAATGCGTTGAAGACCGTCCTCTCCGCGCTCATCAACCTCGTCGCGTCCGTCTATTTCATCTGCGCCGGCCTCGTCGTCTGGCCCGAGGCCCTCGTCATGACCGCCGCGTCGACCGCCGGTTACTTCGCCGCGTCGCACTACGCCCAGCGCATCCCGCAAAGCGGGGTGCGCGGCGCGGGCGCGGCCATCGGCCTCGGCATCTCCGCCTGGCTCATGTGGCGGCAGTTCTCATGACGTCCGAGGCGATGCCTCACGCGAAGGCGCAAAGGCGCGAGGAAGAATCCCCCAAGAAATCCTTCGCGCCTTCGCGCCTTCGCGTGAGGATCCCGGCACCCGTGATCCCCCGCGAAATCATCGCCCTCGCGGTCCTCCTCTTTTTGACCGATCTTCGCGCGCAGCCGGCTGAGCCGCGATTCACCATCGAGCAGCTCACCTCGATCTTCGAGAACGACACCCCGCGTCTGCGATACGCCTACTGCGAGAACATCCACGACGGCCGCGGCCTCACGTTCGGCTTCGCCGGTTTCACCAGCGGCACCTTCGACGGCACGCTTTTTCTCGAGGAATACCGCCGGCTTCATCCCGGCAATCCCCTCGAGAGATATCTCCCCGCCTTCCGCCGTATCGACGCGGGCCCGCACGACGACGCGGGCCGCAATGCCTCCACCGCCGGCCTCGTCGGTTTCGCCCGTGCCTTCCGAAAACTCGGGTCCGACCCCGCCTTCGCCGACGCCCAGCAGAACCTCGTCGACCACCTTTATTGGGAGCCCTCGCAGCGGCTCGCCCGCCGGATCGGCGCGCGCCTCGCGATCACCCGAGGCCAGCTCTACGACGCCTGCATCAACCTCGGCGAGGACGGCCTCCTCGACCTGATCCAACGCACGAATGCCGCCCGGGACGGCCCGCCGAAGTCGGGCGCCGTCTCCGAATCCGCCTGGCTCGGGAAGTTCCTCGATCTCCGCCTCGCCGACCTCCGGCAAGGCGACCGCATCGAGCGGGCGGCAGCCGACCGGGTGCGGGTCTACCAGCGCCTGCTCGCCCAAAAAAACCTCCGCCTGCGGAAACCGATCCGCCTCCGCTGCTACGGCGACGATTTCAACCTGCGTTAAATTCTCGTCGCCACGGCGCGCCATCTTCGGGCCGCGCCATCCCGCTCGATTCACCCGCCACCCGCGCCCCGACGGAGCGGGGCGGCGACAACGGCCAATTTCTGCGAGGCTTTCCTTGTCGCCACGGCGCTCCGTCGCCGCGCCGCGCCATCCCGCGCGTTCCACCCGCCACCCGCGCCCCGACGGAGCGGGGCGGCTACAACGGCCAATTCCTGCGAGGCTTTCCCCGTCGCCACGGCGCGCCATCTTCGGGCCGCGCCATCCCGCGCGATTCACCCGCCACCCGCGCCCCGACGGAGCGGGGCGGCTACAACGGCCCATTAACTGCAAGGCTTTCCTTGTCGCCACCGCGCTCCGTCGCCGTGCCGCGCCATCCCGCGCGTTCCACCCGCCGCCCGCGCCCCGGTTGACCCTGACCCTGCGTCGCCTCCCGGCTCAGGCCGCCGTGTAGTCGTCCCAGACGACCAGCTCCGCCGTGACCGCCCCGCCCGGGCCGGTGCGCACGATGCGGTATTGCGGCTGGGCCGGCAAGGTGGGCTGCGCCTGGAAGAGAACCGGGCCGTTGTTGCCGGCCAGCACGGTGGGAATCAAGCTCGTCGTGCTCGGGGCGTCGATCCAGACGCCGCCGGTGAAAATTTGCAGCGTGTAGCTGTAGGTGTGCTGCGAGTAGCAGATGACCTGATAGACTTCGGGGGTCGCCGCCACCGAGGCGCCAAACGCGTTCGGCACGGTCTTCGCCCTCGGCATCATGGCCACGGGAGGAATCGTCCGCGCCGGCGTGGAGAGCACGCCGTCCTTCATCGCCGCGGCAAGGAGCGCCCTCATCTCCGCCCGTTTTTTCCCCTCGTAGGGCTTCACGACCCAGGGCGCGCCCTTCACCTTCGCCCACACGGATTTGTTCTGGAGCTCCACCGCCTCGCCCGTGCCGGGATCGACGTCGGTCGCGAGGTTGTAGAACTCCTCCTGCACCGCCTTCGAGGTCTTGCCGTTGGGCGTCTTGCCGCCGTAATAGCGCGCATACTTGAACCGCGCGTCCCGGACCATCGCCACGTTGTTGGGCGGGAACGCGGCCTGCGGGATGTTCTGCCCGGCCTTGACGTCGGTGTTGATGAAGTAGGTGTAATTCTGCACCTCCCCGGTCGGATCGGTGAACAGCGCCGAGTAGTCCCGTCCCTGGAGATGGTAGCGGTCCAGATTCTTCAAGCCGCAGAACGAGGCGACCGTGGGCAGCAGGTCCACGAGGGAGACGAGCGCGTTCGAGACGACGGGCTTCGGGAAGAGCTCGGGGTTCGACCAGACCATGGGGACCTTGATCGTTTCCTGGTAGACGTTGAACCACTTCTGGCGCGACCCGCCGTGCGTGAGGCCCATCTCGCCGTGGTCCGAGGTGCGGATCACCATCGTCTCCCGCCAGAGGCGCTGGCCGGGCGAGGAGGTGAGGACGTCGAGCACGGACATGATCTGCCGGTCCACGTGCCTCATCAGATTGCCGTAGAAATTCAGGTAGTTCTCGCGCTGGGGGCCGCGCAGCGAGCCCATCAGCCGGAGCCAGTTCTGCTGGCTCGTGGGCTTGTAGTTTTTCCGCAGGTTCTCGCGCAGGGTCGGCGGCAGATGAATGCTCCCGCGGAGATCCCGCGGCCCGTAGCCGCCGTTGTTCGTCGTGCTCACCCAGTTCGTGGGGTAGCCGAGCACGTCGTGCGGATTCACCAGCGAAAAGACGAGGCAGAACGGCTTCTTGAACCGGCCGGGATGGGCGGCGCGCTCCCTGAGGAAGGCGAGCGTGTCGCGGGTGAAGCGGCCGTCGTTGTCGGCGTTGCCGCCGCCGTAATTCGGAATCTGGGCGTCCTGGCCGGCGTCTGGCGGGTCCCATTGCGCGAAGCCGTAGCGGGTGATGTCGGGCTCGTAGGAATTGTTGTCGTAGCCGAGCACGCCCTTGCTGAGGTGGTATTTGCCCTTGTAGAAAGTCTCGTAGCCGGCGTCCGCGAGCACGGTGGCGAGATTGGGGATCGTGGGGTCGAGTTGGTTCTCGGTGAACGAGATGTTCGCCGGATAGGGACCGGCGGTGGGGACGTTCGTGTTGTCGTCCGCGGGGATGTTGTAGGGCGTGGCCGTCTTGTTCGTCGGCTGGTAGAACTCCGTGAGCGTGAAATTCGAGAGGTTCCGCGTGGGGTATTTCCCCGTGAAGATCGTCGTCCGCGACGGCGTGCACGCGCAGGTGTTGTTCACCGCCTGCGCAAAGGAGATGCCGTTCCGCTTCAGGAACGTCATCGCGGGAAGATTCTGCTCCTCCCAGCCGGGCGGAAACCACTGCAGGTCGCGCTGCTGGTCGGTGAGAATCAGGATGATGTTCTTGCGCCCCGCGACGTCCGCCGCAAAGGCACGGCCCAGACCGCTGATCGCCAGCGGCGCGGAAGCGGCCCCGAGGCCAAGCATGCGAAGGAAATCACGACGGCTTCTTTGTTCTGGCATGAAACAGGAATGGCCCCGCAGGGGCGGGGCGGCAATGATTTTATGCGGCCTTCCCCCGCGAATCGATAATCCTTCAAAGCGCCCCGATCCCGGTTAGTTCTCGCCTCGTGAATTCCTCCGCGCCCGCCCCGCCGTCGCCGAAGCTCCGACCGTTCACCCGCATCGCCTACGGCGCCGGGGAACTCGGCCCCGCCATGGCCGGAAGCACGATGATTTTTTTCCAGCTCGTGTTCCTCACGAACGTCGCCGGCCTCCGCGCCGACCTCGCCGGCACCGTGCTCCTCATCGGCAAGATCTGGGACGCCGTGAACGATCCCTTCATCGGGTGGCTCAGCGACCACACCCGCGGCCGCTGGGGCCGCCGCCTGCCCTGGATCGTCGCCAGCGCGCTGCCCTTCGCGCTGTTCTTCTGGCTCCAGTGGATCGTCCCCGGCTTCATCGACCAGCGGAACCAATGGGGCCTCTTCGCCTACTACGCGCTCGTTTCCCTCGCGTTCAACTCCGCCTACACCGGTCTTATTCTCCCGCACAACGCCCTCACGCCCGAGCTCAGCGCCGACTACGACGAGCGCTCCCGCATCACCGCCTCGCGCATGGCCTTCTCTCTCGGCGGCAGCGTCGGCGGGCTCGTCCTCGCGCTCGTCGTTTTCCGGGCTCTCGCGCCCGCCGCCCAGACCACGCGATACGCCGCCTTCGGAGCCAGTGTGTCCGCGCTGGCGTTGATCGCCCTCGCCTTCTGCCTCGCCGGCATCTGGCGCACCGTGCGGCAGCGCGAAAGCCACCGCGAAACCGCCGAGGCCGCCCGACCGTCGACGCCTTCGCTGGGTCTGAAGGCACAGCTTCGCATCATCCTCTCGAACCGTCCCTTCCTCATCGTCTGTGGCATCTACCTCTTCTCATGGCTTGCGATGCAGTTCACCGCGACCATCCTGCCGTTCTACGTCGAAAGCTGGATGGGCCTGCCCGCCGCCGCCTTCCAGACCCTCGCTCTCACCGTCCAGGCCACCGCCCTCGCCCTCATCCCCGCCTGGGGGTGGCTCAGCGTGCGCCTCGGCAAAAAACCCGTCTACTTCTACGGCATGGCCTTCTGGCTCGTTGCGCAAGCGGGCCTCGGCTTCGTCCACCCTGGCCAGACCGCGCTCATGTATCTCCTCGGCTTCGTCGCCGGCTTCGGCATCTCGGTCTGCTACCTCATCCCAAATGCCATGCTGCCCGACACGATCGAATACGACGAGCTCCGCACCGGCCAGCGCCGCGAGGGCATTTTCTACGGCTTCTTCGTCTTCCTGCAAAAGCTCGCCCTCGCCCTCGGCACCTTCGTCGTCGGCCAGGCGCTCCATGCCGCCGGCTACCTTTCGCACGGCCCCCTCGACGCCATCCCCGTGCAGCCCGAGAGCGCCCTCGCCGCCATCCGCCTCGCCATCGGCCCGCTGCCCGCCGTCGCCCTGCTCATCGGCATCGTCCTCACCTGGCGCTTCCCCATCGACAAGGCAAAACACGCCGAAATCCTGCGCGAACTCGCCACCCGCCGCGCATCCGCGCAATCGTGAGATGGCCCGCCGCCACCCCTCGCCCATGGTGATCCTCGCCCTGCTCGCCGGCGGCTATCTCGCGATCTGCCTGCTCGTTTTCTTCCGGCAGGACGCCATGATCTTTCACCCCTCCGCCGCCACCGACCGCGAGCTCGCCGACCTTGCCGCCGCCGACGGCTTCGAGCCGTGGCGCAACGCCCGCGGCGAGCGGATCGGCTGGCGCTCGCCCGCCGGCGATCCCGCCCGCGCCCTCCTCGTTTTCCACGGCAACGGCGGCTCCGCCCTCGGCGGCAGCTACCATCCGCTGCGCCCGCCCCGCGGGGAACACGAGGCCTTCCAGATCTACCTGCTCGAATATCCCGGCTACGGCAACCGCCCCGGCCCGCCTTCCGCGAAGCTCTTCACCGCCGCCGCCGTCGAAGCCGTGGATCTCCTCTCGGCCGACCCCGCCCGCCGCATCTGGCTGATGGGCCAATCCATGGGCACCGGCGTCGCCTGCGCCGCCGCGGCCGCCCGCCCGGAAAAAATCGCGGGCCTCGCCCTCGTCACACCCTACGATTCCCTCTCCGGCGCCGCCTCTGCCCACTACCCGTGGCTCCCCGTCCGCCTGCTCATGCGCCACCGCCTCGACTCCGACCAGAACCTCACCCGCTACCACGGCCCCGTCGCCTTCGTCATCGCCGGCCGCGACGACACGATCCCGCCCCGTCTCGGTCAAGAACTCTTCGCCGGATACACCGGCCCAAAGCGCCTCTGGCTCGTCCCCGAAGCCGGCCACAACGACCTCGACGAACTCCTCGCCGACTGGCCGCGGATCGCCGCTTGGCTCGTCTCATCGAAACCAAAAACCGGAAATCGGAAATCGGAAATTCCCTGATGCTCACCGACCTGCGCCTCGCCGATTTTCGTTGCTTCGAGCGGCTGCGCTTCGAGCCCGCGCCCGGCACGAACTTCATCATCGGCGCGAACGCCCAGGGCAAGACCTCCATCCTCGAAGCCGCCTGCGTCGTCGCCCGCCTGCAGTCCCCCCGCACCACCACCCTCGCCGAAATCGTCCGCCACGGCCGGCCCGCCACCGCCCTCGACGCCCATCTCGACGGCACGCACCTGCACTACCGCTACGAGCCGCCCCGCCGCTCGCTCGCCCTCGACTCCGTCCCGCAGGCCGGTCCCGCCGACTACCTCCGCGTCGCCCGGGTCGCGTGGTTTTCCAACGACGACATGGAAATCCTCCGCGGCTCCTCCGCGAAGCGCCGCCGCTACCTCGATTTCCTCTGCGCCCAACTCGACCCCGTCTACCTGCGCCACCTCCGCGCCTACGACCGCGCCCTCCGCTCCCGCAACGCCCTGCTCAAGGACGTCCGCCCCCGCCGCGAGATCGAGGCCTTCGACCCCCTCCTCGTCGAAAACGGCGACCGCCTCACCGCGTTGCGCGCCGAAGCCGCCGCCGCCCTCGCCCCGCTCATCACCACCGCCACGCGGGAAATCGGCGGCGCCGGCGAATCCACCGCCACCCGCTACCTCCCCGGCGCCGCCTCCTCCCTCGCCGAATCCCTCCCCGCCACCCGCGACGAGGAAACCCGCCTCCGGCAAACCGTCACCGGTCCCCACCGCGACGACCTCGCCCTCGAGATCAACGGCGCCGATGCCGCCCGCTTCGCCTCCGAGGGCCAGCAACGCACCCTCGCCCTGGCCCTGAAGCTCGCCCAGACCCGCCTCCTCGGCGCCCGCACCGCCGCCACGCCCCTTCTCCTCATCGACGACATTTTCGGCGAACTCGACCCCACCCGCCGCCAGAACCTTCTCGCCCACCTCCCGGCAAACGCCCAACGTCTCATCACCACAACCCACCTCGACTGGCTCGATCCCGCCTTCCCGCGCACGACGTTCCGCCTTGAAAACCACGTTCTCACCCGCTAGCCGGCTTGCATGCATGCATGCACATTCGGGAATGGCCACGAAGACCATCTCGATCGATCTGGAAGCCTACGAGCGCCTCCGCGCCGCCCGCCGCGCCAAGAAGGAATCCTTTTCCCAGGTCATCAAACGCGCCGAATGGGGAACTGAGCCAAAAACCGCCGGTAACTTTCTTCGAGTCATGGCGACTTTGGAACCGCTCAGTGAAGAGGAACTTGACCGTTTGGAGGAAAATCAGCGCGCCGATCTTCCGCCGGATGATCCATGGGAAGGAAACTACCCAGAGCGACGTTTGACACGTGCTTCCTGATCGATTTCGAACGTGAACAGCGCCGCAAACTTGACGGACGCGCTCACCGGTTTATGGAGCAAACCCAAAAATCTCCGATTTATCTTTCCGCCGTGGCGCTCGGCGAATTTGCCCATGGCCTCGCAAATTCCAACCGCAGCAAAGTCGATCAGGTTTTCTCCCTCTTCCATCTTCTGGCGGTAGATCATTCCATTGCGCTTCGCTACGGCCGGATCAGCCGCATGCTTCAGGCTGCCGGCCTGCTAATCGGCACGAACGACCTCTGGATCGCCGCCACCGCCATCCAGCACGACCTTCCGCTCGTCACCCGCGACCTCGATCACTTCCGCCGCGTCCCCGACCTCCGGCTCATCGGCTACTGAAAACTCTCCGCGCCTCCGCGCGCCTCCGCGCGAGTCCCGCATTTCCTGGTTTCCTGCCTTCCTCGTTCCAGTCATCCTCCCGCGCGAAATGACGGAAACCGAGGCCCACATCGCGCTCAACATGGTGCCCCGCCTCGGCCCCGTGCGCCTCCGCCGCCTCCGCGAAGTCTTCGACTCCCCCCAGAAAATCCTCACCGCCTCCGCCACCGAGCTCGAGCGCGTCCCCGGCATCGGCCCCGAGGCCGCCCGCTCCATCGCCGCCTGGGAAAACACCGTCGACCTCCCCGCCGAGCTCCGCCGCATCGCCGACTTCGGCGCCCGCGTCCTCATCCCCGCCGACGCCGGATACCCGCCGCTCCTGCGCGAAATCCACGATCCCCCCACCGCCCTCTACGTCTGGGGCGCCCTCACCGAGCGCGACCGCCACGGCATCGGCGTCGTCGGCCCGCGCAAGCCCAGCCACTACGCGACCGAGTGCGCGAAAAAACTCTCCTACCAGCTCGCCTACGCCGGCCTCACCATCTACAGCGGCCTCGCCCGCGGCATCGACACCGCCGCCCACCAGGGCGCCCTCGCCGCGAAAGGCCGCACCGTCGCCGTCCTCGGCTCGGGCCTGAATCATCTCTACCCGCCGCAAAACCGGGAACTCGCCGAAAAGATCGCCCACGGCCACGGCGCCATCGTCACCGAGTTCTCGATGGACGTCCCGCCCGACCGCCAGACCTTCCCCATGCGCAACCGCATCGTCGCCGGCTGCTCCTTCGGCCTGCTCGTCGCCGAAGCCGGCCTCACCAGCGGCGCGCTCATCACCGCCGGCCAGGCCGCCGACCAGGGCCGCACCCTCTACGCGATCCCCGGCCGCATCGACAACCCCGCCGCCCTCGGCTCGAACCGCCTCATCCAGCAGGGCGCCAAGCTCGTCCAAAGCGCCCAGGACATCCTCGACGACCTCGGCCTCCTCTTCGCCGACCAGCCCGAACTGTCCGAACCCGCGCCTCCCCCCGACCTTTCCGGGGCCGAGACCGCCATCCTCGCCGCCCTCCACGACGACGAGACCCACATCGACGCCATCGCCGCCAGAAGCAGGTTGCCAACCCAAATCGTGTCCTCTACGTTGCTCGCCCTTGAAATGAAGCGCCTCGTGAAGCAACTTCCCGGCTCCCGCTTCATCAAAACAAATTAACCACGGAGGCACCGAGACACCGAGAATTCCTCTCTTCCTCCGTGCCTCAATGGTTCAAAAAATGGGAAAAACCCTCGTCATCGCCGAAAAACCCAGCGTCGCCACCGACCTCGCGCGCGTGCTCGGCAAGATCCCCAAGAACGGCGATTTCTTCGAGAACGGCGAATGGGTCATCTCCTCCGCCGTCGGCCACCTCGTCGAGCTCTGCCTCCCCGGCGAGATGGACAAGAAACGCGGCAAGTGGAGCTTCGCGAACCTCCCGATCATCCCCGACGCGTTCGACCTCAAGCCGATCGAGAAAAACGAGACCCGCTTCAAGCTCCTCAAGCGCCTGCTC
Organism: uncultured Chthoniobacterales bacterium; assembly: GCA_964247025.1. Lineage (GTDB taxonomy): Bacteria > Verrucomicrobiota > Verrucomicrobiia > Chthoniobacterales > JAATET01 > JAATET01. The sequence continues at coordinate 48,218 of CAXTSM010000012.1, forward strand.
AAGCGCGCCGACATCGACGACGTCGTGAACGCCTGCGACGCCGGCCGCGAAGGCGAGCTCATTTTCCACTACATCATGCAGCTCACCGGCTGCAAAAAACCCACCAGCCGCCTCTGGCTCCAGTCCATGACCGCCGAGGCCATCCGCACCGGCTTCGAGAAACTCCGCGACGGCGTGGAAATGAAGCCCCTCGCCGATGCCGCCGTCTGCCGCAGCGAGAGCGACTGGCTCGTCGGCATCAACGGCACCCGCGCCATGACCGCCTTCAACAGCAAGGGCGGCGGCTTCCAGCTCACCCCCGTCGGCCGCGTCCAGACCCCGACCCTCGCCATCCTCGCCGAGCGCGAGGAAAAGATCCGCGCCTTCCAGCCCCGCCCGTTCTTCGAGGTCTTCGGACACTTCGACGTCGCCGCCGGCACCTACCAGGGCCGCTGGTTCGACGAGAAATTCAAGAAGACCGACGACGAGCAGAGCCGCGCCGAGCGCATCTGGGACCGCGCGCTCGCCGAAGAAATCGAGAAAAAGTGCCTTGGCAAAATCGGCCTGATCGAAGAGGAAAAAAAGCCGACCACCCAGGCCTCGCCCCAGCTCTACGACCTCACCACCCTCCAGCGCGAGGCGAACAGCCGCTTCAGCCTCAGCGCCCGCCGGACCCTGCAAATTGCCCAGGCCCTCTACGAGAAGCACAAGGTCCTCACCTACCCGCGAACCGACTCCCGCTACCTCCCCGAGGACAATCTCCCCGACGTGAAGGCCCGCTTCACGAAATTCGGCGACCCCTCGCTCGCCGCCCACGCGCGGAAGGCGCTCAAGGAGGGCTGGGTCCATCCGAACAAGCGCATCTTCAACGACGCGAAGGTCTCCGACCACCACGCCATCGTCCCCACCGGCGCGCCCACCGACAAGCTCGACGACTTCGAGCTCAAGATCTACGACATGGTCGCCCGGCGCTTCATCGCCGTGTTCTACCCCTCCGCGCAATTCGAGGTCACCACCCGCATCACCCGCGTCGAGGGCGAGGCCTTCAAGACCTCCGGGAAAATCATCACCGATCCCGGCTGGCTCGCCGTCTACGGCCGGCAATCCGCCGTCGGCGACGAGGAGACCGTCGTCGCGATCAAGCCCGGCGAGACCGCCGCCACCGACTCGATCGAGATCAAGGCCCTCGAGACCAAGCCGCCCGCCCGCTACACCGAGGCGACGCTCCTTTCCGCGATGGAAGGGGCCGGCAAGCTCATCGAGGACGAGGAGCTCCGCGACGCCATGAGCCAGCGCGGGCTCGGCACCCCCGCCACCCGCGCGCAGATCATCGAGGGCCTCATCCTCGACGGCTACCTCGTGCGCCAGGGCCGCGACATCATCGTCACCTCGAAGGGCCTCTCGCTCATCACCCTGCTGCGCGGCATCGGCGTCGATTCGCTCACCTCCCCGGAGATGACCGGCGACTGGGAATTCCAGCTTAAGCAGATGGAGGCCGGCAAGATCGACCGCGCCGCCTTCATGAGCGGCATCCGCAAGTTTACCGAGGACATCGTCGAAAAGGCCAAGGGCTACTCCGGCGACGCCGGCAGCGTGGCGGGCAACTTCCTCGACCTCGAGGCCCGCGACCCGAAGACCGGCGAAATCGCCGTGTTCAAGGAGACCTTCAAGGCCTACGAATCCCCCCACGGCACGCTCATCTGGAAAACGATGGCCGGCCGCGAGCTCGAGCGCGAAGAGGTGAAGACCCTCCTCGAAACCGGCCAGGTCGGCCCGCTCGAGGGCTTTCGCAGCAAGATGGGCCGGCCCTTCAGCGCCCTCGTGAAGCTCGATCCCGATTTCAAGCAGACCTTCGACTTCGGCGACTCCGACACCAGCGCGCCGCCCGATTTCTCGAACGCCCCCGTCATCGGCGCCTGCCCCGTCTGCAAAAAAGGCCAGGTCCACGACGTCGGCGCCGCCTACGTCTGCGACCAGATGCCCGCCTGCAAATTCCGCACCGGCAAGGTCATCCTCCAGCGGGAGATCCCCGCCGAGCAGGTCAGAAAGCTGCTCGAGACGGGCCGGACCGACCTGCTCCCGAAATTCATCTCGAAAAAAGGCCGGCCCTTCAGCGCCTATTTGAAACTCGACGGCCCCAAGGTCGGCTTCGAGTTCGAGCCCCGCAAGGCCGCCCCGAAAAAGACTCCCGCCGCGAAAAAACCCATCGCCGAGGCGGCGTGAACGCTCTCGCTCGTCGCCGGCCACTCGCTTGAGAATCCGCCGGGATGAAAGTTTTCCGCCCGAGCGCCCTTCCTTCCGGAAGACCCCATTTGGTGGGGCACTCGCTCCTGCGCGGCGTGGCGGCGATCACGGTCTTCATGGCTCACGCGGAATTCGCGTCTCTCTGGCCCGGCGGGACTCTTTCTTTTTTTCAGGATCGCCTCCTCTTCTGGCACAATGAAGCGGTCGACCTTTTTTTCGTCCTGAGCGGCTTCATCCTTCTCTATGTTCATCCGCCCGCGGCCGGGATCCGCTGGCGAAGCTACCTCGCCGCGCGGGCCGCACGGATCTACCCTCTTTATCTCGTCTCCACGGTTGTCACGATCGCCCTTTTTTTTGCGGGATCCCTCAAAAAGGGCCTGGATCCATTGGTCAAGACGCCTTCTTCGCTCATCTTGGAAAATCTTCTGGGGATCCAGCAATGGACGCTCGATCGTGGCTTTGCCACCAGCATCAACACCCCTTCCTGGTCGGTCAGCGTGGAGCTTCTGCTCTACATCTCTCTTTTTCCGCTGTTGTGGACCTTTCTGCGAAAGACCGCGATCGGGGGGGCCGTTTCCTGGATTCTTTGCCTGCTCTGCCTGCTCTCCAATGGGTTTCTCTATCTTTTTGAAGCCCATTTTCCGGCCGGCGCCTTTCTCATCCTCCGCGGGATCACGGCATTCGCCGGCGGAGCGTTTTTCTATCGCGCCCTCGAAGCCGGAGCGGCCCGGCCTCCCGCCCGGGCCTTGCTGATTTTTTCCCTCGTTCTCTTCGCGTCCTCGGCCCTGCAAGTCGTCCCGAGAGTTTGGCTGGCTCTTTGTTCGATTCCTTTGCTCTACTGCATCTCGCAATCGAACGAGTTCTTCCGCTCGCCTCGCCTCTCGAAGCCATGCCTGATGCTCGGTGAAATGAGTTTCGGCATCTACCTGCTTCACTATCCCGTCACCAAGGCCACCCGCCTGCTGACCGGGGTTTGGATCATGGACTCCCATTACGACCCCGGCGTCCCGGCTTTGCAGAAAGCGCTTTTTCTTTTCCTGACGGTTTTTACCGTCTTCGGCGGAGCTTATCTCAGTTATCGGTTCTTCGAAAACCCGGCCCGAAAATGGCTGCGAACCCGGCTCTCCGCGAAGCGAACGCCGCTTGGAGCCTGACGGAAAAAAACGGAGCCCCGCCTCGACCCGCCGGCGGAGAAACCCACCGCGGGAACGACGCCATTGTTTTCACGTCGCGCGCGCCTCGCACCTCGGCTTCCAGGAATCCTTGCGTTCCCGCCCCCGACGTCTTCCAATCGAGATCCTCCGCCGGTTTCTCCCTCCATGACCTCCCTTGAACGCGACCTCGGCGAGCAGCCCCTCGCCTCCATCCTTGCCGCGCGCGGGCTCAAGGCCCACGACCTCGTGGCCGCCTCGACCGAGCAGATCACCCATAAGATGATCGCCCGCGCCGTCAAGGGCCGCCGCCTCACGAAAAACGTGCAGCGGAAAATCCTCCACGCCCTGGACCGCGCGACCGGGGAAACCTTCGCGATGCCCGACATTTTTAATTATTAATCGGCGGAAATCTGCGCAATCTGCGGGCATCACCATGAGCAGTGAAAAATTCGAAAAGGGCCGCCCCTACCTGGAACTCCATCTCGGCCCCGAGGGCGCCCGCCTCGCCCTGGAAAATTCGCCCGAGCTCACGCAATTCGTCGTCGAGCATGGCTTCGCGGACTTCTACACGAACGACGACCTCGACCAGAAATCCCGCAAGATCGCCACGCTCGCCTCGCTCATCACCTCGGCCAGCCTCCCGCAATTCGAGTGGCACACCCGCGGCGCCCTCGAGAACAAGCTGCTCACCGTCGACGAGGTCAAGCAGCTCATCATCCAGATGACGATCTACATCGGCTTTCCCGCCGCCTACAACGCCATGGGCGTGGCGAAGAAATTGTTCGCCGAGTTCGAGTCGCGAGCCTGATTTCTTTTCCCCGACCGCTCGTCTCCCCCGATGACGAATCTCGTTCCCCGCCTCGGCCTCGCGCTCGCCCTGGCCTTGCTCGGCCTGTCCGCCTCCCCCGGCCGGGCCGCCGCTCCCGCCGTCACTCAAGTCGCACCCGGGGTCTGGCGGCTGCGATTCGCGACCCCGGAGAAATTCACCCCGATGACCTTCCGCCCGGCCTCGGCGAAGATCGGGGCCCTCAAAGCTCTTCCCTCCCAGGAAACGCCTCCTCTGCCCCTGGATCGCATCGTTTTTTCCGCCTCGAAGAAAAACTGCTCCGTCCGTCTTCCGCTCGAAGCGGACGATCATCTTTACGGATTCGGGCTCACGCCCACCTTGTTCGAAATGAACGGCCATCGCCTCGACGTCCGCCCCACCGATGCCCCGGAAAATCCGCGCGGCGAATCCCACGCCCCCGTGCCGCTCTACGTCTCGACCCGTGGCTATGCGGTTTATGTCGATACCGCCCGGTTCGCCCAATTTTATTGCGGCATCTCCGCACCCGCAAATCCGGACGAGGCGCTCGCGCAGAGCCTCGAATCCTGGGCCGCCGGTCCATCGCCCCGATCTCCGGACGTCACCGCGATCGTGCCGGACGCCCAAGGGCTGGACGTTTATCTCTTCGCGGGCCCGACCATGCGGGACGCGGTGCAACGCTACGATCTGTTCTCCGGCGGCGGTCCCGTGCCGCCGCTCTGGGGCTTGGGAATCTGGTATCGGGGTTCGACGAATTTCACCGACCAGGACTCCCTCGAGCTCGCGCGCGCCTTTCGCGCGGACCAGATTCCCTGCGACGTCTGGGGCGTGGAGCCCGGCTGGCAGACCCATGCCTATTCCTGCTCGTTCGTCTGGGACGAGCGGCGTTTCCCAAATCCCGACCGCTTCATTCACGACCTCCGGGCCTTGGGATACCACTCGAACTTCTGGGAGCATGCCTTCACGCACCCCTCGGCCCCGAATCACGCGGAACTCGAACCCTACGCCGGCGATCACGAAGTCTGGGGCGGCCTGGTGCCTGACTTTGCCTCGCCCAAAGGACGCGAAATTTTTGCCGAACTCCAGAAAAAGTCCCTTTTTTCCAAGGGCGTAAATGGGGTGAAACTCGACGAATGCGATGACCAGCCCCTCGGCCTCCGCTGGTCTTTTCCCAGCGGCACCCGGTTCCCCTCCGGCCTCGACGGCCAGCAGATGCATTCGCTGTTCGGCGTTCTTTATCAGCAGACCATGCTCGCCCCATTCGCCGCGGCGAACCAGCGCACCTGGGGCCTGGCGCGAAACTCTGGCGCACTCGCCGCGCCGCTTCCCTACGGAGTCTACAGCGACAGCTACGATCACCGCGGCTACATCCGCGGATTGTTGAACGGCGGTTTTTCCGGACTCCTGTGGGTTCCTGAAGTCCGCGAATCCTCGTCCGCGCAAGATCTCTACCGTCGCATCGAGACCGCCATCTTCGCGCCGATCACGCAGATCAATTCTTGGTATCTCAAGCATCCACCGTGGCTCCAGTTCGACCGGGAAAAGAACAACCGCGACCAGCTCATGGCCGATCGCGCGGAAGTCACCGCCACCGTCCGCCAGCTCTTCGAGCTGCGCATGAGCCTGGTCCCTTATCTTTACAGCGCTTTCAACGCATACCATCGCACCGGCCTGCCGCCCATCCGGCCGCTCGTGCTCGACTGGCCCGCGGACGCGCGCGCCCGCGGCGTCGACGACCAATTCATGCTCGGCCCGTCGCTCCTCGTCGCCCCACGGATTGCCGGCCAACGCCGGCAAGTTTACCTCCCCCCGGGAATTTGGTATGACTTCTGGTCGCATCAAAAAATCCAGGGCGGCGTCAGCGTCGAAGCCTCCGAGGAGACCGCGCGCGTGCCGATTTTCGTGAAGGCGGACCGGATCATCCCGCTGGCCCGGCCGGTCGAGTTCATCGCCGCCGACACGTGTTTCGAGCTCACGGCCCACGTCTACGGCGCCGGTTCGTCCGAGTTTTCGTTGTATGAAGACGACGGACAGACCCTGAACTTCGAGAAGGGCGCGCAAAACGTCATTACCCTGGCCTGGAAAGAAAACGCCGGAACCGTCCGAAAGACCGGCGCCTACCGCGGCGCGCCCCGCTACCGCATCGTCGAGTGGACCAGCGAACCGCTCTCCATCGTCAAATGACGAGCCCGCTTTCCCCTGGCGCGAGAACTCGACGCGCTTACCTTGAAATATGAAAGTGCTCAGCGTCGCGATCCTGCTCCTGGCCTCGAGCTCTGGCGCTCCGGCGCAGTCCACCCCCGCCCTTGTCCGACCGGCATCCGTCACCACCGTCCTCTCCCCGCTGACCTCCCCCACCGCCCCGTCGAGCCAGATTCTGCTCAATCAAATCGCGACCACGATTTCTCAGCGGCGATTCGCGCATCAGGTGCTCACCTTGCCGCCCGCGCCGGTCGTCATCCTCGGAAGCCCCCGCATTTTCCGCGCACGGTAAATCCTACGGAACGACAAAATCCCGCACGATGGCCATGTGCTGCATATTCGGAGCCGCGCTGTCGCCGGCCTGCACCGGCGCGACATCCGTCAGCGGCTGGAACACCCGGCTGTCGAAGACCGCCCCATGCGAAAAATGCGCCGACCCGATTTTCGTCGGCACCGCGCAGGCGGAGAATTCCTTGTCGGCCAGCACCCAGTCGTAGGGCTTGTTGCGGGGGGCGTTGGTGTTTCCGTTTCCGGTCTGATCCGACGGGTTGCCCCCCGTGTCGAAGACGGCCTGAAAGACCTTCACGCACGGCTCGCCCGGTGCTCGCGTGTTGAAATCACCGCCCAGCACCAGGAAATCCGCTTCCGGGATTTTTCCGCGGATGTCCGCGAGAAGGGCTTTTGCCTCCTGCGCGCGCACGTCCGACTTTTTCGAATAGAGATGCACGCTCACCGCCCACAAAAATTTGCGGTTCGGCAGCGCAATCTTGGCCCATGCGAAATCGCGGTTCGTTTGCGTGGCATCCTTCCACTCCCCGCTCTCGACGATCGGGAACCGGCTCACGACGCCGTTGGGAATCTGGGCCCCCGCCTCGATGAAAAACGAAAACTGCTCGCCGAAGGTTGCATTCACCCACTGCCGCGCCGGCACCGAGGGGTTGAACTCCTGCATCAAGACCACGTCGGGATGCAACCCCTTGAGAATCCGCGCGCCCGCGCCCTCCGGATTGGAGTGGTTTCCATTGTCCGGCGAATATCCCTGGTGATTTCCCGAGGTCAGGTTTGCCGCCACGACCCGCACCGGCAACCCGTCGGCCCAGGCCATCCCCACCGCGAGAACCCCCATCCACCCACCCATCAAGAAACGCATGGATTCATCAATAAGCCGAAACCGACCGAATGGCAGCGTCGAATCGGCGGAATCGATCGGGCCGCGCCCACGAAAATTTCCGCCCTCATCTTCTCGATGTCGATCCCGCTAATCATCCCACAAGCCCCTTCCGCCTTCCGCGCTATCGCTCCTGCAACCCCGATTCTCTACAAATTTCTTGTGTGATCCCCGAATGGGTTGATAGAAAAACTCTTATGAAGCTAAACCTGGGCTGGCACCCTTTATTTGGTTAATGCCAACTACTCCACCCAAACGGTCACGGTTTATGATGGGATCCAATGGGGCTGGACCGTCACCGAATAGTCCCATGGAACCTCTTTCAGCGCGGAGAAAGATCCCGCCGAGACGCCTGCGCTTTTGGCCGATGATCTTTGTGAGCCTGTTTTTTTCACTGACAAACAGCGTGCAATCCGCCCCCGTCGGTTTGAAAATCTCGACCCGAGTCCAGAAATCCCAAAAAAATCCGGGCGTCGTCGTTCGCTACATCTTTGAAAACACCTCGGGGGTCCCGATCGTCTTCAACCGATTTTGCACCTTGCAATTTGTTATTTTCAACGGAGAAACCCCCGTTGTTTTTCACAATCAAGGCTCCGATCACGCCCGAAAAATAATGCCCGCCGACGTCGTGGTCGTCGCCCAGGGAAGTTCATCTTGCGATCTCGTCATTCGTTTTGGATTTCTCGAAAATAAAAATGGAACTCTCGTCCTCACCCGGGAGTCCGAAAACGGCGACTGGTGGGTGAGCGATCCAGTCAACGCCGCCGGTAAACTGACCCTCCGGGCAACCTACCGGAATTCTTTGACCATCCGGCAACTCGAAACCATCGCGCCGACATCGCACCCCGGGGACTCGAAGTTGGCTCCCGACATGAAGCTCCCCGCCGTGGACTTCGCCGTGAAATGATCGACCTTCGCCCTCGAACCGGATCGCCGCCGCATCCCGCCGGGCCCGCTCGCTCCCGCCGATAGAATCCCGCCAGCCCCAACGCATCGAATCCATGGAATCTGGAAATCAGGAAACCAGGAAAAATGCGGTCCAAAACCAGAACCGCCCGCCTCCGCCGTTTCTTTCCTGCTTTCCTGCCTTCCAGATTGAATCCCTCCGCACCGGCCAGAACCGGATCGCCGCCGCATCCCGCCGGGCCCGCTCGCTCCCGCCGATAGAATCCCGCCAGCCCCAACGCATCGAATCCATGGAATCTGGAAAACAGGAAACCAGGAAAAATGCGGTCAAAAACCAGAACCGCCCCGCCTCCGCCGTTTCTTTCCTGCTTTCCTGATTTCCAGATCGGACCCCTCCGCACCGGCCAGAACCGGATCGCCGCCGCATCCCGCCGGGCCCGCCCGCTCCCGCCGATAGAATCCCGCCAGCCCCAACGCATCGAATCCATGGAATCTGGAAAACAGGAAACCAGGAAAAATGCGGTCAAAAACCAGAACCGCCCCGCCTCCGCCGTTTCTTTCCCGCTTTCCTGCCTTCCAGATTGAATCCCTCCGCACCGGCTAGAACCGGATCGCCGCCGCATTCCGCCGGGCCCGCGCGATCTGTTCCGGATCCAACCCCGCCGCCGGCGCCGCCACCTCGTATTCATGCGCCAGGTCGATCCCGCTGATCCCGGGATCGTCCGTGTTGATCGTCGCCAGCAACCCCCGCTCGAGAAACGCCCGCAGCGGGTGGCTCGCGTAATTCGCCACCGTGCTCGTCTGCACGTTGCTCGTGAGATTGCATTCAATCCCGATCCCCTTCTCCCCGAGAAAATCCACGAGTGCCGGGTCTTCCATCGCGCGCACGCCATGCCCGATGCGCGTCGCCCCGAGATCGCGGATCGCCGACCAGATGCTCTCCGGCCCAGCCGCCTCTCCGGCGTGAATCGTGACCGCCAGACCGGCGTCGCGGACCTTGCGAAAATGATCGATGAAGAGCGGCGGCGGGAAATTCCCTTCGTCGCCGGCGAGATCGACCGCCACGAGTCCGTCGCGAAAAGCAAGCAGGGCGTCGAGTTCCCGCGCGCACGATTCCACGCCGAAGGTCCGGCTCAGAATTCCGATCAATTTCGCCGGCACGCCGCAATCGCGCACCCCGGCCGAGACGCCGTCGAGCACCGCCTCGACCACCGCGTGCGGATCGAGCCCGTGAGTCTGGGCCATGAAGATCGGGCTGAACCGCAGCTCGACGGCATCGAGCCCTTCCCGCTTCGCGTCCTCGATATTTTCATAGGCCACGCGCCGGCACGCCTCCGGATTCACCAGCACGCCCACCATCCATTCGAACTTCGCCAGAAACGCCATCAAGCCCGGCTGCGGCTGGTTCACCACCACGAACGGCCGCAGCGCATCCAGCGTGCGCCCCGGCAGCGGCAAGTCGTTTTCCAGGCCAAGCTCGAGGATCGTCGCGAGGCGAATGCTCCCATCGAGGTGGCGATGCAGGTCGATCTTCGGCGGCTCCATGGACATTCCGGCGGATGTAACGTCTTCGGAAAATTTACGCAACCTCCCGCCCGGAATCCGCCTTGTCGCCGCCCCGCTCCGTCGGGGCGTGAACTCGGCAAGCGCGCCAACCCTCGCTCACGGCGACAGAGCGCCGTGGCTACAAAAACCCACGCCCAGGACCAGCCTTGTAGCCGCCCCGCTCCGTCGGGGCGTGAACTCAGCAAGCACGCCAACCCTCGCTCAAGGGCGACAGAGCGCCGTGGCGACAAAAACCCACCTCCAGAAACCCGCCCTGTAGCCGCCCCGCTCCGTCGGGGCGCGCGCTCGGCAAGCGCGCCAATCCTCGCTCACGGCAACAGAGCGCCGTGGCCACAAAAACCCACCTCCAGAAACCCGCCTTGTAGCCGCCCCGCTCCGTCGGGGCGCGCGCTCGGCACACGCGCCAACCCTCGCTCACGGCGACAGAGCGCCGTGGCTACAAAAACCCACCTCCAGAAACCCGCCTTGTAGCCGCCCCGCTCCGTCGGGGCGTGAACTCGGCAGGCGCGCCAACCCTCGCTCACGGCGACAGAGCGCCGTGGCCACAAAAACCCACCTCCAGAAACCCGCCTTGTAGCCGCCC
>CAXTSM010000012.1:58924-87380 GCA_964247025.1 uncultured Chthoniobacterales bacterium
CGCTCCGTCGGGGCGCGCGCTCGGCACACGCGCCAACCCTCGCTCACGGCGACGGAGCGCCGTGGCGACATCAGCGCCGCTGGGCGGAGGGACGGCCGCTGGTAACTATGATATCCCGTATTCGTGGCCTCATCGCGGCCCACCCGCGGGCGACCCCGCGCGCAGGTAGGCGTATTGGCCGGTTTGCGTGACCAGCGCCACCTGCTGCTGCTTCGCCCTCGAGACGTGCGTCGGCGCGCAACCCGTTCCGACCAGAGCCGCCAATAAAAGAATGGTGAAGATTTTCATGCCCCAAGCTCCGCCGAGATTCCGACGCGGGCAAACGCCCGACGTTATTTCATCAGGCTCTCGAGGAGCCTCGTGGCGAGCTCCTGCGTTTCGTCGTCGAGCTCCGCGATTTTTTTCTTGAGCCGCTGCAGGTTCGGATTCGCAATCGCCTCGCGCACCTCCGCGACCACCGCCTCGATGCGGGCCCGCTCGCTCCCCGGCAGCTCCGCGCCCAGTTTCTCGAAGGCCATGTCGATCGCCGGCAGCATCTCCTCGGCCTTCAGTTTCGCCTCGGCGAATTGCCGGTCCGCCATGTCCACGAAGGCATGCTCGACCGATGCGCCGATCATTTCCTCGATCGCGTCGTCGGCCACGTCCACCGCGCTGCGGATCTCGACCACCGTGTCGGCCCCCGTCGCGATGTCGCGCGTGAGCACGTGCAGGATGCCGTTCGCGTCGATCTCGAACTGCACGCCGACGCGCGCCTGGCCCTTCGGCGCCGGGGTGAACGCCACGTCGAACTCGCCGAGCCGCCAGTTGTCCCGCGCCAGCTCCCGCTCGCCCTGCAGCACGGCGATGCGCATCGCCGCCTGGCCCGCCACGGCGTTCGTGAACATCTCGCCCTTCTTCACCGGGATCGTCGTGTTGCGCGGGATGAGCACGTTCATGAGCCCGCCGAAGGTCTCGATCCCGAGCGACAGCGGCGTGACGTCGAGCAGCGTGACGTTGCGCACCGAGCCCTCGAGGATGCCGGCCTGGAGCACCGCGCCGATCGCCACGGCCTCGTCCGGATGCTGGCTCAGGTTCGGCTCGCGGCCGAAAATTTCCGTCACCAGCGTCCGCACGACCGGCATGCGCGTCGCGCCGCCGACCAGCACGACCGCGTCGAGCGCGCCCGCCTCGAGCCCGGCGTCCGACAGCGCCCGCAGGCAATGACCACGCGTCCGCTCCAGGATCGGACGGCAGATCGCGTCGACGTCCGGCGCCGTGCCATCCTCCTTCGCGGCCTTTGCGGCCTCGCGGGAGACGCCGTGTTGCTCCGCGATCGCCGCGTCGAGGTCGTCCCCGCCGAGGCGCGTGTCGCCGTGCGTGGCGAGGACCTGGAACACGCCGCCCGCCAGCTCGAGCACGGAGATGTCGAACGTGCCGCCGCCGAGATCGTAGACCGCGACCTTCGCGTGCTCGCCCAATTTATCGAGGCCGTAGGCCAGCGCCGCCGCCGTCGGCTCCGCGAGCAATCTTCGCACCTCCAACCCGGCGAGCTCGCCCGCGCGCATCGTCGCGGCGCGCTGCGCGTCGTTGAAATACGCCGGCACCGTGATCACCGCCTCGCGGACCGGGGCGCCCAGCGCCACCTCGGCGAGGGCCTTCAGTTTCCGCAGGATTTCCGCGGACAGCTCCTCGGGAAGTCTTCCGTCCATCCGCGTGGCCGCGCCCATGAGCCGCTTGATGGATCGAATCGGCTCGCCCCCGGCCCGCTCGATCACCGATGGCGTGAGCCGCCGGCCGCTGGCGTCCGCAAAGAGCACGGGAAACCCCGCGTCCATCGCGCCGATGAGTGAGTTCGTGGTGCCAAGGTCGATGCCGACGATCATCGGCCCATTGGAGGGCAACGCTTCGTCGTTGCCCACTTCGAAAACGCCACGCGGACCTCGCTACCGGTCGTGCAGAAAAATGAATCCGTTCTCCGTGCGGATCATCCGGTAATTGGCCGCCGCGGGCGCGTTCACCGGCACGGCCTTCGCCACGGGGACCGCCGCGGCCGGCGTCGGCGACGCCACCGCCACCGCCACCGCCAGGGAAACCGGCACGGGGAAATCCTGCGCCACGTATTTCCAGGTGGCGGCGTTTTCCATGAAGTCCACCCAGACCGGCAGGGCGAGCTTGCTGCCGTAGCCGCGGTCCGCGATGCGCTGCGGGCGATCCATGCCGACCCACACGCCGCACGTGAGCCGCGTGGTGTACCCGACGAACCACGCGTCCTTGTAATCGTCGGTCGTGCCGGTTTTTCCCGCGGCGGGGATCGTGAGGCCGAGCTCGCGGGCGCCGGCCGCCGTGCCCTTCGCGACGACCTCGCCAAGCAGGCCGCTTACCACCGCGTCGACCTCCGGCGTGAGGCATCGCAGCGCGGCGCGGGTCGCCCGGTAGATCGTGCGCCCGTGGCGGTCGGCGATGTGGTCGATGACGTAGGGCTGCCGCCGCACGCCGCCGTTTGGGAACATCGTGTAGGCGGCGGTGAGATTTTTCAGCGTGGTCTCGAAGGCTCCGAGATAGATCGCCGGCATGTCGGGCACCTTCTCGAGGCCGGCGTTCAGCGCGAGGGCCCGCACCGCGCCGCGCGTGGCCATCTCGCCGACGCGGATCGTCATCGTGTTCCGCGAACGGACGAGCCCCACCTCGACCGGCTGCAGGCCGAGGCTCTCGCCGTCGGAATTCTCCGGCGACCACGCTCCCGTGAGCCCCGCGACCTCGCCGTCGCGCAGCGGGGCATCGTCGACGGGCGTCCCCGGCGCCAGGCCGCGCCCGAACGCCGCCGCGTAGACGAACGGCTTGAACGTCGAGCCGATCTGCCGCCGCGAGAGCGTCGCGCGATTGTAGGGACTGTCCTTGAAATCGCGTCCGCCCACGACGGCGCGGATGCCGCCGGTCGCGTTATCGATGGCCACCAGCGCGCCCTGGAGGTAGGGCGATTCCGCGGGCTTGCCCGCCGCGCCGGAGGCCGCTCCCTTCACCGGGTGCGGCCAGCCTTTTTCGGACTCGAGATCGGCGAGCCGCGTCTTCACCGCCGTCTCCGCGAGGAGCTGCAACCGCCGGTCGATGGTCGTGTAAATCTTCAGCCCGCCGCGGTCGACGACGTCCCGCGGGAGCAGGATGCCGAGGTCCCGCACGACGGCGTCCATCGCGTAATTTTCCACGACGCGGGGCGGCTGGCGCTTGCCCGCCGGCATCGGCTCGGCGAGGGCGGCGCGGGCCTCGGCGGGCGTGATCCATTTCAACTCCTCCAATCTCGCCAGCACCTGGTCGCGCTGGACGAGCGCGGTGCGGCTGTCCTCGAGCGGGCTGAGGCGGTTCGGGCTGCGGATGAGCCCGGCCAGGATGGCCGCCTCGGAGAGCGTGAGATCCTTCGCGGATTTTCCGAAGCACGCGCGCGCCGCGGTCTCCACGCCGTAGAGGCCGACGCCGTAGTAGATGCGGTTCGCGTAGGCCTCGAAGATCTGGTCCTTCGTGAAATTCCGCTCGATCCGCAGCGCGAGCAGCGCTTCGACCGCCTTGCGCCGCCAGCGATTTTCGCCGAGGTCGAAGGTGTTCCGCGCAAGCTGCTGCGTGAGCGTGCTGGCGCCTTCCCGCACGTTGCCGGCGCGGAGATTGCGCGCCGCGGCCCGCGCGATCCCGGTGAAGTCCACGCCGGGGTGCTCGTGGAATCGTGAATCCTCCCGCGCCAGCACGGCGCGGACGAAGTTCGGCGAGATTTCCTCGAGCGGCACCACGTAGCGCACCTCGCCGGGAAGCCGCCCGTAGCTCCTTCCCGATTCGTCGAAGACCTCCGAGATCGCGGGGATGCGGTCGAGCTCCGCGAGATCGAAGCTTTCCGCCGCCGCCTCGGATTTGAGGTAGACCGGCCACAGCAAAATCGCGGCCACGGCCGCCCCGGCGAAGCCGATCGCGAGGATCACCACGGCCAGCCACTTGAGGAGTTTTCCCATCGTTCGGAGAATCGTATCCGGTCGCGCCGGCGACCGCACGGCGAGAAGGAACGCCCCGTCCGCCGAGTCGCCTTATCGCCGCCTCGCTCCGTCGCGGCGTGCCCCTCGAGCCGGCGCTCCCCTCGCTCACGGCGACGGAACGCCCGCTAAGCGGACGGAGCGGAGGGCATCTTGCGCGCGCCTCGCCGGAAGCAGCCTCCCGCGCTGAATTGCCGCCACGCCCACGCGAGCCAGCGGATCAGCGAGGCCGCGAGCCACAGGGCCCACGCGAGCATCAGGAAACGATACCACCAGATCGAGACGGAGAACGCGTCCGGCACCGGCAGGGCGCCGTCGCCGCGGGCCTGGAACCAGCTCAACCCGGTCGGCGTGGAGCCATTTCCGACGATGAACATTTCCGGCGCGCCGAGCAGGCCCTGGCCGACCACGACGACGAAGATGCCCAGCGCGAGGGCCGTGAGGGCGATCAGGAAAAGCTGGAGCAGATTGAAGCCGATGGCCGGGAGACGCCCGAAGGACTCGCGTCCGCGCCACGAAAGGAAAAACAGCCAGCCGACCACGGCGAAGGCGGCGGGCAGGGGCACCTGCGTGAGGCCGAGCGCGAGGAGCAGCCATTCCGCCGGGCGCAGCGGCGAGTGCGCGATGCGGCCAAGCACGATCGCGGCGAGCAGCGAGCAGGCGAGGATGACCCAGAAACGCACCGCGGGGCCGCGCCGCGGGCCATCCGTCCAGAGCACCCAGCGGTCCTCCGGCACGTGCAGCGTCGTTTCGATGTTCGCGCTTTCGACCGGCAGCCGGACGGCGTCCACCTTCGCCCGGAAGCCGAGCGGGACATTGGTCTTCCAGGCAATGGCGATCGCCTGCTCGCCGGGATGCACGGGAACGATGAGTCGCGGGCCGGTCTTTCGCACGGGGATCGCGCGACCATCCTGCGTGAGCGAGGTGATTTCGGCCCCGGCGGGGAGGTCGACGAGAAAATCCTCGCCGAGGCTGCAGCGCAGCGCGAGGTCGAGGCGCACGTCGCGCTGGCGTTTCCCGAGCTCGACGGCGTGCGTGACCTTGCGGACCGTGACGGTGGCGCCCGCGATCGCCTGCGGGCGGCTGATCGCGAGGGCCGCGCTTTCTCCCGGCCAGGGATGCCAGACGGGGATCAAATCCTGGTCCCCGGGCTCGAAGACCGGCGCGAGGCCGGAAAGGGCGGCGTTCCAAACCGGGGAGGCGACCAGCCACCAGCGCTCGACCCAGGAATCGCCGGCGCGGGTCGCGAGCACGATCTTGTCGGCGACGGAGAGCTCGCTGACCCATTCGAACGAGCCGTCGTGCGCGCCGAGGCGGACGTCGATGAAGCCATCCCGCACGACGGCGTCGGACGAGAGCACGTTCTCGCCGGCGAGCAGCGGCACGCGCAGCGCGATGGCGCGGCCGTCGGCGGAGAGCCGCGAAACGGTGGTGCGCACCTGCCAGACCAGGCCGAGCTCGAGGTGGCGGTCGACGGTGACGAGGGTCTGCAATTTTTGCTGGTCGTAGCTGGCTTCTCCGGCGGTGGATTTCTGCTGGCGGGCGAAGAACACCTGCTGGTCGGGCACGCCGTCGGGTCGCACGCCGCTGAACGTCCAGCCGGGAGCGTCGATGGTCACGCGCCGGGGCCGCAACTGGAAGGTCCACTCCCACTCCGTCGCGTCCGCGAGCAGGCCCTCGACCCGCGCGCGATGCACGCCGGGCTCCACGACGACCCAGAGGAAACCATCGTCGCGGCGCAGGGCGGCGGCGGGCTGGCCGTCGATCGTGACGGTCACTGGCGACCACGCGGGCAATCGCCCGGGCAGCGGGACGGCGACGCGCAGCGCGGCGTGGATCTCGACGTCGATCGCGAGATGGCGGTCGTTCAGCGCGAGGGCGGCGGTTGGAATTTCCGCGGCATTCGGATAAGCGGGCGAGGGCTCGAGGAGGCGGTCGCGCAGTTGGTCCAGCGTGGCGCGGTCGGGAATCGTCTGCGCCCGGCCCGCGGGCGCCGCCGCGAGCCAGAGCGCGGCCAGCGCGAGGGCGGCCTTCCCGGGAGCGCGGAAGAGCGCGCCGCGGAGGCGGCGGGCGTCGAGCAGAATGGCGGCCAGCGCGAGAAGCAGCGCGACGCGGAGGACGGTGAGGATCTGCTCGACGGATCGCGGGATCAGGATCGGACGAACCTGCTGCGCGGCGGCGACGGGGCCGTTCCAGCCGAACGTCACGACGCGCCAGCTCCACTCCGGCACGCCGGGCCCGGTCTGGATGCGGGCCTTCGCGTCGTAAAGAAGGTTGCTGTTCCACCCAGACGAATTACCGGGTTGCTTGTTTTGGATGACCGTTCGTGAAGCGACGCCGGACCCATCGGCGTTCGATGTCACCTCGATCGCCGGCGAGGCCGGGGCCGCCGTCGAAGCGTTGCCGAACGCCCCGGGAAATCCGCCGACGTCCTCGAGCTGAGGATAGATCGCCTGCTGGATCTGGCGCGATGCGAACGGCGCGAGGATCAGGACGAGCGCGAGGACGGTGAGCCATTTCCAGACGTGGAGCAGGCGCCGGCCCCAGCCCGCCGGCACGACCCGCAGCAGCGCGAGCGGCAGCAGGAGGATCAACCACACGTAGCGCGGCGCGCCGGGCTCGTGGAACGAGATGCCAAAGGCGAGAAACGCGACGAGCGCCGGCCCCACGCCCCACAGACGGAAGACCGCGAGCGAAAAGATGAGCAGAAGAAAGAGGTCGAGCAGCGTCCAGGCCGTAAGCCAGTCGCCGCTGACCCAGTCCGCGCCGAACAGCGCGAAAAGCCGCCAGCCGGGCGGGAGGTTGAGCGTGACGCGGAGCGAATCGGCATCCGCCCGCCAGCCGGTGGCGGAAATTTCCCGCGTGCGGTCCATGCGGCCCGTGGCTTCGAGGTCCACCGACCGGGTGCGGATCTCCACCCCCGGCGCGCCACCGACGGGATCGCGCGTGATGAGCTGGCCCTCGCCGCCGCTGCGCACCGAGCCGATGTCCTGCCCGGGCGCGGCGTCGAGCCGCCAGATCTGCTGCCTGCGCGCGGTGATGCGGTCGCGGAAGGTCAGCCCGCGCCCGGCGTCATCGAGCCAGAGCTCTCGCGCGATCGTGAGGCCGGCCGGCTTTTGCAGGCCCATGCCCCGCATGCGCTCCTCGAGGCGGAACGGCGTCCCCGGATCCCAGCGGTAGACCGGGAGGTCGCGCCATTGCTCCGGGAAAGTCGTCTGCGAGACGTCGATCGACGGCGCGCCGGTGATGTCCACGAGACGAAAATCCGGTCGCGGGCGGAAGGCGACGAGCTCCTCGGCGACGGCGGGCTTCACCCCGGGCGCGAAGGCGAATTCCTTCGGGTCGTCGAGCCGGAACGCCTCGAGCCGCACCTTCCATTTGCCCGCGCGCACCTGCGCCTTCAGGCGGCCGGCGTCGTCCACGGCGACCGGGATCGGGGCGTCCACGGCCGCCAGTTTCCAGCCCGCGGGCAGCACGCCGCCGATTTCCTCCTCGCGGCTTTTTCCGGCCACGACCAGCTCGATCTCGGTGTGCAGCCAGAGCGGGATGCCGTCGTCGATCGCGGCGGAGATTTTCACGGCGAGGAAATCCTTGTCGGCGTCGCCGGGCGCCGCGTC
The DNA here is from genome assembly GCA_964247025.1 of uncultured Chthoniobacterales bacterium. GTDB lineage: Bacteria > Verrucomicrobiota > Verrucomicrobiia > Chthoniobacterales > JAATET01 > JAATET01. The sequence continues at coordinate 66,531 of CAXTSM010000012.1, forward strand.
GCGCTTGAGCCAGAGCGTGCCCTCGGCGTCCCAGGCCGGCGCCTCGACCGGCCGGCCCTCCCGCATGAGGGACACCACGCCCACGGTCGGCGGCACGGGCAGCGAAGGCGGGACCTCGTTCCATCGAAACGCGCCCTCGAGCCGGTAGGCGCCCGCGGCCAGCCGGATGGCGGGCCGGCCGTCGTGCTCGAGCACGGGAACGGGCAGGCCGTTGGCTTTCACGTCGAGCGGCCAGGCATCGCGGCCGCCGGGCAGCGAGATCCAGGCTTCGCGGAAAACCATCGCGCCGAGATCGAAACGCCCGCCGGCCGCATCGATCTGCAGCGTCAGGCGGGATGGCCAGGCGGCCAGCGGAGTCTTGGGGTCGGAATACGGCGTGGGTGCCCCGCGATCCTTCGCGTCCCAGGCCGCCCAATCCTCCCATGCGCGCAGCGGCCCGGGAATGCGCCCGTCTTCCGCGAACGCGGATTTCACGAGGGCGGCGGCGCCCATCAGACCGGCCCCAAGGGCCAGTCGGAACATGCCGGAGGCGGAAATCATAAGCGGAAAAGGTCCGTCACCTTCCCGCCCATCGCGCGTTCAGGGCAAGATTATTAGCCGTTCAACTCCGCGAGCACCTCGGGGTCGCGGACGTCGGCCCAATCGCCCACGAGCTCGTAGGCCCGCACCCGTCGCCCGCCCCGCGCCAGCGCGCGGATCGCGTCCGTCAGCTCGAACTCGCCCCGGGGCGAACGCTCGAGGCGCGCCGTGCATTCGTAGATGCCCGGGCGAAACGCGTAGACGCCGGCGTTATACCACGGACTCGTCGGTTCGCCGGGCTTCGGCTTCTCGCGCAGGTCGACCAGGTTGAAAGCCGCGTCCACGAAGACGGCGCCGCCCTGGCTCACGTCCTCGCTGTGCTTCACCGAGACAATGGCCTCCTCGTCGTTCCCGATCGCGGCGAGCACGGCGTAGTTGCGCGGGTCGAGCAGGATGTCGCCGTAGCTCAGGATGAACGCCTCGTCGCCCGTGAACGCCCGGCCGAGCTCGACCACGCGGCCCGTGCCATCCTGCGTGACCTGCCGCTCGTAGCGCACCCGCACGCCGAACTTCTCCCCCTCTCCGAAAAAGTCGCGCACCACGTCCTCGCGGTAGCCCACGACGAGCAACACTTCGCGCACGCCGGCCTCGCGCAACCCCTCGACGATGTGCTGGAGAATCGGCCGGCCGCGCACCGCGATCATCGGCTTCGGCAGGTCGTCGGTGAGCTCACGCATGCGCGTGCCGCGGCCCGCGGCGAGAATGACGGCTTTGGTGACGGGACTCATGAAACAGAAGGTCGCAAAGGCCGCGAAGTTTTGAACAGGAGGAAACGAAGAAAACGAAGCCGTTCCGTTCCCACGCTTCGTTTCCTTCCGTTCACACGCATTTGCCTTCGCGTCCTTCGCGTCCTTCTGTAAACCGTATTCCCCTTCCCGATGAAGCGTCTCCGCATCACCCACGTCACCGAGTACCGCTACCACGAGCCGGTGAGCTTCGGCGCGCACCGGGCGTTCATCCGGCCGCGCGAGGGTCACGACGTGCACATCCAGGGCTCGCTTTTGAAGATCACGCCGAAGGCGAAAGTCCGCTGGTTCCGCGACATGTATGGCAACTCCATCGCCGTGCTGGAATTCGCCGAGACCAGCAACCTCCTCCGCATCTTCAGCGAACTCGACGTGGCTCATTACGACGAAAACCCCCTCGACTTCATCATCGATCCCGAAGCCGTGGCCTACCCTTTTCGCTACCCGATCGACGAGCAGGCCGAGCTGATTCCCTACCGCCTCTCCGCCTACCCGCGCGACGGCGCCGCGCTCAAGGAATGGCTCTTCCAATTCTACAAGCCCGGCCAGCTCATCGGCACTTTCGACCTGCTCTCCGCGCTGAACACCGCGATCTTCCGGCAATTCGCCTACTCCCGCCGCGAGGAGCCCGGCATCCAGAGTCCCGCCTTCACGCTTCGCTGCGGCACCGGCTCCTGCCGCGACTTTGCCACGCTCATGATGGAGGCCGCGCGCCACTGGAGCTTCGGCGCGCGTTTCGTGAGCGGCTACCTGCAGACGCCCGTCGGCTCGAATCAGCACGGCGCCACCCACGCCTGGACCGAGATCTACATCCCCGGCGCCGGCTGGCGCGGATTCGATCCCACGAACAACGTCCTCGCCGGCTCCCAGCACGTTTCCGTCGCCGTCCACCGCGACCCCGAAAAAGTCGCGCCCGTCAGCGGCTCGTGGAACGGCCCGCCGGGCGCCGCCGCCGGCCTGCACGTGGACGTCCAGGTCGTCCTGCTGTGACCATGTTCGAGCTCGGTGGGCCGGTCCAACGCGCCTTCAACGCCGGGGCGCGCGCGGCGTTTCGCCGCCTCTTCGGCGTCGCGACGCGCCTCCATCTTGCGCACCTCGCGCCCGTTCCGCGGTCCGGCCCGCTCATCCTCGCGTCGAATCACATCAGCCACTTCGACCCGCCGCTCATCGGCTCGATCTTTCCGCGGCACGTGGACTGGATGGCCATGGAAGAACTTTTCCGGAACGCGCGTTTCGCCCGCGCCCTCGCGCTCACCGGCGCCTTCGGCGTGAACCGCGACGGCCGCGACCGCACCGCGCTGCGGGTGGCGATCCGCCGGTTGCAGGCCGGGCGCGTCGTGGGCATTTTTCCCGAGGGCGGCATCCGCGCCGGCGCGACCTCCATCCTCGACGGCGCCGCCATGCGACCCGGCGTCGCGGCCCTCGCCTCGCTCGGCGCCGCGCCCATCATCCCCTGCGCGATCGCCGGCACCGACCGCCTCTACCGTCCCGCGAACTGGCTGCGCCGCCCCCCGGTCTGGATCGTCACCGGCCGACCGGTCACCGGCGGCCGCGCCGAGATCCCCGACCAGCTCGCCGCCGCCTTCGTCGAGCTCAAGGCCGAGCTCGTCTCGCGCTTCGGCCTTGCCGCGCACGACCTGCCACGGACGCCGCCGGCCCGCAAGGGCGAGGATCCCCGCGCATGAACCGGCTGCTCGCCCGCGGGATGGACGCCGCGATGGGGGCGCGATGATGAACCGCATGCCGTGCAAACTCCGCCCCGCCGCGCGCGCCCGCGGTGAAGCCGATGCCACCAGCCACCCCCTCGATGGCCGTCACTGCCCGACGATCGTGAACGAATAATCCACCTCGAGCTTGCCTGCGGGCAGCGTGCCCGCGAGCTCGCGGGGGATCGGCGGGATCTCGGCCTCGATGATCGACCGCACGCTGCAGCTCGCGAGGCTTTCGTTCGACGTGTTTTTCAGCACCTGCACGCGCTCGACCTTGCCGCTCGAGTCCACGACGAAGCGGAGCTGCACCGTGCCGATGCCCACCAGGTCGAGCATGTCCTGCACGTAATAATACCAGCGCGAGCCGATCGCGTCGGAGATCATCTTCTTGTAGCGGCCGAGCGGCGTGGCGACGGAGTTCACCGACGAACGCCCGCGGCTGTCGATGCCGCCGGTGAGCCGCGTGAGCCGCTGCTGGGGCTGGAAGGCGGGCGGGTTCGCGCGCGTGGGCGGCGACGCTTTTTGGGGCTTCCGGACCTCGGGCACGGGCGGTTTCGGGGCCGGCGGCGGCTTGGCGGGATCCAGCAACGCGAGCTCGGAGTCGTCCGGTTTCGGGGTGGGCCGGGGGGTCGGTTCCGTTTTCGCTTCCGCGGTTTTTTTCTCGGTCGGTTTTTCGGCGGCGGTTTTCTCGGCCGCCTTCCGCTCCGCCCGCGCGGGCGAATCCGGACTCGGCGCGGCCGGCGGTTTTACGGGGCCGAGGCTGAGGTTCTTCGTTTCCAACGTGAGGCCGGGCGCCTCGTCGCCGTCCTGCGTGGGCACGGGCGCGTCGGATTGCGCGGGCCGCTCGCTTGCGGCGGTCGTGTTGCGGTCGGACTCGAACGCGGCGGCGTCCGGCGCCTGCTCGCTCACGTTGCCCTGCGAGCTGTCGAAGAAATCCCGCTCCTTTTTCTTCGGCGGCGGCGAGGGTTCGGGCGGCGGCATCATCGTCAGCTCCACGGGCGGCGGCTCGGCGCGCGGCCCGGCGCGGGGAATCCACGCCGGCTTCAGCGACAAAAGCACGAAGGCCGCGAGAACGATGAGCAGGTGAATGAGCAGCGCGGCGAGGAGCGCGGCCGTCGTGCGTTTTCGCTGCTTCCTGCGTTCGGCCTGGACCGTCTCGATCATTTCACGAAGCGGGCAGGGTCTTCGAAACCCGCGCGTGGTGAAAGAGATATTGCTGCACGTAGCCGGCGTAGTCTCCGAAACGAGCGCGCGAAAACGCCTCCAGTTCCGCCAGCGACGCGTCCTCGCCGGTGGTCATCATGCCGCGCAGGACGCGGGCGATCCAGACGTCCACCGGCACCGCGTCGAGCCGCTCGTAGGCGAAGAGCAGCGCGCAATTCGCGATCTTGCGGCCGACGCCCGGCAGCCGGCACAGCTCGACGCGCGCGGCGGCGGTTTCCAGCCCCGCGATCGCGTCGAGGTCGAAATCCCCGTCGGCGACGCGCCGGGCGGTGGCGAGGAGATTAGGCGCGCGAAAGCCGAGGCCGCAGGCGCGGAGCTGCTGCTCGGTCGCGCGGGCCAGCGCGGCGGGGGTCGGGTAGGCGTTCACCGCCGAGCCGGCCGCGGGCTCGCCGAAGCGCGCGCGCAGCGCGAGGGACATCGCGCGGATGTGCGAGACCTGCTTCATCGCGCTGGTCAGGAAGGTCGCGAGGCACTCCCAGCGCGGCTGCCGCATCACGCGCAGGCCGCGGCAGGCCGCCAGCGCGGCGCGGGAAAACTCGTCCGGCGGAAACGTCGCGTAGATCTGCGCGAGCGGATGATCGAGCGCGAAAAACCGGGCGGCCCGCTCCTCGCGCCCCGGCGTGACGAGCAGCTCCGCGCCGCGCTGCTCGACGCGCGCGAACGTGTCGCCGATCAATCCCCGCCAGCCGTCGCCGTCGGGCTCCCAATGAAAGACCTGGCCGCTGCTCAGCGTGAGCCGGAGATCGAAATCCGGCGCCGCGAGGGGCGTCATCGCAGGAAGTAGCTCAGGTTCTCGAGCTCGATCGCGAGATTCACGTTGTTCACCATCACGCCGGCGGGCACGTGGAGCACGATGGGCGCGAAGTTGAGGATCGCCTGGATGCCGGCCGTCACGAGGTTGTTGCAGATCTCCTGGGCGACCGTGCCGGGCACGCAGAGGATCGCCATTTTCACGCCGTTGTCGGCAACGAATTTCCCCATGCGCGCCAGCGGGAAAACCGGCGCCTTGACGTCGCCGGCGCGCTTTTTCGCGTTCGCGTCGAAGGCCGCGGAAATCGCGAAACCCTCCTTCGCGAAGCCCTCCTCGTAGCGCAGCAGCGCCGAGCCGAGGTTTCCCGCGCCGACGAGGATGACCGGCTGCAGGCTCGTGCGGCCGAGCGTGTCGGCCAGGCGCCGGCGCAGCGTCGCGACCTCGTAGCCAAGCCCGCGCTTGCCGAATTGCCCGCAGTAGCCGAGGTCCTTGCGCAGCTGGGTCGGCTTCACGCCGGCGACCTTGGCGAGCGCCTCCGAGGACACCGTCACGCTATCGCGGGGGCTGAGCCCCTCGAGGCAGCGCTTGTAGAGCGAGAGGCGGTAGACCGTTTTCCGCGGGATGGGCTCCTTCATGAGTTCGTGAAAAAGATCAAACTTCCGGGCGAATTGTCAACGGCGGCGGCGCGCTAGAAAATCGCCGGATCGCCGTAGAGCGTCGAGGCGGACGCGCGCGTGATTCGCAGGTCGAGCACTTGCCCGACGTGGCGCGGGCCGCCCTCGAACACGACGATCTTGTTCGTGCGCGTGCGGCCGAAGAGCCGCTCCTCCCGGTGGCGGCTCGGGCCTTCGCAAAGAATCTCCATCCGCGCGCCGATGCACGCGTCGAGCTTGCGGGCGACGTTCGCGTTCACCGCGTCGAGCAGCTCCTGGTTGCGCGCTTCCTTCACGGCCTCGGGCAATTGCGCCTCCATCGTCGCGGCGGGCGTGTCGCGGCGCGGCGAGTAGCGGAAGACGAAGGCATTGTCGAAATCCGCCTCGCGCACCATCGCGACCGACGCGGCGAAATCCTCGTCGGTCTCGCCGGGAAACCCGACGATGATGTCCGTGGTGACCGCGATGCCGGGGCGGGCGGCGCGCATTTTTTCGACGATGCGGAGGAATTGCTCGCGGGTGTAGGCGCGGTGCATGCGCTTGAGCAGGGCGTTCGAGCCGGATTGCAGCGGCAGGTGCACGTGCTCCATGAGCTTCGGCAGGCGCGTGAACGCATGGATCAAGTCGTCGCGGTAGCCGATGGGGTGCGGCGAAGTGAAGCGCAGGCGCTCGAGGCCGGTCACGTCGTGCACCGCGTCGAGGAGCTGCACGAACGGACTGCGCCCGCCGATTTTCGGAAATTCGTGGCGGCCGTAAAGATTGACGATCTGGCCCAGGAGCGTGACCTCCTTCACGCCGCGCGCGACGAGCCCGCGCACTTCCCCGACGATTTCCGCGATGGGCCGCGAGCGCTCGCCGCCGCGCGTGGAAGGCACGATGCAAAACGTGCAGCGCATGTTGCAGCCCTGCATGATCGAGACGAACGCCGTGGCCTGCGCGTCGCGCAACGTGTGCTCGCGGATCGTGTTCTGCGACCCTTCCTCCTCGTCGGTGTCGACGATGGCGAGTCGTTCGTCGTCGATGCGCGCTTCCCTTTTTTTGCGCAGCAGCTCGTCGACGTAGTCGGCGACGCGGTGGAATTTCTGCGTGCCCACCACGAGGTCGACCGGCACGGCTCCGGCGGTGAGCTCGGCGCCGCGGCTTTGCGCCATGCAGCCGAGGTAGCCGAAGACCAGGTGCGGCCGCGTGCGGCGCAGCCGTTGCATCATGCCCATCTTGCCCATCGCCTTCTGCTCGGCCATGTCCCGCACGCTGCACGTGTTCAGCAGGATGACGTCGGCGTCCGTCTCGTCGCCGGTCATCCGGTAGCCGCGCGCCGCCAGCATCTGCGCGACCTGGTCGGAATCCCGCTCGTTCATCTGGCAGCCGTAGGTCTTGATGTAAACGTTGGGCATGCGCGCTTCCGGAAAGCGGGGAACCTACACCGCCCGGCGCGCGATTTCCAGCGGTCATCCGCGCCGCAAAAAACCGCTTGTTTCGACCTCCGTCGCGCAAAAGACTTCCCCCCGATGGCCTCACCTTCACCCGCCGAACTCGGTTACGCCATGCCCGCGGAATGGGAGCCGCACGAGGCCACCTGGCTTTCGTGGCCGCACGCGGACGGCATCAGTTTTCCCGGCCGCTACCGGCACGTGATCCCGACGTTCGTTCAGATGGCGGAGGCGCTGGCGGAGTCCGAAATCGTCCGCATCAACGTAAAAACTCCGCTGCAGGAAGCGGAGGTGCGCAAGCTCCTCGCCGGCGCGCCGCCCGAGCGCGTCGAGTTCCACCACATCCCCACGAACGAGCCCTGGTGCCGCGACCACGGCCCCATTTTCCTCCGCCGCAAGAAGGCCCCGCGCGTCGCGGCCGCGAACTTCGGCTTCAACGCCTGGGGCTGGAAATACCTGCCCTGCGACGACGACGACGACGTGCCGGCGCGCATCGGCGAACGCCTCGGGCTCGAGGTGCTCGACTGCAGCGACTTCGTCCTCGAGGGCGGCTCGATCGACGTGAACGGCGAGGGCGCCCTGCTCACCACGGAGAGCTGCCTGCTGAACCCGAACCGCAACCCCGACCTCTCCCGGGCGGACGTCGAAAAAAATCTCCGCGAGTGCCTGGGCGTGAAAAAAATCATCTGGCTCGGCGACGGCATCGAAGGCGACGACACCGACGGCCACGTCGACGACCTCACGCGCTTCGTCGCGCCGGACCGCGTGGTGACCGTCGTCGAGGAGGACGAGAACGATCCGAACCACGACGCGCTCCAGGCGAACCTCGAGCGCCTTCGCGCCGTGGAACTCAAAAAGGACGAGCCGCTGGAAATCCGCGAGCTCCCGATGCCGGCGAAGATCGTGCGCGACGGCCAGCGCCTGCCCGCGAGCTACGCGAATTTTTATATCGCGAACAAAGTCGTGCTCCTGCCCGTCTTCGGCGAAACGAACGACGCGTGGGCCGAGGCCGCACTCAAGGAGCTTTTTCCGAAACGCAAGATCGTGCCCATCGATTGCCGCGAGCTCATCTGGGGTCTCGGCGCCTTCCATTGCCTCACCCAGCAGCAGCCAAAGGCGTGAACGAGCTCCACGATTTCCTCCGCGAATGCGGCGCCAGCCCCGCCTATCGCCACCTGCTGATCAATCACCTGCCCATCCTCGGCCTCGCCGCCGGCGCCCTGGCGCTGTTCCTTTCGTTCTTCCTGCGCAGCCGCGCCGCTCAGCTTCCCGCGCTCGCCGTCATCCTCGTCACGGCCGCGTCCGCGTTCCCCGTCTACCAGACCGGCGAGCAGTCCTACAAACCGATCCGCCGCATCGCGGACGACGCCGGCGCCGACTGGCTCGACGCGCACATGGATCGCGCCGACGCCGGCATTCGTTATTACTACGCGCTCGCCGGGCTCGCCCTCGTCGCGCTGGTCGTCCCGATCAAATGGCCGCGATCCGGCCCGCCGCTGGCCGTGCTCACCCTCGCGGGCGCCATCGGCTGCATCGGCGTGGGCGGCTGGATCGCCCAGGCCGGCGGCCCCATCCGGCACGTCGAGCTGCGCCCCGCGCCATCGCCCGACGACGCCCCGCTCCCGCCCGCCCTGTAGCCGCCCCGCTCCCTGTAGCCGCCCCGCTCCGCCGGGGCGCAGCCGCTCCGCCCGGAACCCGCCCCCCCACACGGCGACAGAGCGCCGTGGCGACAGCGAAGTCCCCCCGCCTTGTAGCCGCCCCGCTCCGTCGGGGCGCAACCGCTCCGCCCGGAACCCGCCCCCCCGCACGGCGACGGAGCGCCGTGGCTACAGCGAAGTCCCTCCCCTTATAGCCGCCCCGCTCCGTCGGGGCGCAGCCGCTCCGCCCGGAACCCGCCCCCCCGCACGGCGACAGAGCGCCGTGGCGACAACAAAGTCCCCGCTCCTTGTAGCCGCCCCGCTCCGTCGGGGCGCAACCGTTCCGCCCGGAACCCGCCCCCCGCACGGCGACAGAGCGCCGTGGCGACAGCGAAGTCCCCGCTCCTTGTAGCCGCCCCGCTCCGTCGGGGCGCAACCGTTCCGCCCGGAACCCGCCCCCCGCACGGCGACAGAGCGCCGTGGCGACAAGCGGCCGAGAAAATGCTTGCCTCGATCCGGGATCCATGGATGATTCCCGGTTCCTTATGGCAAAGACATCATGGCTCGAGCGCAACAAGCGCAAGCAGAAGACCGTTGAAAAATATGCGGAGCTTCGCGCCGAGTTGAAAGCGAAAGGCGACTACATCGGGCTTTCCCAGCTCCCGCGCGACGCCAGCCCCACCCGGCTCGTGAACCGCTGCAAGCTCACCGGCCGCCGGCGCGCCTACATCCGGCGTTTCAAAGTTTCCCGTATCACCTTCCGCGAGCTCGCTTCCTCCGGCCTCATCCCCGGCGTCACGAAGTCGAGCTGGTAGGTTTCCCGACTTGCCAGACTCGCCCGAAAGGCGGCTCTGGTCCGCAATCGGCGGAGGAAGCATTTGTCCCATGCCGATTTACGAATACGAACCCGAGGACGGCGATTGCCGGCGATGCGGCGGCCGCTTCGAGTTGCGCCGCCCGCTGGGCCGCGCGCCCTTGACGGCCTGCCCGCTCTGTCGCAAGCCGGTCCGCAAGGTCGTCTCCGCCGTGAACACCCCCCGTCACGCCAAGCCGCTCTCCGTGAGCGACGCGAAGGGCGCGGGATTCTCCGTGCTGAAAAAGCGTGACCAGGGCGTCTATGAAAAACTCTAGGGGCGCGCGCCCGGCCGTCATCCGGCGGGACTCGCGAACGGCATGCTTCAATTGACCCCAATCCTCGCCGAAGCCGCCACGGAGATCGCCACCCGCTGGGACGCGCCCGACATCATCGCGCTCAAGCTCGCCGCGATCCTCGCGCTCGTGCTGCTGAACGGCTTCTTCGTCGCCGCGGAATTCGCGCTCGTCAAAGTGCGCGCCAGCCAGCTCGAGGCGCTCGTCGACCAGGGCGTCCGCGGCGCGCGCACGGCCCGCAACGCCGCGCAGCACCTCGACGCCTACCTCTCCGCGACCCAGCTCGGCATCACCCTCGCCAGCCTCGGGCTCGGCTGGCTCGGCGAGCCGTTCCTCGCCGCCATGCTCGAGCCGTTCTTCGTGATCGCCGGCCTTTCGTCGCCCGCGGTCATTCACCCGATCTCGTTCGCCATCGCGTTCACGATCATCACCGTGCTGCACATCGTCTTCGGCGAGCTCGCGCCCAAGTCGCTCGCCATCCGCAAGGCCGCCGGCGTCAGCCTCGCCGTCGCCGCGCCCCTCGGTGTGTTCTACGCGCTCTTCCGCCCGTTCATCGTCCTCCTCAACGGCTTCGCCAACCTGTTCTTGCGCCGCGTGCTGCGGCTCGAGCCCTGCGACGAATCCGAGCTCTCGCACAGCGAGGAGGAGCTGCGCCTCATCCTCGCCGAGAGCGAGAAGGCCGACGAGGTCACCTCGCTCGGCAAGGAAATCGTCATCAACGCGCTCGACCTGAAGCGCCGCATCGTGCGCGACATCATGACGCCGCGCGGCGACGTCATCTACCTCGACGTCGAGGAATCGTTCGACCAGCAGGTCGCCACCGCCATCGAGTCGCAGCACACCCGCTTCCCGCTCTGCCGCGAATACCTCGACGAGTCCGTCGGCCTCGTCCACATCAAGGACCTGCTCGCCCTCGTGCACCGCGGCGAGAAGGACGTGCAATCCATCCGGCGCGAGCTGCTCCACGTCTCGGAAATGATGCCGCTCGAGAAGCTCCTGCGCTTTTTCCTCACGAAGCACGCCCACCTCGCCGTCGCCGTGGACGAATACGGCGGCGCCGTCGGCATCGTCACCCTCGACAACGTGCTCGAGGAAATCGTCGGCTCGATCCAGGACGAATTCGACACCGCCGAGGAGGAATACCGCCACATCACCGAGACCGAATTCGAGGTCGAAGGCACCCACGCGCTCTACGAACTCGAGGAGAAGCTCGACCACAAATTCGATAACGGCGACGTCACCACGATCGGCGGTTTCGTCACCACGGAGCTCGGCCACCTGCCCGTCAAGGGCGAGACCGTGGGCTTCGGCGACTGGGTGGCCACGGTCACCGCCTCCGACGCCCGCCGCGTCCTCAAGGTGCACCTGAAAAAAAATCCCGTGGCCACCGAAATCGAAACGGAAAAGTCCGATGTGACTTAGACAGAATCAACAAAATCTCGGGAAGCAAAGAAACCCCTCCGACAATTCCCTTAATTCTGTAAATTCTGTCAAAAACCACCCCATGCAAGACGTCCGCCACGACCAGCTCGCCCACGTTCTCACCCGGCACTCCACCGCGCTCAAACCCGGCGAAAAAGTCCTCATCGACGCCTTCGACGTGCCCGACGAATTCGTCATCGCGCTCGTCCGCGCCGCCCGCGCCGCCAAGGCCACGCCTTTCGTTCAGGTCCACCACGCCCGCATCACCCGCGAGATGGCCCTGGCCGCCACCGAGCCCCAACTCGAGATCGGCGGCGCCCTCGAGCTGGCGCGCATGAAAAAGATGGACGCCTACATCGCGATTCGCGGCAGCCACAACATCACCGAGATGTCCGACGTGCCCGAGGACCGCATGCACCTCATCATGGGAAAAATGCGGCCCGTGCTCGATTGGCGCATCATGAAGACCAAGTGGGTCGTCCTCCGCTGGCCCACGCCCTCCATGGCGCAGCAGGCGCAGCAGAGCACCGAGGCCTTCGAGGAATTCTACTTCAAGGTCTGCACCCTCGACTACGCCCGCATGGCCCCCGGCATGAAAGCGCTCCAGGCCCTCATGGACAAGACCGACCGCGTGCACATCAAGGGCCCCGGCACCGACCTGCGCTTCAGCATCAAGGGCATCGGCGCCGTCTCCTGCGGCGGCGACCGCAACATCCCCGACGGCGAAGTCTTCACCGCCCCCGTGCGCGACAGCGTCGAAGGCGAGATCACCTTCAACGCCCCGACCATCTACCAGGGCATCGCCTTCGAAAACATCCGCCTCGCCTTCGCGAAGGGCCGCATCGTCGACGCCACCGGCAGCAACCCCGAAGCGCTCAACCGCATCCTCGACAGCGACGCCGGCGCGCGATTCATCGGCGAGTTCGCCATCGGCTTCAACCCGCACATCCTCCACCCGATGCGCGACATCCTCTTCGACGAAAAAATCGCCGGCTCGTTCCACTTCACGCCCGGCCAGGCGTATTCCGAAGGCGGCAACGGCAACAAGAGCCGCATTCATTGGGACATGGTGAACATCCAGCGCCCCGACTACGGCGGCGGCGAAATCTGGTTCGACGGCAAGCTCATCCGCAAAGACGGCATCTTCACGCTCCCCGCCCTCAAAAAACTCGACCCCGCCTACCTGGCCGCATAACCAAAGTGGCACCGGCTTCCAGCCGACGGTTTCCCCCGCCCACGGGCCGGACGCCCAGGCCACCTCCGTCGTAGCCGCCCCGCTCGGTCGGGGCGCAGCCTTCAAGCCTGGCCCCGACACGGCAGCCGAGCGCCGGGGCGACCGCCCCCACGCGCTCACCGGATTTGAAAATGCTTGCGCGCGCGCCCGAAATTTCGGGACGCGGAAAAAGACGTGACGCCAAGCAAACAGCGGAGCGTGTTATTCCGCTCGACCTTTCGACAGGGCCGCGTAAAGGGCGTTTGCGCCGACCGATCCCGAAAGAAGAATGACCAGGTTGGACAAAGTAGAAAACTCCAGGAGCGATACACCGCTCTTATCCAAATTACTAAGATACGCGATGAAATAAATCGCGCTTCCCATTAAGCAGGCGCCCGCGACAAGCAGCCATTTGTCTGGATGGGAGGATTTCCGCGACAACAAAATAAAAGCATAACCCGCGAAGGAGCTTGCCCCCCAAACACCGATGAAGAGCGGCAAATTCAGCTTCAGGGGATCGAAAGTGAGTTTGACAATCAAGAAAAGGATGAAGAAAAATCCTACAAGAAAAGCGATTCTGGTCACGGCGAACGACGTGTCGTCTTTATTTATCATCATATCCTAAGTTAGCGACAGGATTCGCATTTTCAAGATTATCTTACCGACGCCATCCGATAAGTTCCTAGAATACGGTAAAGTCCTTGGAATGCGGTAAAATCCCTGGAATGTTCCGAGACAATTTCGCGCATCGCGCGCAGAAAGTAATTCCCCCGCACTCCGGTCTGCGAATGATAATTCCCACTCCCATCCTTGTAGCCGCCCCGCTCCGTCGGGGCGTCGTGCGCACGAACCCCTTCCAAACACGGCGACAGAGCGCCGCGGCGACAACAACCCGCCCCCGCCGCAAGCGCGGCATCCCCGTGGCATCGCCTTCCCGCCGATGATCCCCAACGCCCACGTTCAGGATGCCCGGGCCACTCCCTTGTAGCCGCCCCGCTCCGTCGGGGCGTCGTGCGCGCGAACCCGGCCCAGACACGGCGACAAAGCACCGTGGCGACAACAACCCGCCCCCGCCGCGAGCGCGGCATCCCCGTGGCATCGCCTTCCCGCCAACGATCCCCAACGCCCCGGGCAAGATGCCCGGGCCACTCCCTTGTAGCCGCCCCGCTCCGTCGGGGCGTCGTGCGCGCGCCCCCTCCAGACACGGCGACAGAGCGCCGTGGCGACAACGGCTTTCTTTTCCGCCCTGCATCTTAGCTGGCAGGACACCTCTCCGAGTTCTAACCCCCGTGGCCGGAGGTCCACCCCCGATCGACGCGGCCCAAACCTCCGACGCCGAAGGTCAAAATCGCGTTGGCCAAAGTCGAACCTTGGATCGCAGAGGTCGAAACCGCATTCACGGAGCTTTACCTGTGATTGCGGGGCTCAGAACCGCTTCAACGGAGCTTTACCCAGTGATCGCGGAGATCGGACCTTCGCATTGAAGGTCAGAACTGCGTGATCGGTTCTCCTTCGTCTAAATCGTCCTAGGAATCATCGTCATCATTGCACCAGAAGCGGACGGATTTAGACTCACCGCTCTGGCTCTAAATTTCTAGAACCATTGGGGTTTACATAAACCGTCAGATCGATCGCAGCTTTGTCATTATAAAGCGGCATCACGTCTGCCTGTAGTAGCGCGTATAACTGTCCGTTTCGGCCGCGGACGAAGATACGTTTATTTACTGAGGATCGCCACTCGGTGTCGGTCGCCCCCATTGTGTACTTCAATTCCTTTTGATATCCATCTCTAGGGGCTTCAAAGGCCAATCCATCTTGAGATTCAATTACAGTAGTGTCTCCCATACCTTGAATTTTCAATGACCAATCAAAAGGCTTAGCGGCTTTAACAGGCCGCTCAACGGAGATTGCCACGTCTGCATTCGAGGCGTCGAAACTCTTTCTTCCTGTCATTAAGTCAATGTAGGCGGGTGAGCCATCAATCTTAAAACCGTAAAGCGTTTGCCTAGTTAAAAGAGGTTCTGCTCGGGCCTTCTTTCGCAACTGAAAAATCACTGGGTTAGCGGCGTCCGGGGTGTAATAGTTTTTTTCAAAGAAAGCGGCATATTCAAAACCGTCATTGTTGGATTCCGCCGAGCGGTAGCCTTTTTTGCTGACGCGAACTTCCAACATTTTTCCCGTGGCACAATTAAGCGAAAAGTTGCCTCCGGCATCACTAACGGCATCCGAATAGGATGTCCCTTGAGAGGACGTGTCGTTCCATTGGAATTTCACGGTGGCGTTAGGCACAGGCACGCCGGTTTCATCAACAACCCGGCCATAAAAGTTTATGGCCATTTTCCATTCAAATTTTCGATCTTTCCTCCTTTGTTCGTTCCACCATTGCCAACGCGGGTCTGTAGGCTCATAGGGGCCTCCTGGAAGCTGTTTTCCCACCAACGGAGACGGTGGCGTTGCTATGGGCTGCGCAGGTAGCTTAACACTGTTACTAGTTGTCGGCGCAGAGGGATTAGTGGCCCTGTTAATGCTCGAACTAATTTCCCACCAAAGGAAAACGGCAAAACCAGCCAAAAGCAACACGATGATTACGATAACCCAGGTTGAGCGTTTCATATTATTGAGTGTCTAGGACGCCTAAGCTCGTCCCAACCTTCCGATAAAATTTCTGCGTTTGCTGAATGCGCCTATTAAATTCGCCACTGTGGTCATAGTCGGCACCAGTGAACCCGTAGTCCGGGCCACGTAAATCCACATTGCTGTCAATGCTGCCCCCCGTGGAGTTTTCAGCTCCCACAGCCTTTGAACGAGGTCGCGCAATAAACGACATCATTTCGTCGCGCTGAATAACATACCGCATGATGCCTGAAGGATTGTTGTTATCCATAAGGCGGCCACGCTGATTCGCCGTTGCCGAGGGAATATATTGATAATATCTATCCCCCGCTGGAATGTCCCATTTGTAGTCAGTTTCGTTCGCTTCCCAATTTGTTTGAAGGCCGATCGTAGTGCCTGTAGCCAAGGCAAAATCTAAGCTGTTGTTAAAGTTTACCAGATTTCCAGAAACGCTTTTTAACAGCCCGCGATAGCCTAAGGCGGGATTGGCATAATCCGGCGTTGCCATGATTGTCTCCTGATTCAGGAATCGAGAGTAGCTATTAATTCCACTGCTCTCGTCATAGCATCCGGCAGGAACCGCGGCCTGCATCAGCACATAGTTTTCGACGGCCATGCCGTTCAATAATGCCGAACCGACCACAACATTCCCCATGCTGTGGGCAACGACGTTTTTGTGATCGAACAACAGGCTAGTTACATACTGGTTAAGAGCGGTCCCGTATTTCCAAGCGCGATATTCACTTGTGTTATAAGTTGAAACACCCACGAGGGTTGGCCATCTGAATATACAGAAGCGCCCTTTATAACCTTGCAACCAAAGCCTCTTGAAGAAAGTGTCCGCAAAATTTGCGGAGTCATTGTAAGGCATGTTCCAGCCGTGAACGAACACGACGCACGTCTTCGTCTCGTTCTCGGGCTTCTCGAAGGGATTTCCGTTCGGGTCTGGAACCCAACTAAGGGACGGTTCCGGAGGTTGACCCGGGATCGTTTGTGCAGGATGTGAAAAACCACTGTCAGGCACGGCCTTAGCGCGTTCATACATTTTCCTGACGTTTTTAATATCGAGCCAGGCACTTCCACCCTCGCCGATTTTGGTGGTTCCGTTCCAAAACGTCAGGACGAGCTGGCCTTTGCCTTCCGTAACTCCCTCGAAGATTAGGTAGCGATTCGCTTGGTCGGCAGTCAGAGCAGGAAGGCCGTTATTGTTACTGCCAAAGAATTCTTTCTTGAATTTGAACCCGCCGTTCTTGTCGATCGTGCCCAGGCAGGTTCCAAAAAGACGCCATTGCGTGAGCCCGACCGCTCCGGTGTCATCGGTGAGATATTGGGTTCCGCCATCTGGCTCGGCGGCCTGATAGATTTTGATCGAAGGCGAGGCTCCCTGGGAGTTCCCGTCCAAGTTCCGCCATTCCAAACCAACTTGGATCGTTCCGCTGGCCATCGCTTCCTGGAATCCGCCAATGTAAAGATGCAGTCGGGCAAAATCCTCTAGGTCTCTTACCGAGACAATGTCGGTGCTTGCGCTATCTTTTTTGGCTGATCCTGGATGGTCTTCGTCGTTGGAGTCATCGTCGCTGTCGCACCAAAAGCGGAAGGGGTTGCGACCCATTGCCCTTAGGGAGATTTAACGGCCTTTGCTGGGTCGAACTCCAAATTGCGGCTGCCGGTTTTTGGATTGAGGAAGGTTTCCGCAATGCACCTGCCCTTTTCCCCCGATATATCCAATCGAACCCGCCCGGAATTTCCAGACGCAAACGAGACAAAGAAGTCTTTTTGGATTTCAGAATTCCACTCATCTCTTGATAAAGACGCAGGCATCTTAATCAACATTTTGGGCAAATATCCATCAACAGGTGCTTGGAAGTTAAATGCATCCGAACGCTCCACCAAGCCGCCACCCGGGACTTGAATAGTCACGCTCCAATTGAATGGATAAAAGGTATTGATCGGAAGTGTGTCACCTTCTGACTGCAATGTTATTACTACCGACTCATTGCCCTGTCCAATTCGTCCAGTTCTCGTGTCTATGCTTATCGGATTTCCATTAAATGGCAGACGGATTTTTAGCTCGCCATAATGCACCAGCGGCTCCGGAACGCCTTTCTTTTTCAATACAAAAATTGCAGGACTATTTAATGTTGGCGGAAGCGGCGGCTCCTTCCCAGGCATGTAATCTCTTCTTGCATATTCAATTTTTTTATCTGCTGATTCAGTTTTATAATAATCTGGATGCTCTACCCAAACGCTAAAATCTGGTCCGCGTTTTCCAGTAATTGAAAATCGCCCTCCAGAATCCGTTTTTGGTCCAGTTATTGTTGGACTCCCATAGAAGCTTAAATTCGCGACGATATAAAATGTAGAGGCACCTTCTACAGGATTTCCGTTTTCATCTACGACTTGACCAAAAAAATCAATTGGTGTGTTTGCAATTTCTTTCAGTTTCAATTCGCGATAAGCTTTTGTTTTTTCATAAATTGGATCACCGGATTGATTAATAGCATTTCCACCCACTAAAGGGGTTGAAACCGTTGCCTTTACAGATGGTTTCAGAGCATCAGCACGCTTGTTTTTTGTCTTCTCTTTTTGTCCAGACCACAAAAAAATGATTGCCCCAATAAAGGCGATCACCAAAAGAAGTGGGAAAAATAAAAACCGCGCTTTATTCGATTTCATTGAGCATCTGCTGATAATAGGGCATTACGTTGTCCTGTATTCGTCTATCCCATTGGGAACCATGCTCGTTTCCAAAATTAAATTGCGCGTGCAAATCTACCCGTTTTTTTACAACGCCAAAAGCAGTTGCCCCTTGGCCGATCGATTTACTCCGAGATTTTACAACCATTGCCATCGATTCATGTAGATCGCTAACTGGCCGCTCACTTAGCCGAACATCGCCAAAATATTTTTGAAGTAATACTTCCCCAGAGCCGGAATAATATTTGTAATCGATTCTTGCAACCCCCACAAGTTCACTTGTCGGCTTGAAATACTCATGGTTTATTTCCCACGTTCGGCCGGTAACTCGATCTTCTTGATTGAAGAAATTAACCACACGCGCTGACATGCTCGAGCCCAGATATCCACGATAACCGAGATTCGCGACGAGATCGGGGGTTGCGTAAGGGAAAATGTAATGACTCGGATTTGTGTCATAGCAGCTTATTGGGATTGCTCCTTGGGTAATAACCCATGTCTGCGCAGTTAAACCATAATCCCTGAACGAGGCCGCGACGACTGCGTTGCCTTGACTGTGGGCGAAGATATGTCGCTTGTAATCACTCGGCATGCTCGAAGTAAATTCGGTAAGTCCTCTGCCATACTTCCAAGCGCGATATTCACTTTGATTAAATTCAAAGCCGGTGCCATTTGTAAAAAATCCCGCAGGATTAAGAGCCGGCCATTTGTAGAACGCGAACCGTCCTTTGTAGCCCGAATGCCATAGCCGTTTAAAGACAGTTTCAGCAACATTGACATTTCCAAGATAAGCAGAACTTTCTGAAGTTAAAGGTGGGTGAATGCCATGAACATAAACGAGGACTTTCTTTTCCTCATCTGGCGGCTTGACGAATTCCTGCCCATTAGGATCGGGAACATAGCTTGTTACCAAGGAAGGGCTATCAACCCATGGCGCGTTGATATTACTCTCTGGCGTCCCTTTCGCTCGCTGATACATCTTCTTGATGTTTTTGATATCGAGCCACACCCCGCCGCCTTCACCGATCTTTTCACTTCCTTTCCAGAAGGTCAGGACGAGTTGGCCTTTGCCTTCGGCCACGCCCTCGAAGATCAGGTAGCGGTTGGCGTGGTCGGCGTCGAACTTGGGGATGGTTCCTTGAGCGCCCCAGAATTCCTTCTTGAATTTGAAGGTGCCGTTTTCTTCGATCGTTCCTAGTTTTGTTTTGAAGGGGGCTGCGATCTGGGCTTTGGCGGAATGTTCATCGCCGGACCCGTCGCCATTTTCGTTTTCGAGATACTTGCGGCCGCCGTCGGGTTCCGCGGCTTGGAATATTTTGATCGTAGGCGCGCTTGCGCCGACTTTTTCGATGTTTCGCCATTCCAAGCCGACTTGGATGGTGCCGGCGACGATAGCGTCCTGGAGCCCGCCGATGTTGAGATGCAAGCGGGCAAAGTCCTCGAGATCACGCTCGCTTTTGATGTCGTCCGAAAGGCTGTCCTTCGTGGTCGATCCCGGGTGGTCCTCCTCGTTGGAGTCATCGTCGCCGTTTTCCCAAAATTTGAAGGGGGAATCTTTTGAGGTTTGGTCGAAGGGGGTGTTGGCGAGGGCGGGGGTGGCGAAGTTTCCGGCGGATTTGATGACGCCGTCGCGGTTGGCGTCCACGGCGAGGTCCACGGGGAGCAATTCCACGACGTGGCGTTTGTCGGGGCTCGTGTAGTGGTTTTCCCAGGTTCCGGCTTGGAACTGGCCGTCCTTGTTGTCGTCCCGGATGGCGATCAGGGCCAGGGCGCCGTTCTGGTTAAGGACGGGGGAATCGAACTGGCCCCATTTCTTCTTGCCGTCGAGGGCGGTGATCACGTCCTCGAGCACTTCTTCGAGCGGGAGGGCCTGGAAGTTTTGCCAGAAGGATACGGTCGGATGGTCGTAAGTGCGCTCCGTGGTGCCCTGCATCCGGTCGTTCAACTTGGAAAGGGGGATCTCCTGCCCGGCTTTGTCGCTGACCTTGACCTCTTGGTAATTGATTTGCTGTTGCGCGTCTGTTTGCTTAAAAAAAATGCTGCTGAAATAGCGTCGATTTTTCTCAGACCACTTCAAACCAAAGATGTTTCCGTTCGGCGTGATCAGGCCTCGGTGCCAGTCTTTGAAAATAATTTTTGAACCGACCTTCAGCCTGGTGGGATATGCTCCATAAGGCACGTAATCCGAACCGCCAGGGTATTGGGTTTCCAGACCGAGGGTTTCCCCGCTCGCAGAAATTCCGAGGGCGGAAAAAACCCAGTCGCCCCGGTAGAAGTTTGTCTGCCCGATTCCGGTTACGGCATTACCTTGATCGGATTTCACTCCCACCGGCATGTGACTGGTGTCCGCTTCGGCGAAGACTTCTCCTTCGTTACTCATCCAATCACCCCATTTTTGGAGCGACACGTTTCCGACGCTAACACCTTGGTCGTTGATGGCGACCAAATTTCCCGTCCGCAAACGCCACCAGCCGCCGGTTTTATCAGGGGATTGCTCGGGGATGACCGCTAAAGCAGAAAGGCTGGGGATTGACAAGGGATAGGTCAACGCCCCTCCGGCCAGTCGCACGGCCGGCACTTGACTGGTGGCGCTTTCTGGCACCCACACGGGCTCCCAGGGATAGGGGTGTCCGTCGGTGACACGATCGGAAAAGTAACCCCCACGGTCGGCTTCGTCGATTGCCTGGTATCGCTCCATGGATCCCGCCAGATCGCCGCGATTGTTGATGGCCAGCGGCACGAAGCGACCGCCGACTGGGTCCGTATCGCTCTGAATTTCCTGCGATCCACCGGAGGCTGGTGGCCAGCGTTTAAGTTTAAGGGTCGGGTAAATTATTTTATCGTAACCGGAGTGATCCGGATCGTGAACGTAACCGGGATTCGGGACGGACCCGCGCAATCCATACACCACCGTGCCTTTGTCGTTGAGCAAGGGGGAGTTGAGCGGGTGATTCTGGGGGTCGGTTTCGGTTTCGATGTCGATCAAGGCGTAATGGGGGGTGGGGAGGCGGGGCGGGGCGAATTTGC
>CAXTSM010000013.1:0-86220 GCA_964247025.1 uncultured Chthoniobacterales bacterium
TCCGTGGTGAGGAGCAGGCCGCTGATGGACGCGGCGTTCTGCAACGCCGAGCGGGTGACCTTCGCCGGGTCGACGACGCCGGCCTTCACGAGGTCCACGTATTCGCCGGTGGCGACGTTGTAGCCTTCGTTGCCCTTGCGCTTCTTGACCTCCTGCACGATGAGCGCGCCTTCCAGGCCCGCGTTCGCGGCGAGCTGGCGGAGGGGAGCCTCGACCGCGCGGCGGATGATGCCGGCGCCGATTTTTTCATCGCCTTCGAGGACGAGCGCGTCGAGGGCCTTCTGGGCGCGGACGAGCGCGACGCCGCCGCCGGGGACGATGCCTTCTTCGACGGCCGCACGGGTCGCGTGGAGGGCGTCTTCGACGCGGGCTTTCTTCTCTTTCATCTCGGTCTCGGTGGCGGCACCGACGTTGATGACGGCGACCCCGCCGGCGAGCTTCGCGAGGCGCTCCTGGAGCTTCTCGCGGTCGTAGTCGCTGGTGGTCTCCTCGATCTGACGGCGGATCTGGCCGACGCGGCCCTGGATGTCCGAGCCCTTGCCTTCGCCTTCGATGATCGTGGTGTTTTCCTTGTCGACGACGATGCGCTTGGCGCGACCGAGGTCTTCGATGGTGAGGTTCTCGAGCTTGATCCCGAGGTCCTCGGTGATGAGACGGCCCCCCGTGAGGACGGCGATGTCTTCCATCATGGCCTTGCGGCGATCGCCGAAGCCGGGAGCCTTGACGGCCGCGACCTGGAGCGTGCCGCGGAGCTTGTTGACGACGAGGGTCGCGAGCGCTTCACCTTCGACGTCTTCGGCGATGATGAGGAACGGGCGGCCGCTCTTCGCGACTTTCTCGAGCAGCGGGAGGAGGTCCTTGAGGCTGCTGATTTTCTTCTCGTGGAGAAGAACGTAGGCGTTCTCGAGGACGGCCTCGAGGTCTTCGGTGTTCGTGACGAAGTAGGGCGAGAGATAGCCCTTGTCGAACTGCATGCCCTCGACGACGTCGAGCGTGGTCTCGATGGACTTCGCTTCTTCGACCGTGATGGTGCCGTCCTTGCCGACCTTCTCCATCGCGTCGGCGATGATCTGGCCGATCGTGGTGTCCCAATTCGCGGAGACGGTGGCGACCTGGGCGATCTCGCTCGAGTCCTTCACCTTCTTGGCGATGCGGCCGAGCTCGGCCACGATGGCTTCGACGGCCTTGTTGATGCCGCGCTGGAGGCTCATCGGGTTTGCGCCGGCGGTGACGTTCTTGAGGCCTTCTTTATAGATGGCTTCGGCGAGAACGGTGGCCGTGGTGGTGCCGTCGCCGGCGATGTCGCTCGTCTTCGAGGCGACTTCACGCACGAGCTGGGCGCCCATGTTTTCGTAGGGGTCTTCGAGCTCGATTTCCTTGGCGACGGTGACGCCGTCCTTGGTGATCGTCGGGCTGCCGAATTTCTTGTCGAGGATGACGTTGCGTCCGGCCGGCCCGAGGGTCGCCTTGACGGCTTTCGCCAATTTCTCGACGCCGCGCAGGAGGGCCTGGCGGGCGTGTTCGTCGAACTGGAGTTGTTTTGCTGCCATTTTAGTTAGTTGGTGGTTGAGAGTTGATGGTTGGGAGGGGGATCAGCCGACGATGCCGAGGATGTCGTCCTCGCGCATGATGAGGTAGCCCTCGCCGTCGATCTTGATTTCGGTTCCGCCGTATTTGGAGATGAGGACCTTGTCGCCCTTCTTGACGGTGAACGCGATTTTTTCGCCCTTGTCGTCGAGCTTGCCGGTGCCGAGGGCCACGACTTCGCCTTCCTGGGGCTTTTCCTTGGCGGAATCAGGGATGATGATTCCCCCTTTCTTGACTTCTTTTTCTTCGAGCGGCTTGACGAGCACGCGGTCTCCGATGGGTTTGATGTTGGCTGCCATGGTGGCTTTTTCTTTTTGGTTTGTGGGTTGTTAACAAAGGCCGCCGACGCGGGTGCGGGACGACCGTTAGCTAAATTGTCTGCGGGGTGGGGATGGCGCTCCGCGCCGTCCGTGATTCTTTTGGGGAAAAAGTGGGCTGGCTCGGAGAGCCGGCCTTCCCGATTGGTTGTTACTTTTTCTTTTCCTCGTCGACCATTTCGAACTCGGCGTCGACGACGTCGTTGTCCTTCCGGGCGGATTTCGGTTCGGATTCGGGGGCGGCGCCTTGGGGAGCGCCTTCCGGCGCGGCGCCCGCGGCGGCGGCGTTCTTGTAGAGCTCGGCGCTGACTTCCTGGAACTTCGTCTGGAGCGCATCGTGGGCGGATTTGATCGCGTCGGCGTCGTCGCCCTTGAGGGACTCGCGCACCTTGGCGATGGCTTCTTCGACGGATTGTTTGGTGGCGCCGTCGAGCTTGTCGCCGAGTTCGGTGAGCTGTTTCTCGCATTGGTAGGCGAGGTTGTCGGCGTTGTTGCGCGTCTCGATCGCTTCCTTGGCCTTCGCGTCCTCGGCGGCATGCGCCTCGGCGTCTCGCTGCATCTTCTCGATCTCGTCCTTGGAAAGGCCGGAGCTGCCGGTGATGGAGATTTTCTGCTCCTTGCCGGTGCCGAGATCCTTCGCGGAGACGTGCAGGATGCCGTTCGCGTCGATGTCGAAGGTCACTTCGATCTGCGGGGTGCCGCGCGGGGCGGGCGGGATGCCGTCGAGGTGAAAAGTGCCGAGATTCTTGTTGTCGCGGCTGAGCGGGCGCTCGCCCTGGAGCACCTTGATTTCCACGCCCGGCTGGTTGTCGCTGTAGGTCGAGAAGGTCTGCGACTTGCGGGTCGGGATGGTCGTGTTGCGCGAGATCATCGAGGTCGCCACGCCGCCGGCGGTCTCGATCGCCAGCGTGAGCGGGGCCACGTCGAGCAGGAGCACGTCCTTCACGTCACCACGGAGCACGCCGCCCTGGATCGCGGCGCCGATGGCGACGACCTCGTCCGGGTTCACGCCTTTGTGCGGCTCCTTGCCGACCAGGGCGCGCGCGGTTTCCACGACCTTCGGCATGCGCGTCATGCCGCCCACGAGCACGAGTTCGTCGATGTTCGTGGCGGTCAGTTTGGCGTCGGCCAGGCAGTCGAGCACGGGTTTCTTCGTGCGTTCGAAAAGGTCGTCGCAAAGCTGCTCGAGCTTCGAGCGGGTGAGCTTTTTCTGGATGTGCTTGGGACCGGTCTGGTCGGCCGTGATGAAGGGGAGGTTGATCTCGTATTCCTGCGTCGAGGAGAGCGCGATCTTGGCTTTCTCGGCCTCTTCCTTGATGCGCTGGACGGCGTCGGGCTGCTTCGAGAGGTCGATGCCGGCGTCGGTCTTGAATTCCCCGATGATCCAGTCGAGCAGGCGATTGTCCCAATCGTCGCCGCCGAGATGGGTGTCGCCGTTGGTCGCGCGGACTTCGAAGA
Organism: uncultured Chthoniobacterales bacterium; assembly: GCA_964247025.1. Lineage (GTDB taxonomy): Bacteria > Verrucomicrobiota > Verrucomicrobiia > Chthoniobacterales > JAATET01 > JAATET01. Next base: position 3,363 of record CAXTSM010000013.1, read on the forward strand.
CGCCGTCGCCGATTTCCAGCGCCGAAATATCGAACGTGCCGCCGCCGAGGTCGTAGACCGCGATCTTTTCGTCGGACTTCTTGTCGAGGCCGTAGGCGAGCGAGGCGGCCGTGGGCTCGTTGATGATGCGCAGCACCTCGAGGCCCGCGATCTTGCCCGCGTCCTTCGTGGCGTTGCGCTGCGAGTCGTTGAAATAGGCGGGCACCGTGATGACGGCCTGCGTGATCTTCTCCCCGAGCTTCGCTTCGGCGTCGGCCTTGAGCTTCGCGAGGATCATCGCGGAAACTTCCGGCGGGCTGAATTGCTTCTTCTCGCCGCCCACTTCCACTTCGATGTGCGCGTCGCCGTTCGCCGCCGCGACCACCTTGTAGGGCACGCGGCCCAGTTCGCCCTTCACCTCCGCATGCTTGCGGCCCATGAAGCGCTTGACGGAAAAAATCGTGTTCGCGGGGTTCGTCACCGCCTGGCGCTTGGCCGCTTGGCCAACGAGCCGTTCGCCCGATTTGGAAAAAGCCACCACGGACGGCGTCGTGCGGGCGCCCTCCGAGTTTTCGAGGACCACTGGCTCGCCGCCTTCCATGACGGACATGCAGGAGTTGGTCGTGCCGAGGTCGATACCTAAAATTTTTGACATGGTTGAATAATCTCCGGGATCTATACAGCAATGGGCGGGCCATGGGTGCTTAAAAAGTCCTAAGTTATTATTGATAAATATCTTATATAAAATTGTAGCCGGAGAGTCTTTGCCTGGATCGCGCCAATATTGCCCATCAGCGCCAGGATAGCTTCCCGAATGAGCCAAAATGGCGCTTAATTAAGAACGAGGGCGTGGGGTTGGGCGAAATCCCGGCCGGCGTCGGGTAAAATCTCGGATGAGCCGACGCGCAAGAGGCCACGCCGGCGCCCCGCTCCATCGGGCCGCGGGGGGGACGCGTGCTCTCACGCCACCCGGCGACGGAGCGCCGGGGCGACAAGGAGACGCGGCAAGCCCCCGGCCTGGGTCCATCCCGAGCTCCGCCTGTAGCCGCCCCGCTCCGTCGGGGCGCCTGGGCGATAAGGAGACGCGACAAGCCACCCGCCCGGGTCCATCCCGAGCTCTGCCTGTAGCCGCCCCGCTCCGTCGGGGCGCCGAGGGGACGCGTGCTCTCCTGCCACCCGACGACAGAGCGCCGGGGCGACAAGGAAACGGGCCGCGCCGAATTTCCCCCGAAGGCAACGGCGATGAGGCTGATGCGGAACGACGGGGAAAGCGCCGGATCGCGAGCGAGTCGACGGATTTGATCGCTTTCTCGGGCGGATTCACGATGATCCTCTGGCCGGGGCCTTGGCCCGACGCCCTCCCGCGACAGGCTTGCTCCCGATGCCGGGCCCGCCGAGGATTGAAGGCTGGCCAAATTCTCGGCGGTCCGCCATTTAGTTCGCGATGAGTTCGCCGCGCCGCCTGTTTTTGGCCTACGTGCTTCCCTTCGCGATTTTTATGCTGGGCCTTGCGCTCGTTTCGGGCGTGGAAAGCCTCGCCGGCCCGTCGGACCAGTTCGTGCTCGCCCACCCGGTTTACTGGATCTATCCGCTCCAGACCCTCGCGTGTGCCGCGGCGCTGGGGTGGTTTTGGAAGAACTATGAGCTCGGATCGTTCCGCGCGCTTCCGTTGGCGATCGGGGCGGGACTCGTGGTCTTCTTTCTTTGGGTGAGCCCGCAGATGGTTTTCGGCCGGCCGGCCCGGCTGGAGGGCTTCGATCCCGGCGTCTTCGGCGAGAATCCCACGCTCTATTGGGGCACGATGGCCGCCCGGTTTCTGCGCCTCGTGATCGTGGTGCCGCTGGTGGAGGAGATTTTTTGGCGGGGATTCCTCCAGCGCTACCTGATCGACGAGAGGTTTCCCTCCGTGCCGTTCGGCAAATACACGCCCCTCAGTTTTTGGGGCGTCGTGGTCGCCTTCACGCTCATTCACAATCCCCCCGACTATCCCGCGGCCATCCTGACCGGAGCGATCTACGGGTGGCTGGCGGTCCGGACGAAGAGCCTGCTCGTCTGCGTCGTGGCGCATGCGACCACGAACCTCGCGCTTGGCCTCTACATCGTCGCCACGCGGCAGTGGGGCTTCTGGTAGCGATCCGGCCCTACGACCACTCGAACGGCGCGCCGCAATACGGGCACGGGTTCCGGCTGGGATTGATCGGCGCATTGCAGGCCGGGCAGGCGGTGGTGAGCTCGCGCGAGACCCGCAGCCGACCGGTTGGCTGGATTTCCTCCCCTCCGCCAAGAATCGTGCCCGCGTCGAAATCCGGGCCGATCCGCAGGCCCTCCAAATCCTCGTAGGCGAGATTCCGCAGAAAGCGCCCGGCATCCTCCCGGAAGGCCGGCAGCTTCTCGGCCGCGCGCCGGCGAAAACCGATCCACAACACCCCGCTCGTCGCGACGACCGCGAAGGCCGCCGCCGCGAACAACGCGAAATTCCCCGCCGCCTGCGTGAGAATCCGCGCGTCGACGCCCGCCCGGTCCACGCGAAAAAGCGCCCCGAATCCCGCCCACGCGACGATGAAGCAAAGCACGGGAACACCCCCGCCGATCGCGATCAACGCCCAGCTCAGCGAAGTCAGCAGCCGCCGCTCGCGCGAAAATTTTCTTTCCAGCGCCGCGTCCACGCGCTCCTTCCCCTGGCCGATCCGCTCCAGCGCGGGCTGCAGGATGCGCGCCAGGAAGGCCGACCGCCATCGGCCGCAGGCCTCCCACGCCTCCTGGTAGTTACCCGCCTCGATCGCGTGGGTGAGCGCCTCGGTAAGCTTCTCCGGCGCGCCGCGCGCCTCGGCGAGGACGTATCCGAGATGGCCCGCGAGCGCGAACGCGACGGTGGCCGCCACGACGAGCAGCGCCCACCCCCCCGGCGCGCGGCCGAAGACCTCGGCCCACGTTTTCCCGTCGGCTCCGGTCGGGCCCGGCGTCGCCTGCGCCCACGCCGTCAGCATCGGCGCGCTCCAGACCGTCAAAAGCAGGGACCGGGAGGCTCGCGGGCGCATGCCGCCATTCCGCCGAATTGCCGCCCCCGGGTCCAGAATTCTTTGCGTCCCGCGGTGGCCGTCGCGTGCACCCGGGCTTGCTTTCGCTTTCGATTCGCCTATGCAGGATGGTCCAACTCACCCTTCGCGGCCCCGACCTATGTTTAGTTTCATGCGCACCCACCAGCGCACCCTTTGGCTGGTGATCACGATTCTCACGATCATCTCCTTCGCTTTCCTCTACGATTACACCGATCGGAATCACGTTCCCGGCACGGGCACCGTCGCCAAGGTCTACGGCCGCGATCTCTCCATCGCCGACTTCCAGCGCGAGGCCCGGAAATTCCAGCTCGCCCTCGCCCTCGGCCTCACCGAATACGTCTCCACCCTCGGCGGCAACGGCAGCGAGGAAGGCTACGCCGACTTCGTCATCAACAGTCGCATCCTCGACCACGAAGCCCGCCGGCTCGGCATCCAGCCCGGCGGCGACGAGATCAAGGACGCCATCGCGGCCCTCCCGGTTTTTCAGACGGGCGGCCAGTTCGACTTCGAGGGAAAATACAAGCCGCTCGTCGCCAACTCGCTCGCGCCGCAGGGCTTCACCGAGCTCGAGATCCAGAACCTCGTCCGTAATTCGCTCATCCTGAAACGCGTCCAGCAAACCCTCGACGCCGCGCCCGCGATCACGCCCGCCGAGATCGCCTACGTGTCCCGCGTCTTCCAGCCCGTCACCGGCGTCGCGCTCCTCTTCGACCGCGCCGCCCTCGCGAGCACCATCAAGCCCACCGAGGCCGAGATCGCCGCCGCCTTGAAGGAAGGCGCCGCCCGCTTCGTCACGCCCGAGCTGCGCACCGCCCGCTACGTCACCTTTCCGCTGCCCGCCGACGCCGGCAAACTCCAGGGCAAGGCCAGGATCGACGCGCAGCAAAAGGTCGCCGACGCCTCGGACGCCTTCGCCAACCGCGCGACCATCGAGGGCTTCGAGAAGGCCGCCCGCGCCGCCGGCTTGAAGATCGAGACCACCCTGCCCTTCGACCAGAGCGGCCAGATCCAGGCCATCGCCGATCTTCAGAAATCCCTCGGCTCGTCCCTGGCCGTCACGGGCCCGGCCTCCGCCATCGCCCCCGTCGCCTTCACGCTCACCACGAAGTCCCCCGTGAGCGGCGTGCTCCAGAGCGGCGACCAGTTCCTCGTCGCCGAGCTCACGAACATCACCCCGTCCCGGCCCATGACCCCCGCCGAGGCCCGCCCGGAAATCCTCCGCGAGCTCACCGACGCCGGCGCGAATGCCGCGCTCGACAAGACCGCCGCCGCCGCCCTCACGCAGCTTCGCGCGGCCGCGAAATCCGGCCGGACCGCCGCCCAGGCCGCCGCCGCCGCCGGGCTCAAGACCCAGCCCTTCACGAACCTTTCGCTCATGGACGAAGCCGCCCCCGCCGACCAGCGCCGCTTCGCCGATGCCGCCCTCGTTCTCGACGAAGGCGAAATCAGCGGCATCCGCACCGACGCCGCCGGCGGCTACGCCGTTTGGCTGGAGAAGCGCGCCCCGATCGACTCGAAATCCGCCGACGCCCACCGCGGAGATCTCCTCACCGGCATCCTCTCGCAACGCCAGCGCGTGCTCTTCGCCGAGTGGTTGAAGTCCGCCCAGAAGGAGGCCGGCGTCGCCTTCACGCCGGCCGATCGCGGCTAGGCGCGCCTCGCGATGAGCGACGTGCCGCCGGAAATCGAAGCGTTGTTCGACGACGCGAGCGGCGACCTCGCCGTGGGCGATCTCGACGCCGCGGTCGAAAAATACCGCCGCTGCGCCGCCGCCGCGCCTGGTTATTTCGACGCCTGGCACGCCCTCGGCATGGCCCTCATGAAGACCGGCCATTATCCCGAGGCGATCGCCGCCGGCCTCGAGGCGACCCGCCTCGCGCCGAACGACCAGCTCGCCTGGTCGAGTCTCTCGCTCTTCTACGTCCGCAACCACCAGATCAAGGAAGCCGAAAGCGCCGGCGTCAAGGCCCGCATCCTCGGCTGGGGTGGAAAGATCGCGAAGGAGGAACCACCGACAAACGGGGACCCGGAGTCAAAGGCGGAATAAATTTTCTCCGTGTCTCCGTGCCTCTGTGGTTCCCTTACCCGTCCGTGAAGCCCTTCTTCCTCACCACCGCCATCGACTACACGAACGGCTCGCCGCATATCGGGCACGCCTACGAAAAAGTCCTGGCGGACGTCATCGCCCGCCATCGCCGCGCGCGCGGCCGCGAGGTTTTTTTCCTTACCGGCGTCGACCAGCACGGCCAGAAGGTCCAGCAATCCGCCGAGAAGGAAGGCGTCGCGCCGCAGGAGTTCGTCGACCAGGTCACCGCGAAATTCCGCGCCCTCTGGACGAAGCTCGACGTGGAATACGACGGGTGGGCCGCCACCACCGACGAGGCGCACAAGGCCTGCGTGCAGGCCCTGCTGCAGCGTCTCCACGACGAGGGCCAGCTCTACCGGGCAAAGCAATCCGGCTACTACAGCGTGCGCCAGGAGCAGTTCCTCACCGAAAAAGAACGCGGCGCGGGCGGTGAATTCGGCCCCGAGTGGGGCGAGGTCATCCTCGTCGAGGAGGAAAATTATTACTTCAAGCTCGCCGCGCACAAGGATTGGCTGCTCGCGCTGCTGAACGATCGCCCCGGGCTTGTCACGCCGGGTTTCCGGCTCGCCGAGCTGGTCAACGCGGTCGAGAAAATCGAGGGCGACCTCTGCATTTCCCGGCCGAAATCCCGGCTCGTCTGGGGCATCGAGTTGCCGTTCGACCGCGATTACGTGACTTACGTCTGGTTCGACGCGCTCGTGAACTACATCAGCTTCGCGCCCGGCTTCGACGCGAAGTCGAAGACCCAGGGCCCGGAATTCCACGCCTGGTGGCCCGCCCTGCACGTCATCGGCAAGGACATCATGATCCCCGCGCACGGCGTCTACTGGCCCATCATGCTCAAAGGACTCGGCTTCTCCGACGCGGACATTCCCGCCCTGCTCGTCCACGGCTGGTGGAACATCTCCGGCTCCAAGATGAGCAAGAGCCAGGGCAACGTCGTCGACCCCGCCGTCCTCGCCGACCGATACGGCGCCGAGGCCGTCCGTTACTACCTCATGGCCGACATCGCCACCGGCCGGGACGCGGACTTCAGCGAGGAGCGCCTCGTCCAGCGCTACAACGTCGACCTCGCGAACAGCATCGGCAACCTGCTGAACCGCACCCTGAACATGGCGTGGAAATATCGCGAAGGCCGCGTCACGCCGGGCGCCGCGTCCGCCCTGCGGGACCGCGCGGCCGATTCCGTGGCCGCCTACGACCTCGCCATGGGCGGATTCCAGATCAACGTCGCGCTCGAAAAAGCCGTCGCCATCGCGATCGACGCGAACCAGTACGTCGAGCAGACCAAGCCCTGGGCGCTCGCCAAAAACGGCGACGCCGCCACGCTCGACGCCGTCCTCTACGACCTCACCGAGTCCCTGCGCATCATCGCCATCCTGCTCGCGCCCGTCCTGCCGGGAGCCGCCCGCGGCCTTTGGGATCAACTGGGCGTCACCGGCGATTTTTCCCTCGCGGGCGCCGCGTGGGGCGGATTGCCCGACGGCCACCAACTCGGCCGCCCCGTCCCGCTTTTTCCCCGCATCGAAGTTCCCGTTCATCCTCAAAGCTCCGTCCATCCTGTCTAGTTCGCCCCTCCCCGATCCGCTCGCCGGCGTCACCGGCTTCAAGCGCCTGCGCTACCGCCTCGAGCACCAGGCGCTCGAAGCGGTCGCGTGGCTAGTCCCGCGCCTCCCCTACGAGGCCCTCCGGCCGCTCGGCGACGAGCTCGGCTCCCTGGCCTTTCACGTCGACGCCCGCGGCCGCGGCACCGCGCTCGAGAACCTGCGCGCCGCGTTTGGCCAGGAATATTCGCCCGACGAGCGCCGGCGCATCGCGGAGGCCTCTTATCAAAACTTCGCGCGCACGATGCTCACCCTCTTCTGGTCGCCGAACCTCACCGGCGGCCGCTGGAAAAAATTCCTCCGCGTCGAGGGCCTGGACCTCGATCCCGTCAACCGCGCGCCCGCCGCCGCCGGCCTGTATTTCTGCGCCCACTTCGGAAACTGGGAGTGGCTCAGCCACGCGTCCGCCTTCGCGGTCAGCACCGGCCCCATCATCTTCCAGCGCTTCAAGAATCCGTTGCTCGGCCCGGTCCTGAACCGGTTCCGCGCCATGAGCGGCCACGAGATCATCCCGCAGGAACGCGCCCTCCTCCGCATGCTCAAGCACCTCAAGGGCGGCGGAAAATTCGGCGCTCTCACCGACCTCAGCCTCGACCCGAAGCACAGCACGGTCGCCATCCGCTGCTTCGGCCTGTGGACCTCCGCGAGCCCCATCCTGCACGCGCTGCGCGAGCGCACCGGCGCCACCTTGATCCCCTGCGAATGCGTGCCGCAGCCCGACGGCACCTACCTCGCGCGCTACCTGCCCGCCGTCGACGTCCCGCCCGACGCCACCGCGGCCGAGATCACGCAGCGTTGCTGGGACGAGACCGAGCGCTCGATCCGCGCCCGGCCCGAGCTCTGGCTCTGGGCCTACAAGCAATGGCGCTTCCGGCCGTCCACCGGAGACACCGCGCGCTACCCCGGCTACGCCAATCCCGCCAAGCGCTTCGACCGCCTGATCCCGTGACCGGGCGGGGAACGCTTCATGGTTTTCCCCCCGTTCGAAAACGGCGGCGGCCACGAAGCGTCGCTGGCCTACCGGGCCAGAAACAACGTCGCGAGCCCAAGGAACGTCCCCATGCTCACGACGTCGGTCGCGGTCGTGAGAAAAATGCTCGAAGCCGTGGCGGGATCCGCGCCCAGGCGCTTCATCGCCGTCGGCACGACGACGCCGGAAATTCCGCTGATCGCGCAGGCCAGCACCATGGCCGCCCAGGTCACCAGGGCGAGGCCGGGCGCCTGCGGGTTTTTCTGGCTCCACGCGTAGAAGAACATGCCGAGGCCGGCCGAGACGCCCACCAGCGCGCCGTTGCTCACGCCGAGGATCGCCTCCTTCGTGAGCGCGCGCCGGAAACTGCCGGGCTTGAATTCGCCCAGCGTCATGCCGCGCAGCGTCACCGCGAGAGCCTGGCAACCGGTGTTGCCCGACTGCCCCGCGAGCACCGGCAGAAACACGGCCAGCAGCACGATCTTTTCCAGCGTGTTCTCGAAAAAGCCGACGACGAAGGCCGCGATGAATGCCGTCGCGAGATTGAGCTGCAGCCAGGGATGGCGCGACAGCAGGCTGCGCGGCCACGGCGTCCCCAGGCGCTCCTCCTTCGTGACGCCGACCATGCTGCCGGCCTGCGCGCTCAGCTCCACCGCCTGCTGCTCGAACATCTGCTGGCCGCGCACCAGGCCCACGAGCGTGCCCGCGTCGTCGACCACGGGATAGACCGGGTAATGCCGGTCGAGCGTCGCCTTCATCGCGTCGATGAGCGGCATCGTGGCGCGGAGCGAAAAAATCGTGCGCAGCATGATCGCGTCGAGGCGCTGGGTTTTCTCCGAGAACAGCAGGTCGCGCATCGTGATGACGCCGATCAACTTTCCGGCGGGATCGACGACCCAGCCGTAGGTGATGAACGCGTGCTTCACGAGCTCGCGAAGTTCCTCGATGACCTCCGCGACGACCTGCCCCGGGCGGAACACCGCGGTGGGCGCCTCCATCAGGCGACCGAGCAAATCCTCGGAATACGAAACCGAAACGGGGGTGGCTTCACTCATGCGAACGTTTCCGGGCGGGTCAATACACGATCCGGACCGGCATGCCGACCTCGGCGTTGTCGAAAAACTCCGCGGCGACCAGCTTGCTCATGCGGATGCAGCCGTGGGAGGCCGGCGACCCGGGCACGGGGATCGGCCCCTGGTGCATGCCGACCGCCCCGACGATGCGCATCCAATACGGCATCGGCGCCCCCTCGAACGCGCCGCCGGGCGGGACGGGATCCAGGCGCACGTCGGCGTCGTTGTTCACGACCTGACCCGAGGCGTCGACCATCGAGCCGTAGGTGTCCGAGTGCTTGTCGGCGGTTTTTTCAATGATGCGAAAAGTGCCGGCCGGCGTGTCGTAGCCTTCCTTGCCGGTCGCCACCAGCGCGACGCCGGCGAGCTCGTCGCCCTTGTAGAAATAGGCTTTCTGCTCGGAGAGATTGATCGTGATCGACGGCCGGCCCGCGCCGCCCTGCCAGTAGCTCACGTTGTCGATGACTTCGTGAAATCCCGGCGAACCGCCGGAGCCGAACGCGCCGATGGGAAGATTCTGGCCGAGCCGGGCGCCGCCGCATCCCGCAAAGACCACCGCGCCGAACGCGGAGAGACCGACCTGGAGACGCCAATTCATCGGGCGACCGTAGCACAGCGCCCCCGCCGGCGCTACCTCGCTCCGAAGATGGCCGAGCCGACGCGGACGATCGTCGCGCCCTCCTCGACGGCCGCCTCGAAATCGCCGCTCATCCCCATGGAAAGCGTGCCGAACGGCAGGCCGGTCCGCGCCGCGAGCCGGTCCCGCAGATCGCGGAGCGCCCGGAAGTGCGGCCGCGAGGCATCGGGGTCGTCCGCATACGGCGCGATGGTCATGAAGCCCTCGACCTGCAGGCGCGGCAGGGCGAGCAGCGCGTCGAGATCGCGATCCAGCGCGTCGGGCCGCAGGCCGAACTTCGATGCCTCGCCGGCGACGTTCACCTCGACGAGCGCGCGCGGGAAAAAGCCGTCCTTGGCCGCGATGCGATCGATCGCCCGGGCGAGCTCCAGCGAGTCCACGCCGTGGAACAGCTCGAACAACGGCAGCGCGCGGCGGATCTTGTTCTTCTGCAGGTGGCCGATGAACTGCCAGCGCAGCGCGCCCGGCAGCAACGCGATCTTCGGCGCGGCCTCCTGCACGCGGCTCTCCGCGAAGACCGCCTGGCCACCTTCCCAGGCCGCCCGCACGGACTCGGCGGGGAAGGTCTTCGAGACGGCCACGAGCTCGATCTCCGCCGCGGCCCGCCCGGCGCGGTCGGCGGCGGCGGCGATGCGGTCGCGGATCGCGCCGAGGTTTGCCGGAACGTCAGCCATAAGAAAAATTCGTCATTCGCGGTTTGATATTAGTTGCGCTTATCGGATAGGTTTCCCCCCGTGCAGATCGAGACGTTCAAGGTGTTTCGCGACCTTGTCGAGACTACCAGCTTCTCGCGGGCGGCGAAAGCCAACGGCATCACGCAGAGCGCCGTGAGCCAGCAGGTGCGCGCCATCGAGCGGCGGTTCAACGTGCGGCTCATCGACCGCGGCAAGCGCGTCTTCGAGCTCACGCCGGAGGGGAAGGAGTTTTTATCGGCCAGCCGGGACATCCTCGACGCCTACGAAAGCCTCGGCAGCCGCATCGATTCGATCCGCCGCGTGGTGGCGGGCGAGGTGCGGCTGGCGACCGTCTACAGCATCGGGCTGCACGAGCTCCCGCCGTATTTGAAGGCCTTCCGCCGCGCGCATCCCGGCGTGGAGGTGAAGGTCGACTACTGCCGCTACCGCGAGGTCTACGAAGCGGTGCGCGACGGCTCGAGCGAGCTCGGGCTGGTCGCCTACCCGGCGCAGCGGGCGGGGCTGCGCGTGATGACGTTCTGGCGCGACAAGCTCGTGCTGATCTGCGGGCCGTCGCACCGGCTGGCGAAAAAAAAGCGCGTCCAGCTGCGGGAGCTCGTGGGGGAGAAGTTCGTGGCGTTCGAGCCGGACCTGCCGACCCGCAAGGAGATCGACCGGCGCCTGCGCGGGCGCGGCGTGCGCATCCGGCCGATTCTGGAGTTCGACAACATCGAGACCGTCAAGCGCGCCGTCGGCATCGAGGACGCGGTCTCGATCGTGCCGGAGATCTGCGTGCGCGACGAGGTGCGCGGCGACACGCTCGTGGCGGTGGAAATCGACGAGCCGGAAATGTGGAGGCCGCTCGGGGCGCTGGTGAAGCGCAACGCGACCGCGACGCCGGCGTTGAAGGAATTTCTCGGGATGCTTGAAAAAACCGAGCTCGGGCGGCTTTAATGAGGCCACCCCCGTCCCCCCAATGACAAATGAATTCCCCGGCCTGGACGCCGCGGCTTCCCCGAGCGGCGCGGCGATCGGCGTGATCGGCGGCAGCGGCCTTTATGAAATCGACGGCTTCGAAAACGCGCGCGACTTCGAGGTCGAGACGCCCTTCGGCCCGCCGTCCGACGTGATCGTCGGCGGCACGCTGCACGGGCGCACCGTTTACTTCCTGCCGCGGCACGGGCGCGGCCACCGCCTCGCGCCGCACGAGATCAACCACCGCGCGAACATCTACGCGCTCCGCGTCCTGGGCGTGCGCTGGATCCTCTGCGTCACCGCGGTCGGCAGCCTGCAGGAGGACTACGCGCCGCGCGACATCGTGCTGCCCGCGCAATTCTACGACCGCACCAGCAACCGCGCCGCCCACACGTTCTTCGGCTCGGGCATCGTGGCGCACGTGAGCTTCGCCGATCCGATCTGCGCCCATCTGCGCACGTTGCTCGCGCAGACCTGCTCGTCGCTGCGGAAGCGCTACCATTCCGGCGGCACCTACGTCTGCATGGACGGCCCGGCGTTCTCCACGCGGGCGGAGTCCGAGTCGTATCGCTCGCGGAGCTACGACGTGATCGGCATGACGAATCTCCCCGAGGCCAAGCTGGCGCGCGAGGCGGAGATCGCGCTCGCGACGATGGCGATGGTCACGGACTACGATTGCTGGAAAACGAGCGAGGATCCGGTGACGGTGGAGTCGGTGATCTCCCACCTGCAGGCGAACGCGGCCTCCGCGAAGGAGGTGCTCGCGCGCGTCGTGCCGCGCATCCCGCTCGAGCCGACCTGGCCGGAGCACCAGGCCCTGAGCGACGCGATCGTCACGCCGCGCGAGTTTTGGCCGCAGGAAACGCTCGACAAGCTGGGTGTGCTGCTGGATCGATTCCGGTAGCATGACATCCCGTTCGCTTTTGGCCGCCGTGGGAGCGGTCGCGTTTTCCCTGGCCGCGTGCCAGTCCGTCCACACGCAGGACGCCCCGGCCGCCACCGCCACCCCCGCTTCCTCGCCCGCTGCCTCGGTGACCCCGGCGGCGACCGCCACGCCGGCACCCACCGCGAAGCCCTCCCCGGCGGCCAGGCCCGCGCGGCTGAGCTACACCCTCATTCCCGGTGTCGGCCGCACCGTCGCGATGACGTTCGACGACGGACCGTCGCCCAAGCTCACGCCGCGGTTGCTCGATACGCTCAAGCAGCGCGGGATCAGGGCGACGTTCTTCGTGGTCGGAAAAAACGCGGCCGAGTTTCCGGACATCCTCAAGCGGGCGGTTGCGGAGGGCCATGAAATCGGCAACCACAGCTGGAGCCACCCGCAGCTTACGCACCTCGGCGCGGCCGGCGTGGCCGGCGAGATCGAGAAAACCAACGCCGCGATCAAGGCCGCGATCGGGCACAACCCCGTGCTGATGCGGCCGCCCTACGGCGCGACCACCGCGGCGCTCGACCGGCGGTTCAACCAGGAATGGGGCCTCAAGGTCATCCTCTGGGACGTCGATCCGCTCGATTGGAAATACCGCAACTCCGCGCGCGTGGAGCGGGAAATTCTCAGCCAGATCAAGCCGGGATCGATCGTGCTGTCGCACGACATCCACGCGACGACCGTCGCCGCGATGCCCGCCACGCTCGATGCCTTGATCGCCCGGGGCTTCAAGTTCGTGACCGTCTCGGAGCTGATCGCGATGGAAGGCAGCCAGGCGCCGGCGATCCCGGCGTCCACCCCGGCCCCGAAACCCGTCGAGGCCCCCGGCCGCCCGGAAATCACGCCGCCCGCGCCTTCGGCGACGCCGTTCGCGGTCGATCGTTACGAGCCGGCGAGCGACGGCAGCGCGCCGCGGTAGTTCGGAAATTTTGGCTCCCAGCCCAGCGCCCGCAGGCGGGCGTTCGACACGCGCTTGCTGGTCCAGCCGCGTTTGCGGCCGAGATCGGCCGGGCCTTCGGGCGGCGGGGGACGGTCGAAAAATTCGGCGAGCCACCCGTAGACCGTGCGTTGCGTCGCGGGCTCGTCGTCGACGACGTTGTAGATCGCGCCGGGCGCGCCGGACCGGATGACGGTGGCGATCGCGGAGACGGCGTCGTCGCGATGGATCTGGTTGATCCAGCGGGCACCGCCGTTTTCCAGCGTGGCGGCGCCGTCGAGAAATTTCCGCCGCAGCGCGGAACGCCCGGGACCGTAGATGCCGGCCAGCCGGAGGACGCAGCCGGCCGCGGCCCGGGTGACGCCCTCCGCCGCGAGCAGGAGCCGGCCGGTCTCGCGGTCCGGACGGGCGGGGCTGGTTTCGTCGACCCACGAGCCGTCGACCTGCGCGTAGACCGACGTGCTGCCGGTGAAAACGAGGCGGGCTTCCGGGAAGAAGGCCGTGAGATGCGTGCAGCCATCGACGTAGACGGACCCGTAGGCTTCCGCGCCGCCGCGGCCGGAGCTGGCGCAATGGACCACGGCCTCGAACGCGCCGAGGTCGGCCCGCAACGCGGCGAGGGATGCACCGGACGAGATGTCGGCGGAGAGCACCGGGTAGGGTTTGCCCGCGAGCCGCGCGGCCGAGTCCGGCGAATGCGTGAGGCCGACGACGCGCCATCCCCCGGCGGCAAAAAAATCGGCTGCGGCTTCCCCGAGGAAACCGCAGCCGGCGATCAAAAGACTGGGCAAAGCAGGAGCCACCCCGGCGGGGTGGCCGATGAGCCTAGTGGAGATTGAAGCGTTGCTTCATCTTGGCGCGCTTCGCGTTGGCCTTGGCCTTGCGGCGCGACTTTTGCGTGGGCGTTTCGAAGGCGCGCAAGCGACGCACTTCGTCCATGATTCCTTCGGAGTCCATCTTGCCTTTGAGGCGCTTGAGGGCGCGGTCGATGGGTTCACCTTTTCGAACGAGAACTTCGGGCATGGTTTTATTTCACCTACTTTCTGCCGCCGGCGTTTGCCGACGGGTGGGGCAGAATCCGCGATGCGGCCGGGATTGACAAGCCAATAGTCGCCTCAAGGCAGGCTTTCGGGAATCAAATCCACCGCGCCCGCGGGGCGGAAGGTCAATTCGCGCGACGGCTGGCCGTCCGAAAGGAGCTCGCCGAGGAGCTGGGAACCGGAGGTGGCGAGGACGAGAGCCGGGCGGCCGGGAGCGCGCCAGATCGTTTCGCCGGCGGGGTTTTGTTCCAGCGCGCCGGTGTAGCGGACGGTCGAGGGCTCGACGTTTTGCGTGGTCAGCATGACGATGGCGGGCTCGGCGGATTCCAGGCCGCGCGTGACGATGAGGCGCAGGCGGGCGCCGTCGGGCAGGGGGGCGGTGAAAGTCTGGCCGGCGCGTAGCCGGGCGCGGAGCCGGGCGAGGGAACGCTCGGCGACGAGCTTGCGGGCGGCGAGGTATTCCCGCCGGGCGGCTTCGACCCGGGCGGCGGTGGAGTCGAGCCGGGCGAGGCGCGCTTCGACGGCCGGCGCGTTCTCGAAGGGGATGGCCGGGTCGGCGTCGGGCTGGCCGGGAACGGTCGCGTCGCTCTTGAACGCCGCGACCCGCCAGCCGGCTTTCGCGCGGAGAAGGGTGAGCGTGACCGTGGAGTCGACCTCCGTGCCGGCCGGGGAAACCACGCGCTTGACCGGAAAGGGGGCGTGGGCGTCAGCGATGACGGAGAGGATGGACGCGCGTTGCGGGGTGTCCGCCGGAAGGGTGCTGAGCGCCCAGCCGCGGATTTCCTCCAAGCGGGTGACGGAGGCGCGGCCAGCCGGCAGATCGAAGCCGCTGCGTGGCTCGACGGTCGGGGCGGTGGAACGATAACGCACCGTGGCGATCATCTCGCTGGCGTCGGCGGAGACGTTGCGGATCGGCAGCGTTTCCGGGATGCTGACAACGGTGAACCCGGCGGGCGGATGGCCCTGAAGATAGGCCCGCGCAATGTCCCGGCGGCCGTCGTCGCATCCGCCGAGGAGGAGACCGGCGAGAGCGAGAATGAAGAGACGCGGGAAAGTCACGCCCCCGCAATACGCCGGGAGCCGCCGTCTGGCAATTCGCGGCGCAATTGCCCCTTCGGTGATCGCCAAGAGGAACTTCCTTGGCGCTATTTGGAATCGGGGACGAAAACGGCGAGCTTGCGGCCCTTGAACTTGATGCCGTTCACGGACTGGAGAACCGCCGCGAGGTGGTCCTCGGCGATGTCGACGAGCGTGTGCTTGGGCTCGATGTGGATCGCGCCGATGGCCTCGCGGGGAATGCCGCTCAGGCCGAGCACGGTGCCGACGATGTCGGCGGGCCGCACCTCGCTCAGGCGGCCGGCGGTGAAGATGAGGCGCGTCATGCCCGGCTCGTCGGAGACGTCGGAGATGTCGCGGGCCGGACGGCCGCGGACGGGGCCGCGATCGCCGCCCTGGTCGTAACGGGAGGGGCGCTCGCCGCGATCGTGGTCCCGGCGGGGCGCGGTGTCGCGCATGGGCTCGGGCTCGGCGATGGCGGGACGGCCGGCATCCTCGGCGCCGAGGAGATGGAGCAGGGCGCTGGCGATGTCGGTGGGCGAGTAGCCCTGGTCGAGCAGGCGGTCGACCAGGGTATCGCGCTTGGTGTAGGTGCCTTTCTCGAGGGTTTCGCGGAGCGTTTCGAAGGTCTGGTTCGTGCGCTTTTCCTCGACCTCTTCGACGGAGGGCACCTTCTCGCGGCGGATCCGGCCCTTGGTGAGCTTGATCATGCCCTCGAGCTTTCGCACCTCGCGGCCGGCGACGAACGTGATCGCCCGCCCGCTGCGGCCGGCGCGGCCGGTGCGGCCGATGCGGTGCACGTAATCCTCGCCGTCGTGCGGCAGGTCGTAGTTGAAGACGACCTCGATGTCGTCGACGTCGAGGCCGCGCGCGGCGACGTCGGTGGCGACGAGGAACTCGACCTTGCGCTCGCGGAAGCGCTTCATGACGCGCTCGCGCATGGATTGCGTGACGTCGCCGTGGAGCTTGTCCGCGATGTAGCCCCGGGCGACGAGGTGCTCGGTGAGCTGGTCGCACATCATCTTGGTGGCGCAGAAAATGATGGAGCACTTGATGTCCTGCACGTCGATGATGCGGCTGAGCGCCTCGAGCTTCGAGCGGCGGTCGACTTCGTAATAGACCTGGTCGATGGCGGGCATCGTGAGGGTCTGGGCCTCGATGCGGACGTTCTCGGCGTTCGTCGTGTATTTGCGGATGAGGTCCTGGATGCCGCGCGGCATCGTGGCGGAGAAAAGCACGGTCTGGCGCTCGGGCGGCGCCTGCTGGAGGACGTTTTCGATGTCGTCGCGGAAGCCCATGTCGAGCATGCGGTCGGCTTCGTCGAGGATGACCATTTTCAGCGAGTCGAGGCGCAGCGTCCGGCGATCCAGGTGGTCGATGACGCGGCCGGGCGTGCCGATGACGATCTGCGCGCCGTCCTTGAGGCCGCGGATCTGGCGGTCGTAGGAAGCGCCGCCGTAGATGGGCAGCTCGCGCACGCCGCGCTTGAAGGCGGCGAGCTTGGCGACTTCCTCGGCGACCTGCACGGCGAGCTCGCGGGTGGGGCAGAGGATGAGCACCTGCGGGGCGCGCAGGGCGGGGTCGACTTTCTCGATGGCGGGGATGGCGAAGGCGGCGGTCTTGCCGGAGCCGGTCTGGGATTGGCCGATGACGTCGGCGCCCGTGAGGAGCACCGGAATGGCCGCGGATTGGATGGGGGACGCCTCCTCGAAGCCCATCTTCTCGACCGCCTTCAGCACTTCGGGCGAAAGACCGAGCTCCGCGAATGGTTTTTTCTGCATCGCGGGAGCATAGCCGCGAGAAAAGGACGCGGCGATGAATATCGCCTGGGTCAGGCCGCGGGCCGGTTTTCCATGGGGCGTGGATTCGGGGGTTGGTCTGGCGTTTACGGTGATCGATCTCGACGGAGGGGGCTTCGTTGCGGGGGAGCCGTTTTTGGAAATGGATCCTGGCCTCGCCGCCCGGCTCCGCCGCGGCGCGGGGGCGGGTGATCTTGCGCGACACGGCGACGGAGCGCCGTGGCGACAAGGACGGGCCGGGGCGGGTCAGCGGGGTGGAAGGCTTCGTTTGTAGCCGCCCCGCTCCGTCGGGGCGCGGGGGGGGGGCGGGTGACCTGGCGCGGCACGGCGACGGAGCGCCGTGGCGACAAGGGCCCGGGCGGGTCGACGGGGCGGAAGGTTTCGTTTGTCGCCGCCCCGCTCCGTCGGGGCGCGGGGGGCGGGTGATCTTGCGCGACACGGCGACGGAGCGCCGTGGCGACACGCCCTAGGCGACTTCGCGGAGGTGGATGGAGTCGAAGCGCTCCTCGCCGGCGCGGATGTCGCTGACGACGATGAGACGGTCGCCGGGTTGCACGAGACCTTGTTCCTTCAGCAGTTTTTCGGCGTCCGCGACGGTGTGCTCGGGGCGGATGTCGAAGGGCATGCGGATGGCGTGGGTGCCGCGGTTCAACGCCAGGCGACGCACGGTGACCTCGTCGGGCGCGAAGGCGAAGATGGGGGAGTGGTCGGGGCGGAGCTGGCTGGCGTAGTCGGCCATGATGCCGCGGCGGGTGAAGACGACGAGCTTGCTGTTCGGGAAGGAGTTCGCGAGGACGACGGCGGATTTCACGGCCTTGTGGCGCGGGTCGGTGATGACGGCGTCGCTGGCGTAGTTCGCGCCGCCGCTGCGCTCGATGCGGCGCGCGACGCGGTCGAAGATTCTTACGCACTCGACGGGGTATTTGCCGACGGTGGTCTCGCCGCTGAGCATGATGGCGTCGGCCTGCTCGAAAACGGCGTTCGCGACGTCGGTGATCTCGGCGCGGGTGGGGCCGGGATTTTCGATCATCGATTCCAGCATGTGGGTGGCGACGATGACGGGGCGGCCGATGACGATGCAGTGCTTCGCGATGCGGCGCTGGATGATGGGCAGCTCCTCGAGCGGGCACTCGATGCCGAGGTCGCCGCGGGCGACCATGATGATGTCGGAGGCTTCGATGATGGAGTCGATCTCGCGGACGGCGCTCTGGTCCTCGATCTTGGCGATGATGGGGGTGTCGGCGCCGTGCTCGCGGAGGACGCGGCGGAACTCCTCGATGTCGGAGGCTTCGCGGCAGAAGCTGAGGGCGAAGAAGTCGACGCCGACCTCGACGCCGACTTCGATGTCGGCGAGGTCCTTGGAGGTGAGGGGGGGGAGATTGACCTTCACGCCGGGGAGATTGATGTGGCGGCGGGAACCGAGGAGGCCGGGGGTGAGGACTTCGCAGCGGATTTTGTTGTCCACCTTGGCGAGGACCTTCATGTGCATGACGCCGTTGTCGACGAGCACGACGTCGCCGACGTTGATGTCGTTGATGAGGCCGTCGTAGTTCACGTCGACGGAGTAATGCTCGACGCTGACGGCGCCGTGCACGGTGAACTCCATGATGTCGCCGATCCGGAGGTCGAGCTTCGTGGGCAGGTCGCCGGTGCGGATGGCGGGGCCCTGGGTGTCCATGAGGATGCCGGTGGGCGTGCCGAGGTCGGCGGCGATGCGGCGGATGCGGGGAACGATCGTGCGCACCCAGCCGTGCGTGGCGTGGCTCATGTTGAGCCGGAAGACATCGACGCCCGCCTCGATGAGCGCGCGCAGTTGTTCGGGCGATTCGCTGACCGGGCCGAGGGTGGCGATGATTTTGGTTCTCCGCATGCGGCTTTCCAGAAACCCGAACGTCCCTGAAAATGCAAGCCGGCGGGAAAGGGAGATGGTTGAAATCACCCGGGAGAGCTGCCACATTGCGGTGGCGTGAGAGAACAAATTCAGAAACTCCTGGCGACCCGGTCGTTTGCGAGCTTTGCGATCGAAGTTTCGGAGGATGTCGCCTACTCGATCCCGACGTCCGATCACGTTTTTGTGGGAACGAAGGTTCTGGCGATCGAGGATGACGACGGCGCTCTGGACATCATTCCCTACCAGCACATCCGGCGGCTTCGCGTGAAGTCGGCCGCTTGATGCGGAGCCCTTCGCGTGCGGCCTGCGCTACCCGCGGCGGCGGGCGCGGGTGAACCAGAGGGAGACGAAGAAGAGGAGCAGGAGCAGGGTGCCCAGGGCGGCGCCGAAGGGCTGGTTGCGGGCGGAGGTGAATTGCTTCTGGATGACTTCGCCGATGGTGGGATTCGCGCCGCCGCCCATGAGCGTGGTGATGGCGAACATCGCGATGGCGGGGACGAAGACGAGCAGCGCGCCGGCGGCGATGCCGGGACGGGTAAGCGGGATGATGACGCGCGAGAAGGCGCGCACCGGCCCCGCGCCGAGGTCGTAGGCGGCCTCGACGAGGGCGTTGTCGAGTTTTTCCACGCTCGTGTAGATCGGCAGGATCATGAACGGGAGGTAATTGTAGACGAGCCCGAGCACGACGGCGAAGGGCGTGTACATCATCGCGAGGGGCTGGTGGATGAGGCCGCCGGCCAGGAGGGTGGCGTTGAGGAAGCCGTCGTGGCTCAGGATGGTGATCCACGCGTAGGTGCGGATGAGGAAGCTCGTCCAGAACGGGATCATGACGAGGGTCATGAGAAGGTTGCGGTAACGCTCGGGGGCGCGGCCGATGAACCACGCGGCGGGGAAGCCGACGACCATGCAAATGACGGTCGTGAGGAACGCATACCAGATCGAGTAGAGAAGAATCTTCAGCCACTGCCAGTCGAAGGCGCGGAGGTAATTCTCCCAGGTGAAGTGATAAACGACGCGGCCCATGGCATCGCGCCCGGCGAAGCTTTGGACGATGAGGAGGACGGAGGGCGCGACGACGAAGAGGGCGAGCCAAAGCAGCAGCGGCGCCATGAAGAGCCAGGCGCCCCACCCGGGCCGGCGCCCGAACGGGGACGCGTCCGCGGCGACGACCGGCGGGGTGGCTTCGGCGAGGACGGGCATCCGATGGGCGGGAAGGCCGGGGCGACGGCGCGCCTACTGGACCTTCAGGGTGGTGACGAGGTCGTCGATCTTGGCGGCTTCCGGGCCGATGTCCTTGAAGGTCGTCATTTTTGAGATTTCCCCGGCGGTCGGAAAGCTGGCGGAGTTTGCGAGTTGCTCGGGCTTGAGGAGCTTGCGGGCGGCGGCGTTCGGGTTGAGATACGGGAAGTCGTCGGAGATCATCGTCGAGATCTTCGGGTTCAGGACGAAGTTCATGAACAGCTCGGCGTTCTTCGGATGGGTGGAGGCCTTGGGGATGGCGAGGCTGTCGACGAACATGTGGACGCCCTCGGCGGGAAGCACCCATTTGAATTTCTTGTCCTCGCGGGTGAGGATGGCGCCTTCGCCGCTCCAGACGACCCCGATGGCGACATCGCCGTTCAGGAGCGCGGTCTTCGGGCTGTCGGAGTCGTAGACCTTGATGAGGGGGAACCATTTCGAGATGACGGGTTTGACTTTTTCGAGGTTCTCGTCGCTGATCTCGTTGACGGGGATGCCCAGCGTGTTGAGGCCCCAGCTGACGATCTCGCGGGCGTCGTCGAGCACGACGATCTGGCCCTTGTATTTGTCCTGGAAGACGTCCCGGTAGCCCTTGATCGAGTCGGCGTCGGGGACGAGGGCGGTGTTGATGACGATGCCGACGGTGCCGGCCATCCAGGGGACGGAATATTTGTGGCCGGGATCGAAGGCGAGATTCTGGAACTCGGGGGCGAGGTTCCGGAGGTTGGGAATCCGCTTCGGATCGAGCTCGAGGAGCTGGCCGTCCTTGATGAGCGCCTCGATGACGTATTCGCTGGGCTGGATGAGGTCGTATTTGCCGCCGCCGGCGAGGAGCTTCGCGAGCATTTCCTCGTTCGAGGCGTAGTTCTCGACGTTCACCTTGATGCCGGTTTGTCGCGTGAAGCGGTCGATGACGGCCTGCGGCACGTATTCGGACCAGCAGAAGAGGTTCAATTCCCTGGGCTCGCCGGTGTCGATCTTCGGGCGTTCCGGCTTCGCGTCGCCGGGGGCGGCGGACGCGTCGGCGATGGCGTCACCGTCGGGGGCGGCGGCGAGGGCGGATGCGGCGGGCGTGGCGGCGGCGGAGGCCGGGGCGGCGGGCTTGCCGCAGCCGGCGAGCGCGAGGGCCGCGGCCGCGAGGAGGCCGGCGGCGAAGGTGGGGCGGGTGGTTTTCATGATTTTCGTTTTTGAATGAATTGGCTGGCGAGGACGAGGAGAAGGGTGCCGAGGACGAAGAGGGTGCTGAGGGCGTTCAGCTCGGGGCTGAGGCCTTTTTTCGCCATGCCGTAGACCTTGAGCGGGAGGGTCTGCGAGCCGGCGTCGGTGAGGAACATGCTGACGATGTATTCGTCGAAGGAGAGGGTGAACGACATGAGCGCGCCGGAGATGATCGCGGGCAGGAGGTAGGGCACGATGACTTTCCGGAAGGCCTGGATCGGCGTGGCGCCGAGGTCCATCGCGGCTTCCTCGAGCGACGGGTCGATGCCTTCGAGCCGGGCCTGCACGCCGACGAGCACGAAGGGGAAGCAGAAGGTCGTGTGCGCGATGATCATGGTCGCGTAGCCGAGGCCGAACCGGAAGTCCACGAAGAGGATCAACAGGCTCACGCCCATGAGGATCTCGGGCATGACCATGGGGATGAAGATGAGCAGGCCGAGGGCGCGGCGGGCGGGGAAGCGGTAGCGGAACGTGAGCCACGCGCCGATCGTGCCGAGCGCGGTGGCGAGGAGCGTGGTGACGCTCGCGACGATCAGGCTGTTCTGGAACGCGCCCAGCAGGACGGCGTCGCCGAGCAGCTCGCCGTACCATTTCGTGGTGAAGCCCATCCAGCGGATGCCGAGCTTCGAGTCGTTGAACGAGAAGACGATCAGCAGGATGATCGGAACGTAGAGGAACGCGAAGACGAGGGCGGTCCAGCCGCCGAAGAGCCATGGCTGGAGGCGCGTGCCGGTGGGTATCTTCCACCGGCCGGACGCCATCGGACCCGCCGCAGCTGCTTCCGCCATGGGGGGCACGTTAGGCGGGCGGGCGAAGCGGCGTCCAGCGGGAATGCGTGGCGCGGAGGGCGGGCAAAATCACGCGACGCCGCGCTCGGCGGCGGTGACGGTGTTGGCCATGAGCATGGCGATGGTCATGGGGCCGACGCCGCCGGGCACGGGGGTGATGGCGGCGCATTTCGGCGCGACGTTCGGGAAATCCACGTCGCCGGCGAGGCGGTAGCCCTTCGGCGCGACGAGGTCGTCCACGCGGTTGATGCCGACGTCGATGACGACGGCGCCGTCGCGGACCATGTCGGCGGTGACGAAGCCGGGCCGGCCGATGGCGGCGACGATGATGTCCGCCTCGCGGGTGACGGCGGCGATGTCGCGGGTGCGGCTGTGCGCGACGGTGACGGTGGCGTCGCCGCCGGGGCCTTTTGCCATGAGGAGGAGCGCCAGGGGCTTGCCGACGATCATGCTGCGGCCGAGGACGACGACGCGGGCGCCGGCGGTTTTCACCCCGGATTCCACGAGGAGGCGCTGGCAGCCGAGCGGGGTGCAGGGGACGAAGCCGGTGGGGTCGTCGAGCGCGAGCTTCGCGACGTTGACGGGGTGGAAGCCGTCGACGTCGCGGGCGGGGTCGATGGCGCGCACGATGGCGGCCTCGTCGATGTGCCGGGGCGGCGGGGATTGCACGAGGATGCCGTGGATGGCGGGGTCGGCGTTGAGCGCGGCGACGAGGGCGAGGAGCTCGGCCTGGGTGGTGGCGGCGGGCAGCTCGTGCTTGACGGAGTGGAGGCCGAGCTCGGCGGCGCGGCGGTCTTTCGCGCGGACGTAGGCGACGGAGGCGGGGTCTTCGCCGACGATGACGACGGCGAGGCCGGGGGTGAGGCCGCGGGCCTTGAGCGCGTCGATGCGGCGCCGGGTCTCGGCGTGGACTTTCTTGGCGATGGCGACGCCGTCGATGAGGGTCATGGGACTTCGTTTTTCAGCAGGGTCTCGACGCGGAGGCGCTCGGCTTCGAAGGCCGCGGGCGTGGGCGTGGGAGGGATGGCTTCGTAGGGGCCGATGGTGACGTCCACGCGGGAAAATGGCAACGGGATGCGGAAGCCGTCCCAGCTTCTCAACTCGAGGGCGTTCAAGAATCGCACGTGCATGGGCACGATGCGCGCGCCGGTCGTTTGCGCGACGAGGATGAGGCCGGGGCCGAGCGAATACCGCGGACCCTTCGGTCCGTCGGGCGTGACGGCGAGGTCGGCGCCGGTTTCCAGATGCGCGACGCATTCGCGAACGGCGCGGGAGCCGCGGCGCGAGCTGGAGCCGCGAATGGCGCCCATGTGGAAACAGGCCATGACCTGCGCGAGGAGCTCGCCGTCGCGGCTCGGGCTGGTGAGCACGGACACGCCCCGGCGGCCGAGGCGCGGGTAGAAACGCGCGTGGGCGATGGTGATGGCGAGGATGCGGTTATGCCAGAAGGTGAAGATGAGCGGGAAGCCGGGTGATTGTTTCAGCAGGCCGGCGCGGTCCGTGAGGCGCAGCCGCAGCGTGGCGAAAAGCACGCGCGCGAGGGACGAGACGACGCGGGCGAGGAGGCGTTCGCGGGTAAAAGGTGAGCGGCTCAAGGCTGGTCCGAGGTCAAAGGTCAGGCCGAATGCGGGGAAGGGGAGACGAGGCGGGCTTCGAGAATCCGCCGTCCGAGCCCGATTCCTGGATTTTCGATGAGGCGATAACAAATGGCTCCGATCGCGTTGAGCGCCAAAAGCACGGCTCCATGAAAGGCGATGAACCCCAGCGCATCGACCGGGACGTCGCTCGCTTTGGTCGAGCCGCCGAAGAGCAGGACGCCGGCGGCGACCATTCCCAGGGCGAACACCTCAATCTTCAACGGGAGGATCGATGGCTGCGCGTGGTGCGCCAGCGGTCCCCCGCGTCCCGCGTAGTGGTAAAGCATGAGGAACCCGGAAATATTCATGAAATATCCACCGCGAACGCCGCGGACGAAAAGACCGGGAGCTGGAAATTCAAGGGATTCGACAAATGCCCGGCCCCGACCGCCCCGGCCGCGAGGGTCCGAAGGGGGGCGAGAATGGCGATGGACCGGGCGTCGGCGGGTGTCGGAACCGGCATGGAGGTCAGCGCGGACGGGCCGAAGGGTGGACGGTAACCGACTCAAGCATGGCTTGCACGATAGGCCGCGGCCAGCCGGGCTGACGAGGATTTCCACCCGAAGCGGCACGTGAGCGCGAGGCTCGCCACGAGCAGGCCGGAAGCGAGCCCGGCCCAGATCCCCGCCGGCCCGGCCGTGGTGTGGAACGCCAGCCCATACGCGACCGGCAGCGCGACGACCCAATACGAAACCACGCCGAGCCCCATCGGCACGTGCACGTCGGCGAGGCCGCGCAACGCGTTCAGGGCGACGATTTGCGTGCCATCCACGATCTGGAAAATTCCGGCGATCACGAGCAGAGAGGCGGCGAGCGGGAGCACGGCGGGATCGGTGACGAAAAGCCCCGCGAGCGGGCGCGAAAAAATCGTGAAGCCCAGCGCGGTGCCCGCCATCACCGTGAGCGCCATCGCGATGCCGCCGAACGTGATCGGCCGCACGAGCGCGAGATTCCCCGCGCCGAACGCCTGGCCCACGCGCACCGCGACGGCCATGCCGAGGCCCAGCGGCACCATGAACGTCGTGGCCGCGCAGGTGATCGCGATCTGATGCGCGGCAAGCGCATCGACGCCGATCCAGCCCATCATCAGCGAGGCCGTGGCAAAGGCGCCGACCTCGGCGAGGTATTGACCCCCGGCGGGCAGTCCGATGCGCAGCAGATCGCGCACCTCGCGGACCAGGCTGCGTTCGCCGGCGAAACGCGCGAGGTGGGGATGAATGAACGTCGAGCGGTGAATCCAAACGAGCAACCCCGCCAGCGACGCGACGCGGGCGACGAGGGTCGCGAGGCCCGCGCCGGTGAGGCCAAGGACGGGCGCGCCGAGATGGCCGAAGATGAAAACGAAGTTCAGCGCGACGTTGAGGGCCACGCCGCCGAGCACGATCCAGAAAGGCGGCCACGGGTGGGCGAGCGCCTCGGCAAAATCCTTCGCGCCGGTGAAAAGCATGACGGGGACGACGGAGATGCCGGTGAGAACGAGGAACCCGATGACGGCTTGATTCACCTCGCGCGGCTGGCCGAGCGCGGGCAGGACCGGAATGAGGGAAAAGATCGCGGCGCAGAGGAAGACGCCAAGCGCGCCGCCGAGGGCGAGCCCGGCGCGGTAGACGCCGCTCGTGCCCCGGTTCCCGCCGAAGGCCTGGGAGGCGCGCACGGTCACGGAGGACATCACGCCGAAGCCGAAGACGAGGGCGACGGCGAGGATGGTATTGGCGAAGGCGCAGGCCGCGAGGGCGGTGACGCCGAGGCGGCCCACCATCAGGGTGTCGGCCCAGCCCATGAGCATCTGGCCGAGCTGCCCGGCGATGATCGGCGCCGCGAGCGCGAGCGTTTTCCGATTTTCGGCGAGGATGGCGGACAGCATGGTTGGGACCCGAAGTGGAGGGCGCGGGCGGCGACGTGTCAACCCGGGCCTGTCGCTGGCATTTCTGGTGATCGCTCTGGCGAAACCGGGGGTTACCCTGGCGAAACCGGGGGTTACCCTGGAGAAGTGGAGGGCGGTTCTGGCGAAGTGGAGGGCGGTTCTGGCGAAGTGGAGGGCGATTTTGGCGAAGTGGAGGGCGGTCCTGGGGAAGTCGAGGGTGGTTCTGGGGAAGTCGAGGGTGGTCCTGGGGAAGTCGAGGGCGGTCCTGGGGAAGTCGAGGGTGGTTCTGGGGAATGAATCTGGAAGCCAGGAAACCAGGAAAATACTCTGAAGATTTCCTGGTTTCCTGGCTTCCAGATTCCAAATGATTTAGCGCGGGAAAAGGGGAAAAGGGGAAATGGAACGTCTTCTCCCCTTTTCCCCTTTTCCCGCGCTGAAACCTCACCCTCGCGCTGAAAACCTCACGGGGAAAATACTCTGAAGATTCCTGGTTTCCTGGCTTCCAGATTCCAAATGATTTAGCGCGGGAAAAGGGGAAAAGGGGAAATGGAATGTCTTTTCCCCTTTTCCCGCGCTGAAACCTCACCCCCGCGCTGAAAACCTCACGGAAAAATGCCGTGGGCCTGGTAGCTGCGGCAGACGCGGTCGATGGCGACGTAGTAGGCGGCGGTGCGCAGGTCGGGCAAATCGCGGGTTTTCCAGGCGTCGTGGATGCTGTGGTAGGCGACGGCCATGGTCTCGGCGAGGGCGCCGTGCACGATGTCGATCTCGCGCGGCGGGGCGGTGACCCGGGCGCGCTGGACGGGGTCGAGCGTGCGGCCGGTGAGCTGCTCGACGGCCTCGACGATCTGCACGCGGGCGTGCTCGGAGGTGCGCACGCTCATGCGGTCGAAGCTGACGTGGGAGAGGTTTTTGAGCCATTCGAAGTAGGAGACCGTCACGCCGCCGGCGTTCAGGTAAAGGTCGGGCAGGACCAGGATGCCGCGCTCGCGCAGGATCGCCTCGCCCTCGTCGTCGACGGGGCCGTTCGCGGCCTCGGCCACGATCCGGGCCTGGATGCGCCCGGCGTTCACGCCCGTGATCTGGCCCTCGAGCGCGGCGGGCACGAGGATGTCGCACGGCATCTCGAGGGTGCGGGCGGGGTCCGCCTGGAACTCGCCCGCGCCGAAGTCGGCCAGCGAGCCGTTCTCGCGGAAGTGGCGCTGGGCGCGCCGCAGGTCGATGCCGGCGGGGTCGTGGAGGCCGCCGCCGAGCTCGGCGAGGCCGACGATGAGGGCGCCGTTTTTCTGGAGATAATGGGCGGCGTGGGAGCCGACGTTGCCGAGGCCCTGGACGATCACGCGTTTCCCCGCGAGACCGGGGGCGAGGCCGAGCTCGGCCGTGTCGCCCTCGTGCTTGAGGCACTCCATCACGCCGAGGCAGACGCCGAGGCCGGTGGCCTCGCGGCGGCCGGGAATGCCGTGGAGGTCGATGGGCTTGCCGGTGACGCAGGCGTAGAGGTCGGGCTCGTTGAAGTGCATGGCGCGGTAGGTGTCCGCGATCCACGCCATCTCCTGCTCGCCGGTGCCGTAGTCCGGCGCGGGCACGTCCTGGGCGGGGCCGATGAAGTTTTTCTTGATGAGCTCGGCGGCGTAGCGGCGGGTGACGCGCTCGCGGAAGCCCGGCGAGATCGCGCGGGGATCGACGCGCACGGAGCCCTTCGCGCCGCCGAAGGGCAGGCCGACGAGGGCGCACTTGTAGGTCATGAGCGCGGCGAGCGCGATGGTTTCCTCCTGGGTGACGTGGGGCGAAAAACGGATGCCGCCCTTGCACGGGAGCCGGTGGTGGCTGTGCTGCGCGCGGTAGGCCTCGACGACCACGATGTTCCCCTCGTCGTCCTTCACGGGGAATTTCATGCGGTAGACGCTGTTGCAGGATTTCACCTGGTCGAGCAGCCCGGCCGGGAAGCTCGTGAGGTCCGCGGCGCGGTCGAAGTAGGCGCTGACCGACTCCGCGAAACGGTTGGCGACGGGGGAGGGCTCGTTCATGGGCCGAGCTTACGCGCGGGCGGGGACCGGGCAAGGGCGGCCGATTCCCCCGGGGGCGGGAAAAATTTCGCGCCCCGCGAATTTCTTTGAACATCCTCGGCCCGGGCGCGTCTGACCTATCGGTTAAGGCAGCGATTCGGGCCACCGCGAGGCAGTTTTCTTTGTTTCTGATTCTCGCGGGTGGCCCGAATCATTTTTTTTCCTCCTTCATCCTGTGACGAAGTCGTCACACGGGCCGACCTTGCCTGGCGGGGAGCGATTCGCTAGAGACCCGTCGGATGGCCGAAACCGTTTTGATCATTGAAGACGAGCAGGACGTCGTCGACCTCATCCGTTACAACCTGAACCGCGCCGGGTTCACCGTCTCGATCGCGGAAAACGGCCTCGTCGGCCTGGAAAAAGCCCGCGCGGAGCGGCCGGATGTGATTATCCTCGACCTCATGCTGCCTGAAATGACCGGCGAGAAAGTCTGCCGCGCCCTCAAGGAGGACGCCTCCACCGCGGCGATCCCCGTGATCATGCTCACGGCGAAGGACCAGCCCGCCGACCGCATCACCGGGTTCGAGCTCGGCGCCGACGACTACGTGCCGAAGCCCTTCAGCCCGCGGGAGCTCGTCCTGCGCGTCCAGGCGCTGCGGCGGCGGGTGGAGACCTCCCATCGCGCCGACCTCGTCGAGGTCGACGGGTTCACCGTCGACAAGGCTGCCTTCGAGATCCGCCTCCGCGGCCAGCGCCTCGACCTCACGACCACGGAATTCAAGCTCCTCACCCTGCTCGTCGACCGCCGCGGCCGCACGCAGTCGCGCGAGACCCTGCTCTTCGACGTCTGGGGCTACCAGAACGCCATCGACACGCGCACGGTGGACACCCACATGCGCCGCCTGCGGGAAAAACTCGGCGCCGACGCGGAGCGACTCGAGACCGTGCGCGGCGAAGGCTACCGCTTCCGCGCCATCGCGAAATCTTGATCGTCGCCCTCGTCATCGCCGCCGCGGTCCTCGCCGGATGGTTGCTCTGGCGTTCCTGGGGGCGGCCCTTGCGCGACCTGCGCGAGGTGATCCGCGCCATCGCCAACGACGAGCCGAGCCCGCCGATCGTGCGATCCTCGCTCCGGCCGTTCACGCAGATTTCCGCCGACCTCGGCCGCATCGCGGACCGCCAGCGCCGCCAGCGCCGCCAGCTCGCGGACGAAGGTTTCAGCCTGCGCGCCATTCTCGGCAGCATGGTCGAGGGCGTCGTGATCGTGGATGCGTCCCAGCGCATCCGGCTCGCGAACGACGCGCTGCACACGATGTTCGAGCTCACGCAGCCGCCCTTGAACCGCACGGTGCTCGAGGTCTTTCACCAGCCCGAGCTCAGCTCGGCCCTCGAGCGGGCGTTCCGCGAGGTGCGCTCCGTCGTGCTGGAGCTGCACGACGCGCCCCGTATCGGGGAGAAGCGGCCGGACCGGCACTACCGCATCAACCTCGCGCCGCTCATGCCGGCGATCGGGGCGACGCCCCTGGGTGTGCTCGGCGTCTTCAACGACATCACCGAGGTGCGGGCGCTCGAGGCGGTGCGGCGGGAGTTCGTCGCCAACGTCTCGCACGAATTCCGCACCCCGCTCACGATCATCGGCGGCTACGTCGAGACCCTGCTCGACGGCGCGCTCGACGACCGGGCCATGACGGAGCGCTCGCTCCGGACGATCCAGAAGCACAGCGAGCGGCTGAACCTGCTCATCGAGGACCTGCTGGCGATCTCGCGGCTGGAGCAGCGCTCGGTGCAGCTCGATTGCCGCGCGGCGAGCCTGCGGGAAATCCTGCGACGCGTCGTCGACCAGCTGGAGTCGCGCATCCGCGAGCGCGAGGCGACGGTGGAGCTCGCGCTCGAGGTGGACCTCGCGGAGGTGGACGCGTCGCGCATCGAGCAGGTTTTTTTCAACCTGCTCGCGAACGCCCTCCAGCACGCCGCCACCGATGGCCTGCAGATTCGCGTCTCCTCGCGCGGGCGCGGGGACGAGATCGAGATCGCGTTTTCCGACAACGGCCCGGGCATTCCCTACCGCGACCAGCCGCACGTCTTCGAGCGGTTCTACCGCGTGCACAAGGACCGCTCGCGCGAGGCCGGCGGCACGGGGCTCGGCCTCTCGATCGTAAAAAACGTCGTGATGGCCCACGGCGGCCGCGTCTCGGTGCGCAGCACGCCCGGCGCCGGCGCGACGTTTCGGATCACGATTCCCGCCCGGGCGCGCGCGGGGTAGGCGGGCCCGGGACCGGACCGACATTCAGCCGAAGCGGGCGGAGATTTCCCGACGTTGTCGCCGCCCCGCTCCGTCGGGGCGCGGGGGGGGGGGTGCGTGATCTGGCGCCGCACGGCGACGGAGCGCCGTGGCGACAAAGAGGCGTGCGATGCTGCGGCCCGGTGAAACCGAGGCTCCGCCTTGTAGCCGCCCCGCTCCGTCGGGGCGCGGGGGGCGCGTGATCTCACGCCACACGGCGACGGAGCGCCGTGGCTACAAGGAGGCCCGATGCTGCGGCCCGGTGAAACCCAGGCTCCGCCTTGTAGCCACCCCGCTCCGTCGGGGCGCCGGGGGGCGCGTGATCTCACGCCACACGGCGACGGAGCGCCGTGGCGACAAAGAGGCGTGCGCCGGGGCGCACTTCGCCTTCGGGCAACCGCCGCGGTCCGGAGGCCCTTGGTGCCGCCCCGCTCCGTCGGGGCGCGGGGGGACGCGTGATCTCACGCCACACGGCGACGGAGCGCCGGGGCGACAAGGAGGGGCCGGGGCGACGAAAGCCGCGCTACGGTCCTGGCGCCAGGGAGCCCAGGGTGATTCGCGTCCCCCTCATCTCGGGATTCTTCCCTCGGCGAGGGTGATCGTTTTTCCGTCTTCCGAAAGAACGCACTTTCCAGCGCCTTCCCGGCGTTACTTGACGACGTCCTTGCCGTTCGACGTGACGGTGATCTTCGTCTCCTCGACGGTGAGATCACCGCAGGAATAAGGCCCGCAGACGTGGCCGTAACCGCACATCAGGTCGCGACGATTTTCCAGCGTCGTGCAGGCCGGGAGGCCAAGGACGGTCAACGAAAGACAAAGGAGGGCAACTTTCACGCCGTCGAGGTAAATCGGTTTCCCCGGGCGATGTCAAATAGAAGGGCGGGTTCGTTTGGGCGTTGAAGCCGCCCGGCGCGCCGTGCAACCTTCGCCGCGATCCGCATGCCGCTCGCCTTCTACGTTCATCACCTCAGTCCGTTTCTCGTGCCGTTCGGCCCCGGCTGGGGCATCCGCTGGTATGGCCTCGCCTACGTGCTCGCCTTCGTGGTCGGCATCGCGCTCTATAAGCGGCTGGCGCGCCGCGGCTACTCCGATCTCGAGCCGGAGGCGGTCACCGATTTCATCGTCTGGGGGGCGATCTTCGGCGTCGTGCTGGGGGGCCGGCTCGGCTACATGCTTTTCTACAAGTTCGAGGATTTCACCGCGAACCCGTTGATGATCGTGAAGCTTTGGGAGGGCGGCATGGCGAGCCACGGGGGGCTCGTCGGGCTGACGCTCTACACGCTCTGGTATGCGCGCCGGCATCGCGTGTCCTGGCGCAATCTCTGCGATAATCTCGCCGTGGTCGGCCCGCTCGGGCTGATGTTCGGGCGCATTGCGAACTTCATCAACGGTGAGCTCTACGGCCGCGTGACGAGCGTGCCGTGGGCGGTGCAATTCCCGAAGGAGCTCTACGATCACCCGGATGAGTTCCAGGCCGGCGTGCAGGCCGCGACCGCGATCGATCCGGCGTGGCAGACCGTCGACCAGATCGAGGTCGCGACCCGCGTCTCGCCGGAACTTCGCCGCGCGCTGGCCGACATCCTCAGCCCGCGCCATCCTTCCCAGCTTTACGAGGCCGCCCTCGAGGGCGCGTTTCTTTTCGCGCTGCTCTGGCTGCTGCGCACCCGCTTCCGCCTGCCGAACGGCGTGCTCGTGGGCGTGTTTTTCATCGCCTACGCGCTCGTTCGGATTCTCGGCGAATGCTTCCGCGAGCCGGACGCGGCGCTCACCGGGCCGTTCACGCGGGGGCAGTTCCTCTCGTTTTTCCTCGTGCTGGTCGGCCTGTTGTTCCTGCTCTCGGCGTGGATCCGCCCCGCCTGGCCGCCGCGCTGGAGCAAGCCGGCGCGCGCCTGAGTCCCGAGCGAGCGCAGGGGATACGCCGGGGCACGCTCATGGCCACGGCGCTCCGTCGCCGGGCTGAGCGGGAGGACGCGTCCCCGACGCCCCGACGGAGCGGGGCGGCTACAACGAGGGGGCGCGGCGATTCGGCTGCGACGGAAAACGCTCGGCCGGGCCGGCAGTTTTGTCGCCACGGCGCTCCGTCGCCGGGCTGCGCGGGAGGACGCGTCCCCGACGCCCCGACGGAGCGGGGCGGCTACAACGAGGGGGCGCGGCGATTCGGCTGCGACGGAAAACGCTCGGCCGGGCTGGCAGTTTTGTCGCCACGGCGCTCCGTCGCCGGGCCGCGCGGGAGGACGCGCCCCCGACGCCCCGACGGAGCGGGGCGGCTACAACGAGGGGGCGCGGCGATTCACCCTCCGCGCGGATCGAAGGTCGCCACCACCGGAGCGTGGTCGGAAGCGAGCGTGAATGTCCGACGCGCGAACCGGGGCTCCAAATCGCGCGAGACCCAGATTTGATCGAGCGAAAGAAAGGGCGCCTCGTAGGGCCACGTCTCGCGGAAACCGGCGTGCGGGCCTTCCGTGGCCTCCCGGAAATTGCCGCGCAGACCGTCGAAGTGCGCGGAATCGAGCGGCGTGTTGAAGTCCCCGAGCACCACCGTTCGCGGCCCGCCCCTCGCCATGGCGGTAATCCATTCGAAATCGGCGCGGCGCGAGCGAAAGACACCGGAGTCCAGATCGACGATGATCACGCGCACCCCGTCGCCATGGACCCGGGCGCGCACCGTCACCACCCGGCTGCGGCCGGGCAGGACCATCTCGTCCACGCCGGCCACCTCGCCGCGGAGGAGGCAGCCGCGGTCGCCGCCGAGCGACAGGACCCGGTAGCCGGGCAGCGCGCGTTCGTAAGCGGCGGCGATTTCCGGGGTCAGCCGCCCCGCCTCGATCAACGCCATGAAATCCGGCTGCTCGCCCCGGACGAGATGAAGCAGGTCCGGAGAGGGATGCGTCGCGTTCTGCATGTTCCACGTGATGAATTTCCACGCGCCTGGTTTCGGCGCCGCGAAGCCGTAGTCCCGGGCGAACCACCCGCCGAGCGTCGCCACGCCGGCAAACAAGGCCAGGAGCCGCGCCGGACTGCGCGCGAAGATCCCGCCGCCCAGGAACAGGCCGCCGATCACCGGCAGCGGCAACGCGTAGAAAAACGGCGCCAGCGCGTCGAGCGAATCGCGGAAGGTGAAGCGCACCGTCAGGCCCGCCGCCGCGAGACCGAGGAGGAGGGTGGCGATCGCGCGGCGCATGCGTCGCGATCCTGGCAGACCCGGACGCTTCTGGCGAGACCACGGCGCTTCAAGAAAGGCCGTCGCCGCCCGCTCCGCCGGGGCGACAACCCGATTTGAGGTTCCCCTAGCGGGCGGGGGGGCGCGCGGCGGCCGATTTGAGCCGCGCGAGCGCCTTGGCCTTCACCTTCGCGGTCACGCGCAGGTTGGGTTTCTCGACCACGTCGATCCGCCGCAGCAACTCCACGCGCACCGGCGCGATACCGGCCGCGATCATGCCGATCTGTCGCGCCGCGCCCCGGCTCAGGTCGATGATGCGACCGCCGACGTAAGGGCCGCGATCGTTGATTCGCACGATCACCGAGCGGCCGTTGCGCTCGTTCGTCACGCGCGCCCAGCTTTGCAGGGGGAACTTCCGGTGCGCCGCGGTCAGCGCCTCCGGGTGGAACCGCTCACCGCTCGCCGTGCGGAAATCCTCCCAATAGAACGACGCCTTTCCACGCTGCGTGAGCACCGGCTTCGGCGAAAACACCGCCGGCGGCATGCCCGGCCGATCGTCCGGCCGCACGATCACCTTCGGCCCGAGGCAGCCCGCGGCAAGGCTCATTGCGAGCGCGAGGATCGGCCCGCGGACCGGGAAGTTGAGGATTCGTCTCGGGGAAACCAAGCGGGCAGCTTGCCAGGGGAATCCCGCCGTGGGAAGTCCCCGTGCTCGCCCTCGCACCGCCGCCGCGCTTTAATCCGGGCATGCCCGTTCCCTCCTCCGATCCCGCCGCCCGCCTCGGCGCGGATCTCGCCGCGAAGCGCGTCCGGGCCGAGCGGGCGCTCTGGCGGCGCAAGCGCGGGCAGGGCTGGTGGGCGCTCACGAAGCCGCTTTCCATCCCCGTCGTCGTGCGAATCGGGCTGCGGTTGACCGGCCTGACCGCGCGCGCCTACCGCGAGTTCCTCGACGTGCGCGTCGTCGAGAACGTCGTCCCGGTCGCCGGCCTGCCCCCCGCGTTCGAAGGCTTTCGCCTCCTGCAGGTCACCGACCTCCACTCCGATCTCGACCCCGCCCTCATCGACCGCGTGAACGCCCTGCTCGCCGGGCTGCCGTTCGACCAGGCCGTCCTCACGGGCGACTACCACAACGAGGTCGGCACCCCGTGGGACGACTCGCTCGCGCTCACCCTGCGCGTCGTGCCGTTCCTCGGCGCCGCGCCGCTCGCCATCCTCGGCAACCATGACTTCCTCGCGGGCGTTCCGGCCCTCGAGGCGGGCGGGCTTCGCGTCCTGCTCAACGAATCCGTCGCGCTCGAGCGGCGCGGGGAACGCCTGTGGATCTGCGGCGTGGACGACGCCCACGGCTTCGGCTCGCACGATCTCGCCGCCGCCGCCGCGGGCATCCCGCCGGGCGATTGCCGCCTGCTTCTCTCGCACAGCCCGGAGACCGCCTGGGAGGCCGCCGCGCTCGGCTACGCGCTGCACCTCAGCGGCCACACGCACGGCGGCCAGCTTTGCCTGCCGGGCGGCCGGGCCATCGTGAGCAAGGCGCCCGTTCCGCGGGCCATGATCGCCGGCGCGTGGCGGGTCGACGGGATGCCCGGCTACACCTCGCGCGGCACCGGCGGCTGCAGCGTGGCGGCGCGATTGAACTGCCCCGCGGAAATCACCGTCCACGTCCTGCGCCGCCCATGAAAATTCCCGCCGCGCTCCTTCTCCTGCTCGCCGCGCCCGCGTTCACCCAGTCGGTCCGCCGCGCCGAGCCCCTCGCTTCCGCGCCCCCGGCCTTCGCCCAGGCGATCGCCATCCCCGCCGCGGCAAACGTCCGCTACAACGGCCGCTGGGTCCCGCCCGGCGAAAGCGCCGCGTGGGTGATGGACTGCTCGAACACCACGCGCTGGCTCTACCGCGAAGTGCGCGGGATGAACCTTCCCCGCACCGCCTCCGGCCAATACGAGTGGCTCCGCGCGCGCCACCGGCTCTGGCGCACCGGTCCCGACGAGGCCCGCCTGCACCGCCACCTGCAGCCGGGCGACCTGCTGTTCTGGGAGCACACCTACCGCCCGACCCGCCGGCCCCCCGTCACGCACGTCATGCTCTATCTCGGGAAGGACGCCCGCGGCCGGATGATGATGGCCGGCTCCCAGGGCGCCCGCGGGCCGGACGTCTACGAGTTCCACCCCGCGAAAAAAACGGGCGGCTACCGCTTCTTCTTTTTCTTCCACCGCGATGGGCGCTTCGTGGCCTACGGCCGGCCCTGATCGTCCAACTGCGCGCGCAGGCACGTCATCAACGCCCGCAGGCGCGTCGGCACGTCGAGCTCCTCGAAGAGTTCCCGCCGCACATCCGGATCCTCGACCAGCGCCGCGGTCACGGCGTCGCTCAGGGTGTCCGCATCCGTGAGCTGCGAGAGCGCCCGCTCGAACTGCGGCGGAAGCTCCGCCCCCGCCGCCGTCAGCGCGGCGCAGATGTCCTTCACGACGGTGGCGAGGCCCGCCGCCGATTCCAGCTGGCCGTTGCGCGAGGCCAGCGGCTCGACGCGCGCGACGCGGTACGGCTCGGTTTGCGGCCACGCGGTGAAGCGCACCCGGCGCAGGCCCTGCAGGACGAGATTCGCCGTGCCGTCGGGATTCCGCACGCAGGCCCGGATCACGCCCGCCCCGCCCACGGGAAACGCGTCGTCCGCCCCGCCGCCGGGCCGCCGCGTGCCGACCGCAAAAACGCGCCCATCCTCGAGCGCCCGCTCGACCATGAGCTGGTAACGCGGCTCGAAAATGAAGAGCGGCAGCAGCGCGTGCGGAAAGAGCACGGTGCCCGGCAGCACGATCACGCCGATTTCCTCCGGGATGGGCTCGCTCATGTGATCTGATACGCGCAACGGCCGCCGGCGGACGGCAAAATTCCGCGCCACGGCGTTCTTTCCAACGCCCCCGGCCGGCGATAGAACCCCCGCGTGCTGGAACGCA
The DNA here is from genome assembly GCA_964247025.1 of uncultured Chthoniobacterales bacterium. GTDB lineage: Bacteria > Verrucomicrobiota > Verrucomicrobiia > Chthoniobacterales > JAATET01 > JAATET01. Next base: position 39,212 of record CAXTSM010000013.1, read on the forward strand.
TCTTCAAGCTCGGCGCGAACGGCACCACCGTCGGCCGCGAGCTGGCCGCCGGCCTCACGACATTTGCCGCGATGGCCTACATCCTCGCGGTCAATCCCGCCATCCTCTCCGTCGCCGGCATGCCCGCCGAGGCGCTCCTCACCGCCACCGCCGTGAGCGCCGCGGCCGGCACCCTGCTGATGGCCGCGCTCACGAACTTCCCCCTCGCGCTCGCCCCGGGCATGGGCATCAACGCGTTCTTCGCGTTCACGATCTGCGAGCAGATGCGCGTGCCCTGGCCGAGCGCGCTCGGGCTCGTCGGCGTCAACGGCGTGATTTTCCTGCTGCTCTCCGTCACCGGCGCGCGCGAAAAGATCATCCACGCGATCCCGCCGGCGCTGAAGGTCGCCGTCACCGCCGGGATCGGTTTTTTCATCGCGTTCCTCGGCCTGCAAAAGGGCGGCCTCGTCGTCGCGGACCCCGCGACGTTCGTCGCGATGGGCAGCCTCGCCCGCCCCGCGACCGCGTTTTTCTTCGGCGGCCTGCTGCTCACCGCCGCGCTCGTCGCGCGGCGCGTTCCCGGCGCCATCCTGGTGGCCCTGCTGGCGATGACGCTGCTCGGTCTCGTCGTCCCCGACGGGAAAAACGGCTTCATCACCAAACCGCCCGCGCACTTTTTTTCCGCCCCGGCCTCGATGGAGCCCGTCTTCCTGAAGCTGAACTTCGACCTCTTCTTCGCGGACCCGCTCCGCGCCATCGCCCTCGCCTTCACGCTGCTGCTCGTCGACATGTTCGACAACATCGGTTCGCTCATCGCGGTCACGCGCCGCATCGGCCTCGTCGGGCCGGATGACCGGATCCCCCGCGCCGGCCGCGCGCTGGCCGCCGATTCCTCGGCCGCGATCCTCAGCTCCCTGCTCGGCACGTCGACCGTCGTCACCTACATCGAGTCCGCCACCGGCGTGCAGGCCGGCGGGCGCACCGGCCTCACCGCCGTCACCACCGCGGCCTGCTTTCTCGCCGCCCTCGTCTTCACCCCGCTGCTCCTCGCGGTGCCCGCCGTGGCCGTTGCCCCGGCGCTCGTCATGGTCGGCGTCTTCATGTTCGAAGCCGTCACCGAGCTCGACCCGCGCGACATGGTGGACTTCGCGCCCGCCGTGCTCACGATCCTCATGATGCCGCTGGCCTTCAGCATCAGCTCCGGGATCGGGCTCGGCATCGTCTCGCTCGCGGTGCTCGCGCTCGCGACCGGGCGCCGCGACCGGCTCCACCCCGTCGTCCTCGGGCTGGCGCTCGTTTTCCTGCTCTATTTTCTCGAGGAGCCGCTGCTCGCCGCCTTGAAATAGTTTTCGTTGGCGGGCGCGCGCCGCCGCGCCTAGCATCGCGGGAAATGCCCACGCTCGAGGCCCTCGAGGCCATTTACCACCGCCCGTTTTTCGACCTCGTCGCGGACTCCCGCCGCGTGCACGTGGCCCATTGGCGCGACAACGAAATGCAGCTCTGCACGCTCCTCAGCGTCAAGACCGGCGGCTGCAGCGAGGATTGCGGCTACTGCGCGCAGAGCGCCCGCTACGACACCGGCCTCGAGTCCCAGCGGCTCATGAAGACCGCCGACGTGCTGCCCATCGCCCGGCAGGCGGCGGCTAGCGGCGCGACGCGATTCTGCATGGGCGCGGCGTGGCGGGGCGTGCGCGATGGCGACGCGAAGTTCGAGCAGATGCTCGAGACGGTGCGCGAGGTCGGGAAGCTCGGCATGGAAGTCTGCGTAACCCTCGGGCAGCTCGGCGACACCGAGGCGCGCAAGCTCCGCGAGGCCGGCGTGACGGCCTACAATCACAACATCGACACCAGCCCCGAGCATTACGCGAACATCGTCTCGACCCACACGTTCCAGGATCGCCTGAACACCATCGGCGCCGTGCAGCGCGCCGGCATGGCCGTCTGCTGCGGCGGCATCCTCGGGCTCGGCGAGACCGAGCGCGACCGCCTGCGCATGCTCGAGGTGCTCTGCTCCTTCGACCCCGCGCCCGAGAGCGTGCCGATCAACTGCCTCATGCCCATGGAGGGCACCCCGCTGGCCGGCGCCCGGCCGGTCGATCCCCTCGAGCTCGTCCGCCTCATCGCCACCGCCCGCATCGTCCTGCCGAAGGCAAAAATCCGCCTCTCCGCCGGCCGCTCGCTGCTCTCCCGCGAGGCGCAGACGCTCTGCTATTTCGCCGGCGCGAACTCGATCTTCTACGGCGAAAAACTGCTCACCGCCCCGAACCCCGAGGCCGACGAGGACATGGCCCTGCTCGCCCTCCTCGGCCTGCGCCCGCAGCAGCCCTACAGCGACCTTCCCCGCCCCCAAACCCTCGAACCCGCGATCGCCTGATCCGAAAGATCACCCCGTCGACGACGCGGATCCAGGCAAGGATTCCGGGTCCCAAAAATCGGCGTGAATCGGCCCAACCCCCGGACAAAAATCATCCTATGAAAATCTCCATCGGTTCCGACCACGCCGGCTACGCCTACAAGCAGCGCATCATCCAGCATCTTCGGGAAAAGGGCCACGAGGTGCTCGATTGCGGCACCCATTCGCCGGAGTCGACGGATTACCCGATGTGGATCATTCCCGCCGCCGAGGCGGTGGTGAAGGGAGACTCCGAGCGCGGCATCGTGATGGGCGGCTCGGGCAACGGCGAGGCCATCGCCGCGAACAAGGTCAAGGGCGTCCGGTGCGGGCTCGTCTGGTGCAACCAGACCGCGGAATTCTGCCGCCGCCACAACGACGCCAACGTCATCTCGATCGGCGAGCGCATGACGTCCATCGAGGTCGCCCTCGACTGCGTGGACATCTTTTTGGCTACCCCCTTCGAAGGCGGCCGCCATCAGCACCGCATCGACGAGATGAGCGTTTACGAAACGACCGGCGAGCTCCGGAAGGATTGAACCGAATTTACAAATTCGCGGAATCAAGAGGCCGGGAATTCTGATCCCGGCAATTCGGCTGATTCCGTTATCTCCGTCAAAAAATTCTACCCGCCGTAGGAGCCCTCGACGCGCTCGGCGACGTCCTTGTAGCCGTAGTCGACCTCGTAGATCTGCTTCATCGCGTTGATGGACTTTTCCTTGTCCCCCATCCGCTCGTAGACGATGCCGAGATTGTAGACGATGTCCTTCTTGACAGGGTCCATCGCGAGCAATTCGCTGGCGGCGTCCTCGAGGGTCTTCGCGGCGAGATCGAGCATGTTGCGCTCGACGAAGCAGCGGCCGAGGAGGTTCATCGCGCGCAGGCGCACGTTCGGGTTTTGCCGGGCCTTCTGCAGCTCGGGGATGGCGTCCTTGTATTCGCCGAGGCGGACAAAAATTTCGCCCAGCTCGAAGCGGAACATGAGGTCGGTCGGATTCCGCTCCACCCGGGTCTTCGCGTCCTGCAACTCGAGGATCGCGCGCTCGCGCTTGATCGTCTCGAGCTGCTCGCGCGCCTGTTCGGCCTCGGGCGAGCCGGCGTCCACCGCCGCAAGGTAGGCCTCGAATTCCGCGATGCTGGTGTCGAATTGCTTGATCCGCAGGTCCGCGGCTTTGCGAACGAGCGCGGAGTCGGTGTTGTTGCCGAGCTGCGCGGCGTAGCTGAACCACTGCACCGCGCTGGCGAGGTCCTCCTTCTGCTCGTAGAGCTCCGCGATCTTGCGGGCGACCTCGACGTTCTGCGGGTTTTCCTCGTAGCGCACGCCGAGTTCCGCGAGCTGCGCGTCGATCATTTCCGCGCTGCGGACGACGCGGCCCTGCTGCTCGAGGGAAACGGCCGCGTCCTTGTCGCGAATGAGGTCGCGGTAGGTCGAGCCTTCCTTTTCCCAGCCGCCCCGCTTCATGGAATCGCGGGCGGAGGCGTCCTTGCCGGCCTTGATCGCGATGAGGTCGCTCGGGTTGAGGTCGGTGATCTTCGTGTAGACGTCGACGGCCTTGTCCGCCTGATCCTGCGCCACGTAATGCTTGGCCAGCTCGTGCAGCGCCTTCACGTCCTTCGGCGCGCCGAGCACAATCGTCTCCAGCGCGAAGGAGGCCGTCTCGGGCATGTTCGCGGCCATCGCGGCGTCGCGCAGCATCAAGTTCGTGGCGGAGTTGAAGGGCTCGTTCTCGAGCAGCTTCTCGATCTCGACGATCGCGCCGAGTGGATCCTTCTTGATCGAGCCGGAGATTTTCATCCCCGAGAAGGAACCGCCGCCGGACAGCAGGCCCTTCTTCGCGGTCGCGGCCTTGTTGATCTCGGCCTTGCGCAGCATCTGACGACCGCCGAGGAAATCCGGCTCCTGCTTGAGCACGCTCTGGACGAGCTGGATCACGTAGCCGTAATTCTTGAGCTGCATCGCGCTCAGGGCTTTGAGCCAGGTGGCGCGGAGGGATTCAGGGAGTTCTTTTTCGGTCTTAACAGCCATAGGAGGAGCGGAGAGTGTGCGAAAGGTCGGGGCGCTTGAAAAGTGGAATCAATGGCCGCCGAGTCAATGCCCCGTCAACCCCCGCAGCCACCCCGCGAAGCTCTGGAACTCCGCGGCGGCGTGGGCCGGAAAATCCGCCGCGCCGAAATCGTAAAGCGTCACGAAGGCAAGCGTCGCCACGGCGAAGAGCCCGATGCGAAAAACAATCATCATCGCGTCAGCCTAGCAGCACGGGCTGGATCGAAAAGCCCGCGCTGAGCGTGCCGAACGGAGCGATCTTCTGGATCCCGATCTTTTCCTCGAAGGGCCGCGGCGGCTCGCTGTCCGGCAGGCCCCAGCACGGCTCGACGCATACGAACGCTCCGTCACTCCACAGCGTGCAATACGGAGCCTCGGAAAAATCGAGCGCGATCGACCGGCCGGCCGCGGGATCGCGCAGCGTGAACGTCCGATCCGGCACCTGCGCCAACTCCAGCAGATAGGAGCCTGGCAGCGCCGCCTTGTCGAAGGGCATCGGCCCGCCCGCGTGCGCCACGGCTTCCACCCGGCCGTCGAGGAAGTTGCCCGGCGCGAAATGCCGGAGATACGTGCCCGCCGGCAGCAGGATCTCCGCGCCCTCGACCGACGAGACCGCGAAGCCCGGGTGCAGCCCGAAGCTCACGTGCGCCTCGAGCTCCGGCTCGGCGTTCGTGAAGGTGAATTCCACCCGCAGACCCTCGGGCCGCAGGCGATAAGCGAGATCGAGCGAAACCCGGAGCGGATACGCGCCCGCCGGAATCGCGTCCGCCGCGACCTTGTAGGTCAGGGCGCGCACGATGGGATCGAAGGTTGGCGGCTCGAAGGCAAACCCGCGGAGGAAGCCGTGGTTTCCGCCGCGAATCTCCACGCCGCGATACCGCGAGCACTCACCGACGAGCCGGTGCAGGAAATAACCCATCACCGTCGCGTGATTCGCCCAGCCCGACGCGGGCGGGCCGGTTTCATTGTCGCGATAAAGAAATCCCCGCCAGGATCCGGCCGCATCGAGCCGGGCGAGGCTGACCAGCTCCGCGCCCCGGCGGCGGATCCGCGCCCGCATCCCGGCCGCTTCGTCGGACAGCACGTCGTAGGTGCCAAAATCATCCGTCTCGACTTGGTAGGTGCAGCTCATGGCCTCGATTCAGCTCGCCGGATTCTCAAGCCGGGTGCGAATGGTTTCGAGCGGCGCCCGCCGGTTGCGCGTGTGACGACTGCCGTCAGGAAATCCCGGCCCGCCGCCCCGCAGGAGCGCATGGATCGCCTCGGCCTCCGCGACGACGACCCGCGCATCGTCTGCACGCGCTGCACGCGCGCAAGCGGCGAACAACGACACTGGAAAACCTGATTAACCGTCCCGCACCTTGCCGCGGAGCTTCTTGTTTTCGCCGCGCCGGCGTTTGGACTCCACCATCTTGCGCTTGGTCCCGGGCGAACGCCGATTGGCTTGCGCACGCTTCTTGGAGCGATCCGCCGCCTTTTCCTGCCGGCGGGCCGCGCGCAGGGCCTCGAACTTTTCCGCCAGCCGCCGCCAGGCCGCCTGCCGGTTCCGCTCGCGGTGACGATGCTCCGAGGCCACCACGTTCACCCCGCTCGGTCGATGAACCAGCCGCACCTGAGTCTCGACCTTGTTGACGTGCTGGCCCAATTACCCCGGATCGGTGGATTGGGTTTTGGCTGCATGGTTTCTGATTGGCGTTGGCTGGCTTAAATATCCTCTTGAGACCAAATGCGGGAGAGATCGGGCATCTCCTTCTGAAGGCTTAAACTTGTGGTGGCAGTTCGTAGCAGACGCATTCGCACTCCACAAATTCTCCCGTTTTGTCTGTGTGTCGGTCGATGATTTCCCGCACCTTCTGACGAAGTTCGTCGGGGACGTCGCTTAGCATGTTTCGGTAGCAAAGAATGCTCAGGAGCCAGTCTGAAAGCTCATGGTCGAAGAGCAATCTTTTCGGAATACGAGAGCGTATCGATGCGGCCTGTGGGGGTGCGGAGAGGCCAAGATTTTTACACAATTCTGTATGCGCGAATTTAGCGCGTCGTGAGTATTTGTCCGCCGTCCACTTCCAAAGCTCGGTGAAAACGGAGGTCGGCGCGTCGAGAACGATGTAAGTGACGGCGTGTTTAGGGCGGTCGTGGATGAGCGAGCGCAGTTCGACTTCCTCCAACAAGTAAACCAGATGCACTCCGAGAATCACGTCGGCATCGCCAGCACACTTCGGCCAGCCTTCACGCACTGAGTTGAGCGACGCTACGAGATGCCTTCCCGGAAAGCGGTGCTCGATAAGCGACTCTGCCTCATTCAGCAGATCGTTGTCGGGGTCCACCAGTCTTACTTTCTGAACATCGCCACACCGCGCCAAAACTTCGGCTACCAGCCTGCCGTCTCCGCAGCCAAGATCGCAAATATCCAAGCCATTTTTGCGGGGCCACGACGGGCGATTGAGTAAAAACTTTGCAGTGACTTCGTTCTCGTCTGCGTTGTCGCGAAATAATTTCCACGCCCGGACATACTCGGGCATAGGCCACTGATTGTGCGGAGATTGCGGCACGGTCAATTTAATTTCAAAAGGGTGTAGTCGACGCCGTGGTCGGTGGTGTCCACATTCTCGGCCTTCTTCAACCATTTAACTAGCGGTGTGGTGACCGGGAAAAGCATCACCCCTTCATAAAGCGATTTTAGTACGAAACCGGAAAATGCAATGTAAGCCACTGTCGAAATAGGAAAAATGCCTTCGAAGGCAATGAAGTTAAACAGGAATGAATCCGCGCCTTGGCCAACAATAGTAGAAGTCATCGCTCTTAGCCAAAAATGACGACCTCCCGTCTTAACTTTCATTTTTGAGAGCACTATTGAGTTCAAAAATTCGCCGACGAGGTAGGCGATGAGGCTGGCCAGCGCGATTCGTGGCACAAAACCGAAAAACTTCACAAATGCGACGTTTTCCTCCGTCCAAAACGGCGCGGGCGTCAGCAGTGTGGCAAGCCAGTAAAACAGGCTCATGCTCGCCAAGCAAATGAAGCCCCACCAGATGATCGAACGCGTCTTGCGAAAGCCGTAAATCTCCGTGAGGACGTCGCCTGCGAGATAGGCGATCGGAAAGGTGATGATGCCAGCAGGCAGTGTAAAACCCCAGCAAGTTATGACCTTCCCGGCAATGGTGTTCGAGATGAGCAACGTTGCCACGAAAATCATCGCTACGGCGTGATAGTAACGGTAGTCCTTAGGTGCCGTGTCGGGTTGCGCGTTCATAGCGTTTAGTCTTTCTGCGATTGTTCGAAGTTGTATCGGATGGCATAGGGAAATGCATCGGCGCTATTTTCTCCCGCCTTAGCGCGGAGGAATGGGCCGTGGACATTCTTCTTCCACTCGATGATGGCGGCGGCGTCCCACTGGATGGCATCAATGACGTTTTTCGCGTGGTAGCCAAACGAGAAGGCAGTCGAGAACCTGCTTGTCGGATCAAACACAACTATGGGGCAACCGCAAATGTATGGAGGCACCACATAGACCATGAGCTTGTCTGCCTTATCCAACGACTTGAGCCGTGGAGCAACAGTTGCGGCGTCCTCCCCTTTCTTCCTGCATGCCGCTTCCGCCTTGTCCTTGAGTTTTTTCCAGAACTCGTGCGCTTTGCTTTCCGCCGGAAGCAAAAAGCAATAGGCCGTCTGCGGTAGGTTGGGCAGGGGAGGGCAGAGGCCAAGCAACTCCAGCAAGAGCTGGTTAAGCTGACTCGCCTGCCTCATTTCATCGTCTTCTTCCGCCGTGAACGGCGTGATGATAAACTGCTCTTTGCACACCTTGGCCTGCGCAATCATCGCGCCGAACTGTTCCTCGTCGGGTGGAGATTGCGATCGCTGCATATCTGCGACCTCCGCGCTCAGTGCGTCGGCAGCGCGACCAAGTCGCTGAATCCAGTCGTCCTGAACGCGCCGTGGCTGCTTCGTAAGGCGCGCACGCACGGACTTAAAAATTGCGTCTCGCAATTCAGGCGAACACTTCCGCTCGCAACGGAAAACGAAGTTCAAGAGGGCTGCTGTCGTCTTCGGGTTTGTGTAGGTATCGGGTGACGCCGCAATTACGGCGTCGGCGAGCTTCGCAGCATTCGGGAACAAGGGTTGCCCGTCCTCAGCGGACTCTGCGGTTAGTAGTTTCTTCAGTGCGGCGACCATCGATACGAAGGTTATCCCATAACGGAACAGTAGGAAGAAGAATATCAATAAAAGTCTTGTGCGATACAAAATGAATCTGTATCGCTAGCGGCATGAAGCCACGTCGCAACTCCCGAAAGCGCCGCCGCCGCCGCACATCAGAAACAAAAGCCGAGCCTGCCCGTCCATGCCGCGAGGATGTCGATCTCATCATCGCCGCCCGCGCCGCCCGCTTCCTCGCTGAGGGCGTTTGGCGTCACGCACCCGACGTGGTCTCGGGCTAGATAAAACCATCGAGCGCATGAACACACTCGCCGCTGCTCTACCGAATCTCGAAAGTCTCCACTCCGCGTTTGGTGGGCTGGAAGGTTTTCAGGCGGCATTGCTGGCGGGATTCGTGGTTGCGTTGTTAGAGGCATGTGCGCTTACGACATTAATTGTGCCGGGCTGCGTCGTCACCGTCGCCTTGGGCGTGGGAATCGCATTTGAGAAAGTTCATCCAGTCGGCGGCATCCTCGGCGTGCTGCTCGGGATGTGGTCAGGAGACCAACTCTCCTTTTGGATGGCTCGCCTCGGTGGCGCGTGGTTTCGCATAACTGGCGTAGGCAGCCGCGTCGTGAGCGTTTTCACCAGTATAGAGCGCAGTCCGGCGCGGACTTTGTGGCTAGCACACACCTGCCCGTATTTGTCCGGGCTGGCACCAGCGGCGGCGGGGCTATCGCGCTTGAACTACGCTCGGTTTATCGTGTATGACACGCTTGGCGTGGTGTTAGGAACGGCGTGGTTCCTCGGCGTTGGCATGGCGTTCGGTGGCACCTCGGAAGCCTATGGCAACGGCATCGTGGCCGGGGTGGGCCTCACAGTGTTGGCGGTCTTCCTGTCCCTGCTCCTCGTTCGCGTGGCGCAGGCCTCGTATCGGCGGCGTGGGCTCGCCTTCATCGTCGGTGCGCTGACGGAATATCCAGCGTTTCTCCTGCAAGGGGTAGCCTACCGCTTCATACCGCGCTGCAAGAAGGCGGCGCTCCAAGCGCAGCGCGACACACTCATCGCGCAAGCCCAGCCGGGTGACATCCTGCTCGTGACGCGTCTGACCGGCGGCCCCTGGGGCAAGGCTAGCCACGCAGCAATCTTTGATACTAGCGAGGCAGTCATTCATGCCTTCCATCGCGTGCAGCGGCAGAAGGTAACCGACCTTCCGTTGCGCGATGGATTCCAACTCCTGCGCGTCCGCGCCACGGGAGAGCAACGCGTGGCAGCAATCGCGTCGGCCCGGAGTCAGCTCGGGAAAAAGTTTCGCCTCGCCACGACGAAAGCTAATGCGCAGAAACCAGAGACATCACACCTTTCCTGCGCGACTCTCGTGTGGGTAGCCTACATGTCGGCAGGACTTGACCTCGCTAGCCACACGCCCGCCTCAGGCCGCTTTGTCTTCCCGCGTGATTTTCAATCTAGCCCGCTCGTTGACGAGGTGCCGATTGAGCCGGTGCGCAGCCCTGTTATAGCCCAGGCGCCTTTTTGCTCGGCACCTAGTTATACTGGGCCTGTTGGTACGGAATAACCTCTTTAACCAGCCAATTCTCGCAGCAGGGTCAACGTCGTAAGTGCCAGGCGCAAGTGCCAGAGGATCTCCTCAGACTCTAACAGATGGCGGTCATCTTGAAGGCGGGTGTTTTGTTGATTCCTTCGGTCAATGTGAGCGGGTATGAGACACCTTTGAACTCTCATTAATTTCGAGAGAAGAGAGGCCTTGAAGGAGTTCGGCCACGCGCACCGCTCCCTTTTTGTAAACCGTGACGGCAACCAGTTCAGCACCGATCCAGACTGCCCAATGCCGCGCCGCGTATTTGGCGATGATGATTTCCCCCTGATGAAGTTGTGTTATTTGCACACCGGACGGCGTGATTGTTTGGCGGCAGAGGCCGAAAGGCATCTGCCGGGATTTGTTGTCCGTTGCTGGGTTACACTCCAATCGTAATTTCGGCTCCAGCTTCCGTTTCCCACATGAAAAAATCCGCCTTTTAGGCGGGAGGGCAACGCTAACGCGGCAAGTGCTCAACGAGCACAACCAACCCTCTCTCTTGATCGATTGATCTCCTCTCCCCATCTCATTAGGACAGCACGGCGGGGCTCTCCTTACCGATGGGCCGCGCCGTGCTGCCCTGGATGAATTCGCTCTCAAAATTCGCCTGGAGCCGTGCCAGCTTCGCTGGCGCGGAGCCAGTCACCGTTGGATGGAAGCTTTCAACTTTTTGAGCACAAAAAGGCGAGCGGCCATGCCGCTCGCCTTTGAGGTTAGGTTCAATTTTTCGGTTTCTTCCGCGGCTGCTTGGATTGAGCCTCGAGGGGAAGCTGCGGATCGCTGTCGTCTTTTGGTTTGGCCGACAGAAACTCGACATCGGCGACGTGCAGGATGAGTTCGGCGGTGACGGTGCCGTCGTGCCGCTGGAAGCCCTTCACCTCGGGACGGCCTCGAAGCATCACCTTTCCGCCTTTGTGCAAATGGGGCTGGAGCTTGGTGGCACGCCCGCCCCAGATTTTTGCGCTCACCCAGTCGGTGAACTCACGGTCGCCGAGCTTTCGCGAGGCGGCGATGGAGACGTTGAGCACTTGGGTTTCTCCGGCGGCGGCGAGCCGCATGGAGCCGATGTTTCCAATGATTGTGGTTTCGAGCATAATGCGGACCGCGCCGTCTTTTTCGTCATGGGGGCTGGCGAAAGCCTGTCCCCTTCGTCTTCGACCAATGGGCGGCTCAATCCCGCAACGCGTCGACGCCGGGAGCTGGGACGCCGGGAACGGGCGTGGCCTTGATCGCGTCAACAAGCGCCTCCTCGACGAACCGGCATCCCGATTTTGCGGCGATGGCTTGGTCGAGACGCTTCGCGGCGGCCTCGCGGAAGGCAGGTGCGAGCCATGCAGGCAGGGATTTTTCCGCCTGCTTCACGAGAGCGCGGTAGTGGCGGGGCGTAAGGGGCGGCAGGAGGACGAGTTGGGAGTTGAATCGGTTTGTCAGCTCTCGCGGGAGGCGCTGGCCGATGAGGTCGGCGGTGGGACCAGCGCTGCAGGGAGCGGGCGCCACGGCGGAATGAAACCCGATGGTTTTCCGCTCTCCCCCCTGCTCCTCGTAGTATTGCTGGAAGGTGCCGGCGGCGAGGATGAACGTGGTGTTTAGAAGTTTTTCGCCGGTTTGCTGTTCTTTCGGCGCGAGAGATTCTTTTTCGTCGTCATCCTCGTCGTCGTTGTCGATTTTGAGCCCAACGGGCCAGCGACCATCGAGAAGCTCGAAAAGCTCTCCCCTTACGTAACTGTTCCACGAGTTTTCGTGATAGATTTTATCGAGTTCATCGAGGAACAGGATCGTTTTTGGATGGGTGGCGATGTGCCGGAGGATGCCGGGCAGGGTTTCGCCCACGGCGCGATTGTGCGCGCCGGCTGGCATCCAGCCGGTGACGCTCACGCGCAGAAGCGCTGCACCGACGCCATCGGCAAGCAGGGAGGCGATGGCGGTCTTGCCTGTGCCCGTGGGGCCGACCAAAAGGCTGTGCCAGCGCGTCTTGATGCTGAAGGCGCGCCATTCGCCAGCGAAATAGGCGCGAGCGCGGGCGAGGAGTTCGGCGAAGGCGTCCTTCTGGTGGGGGAACAGGCAAGGCTTCCTCGGTTCGGGGCATCGACTCATGGTCGGCCCGTGTTTTTTGTCCGCGCTCGTGCGGGCGAAAGCCGGCGCGAGGGGCCGGATGTTTTTGGAAATGAAAAAGAGCAACCCGTTCGGGTTGCCCTTATGATCGTTTTGGAATGCCTAACGGACACTCCGGCCTATCAGCTCACTGCCGGAGAGTCCTCATTGTTTGAGGTAGGTTGCAGTGATTCCGTTGTTTCGGAGCGTCAGTTTGCTGCCGGAAACGTGGACTGAATCGAACAAGAAAGGTTGAGAACCGAGGAAGGAGGATACGTCGGCTCGGATTTGGTGGGCGCCAACCTTCGTCCACTGGCCGTTCATGGACTGCTGGGAATTGCCCATGTGGAAGGTCTTGTCGGGTGCGAATGATATGAATTCGCCGTTGGATTCATCGACCCATGTTCCGATGATGGCTTCCTCTATTGGCTTGGAGGAGCAGCTCACCATCGCGACCGATTGGAAAAGGAACAGAATGAGGGTGAGGCATTGGACGGTTTTGGTAGGACGAGGCTTCATAGATCGGTATGTGCGGGATTAGAGTTTGCTGAGGACGCGGGGAAGTAGCTGGCTGGCGATGAACTTGTGATTACCGTCTTCGTCTGGTGTTTTCTTGGTGCTGCCTGCTCCCATCCGCCTATACACGATGTAGTTGATTCGCTTTGCTCCCCCGTTGATCTGGTAAGCCTTGGTGTTGAAGTTCCAAACGACGTCTTCGCCCCGAAAAAGCCTTTCCCCCGCACCTGTGGCCGGCGACTCTCCGAAAATAACGAGCTTCCCGCTGCTCAAGATTGCGTCCGTCAGTAGCTTTCTCTGTGGTGTGGGAACCATCTTACCTTCCGCGTTCGGCGTAAGGGTCAGGCCACTGACCGAAACATTTGGAATCAGGAAGGCGCTATATTCGCGAACGGTCGCGATGGGAAATTCGTCCAGACAGTAGTCTGCCTTGAGGGAGCCGGTTTTTGTCGGCTCGTATCTATACGGCCCGGTTGCAGACACCTCGACGAGGTCAACGTCGGTCGGGCCGATGAGAACGATTTCAAAGCCTTCAGCCTTGAGTCCGTTGATCAGCCCTTGGGCTACGGTGTCGAGTTTCTGAGCGATGACGAGAACCTTCTTGGTAGGTGTCACGGCGAACGCCGAGGCTGTTAGGAGCACAAACGCGAGGATTTGGATGGCTTTTCGTTTCATGGATGGCAAGGAGCTTGTTCGGAAGACAGAACATTTTGTAAGGCAGAAGGATCAATTTCGGCAAGTCAGAAGGCACAAGATGCCGCCGTGAATCAGCGATCGTGCCCCGGCCCGGAAAATAAACTCAATGTTTGGGGGCCCATCCTCCGACGGTTTCGGCGGGAACGAGGATGGAGCCAGGAGGAGCTCGCCTCTAGAGTGCAACGGGCCGGATGGGATGTAAGCCGGGTGGTTCTTTTCAGGATCGAGTCAGGCGAGCGCACGCTCGTTGATTATGAATGTGAATTTTTGCTGCGGATCCTCGGATTCCAGCTATCCGACCTTGCGGCGGAAATAGGCGCCCTAGCGCCTCGAAGAGCAAAGACAACAGGTAAAGCAGCGCGCCGGAAGTCATCATGACGAGTCCGACGACGACGTCGATCAGGCCCGAGAGGATTTCCCAAAGGCTGACCGCTATGAACGCTGTAACCGCAAGAGCAAGGATTGCTTGAAGCATACCAGCGTTGATCCCCATCGCTGGACGCTGACCCGAAAGGGTCGGCGACAGCCCTTACGGTTTGTTTTAAAAACCATGGGGTTGAATTTCCCGATTTTCCGGGAGGATCGGCGGCGGTTGGGGCGCCGTATCAGGAGGTGTCGGGCGTAGCCTGACGCAGGGGGAACCGCGGGAGCGGGGGGCGGCACGCTCCGGCCTCGCCTTCGGAGAGCCTGCGGAGCACGAGATCCATCTTATTGCGAATCCACCCGTCAGGGTTGGTTGCGCAATAAGTGGTCTCGTCCGTAACTGGGCACGCGAAAAAAGGGCCGAATTTCAATAGTCCCGAGCCCGAAAAACAGGGATTTTGGGCACCATCCCCATAGTATAATATAGTTTAAACCGGAATTCTGACCCCATTTCCCAATAGTTTCGGGGGTTTCGACGAAAATATTTTGGGGTGAAGAGCAGAAAAACTTGACTCCGCTACCGAGCTTGAACCTTCAAGCTGGGGTGAAGAGGATCTCCAAAAAGCAGAAACGGGCAAAGTATACGAGCACACGCGGAGCTCGGAGGGCGACCGAACATTTGCTTCTGGGCGACCTGCATGATGATGACCGGAGGGCTGCGGACCGCCTGCGGAGTTTCCCGAATGTTCCGCGGCTAAAACAATCCCCGTTTCCACTGGAACGCGAGGTGGGGTTCGCCGGGCACTGGAGATATTACCGGCTCGTTATCCAAACTCCCGATGAATTCACCCGGGAGAATCTGGAGTGCAAAAAGGATTGCTGGTATTGGCGGCGCGACAAGAGACCCGGTCGGGCACCTCGGGTTGAAACGACGGGATTGGTCGAGGTGAATGTCGCTATTTCTTCCGGCCTGGCTCGCGAGCTGGCGAAACTGGTGACGGCCGGAGATTTGACGGGGGCACGGCGGATTCTGAAGGTCGCCGCGGAAGCCGGCATGGAGAAACTCGCCAAGCGAACCGGATACAAACCGTGCTACGTAGCCGTCCACCCGGACGCGGAGGGGACGCTTTCCTTCCACCTCGGGCTTTGGCCGCTGGATGTATACCGACGGCGTCTGATTGGTCGTTCCGCTGGTGGCAAACGGGGACGCCGGGGATTCCGAACATTGGGAGATGCGTTCACCTCGGTCTTACGGCACCACCGGGCAATTGGACTCCCAACCGAACTGGTCCGCCTGCCGCTTCACAACCTCCGGACCCGCCGTCCAGATGACTGGATGGCTGCGAAGATGATGGACAAGGCGGTGCGGGAGGAGTTTCGGAAGCTGCCGGAAGGCGAGAAAATCTTGGCGGCCGCGGCTGAGTATCAACGTGAGGCGGCGCGCGACTGGCTGGCTCGGTTTAATGCGGGGGCCTTGGGTGTGGAGAAGATGCATGCACGGCTTCGGAAGGCCGAGGCAAAGCTTCAACGGAGAAAAGCGGCGGCGGAGCGTCTGTTGGCGAAGGCGCGTCAGGTGACTCAACAGCACGTTGCCCGGTCGGGTGAATTGGAGAGGGAGAATTCTGACCTGCGAACGATCACAGATGAGACACGCTCGTTTTTTGAGAAGGTGGCTGCGATACCTTCTTTGGTCGCGATGCTGCGAGGTGTCGGCAAGGAAATCTGGAAGATTTTTGTCAAAATCACCGGCATCCTTGGGATCGAGGTTGCCGAGCCGAAGCCATCCCCCAACCTGACCGCACTTCAGGACCAGAACGACAAGCTGAAGCACCAAGTCCAGAGCTTGATTCAAGGTTCGGTGGAGTTGATGGAGAAGGCGGAGGCCACCGAGGCTCAGTTGCGAGTGACGGATGAGGCAATCCAGCGATTGCGTGCAGAGAACAAGCGGCTTTCCGAGAGGGTGGTGGAATTGAAGAAGGGCAACCCTGCTGGTCCGGAGGTTGCCTAGAATGGCGATGGGGTGTGCGGTAGGTGAGACGGTTGGCGCGCCTATTGCGACGCCTGAAGCAGAAGGTCGAAAGAGCAGGATCGCGAACCCATGGCTCCGTTGGTGAAGCGCGGTTCGACACGGTGAAGTTTGGCTTTGGTGATCGGGGAGACGAAAAGGAGGCGGGGTTCTCCGAGTGTCATGAGAAGGACTTCATCCTCCCGGTGGCGTTCGCGGATGAGCTTGGTCGCCTCTTCGGGATTCGGATGTTTTTCTGCGCGAAGGCAGGCGAGTACGTCCTTCTTGTCTACGAGCTGGGTTTTTTGGATTTGGGCGATGAAGGAGAGTCCTTCACCCAACGGAACGAGGTTTTCCTCGCGGACCTGATTCGCCGTCGGTCGTGTGAAGTAGGGTGCGAAGTAGAGATGCCGTCTCGCCGAGTTGTAGTAAGAGGGCTGACACTTGTAGATGTGATGCCGGAAGAAGAGTTT
Source organism: uncultured Chthoniobacterales bacterium (assembly GCA_964247025.1). Lineage (GTDB taxonomy): Bacteria > Verrucomicrobiota > Verrucomicrobiia > Chthoniobacterales > JAATET01 > JAATET01. The sequence goes on from CAXTSM010000013.1 coordinate 55,499, forward strand.
CACGGAGTCGATCGTGCTGACGTCACGTAGGTAGATTTCGGGACGGGGTTCGTCGGTCATATGGTTTTCTTGGAGGTGGATGAAAAATTCCTGGGCGACGATCGTGCCCACGGGGTCGATTTTGTGATTTCGTTTGGAGCGGGTGACTGTCTGGCAGACGCGGGCCACGTCGGCCCAGGTGACGAATCGCAGGCTTCGGACGGAGCGCGCGACCTTGGCGAGATCGCGCTGGCCGAACTGCCGGAATTCGGAGCCGTCGTCTATGACGGTGAGCGAGGGTTTTCGAGGGCAGTTTTTGATGTAGCGGAGCAGTTGCTCCGCGTTTTGCTTCGGGCCGATTTTGCCCTCGATGATGTGGATTTCTCCGGAGGCGCGGATCAGGACGTCGTAGCGATCTCCATCCCCCGATTCCTCGACGGATATTTCGTCGGCTGGCGAGGTCTCGAATCCCAGCAGGTTCCCGAATTCTTTTGGAAATCTCGATACAAGGTAGCCGAGCACCGCCGTTAGGCGGGTTTCCCGCAACCCTCCTAGGACCGAAAGGAAGGACTGAACGTCCTGCCTGGATCGGGTGAGTCGGATAGCGTTCATTGGCTAAGCGAATTAAAGATTACAATTGAAATAGCTAATCGTCCCGAGGATCAAAAACCTCCGCAATCAATGACTCCGGGGCATTTTTGCGAATACAAGCCTCACAAACTGACGAAAACTCCTTGTCATATTCGACCATCTTTCGCAGTTCCACCTTCGCTAAAGCTTGATGCACAAGTCTAAGCGCCTGAGGCCCCGGAGCATTGCGGTAATCGGTGATTTTCAATAAGCATCTATCCCAAAATTCATTTCGCTTCGCATTCAGTCGCGGGCGAAGATTTAGACCCATTATTTCAATAGTATCTTTCACGCGAGTTACATCAGGATCGCTAATGTTGGCTGCAGCTACGGCAATGCACGCGTCTTCATCCTTATCGTAGGAAATTAATCGCGTTTGATCTGTGCGAGGATCAATCAGTGCCGGAGCTTCTAACTGTAAGCTAACCGGATCGGTAGCATTACATCTAACGCCCTCAATAATGGGGAAGAGATCACCTTTTTTTACGTTTAGTAATTGGCCGCAAACTCGATAGTTATCCCAATTAAAAGCTAGCCACCAATAGCCGGATTCAGGGGCTGCCCCCAACGCCTGTTTAATTCGGCCCTTCGGGCGGTAGTGGTCTACGTGGATCGACGAGACGCTATCTTGGGCCTCCGAATACCAGCATTTGTTATTAAACTGACCCAACAACCAATTGCGAATTCGATCGTCTCTCCACAGTCCCTCGTTCGCGTCAATTATGACGTCCCGCGCATCTTGATCTGCTGCGTCGCGCAATTGCTGCGTTACTGCCTCAGCATCTGTCACCCAGCTCGCCGGAGGGGTCCCATGGATCGTGACCTTACGCATTACTTTGTCACAGCAATTTTAAGTTCTTGGGCCAATGCCGAAAGTTCTTCGGTTTTCTCGGTCTTGACGATCTTGGCGACGATCTTCTCAGCTAACGCTTCTTGGGCAGCTTTCTCTTGTGGAGTCAGCAATTTGTCCAATGGCTGGCTACGCACTTCATACATCTTCTCGATGAATAATTGATAAAGAGGATCGCGATACTCTTTGGAGAAACCGAGATCATCCAAATCAGCTCGTAGCTTCTTAAGTCTGGTCTCTTGTTCCGGGGTCAGGCCATTTTTGGCTTTTAGCGCGAGCAACTCATTGCGTTCCTGAAGCTGCTTGAGCGTATGGCTGTCCAATGTTGAGGGCAGACCGAATAGCTCACTCTTCAGTAACCCAGCGACCCCCATGCCTTGAGGATGTTCGTCCGGGATCTCCACAGTCGTTTTGCCATTGTCGCACCGCAGAATTCGCACCTGCTCTTTCCGTAGACTGCCAATCATGAGCGGATCGTGGGTGGTGATGATTAGCTGGGAACTTCCCGCAGCGGAGTCGTTCTGGAGCTTCACGACTTTGTCGATTTCATCGAAGTAACGAAGTTTCCAGATGGGATTTAAATGCGTGTCGGGCTCGTCGAGGAGAAAGAGGGACTCGTCTTCGTGGGTGAAGCGCATTAGACCCAGCACAGTGAGGAGTTGTTGCTCGCCTTCGGAGAGTTGGGTGAAGTTGAGATGCCCATGAATGTCGCGGTGCTTCACATTGATGCGCACTTCGTCGATGAGGTCGGAAATGTAAGTGCTTTCGAGGTATTTGAAAAAACGGGCTGGTTCTCCGGCTCCGACCTCCGCAGCCATACGCTTGAGTGCATCCTTGTCGGGCACAAAGAGGTAAAGCAGTTCCTGTGTCTCCTTGCGTCCCCGGAAATCAAGGATTCGGCTCTCGCTATGGTCGATGGGCGCAATGCACTCTTTCCAAAGCTCATTCAAAAACTCCTGCACGATCCCCCGTGCATACCAGAAGCGATTATCCCCATTCATGAGGATTTCCTCAGCCAGATCCGTTTTGAACCAGTAGGGGCGCTTTAGGACGAAAAGGACGGACTCCAATTCTTCGATACCGAGGTCCGACAGGATGCGACGGCACTCTGCGTCATCTCTCAAAAGATAGGCCAGTAGAACGAACTGACTGTGCACGGTGCGGCAGTAGAACAGGCGGCGCAGCAGATCGTCATTGCCCTCCAGCAGTGCTTTGTAGAACCGCTGTTGGTGCTGCTGGAAGATGGCTTCGATTCGCTCACTTCTTCCGGAGTAGTAGGCAAACACGTGGTTCGGGAGATAACGCTTGGCATTGGTGCCTCGGGAAAGATGGGAAATCGCGAAGTCGGTGCCTTCTCAAAGTGTGATGGCCAGATCACTATCGGTTACGTTAACTCGTCCTGTCGCGCCATTCACCCGGATCAAGTGCCCCCGGCACCAGTAATCGAGTTCGTAGTCGAACTCGGTTTTCTGGTTCAGATCGAGGTCGCGGAAGATCGTCACGATGGCTTCAATCATGTTGGACTTTCCGGAGCCGTTTTGGCCGATGACAGCGTGGCTCTTGAACTCACGGACAACGCTGTCGGCGTCCTTGGCCGTTGGGGTGAAGGTGATCTCGAAGTCTCGCAGGTTGCGGAATTCTCGTATCTTGAGGCGGCTTAGGTGCATTAGGCGTCTTCCAGAATTTTCATTTCGGCTTCGGCGGGTAGTGCAATCCAGCCTTGCGCGATTTCGGTTTTCAGTTGCTGGTAGAAGGCGGAGATGTCTTTGTTATAGTCGGATTGCTGCCAGAGGGATTTAGCGGGCAGCGTGCCTTTGTTCTGGATAAGGAGCTGAGCCAGCGGAGCATCGCCGTTGGCCTTGGGCTTTTTGCCGAGGGTCACTATGGAGACCAATTCGGTTTTAGGTGCTTTCATTTTCTCGGGTCTTTCAAGTTGGGTGGTGCCGGTGAAGGAGGCGACGCAGGCTTTGGCGAAGGCTTTGGCCAGCTTGTCCCGGTCCTGCTGTTGCGCTTCCAGATGGTCCACCAAAGCCATCAGTTCATCAATTTTGGCGACAATGCGCTTTTGCTCGGCGAGGGGAGCGAGGGGAAAAAACCACCCCGCGATAATTGGAGTGTTTAAATTCGGTTGCCCCATTCCTTGTTTCACGTTCCGAAAAACAGGCGTTTGAAGTGTTAAATAGTGGTATGCAAAATCATTAAGATCGAACGAATGAAAGAGTCTCAACACAGCAACGCCGTCATTCATACACCCTCTGATCTTACTAATCTTGGGAACACCCAATGTTGCACCGCTGTTAGTCAATAATAGATCACCCGGGTTGATGTAGCGGCTTCTATTGGCACCTTCTTCAGTCAGACCTTCGGACGTTGCATTCAAGAATTTGCCGGAGTCTTTTGTGACTTCCCCAACGGTTATCCAAGGGATTTTTCCACCGAAGAAACGTGGATCTCCGGCCGGGCGTGGACTTCCGCCCCGTGATATTTCAAATACGTCTTGAAGCCTGACCCAGCGCCACGTTCTTGGCAGGACGTGTGGTGGGTCATCTGATTCTTTTGCCCACGCCTTCTTGTCGGCTTTTAGCTCCCCCCTTTTCTTCGACTCTTGTTTAGCCGCTTGGATGCGTGCGAGCAAACGGTCGGCGGGCTCGTCATTTGGGTCTTGAGCGACAAGTCGCCCCTGGACTGCGATGGAGAGAATGCTCCTGCGGAGGTCGGCGGGGGAGACTGTGCTGGTTCCGTCGAAGATGCGGTTGAGGTTGGCGGGGGTAGGGTCTTCGGCGAAGCGGGCGTGACTGGTGCGGGAGAGCACGGGGAAGCGCCGTTTTTGTTCCTGCTGCTGAGCCTCCAATTGATCGCACAAGGCCATCAACTCATCCACCTTGGCCACGATGCGCTTTTGTTCGGCGAGAGGTGGGCAAGGAATTGGTAGCTCGGAGACCTTGGTGGCGGAAAGTTCAACTTGGTTGGTTGTGCCTGTCACCATCGATTTCTCCTGGCCTGGAATCATCCGCTGCTGGATGGTGGGAGAGGCGAGATAGCTCCAAACGTAAGCGGGCACGAAGTTGGTGAGTCGAATGATCGTTACGTGAGAGTCTACCACCACCTGCTCATTTGCTCCTGGATAGAGAGCGAGGCGGCCTGCGGTTCCGGTCCCTGTGGAGTTCCACAAGATGTCGCCACTCACAAGGAAACGCTCGTGATTGTAATCCTTCACAGAATCGTCGCTGATGCGCCGAGCCGAAGAAAAATCAAAGCCTGACCACTGAATACATTTTTGCGAGACGACGCGGATTTTTCCGGCGGCATCATACCTCGGGCCTTTTCCGCGTTGAATGTAGCAAGCGATGTTGCCGAGACGCTCCCATTTCCAATACGAGGGAATTTCAAAATCAATCTCGGTTTCAGCCAGAGGTCTGTCTGATCCGCTCGGCTTGAGTTCGTGTTTGGCCCGATAAGCATCTTTGAGAGTTGCAGCTTCTGCAATTGTTGCACCCCCTTCCCCTTCACTCGATTTTCTGGGCACAAGTCGTCCCGAGATTGCGAGATGTAGAAGAAGGTCACGGAGCCGTTTGACCCCCGCAGGTGCCGTAGCTATATGCTCGAAGTTCGTTAAGAATAGGTTAGCATTCATCAAGCTGGCTCTTCGGACTCAAGATGATGGGCCAGTGCGGACGAGAACTCGGCTTTAAGCTTGGACTGCGTCTTGTCGATCTCACCCAGCAATGCTTTGTATTTTGCGAGGAGCTTGTCGGCATCGGGGGTTTCTTCCTCAGCAGTGTTGGGGTTCTTGATGTCGAGGTTGTAGATAGGCCAAAAGTGTCGGTCGCCTATGGACTGCTGCTCCCGGGCTTGCTGCCGGAGGGCTTCGATCCGGTCGTTGAACGTGGAGATTTCGAGTTCAGCCTTAGTGCGCTGATACAGGTCCTTTTCGCCTTTGATGGATTCACGCAAGTCTTTGACTTTGTTGCCAAGCGAGGCGGCTTCGTTATTGAGGGATTCGGCTTTTTCCCAATGCGGTTTGGCCTTGGCTTCGGCCTCCCGCTTGAGGGTCTTGAAGTCGATCTTCCACGCCTGTTCGGACTCGGTTCGTGCGGTGAAGCCATCTGCCTCACTGCCCCACCATTTCTCGATAGGCTCAAATTCCTCGACGCGCAGGGGCTTGGTCTTGCTGTAGCTTTTCACGCCTGCGGGGTAGCGATGCTCGTAGAACCAGATGGTGTCGGTGGGTTTTCCCTTGGTGAAGAAGAGGAGATTGGTCTTGATGCTGGTGTAAGGAGCAAAGACGCCATTGGGCAGGCGGATAATGGTGTGAAGGTGGCACTCCTCCATGAGCAGCTTCTTCACCTTGGCCTTCACGCCCTCTCCAAAGAGTGTGCCATCGGGTAGGACGACGGCTCCGCGCCCACCTTTGACGGCGAGAAGCTTTTTAACGATGAGGACGAGGAACATGTCCGCCGTCTCACGAGTGCGGATGTCGCTCGGGTAATCGCTGCCCACGCCGTCGTCTTCCATGCCGCCGAACGGGGGATTGGTGATGACGCAGTTGACGCGCTCGGTGAGCTTCCAGTCGTTCCACCCGTTGGCGAGGGTGTTGCGGTGTTCGATCATGCTGGGCACGTCGATACCGTGGAGCATCATGTTGGTGACGCAGAGGAGATGGGGGAGTTGTTTTTTCTCGATGCCGCGAATGCACTGAGCAATGGCCTTGCGGTCTTGCGCGCCAGACTTCTTACTGATCTGCCCTTCCAAATGCGCGATGGTGGCAGTGAGGAAGCCGCCGGTGCCGCAAGCGGGGTCAAGCACGGTCTCGCGCTTCTTGAGGCTGGGGTTGACCATCTTCACCATGAACTCGGTGATGGCTCGCGGGGTGTAGAACTCCCCGGCATTTCCGGCGCTGCGCAGGTCATTGAGGATCTGCTCATACACGTCGCCAAGCTGGCCCCGGCTCTTGATGTCGTGAAAGTTGACGGCTTCATCCAACTTCTCGATGACGGCCAGCATCTGGGTGCCGGACTTCATGTAGTTGTTGGCATCCTGGAAGACATCGCGCACGACCTTGGCCTTCGCCGCGGCGATTACTTTGGCTTGTTCCCTTGGTTTTCCTTCCTTCTCACCCCGAACTGCGCGGGTCGCGGCGTCGTCGATGTCGAGCTCCTTAAGGCCAGGGAAGACGACATCGTTTACGTATTTAATGAGCTCGCTCGCGGGCTTGCGGGGTTTCTTCTTGCCCTGCTGGTCTTCAATGTATTTGGCCCAATTTCGCCAGCGGCAGTCTTCGGGAATGGGTGACTTATATTTTTTGCGTCGGTCTGCGGCATCGTCTTCCCAAGTCTCTTCGCACTGGTCGAAGATTTTGAGGAACAGCATCCAGGTGAGCTGGCCAATACGCTGGGCGTCCCCATCGACGCCGTCGTCCTTGCGCATGATGTCCTGGATGGATTTGATGGTGCTGCTGAGATTCATGAATACGGGTAAAGAGTCGGAGCGTCAGGCGGCCTGTCGGTCGTAGAGGGCGTGTTCGAGTTCGGTGATGGCCTTCGAGTAGGCTTCGTTGCTGCCAAAAATTCCTCGTCGGATGTGGGTCTTGCTGCCCAGCTCTGAGAAGGGAGGAAGTTCGAGAATGGCGGGGTCTTCGATGTCGGTGATGCCGTGGTCGGCGTATTTTTCGAGCAAAGCTTCGAGAACGGCGCGGGCTTGGTCGCCGTATTTGGCGAAGTAGTTGCGCTTTTTTACGTTGTCCGCCCGCTCCTTCCGCGTGAGCGGTGCGGCATCAAAAGCGATATGGGCAACGAGGTCGAAGACGTCCAGCTCGGTGCCATTCGGGACGGCTTGGGAGAGAACAGAAATGGGGATGCCGTGTTCCCTGAGTTCGTCGATGACCGCCTGTTTCCGCTCGGCATCGTTCCAACGGAGGAGAAAATCATCGAGGCTGGTGAATTGCTGACGGAGGGTCTTCTGAATGTCGTCTCTTAGATAGACACGGTAATCCTCGGTGATGAGCTTGCCGTTCTCGTCAAGGTATTGGGAGCGTTCGACTCCGCTCCCCACGGCTACGTCGTCGATGACGTAGCGTGTGCGTCCGCCAGCAGTGCCGCCGCCGGTGTTGCCCTCGTCGCCTCCGGTCTCGCCGCTCGCGTCGTCCTCGCCGTAGGGTGCCGGGTCTTCGCCAATCCCGCTGCCCCCGTCCTCAGGCGGAAGAATGGGCTCATCGGGCTTTGGCTCGTAAACCATCACGGGCTCGCCATCGAAGTTTTTGTCCTGAAAGAGGCGAGTGGCCCCTTTGAAATCCATGATGGTGAAGAAGAGCTTGCCGTAGTCCTCACGAATGCGAGTTCCGCGCCCGATGATCTGCTTGAATTGGGTCATGGACTCGATGTTTTGATCGAGGACGATGAGCTTGCATGTCTTGGCATCTACACCAGTGGCAAGGAGCTTCGAGGTGGTGGCGATGACGGGGAAGGGCTCGTCGTTATCGATGAAGTAAGAAAGCTGCGCCTTGCCCTCGGTGTCATCACCAGTGATGCGGACAACGTAGCGGCGGTTGCTGGCGGCTTCTGGAATGAGCTTCACCAATTCCTGTCGCATACGTTCGGCGTGCGGCTGGTCGTCGCAGAAAACGATGGTCTTGGCCATGGGATCGGTGGCTTCAAGATATTCCCAGACGCGTCTGGCGACGAACTCTGTGCGCTTCGTGAGGATCAGGTTTCGGTCGTAGTCTTTTGTGTTGTAATGACGTTGTTCGACGGCTTGGCCGAGTTTATCGACCTTGCCCTTCTCGGGCGTGTAGCCGAGAGCATCGACATCCGAGACGACGCGGATGACCTTGTAAGGAGCGAGAAAGCCGTCGGCGATGCCCTGTCGGAGCGAGTAGGTGAACAGCGGCTTGCCAAAATATAATTCGTTGGAGACATCCTTGGTCTCCGTGGGTGTGGCAGTCAGGCCGATGTGTGTGGCCGATGTGAAATAGTCGAGAATGTCCCGCCATGCGGAGTCTTCATCGGCGCTTCCGCGATGGCACTCGTCAATCACCACGAGGTCGAAGAAATCAGCAGGGAATTGTTTGTAGATTTGCTTCCACTCCTCTTTTCCAGTCACTGCCTGATAAAGGCAGAGATAGATCTCATAGTTCTTCTTCACCTCGCGGTTGGTGATCTTGTGCATGTTTTCACCGAAGGGGGCGAAGTCCTGCTGGATCGTTTGATCGACCAGAATGTTGCGATCCGCGAGGAAGAGGATGCGCTTCCTGGTCTTCGACTTCCACAGCCGCCAGATGATTTGAAAAGCGGTGTAGGTCTTGCCCGTGCCGGTGGCCATGACGAGCAGTATGCGCTGAACGCCCTGGGCGATAGCTTGGACGGTGCGATTGATGGCGACTTTCTGGTAGTAGTGTGCCTCCTTGTCGGTGGAGTCGATATGGTAGGGCTGTGCGATGAGGCTCAGTTCCTCCGGTTTGGTGAGTTGCTTCCACTGCTGGTAGATGGCCCACAACTCGTCATACGTGGGAAAATGCTCGAGGGTGACTTCCCACGAGACCGGCTGGGTAATGCCGGTGCGGTCATGGATGAGAAAGCCATCACCATTGGAACTGATTGCAAAGGGGGCATCCAACATCTCGGCGTAGGCGAGCGCCTGCTGCATACCGTGCCCAACTTCGAAGATGTTCCGCTTTGCCTCCAAAACCGCGAGCGGAAGATTCGGCAGCCCGTAGAAGATGTAGTCCGCTCGTTTTGGTCCGCCTTGGGCATTGGGGTTCTCGATGCGGGTCGCGATCTGGCCGCGCACGATGACGCGTCCTTTTGTCAACTTCACCTCTTCACGAAACTGATGCTGCTGCCAGCCAGCCGCCTGAACAGCAGGCGTGATGAACTTGGTGCAAATGTCGCGCTCGCTGAGGTCTTTCTTGTTCATGCGGGGAACGAGTATCGCGTTTCAGGAAAACAAGATTTATCAGTCTCTTTTAGGTGGCATTCAAAGTTGTCTGGGTAGATGCACAAGTGTGATACGCTGTCAAATTAAGAGTAAATTGGCGAGAAAAACCCCGATTGGGGTGGTGGGAGGCAACAAAAAAAACTCCCGGAGAGCTATGCTCCCTGGGATCTTTCGGCGGCGTCGGCGTTATTGATGGCAGCTGTGATTTCGAGCATGATAACGACTCGTCAGTCACAATGAAACCATGTCCTACTCCTGAAGCTCGCCTCCGACTTTGCGGCATCAATCCTGATGATGTTGAGGAAAGCTTTGCCCGAAGCAGCGGGCCAGGAGGGCAAAATGTAAATAAAGTGGAGACGCTCGTGCGGCTGGCCCACCGGCCTACGGGAGTCAATGTGGTCGCCTCCGAGCATCGGTCGCGTGAGATGAACCGCCGGGCTGCCTGGGAGCGTCTGGCAGGAAAGTTCGAGGCTTTGGACGAGGCTCGTCGGCAGGAACGGGCTGCCGATCGTTCAAAAAAGCGAGCTCAGGCCAACCGCCGCTCGCTTGGATTGAAGCGTAGAATGGTCGAGTCCAAACGCCGTCGCGGTGAAAGCAAGAAACTCCGCGGCAGGGTGCAGGACGGTTAGACTGTCTTTTTCGAGTCCGTCTTCTTTGTGATCGGCTTTTGAGGATTTCGGACCGGCGAGGACATCAGGCGTTGCTTCATCCCGTTCCGGTATTCGATGACGACGTAAGGCCAGTCGAGATTCTCCACGTCGGTCCCCTTAAATTCCGGGGCGCGACCGTAGCGGTATGCCGTGATGGATTTGATGCGACGGCGGATTTCCATTTGCAGCGCAAGCCGGCTGTTGGGATCGCCACCATCGATGAGCTGTTTGAATTCTTCGATACCCTCGGCGACGGAATTTTGGGCGGCGGCGTGGTAATCCCGATGTCGCTGGAGTTCTTCGATCGTGCGCTGAGTCTCCTCCAGTTCCTCCGCCATTTTGTTGACCCTCGCAGTGGCGGCTTTCCGGACAATGTCGGACATGTCGCCCATGGCATCGAAGAATTTGTCTATGTCCGCTTGAGATTTCGCGGCGCGAATTTCGGCTTCGGTGATCTGGCGTTCGATGTTTGTGCTTGCGAGGTCTGGACCTTTGTTCGCGAGCGTTGACCAGTCGAGTTGGCGCAGGTGGTCGAGAACGAGTTTCTCAAAATGTAGATAGGGCCAGAATTGGGCTTTGACGCCATCAGGTCTGGTGTTGGAGGTGTAGAGATATCTCTGCACGCCGCGATCACGTTTTTGTCCAACGGACATCTTGTCGATGTAGTGCATTTTGTAACCGCTGTAGCCGTCGATGATGAGACCGGTGAACAGGTTGCTTGTCTTGGGAGACCGGGGGCCGACCGGCGCTTTTTCCCGCTGATGGGCTCGTTGCCAAAGCTCGAGCGGAACGACCTGCGGATAGTAGCCTTCGATGGGTTCCTGCGGAATTCGGCGGCGAGTGAGAGAATCGAGGCAGTGGGGCTGGTAAATGCCAATCGCAGCTTTGCAGTTGACGAGATAGAGCACGGAGCTGTCGGCCCATTGATCTCCGTCTCCCCGAGGCTTGATACCCTCCCGTTTGAGGGCTCTTGCGATCAGACGCTTTCCGAGACCTTCGGCAGCGAGCTCGAAGATTCGGATGAGCACCGCAGCTCGTTCCGGGATCACGGCGTAAGATTTTTTGCCGTCAGCATCTTCGGTCAGCTGGAGCCAGCCGGGGCAGAGTTTGCTCTGCGGGGTTTTGGATTCGGCAGCTACGAGGCGCTTTTTTGCCCAAGCTTGTGCGACGCGTCGTCCCTTGGTCGCGGATTCTTCGTGCGCTCGCATCATGATGACGATGGACATCATGAGGGAGCCGGGATTCGCGTTGATGGCCTCTTGGCTGTAAACCATGCGGTCCATGAGGGTGACCACGGTCACGCCTGCGTTGATGATCGAGAGGAATTGCGTGAGCGCGTAGCTGATTTGGTCGCGGCTCAGCCGGTCGAGAGATTCGACGAGCAGGGTGGAGCCTACGGCGACGTAGCCGGTTTGAATCGCGGTGAAGAAACCGGCGAGTGCGCCTTCGGCAGCATTTCGGCCCCGGTAAGCGCTGACTCCGAGATCGCGGAGATTCAGGCTGTAATCAAGGCGAAGGCCGTTCGCGGCGGCGTATTCTTCGCTCGCGTCGGTCTGGCGGCGCAGGCTGTCGCCCTGCATCTGCTGCGGCGAAGAGAAGCGGATGTAGGAATAGGCAAGAGACTTTGTTTTTGTGGGATGGGTGTGATTTTCCATCCTGAGCTTCTCCTGTCCTCGCCGGAGCGGGGGAAGTGAAGTTTTCTGGTGAATTGGGCCAGCACCTGTTGACATTCTGCCCCCCCGGCCCGCTGCTGCGGGCAAAGCTCTCCTCGACGTCATCCAGGCAAACGCCGCAATGCCGAAGCCGCGCCTCGGGAGTGTCTCTATCCGATTCCATGGTGAGCTTTCGCGAAGCCCGAGAGCCTGAGCTACGCCGACATCGTCATCGAGTCAAAATCGATGTCCAATGGCTCATGACTTGCAGAGAAAGTCTGAACGACCACAATCTTCCAGCAACTTTCCGACTTCGACCTTTCGATTATGAGCGGCTTTTACCCCAACCCGAGTTATGGAAGTTAACGCATTGACAAACACGTATCTGCTCAGTCGACGTTCAAGAGTGGAGCTCTCTAAGCCCTGATAAGCCACGTTATCTTGCAGGCTAGAAATTCCGCGATCACGATCATCACGACAACAACGCCAGCATCGTCCAAGGCGAAATATCGGTAATACTCTTCCTGAACATCTACCCAGTCCTGCATCACGAGCCTTTGCATGTATTCTTCTCCGCTCTCCAAACGGAGAAGTTTGGCTTCGATAATCATCAGTTACTGAGACGCTCTTGATCCAACCCCCAAAACACCCACTTCGTGCGCGAAATCGAATAACTTGCCTTCTTCGCCGATGGTAGCGAAAGTGGTTTACACCACATCTCATCTGGCTCTCGGCGAACTTGCTGTTCAAGCGCAAAAGCCACATGGCCCCTCGCGAGTTTCAAATTACATTTTGAGCGGGTCTACCTCCACCGCAAACTCGATTCGATCGTCAAAAATCTTCTTGGTTTTTTCAATCCTGTCCCGAAGCGATCTAGATCAAACGCCGAGGGTCATCCTTTAAGCGTTCACCGCTATTGGCTCCATCGACCTGACGAGCCGTGCTGAATCCTTGGCATGGCGGGCCACCTACAATGACGTCGACATGCTTCTTGCCGATCAACTCGGCCAGTTCAGCAGGGGAATACTTGGTCATGTCCTTGGAAAGGACGTTGGACACCTCAGGAAAGTTTTTTTTATAAACCAACGTAGCCTCTGCGTTGAAATCGATCGCAGCGAGCAATTCAAAACCGGCTCTTTTCATGCCCAAGCTGAAACCGCCGCAGCCGCAGAAGAGATCAATGAAACAAGGATTGTTCACGACGAAAACCTTCTCGCGAGCTATTAAGGGAGTAAATGTCGGCAGCAGATGTAGTAGTTCCGGGTTTTGAACCCATTTGCGAGAAACTTACTACCTTATTCGATACCAAATGGAAGCGCAGTGTTTTCCTCAGTCTGACTTGGCTCGTTTTCGGGACCACTCCGACCCTCGAATCGTTTTGCGGCACCCACTTCCATCATTATGGTCGATGAGATCGACAAGCTCTATCACGACACGAGCTAGCAGAGCTTCCTCAAGGCGGAAGTTTACGACCTGATCGACGGACGTTTCCGAGCTGTTTGAAAGTCGGAGACGACGATGATGACGTTGCCGATGTCATTTTTAGAAACCCTCGGGAGCGTGACGAAGCCGTCACCGTGAAGGCGTTTCCTCGAAAAGAGGGGGTGGTCAAGCGGGAGGACGTGTGCGAGAGGTCCACCCCGCGTGCCAAACGTCGGCCCTGCCGAGCGCAAACTCACCGCAGATCACCCTTCTTGCAGACATATACTAAATTGAAGCCTTTTTTCCCACGGCGCGCTCTGGCGTGCCTTTTCGCTCTTCTCCTCGGCACGCCGCTGCCCGCGGCGACCTACACCGTCACGAGCGCGGCGGACGACGGCAGCGCGGGCACGCTGCGCTGGGCGATCGCCCGGGCCAGTTCCGATGCGGGCAGCACGATCGCGTTGAACGACAACCTGGGCACGATCACGCTCACCAGCGCGCTCCAGGTCATCACGACGGGGATGACGATCGATGGCGGCGCGGGAAACACGATCAGCGGCAACGGTCTTTACCGGGTCTTTTTCGTGAACACGGTCAATTCCAGCGACGCGGTGAAGATCAACAACGTCACGATCGCCAATGGCTTCGCCAAGGGCGGCGATGGCGGCGTCTCCGCGGGAGGCGGCCTGGGCGCGGGCGGGGCGATTTTCGTCAGCAAGGGCGCGGTGACGGTGGCGGGATTGACGCTTTCGGGAAACACCGCGCAGGGCGGCCACGGCGGCGACGGCGTGGTCATGAACAGCTCGGTGTCGGCCGGCGGCGGCGGCGGGCTTGGGGGCAACGGCGGGAACGGCGGCCGGTTTGGCGCCGGCGGCGGCGGCGGTTATGGCGGAAACGGCGGCACGGGGGATCAAAACTCGTCCGGCGGAGGCGGCGGCATCGTCGGCAACGGCGGCAATGGCCTCGGCTTCACCGGCGGGGGCGGCGGCGGCACGACCGATGGAGGGACTCCCGGCGGCGGCGCGGGCGGAGGCAAAGGGGCGCAATCCGGCGTGGGCGATCCCAATCCGACCGGCGGATCGACCGGCGGCGGCGGGGGCGGGGGCACCTATGACCCCGCTTTCACGGTCAACAGCGGAGCCAATGGCGGCGTTTACGGCGGGGGCGGGGGCGCTTCCGCGGGAATAGATGCGAACAGCGGGCGCGGGGGCAATGGCGGCGACTTCGGCGGGGGCGGCGGGATCAACGGCGACGGCGGCGGCGCGGGCGGCGGCAGTGGCGGCTATGGCGGCGGAGGCGGGGGCGGCGGGGCGTTTTACGACCCCGCCGCGAGCAGCTCATCTCCCGGGGCCAACGGCGGTTTCGGCGGCGGCGGGGGCGGCGGGATCACGCGCAACGGCAATTCGGCCGGTTACGGCGGATCGGGCGGCAGCTACGTGCCGCGGTTTTTCACCTCCATCCCCGGAGCAGGCGGCGGCGGCGGCGGCGCGGCCCTGGGCGGCGCGATCTTCGTGCGGTCCGACAACGGCGCGTCGCTGACCTTCGCGGGCGGCTCGGAGGGCGGCTCGGGCGTCACGGCGGGATTGGCGGGGGCCTCCCTCGCCGGCAATCCAAACGCCATCCTGCGGGAAGCCCAGAACGGCCAGGCCGTCGGCGGGGCGATTTTTCTCCCCGCGGGCGAGTCCGTTTTCCAGGCCGGCACCTTTTCCGGGGAAATCTCCGGCGTGCCCGGCGCGGTGCTGCGCAAGACGACCCCGGGCACGGTCACGCTGAACGGCGGAGGCACCGGCGATCTCGGTGTGTCGCTGGAGGCTGGCACGCTGGCCCTCGGCCACGCCGGCGCGCTCGGCTCGCGGGGCACCATTTCCTTCACCGGCGGCACCCTGCAATTCAGTGCGGCCAATGCCGTGGACTATTCCGCGCGCTTCGCGACCGCCGATAACCAGCAGTTCAATCTCGACACCAACGGCCAAGTTGTCCGGCTGAGCACCGGCTTGGTGAGCTCCGGCGGATCGCTCACGAAGACCGGCGCGGGCACGCTCATCCTCGGCGGAGCGATGGATTACTCGGGACTCACGACGATTGCCGCGGGCACGCTGCGGCTGGAGACGTCGGTGGTCGGGGCCGACCGCGGCAAATTCAATCTCACCGCGAGCGGGACGGTTCTGGACCTCAACGGCACCACGCAACGGCCCATTCTGCTCAGCAGCGTGGCTGGATCGGACGTCACGCTCGGCGGAGGTTCGCTGACCGTCGGCGGGGACGATGCCAGCACGACTTTCGCGGGGAACATCAGCGACGCGGGAGGAAATTCCGCGCGCACCGGGGGCACGCTTACGAAAGTCGGCACCGGCACGCTCACCCTCACGGGCAGCAACTCGTTCACGGGCGCCACCACCATCCGCGCCGGCACCTTGCAGCTTGGCGACGGGGGCACCACCGGCTCGCTCGCGGGGCCCATCGTCGACAACTCCGTGCTCGTCTTCAATCGCTCCGATGACGTGACGCTCGCGGCGGGCATCTCCGGCACCGGCAATGTCATCAAAATGGGCGCCGGCCGGCTCGCGCTGGGCGGCGTGAATTCCTACACCGGCACCACGGATGTCCAGGCGGGTGCCTTGTCCTTGAGCGGCTCGCTTGCTTCGTCATCCGTCAATCTTGCGGCGGGCACGAGCTTCACCGCGACGGGCACCGGCACGATCTCCGGAAACATCGTCGGCGCGGGGGCGTTCAATCGCGTCGGGAGCGGTCTCACGATTCTCACGGGCGCGGCCAGCCAAACCGGCGGCACGTCGATCGATGGCGGCACGCTGCAGGTCGGCAACGGAGGCACCACCGGCTCGATCGCCGGTGCCATCACGAACAACGGCACCCTGTCGTTCAACCGCGGCGATTTCGTCGCCGTGGCGGGCGCGATCTCCGGCCCCGGCACCGTGCGCCAGGACGGGCCCGGCACGACGGAATTCACCGGCTCGAACAGCTACGGCCATACCGTCATCACCGCCGGCACGCTCAGCATCGGCAGCGATACCGCTCTCGGCACCGGGCCCATCACGATCACCGGCGGCGGCATTCGCGCGGGCGGGGCCGCCCGCAACCTCGCCAATGACCTCGCGCTCGATGGAAGCTTCACGCTGGGCCGGCTGACGAATTTCTCCGGCCCCGCCGTGCTCGGCGCGGACCTCACGATCACCTCCGCGAACCCCGACTCGAGCGGCCCGACCTCATCCACCTTCAGCGGCGTGATCAGCGGCGCCCACCGCCTGACGTTTGACGCGGGCGCGAATCCCATCGGCGCCATCGTCCTCCGCGGGTCCAACACCTACACCGGCGGCACGACGCTCACCGCCGGCACGCTCTCGCTCGGCCACGCCGCCGCTCTCGGGACGGGTGGCCTCGCGGTCGATGGAGGCACGCTCGATCTCGGCGGCAACGGCATTTCCGTCGCCGGTCTGAGCGGAAGCGGCGGCGTGATCACCAATGGCGCCGCCGGCGCGGCGACTTTGACGACCGACCAGGCCGCGTCCACCACCTACGCCGGAGTCCTGCAAGATGGCAGCGGCACGGTGGCCCTGACGAAAACGGGCCCGGGGACGCTCACCCTCCTCGGCGGCAACACCTACACGGGTGCGACCACGATCACCGCCGGCACGCTCCAGATCGGCAACGGCGGCGCCGCGGGATCGATCTCCGGCGCCAGCGTCGTCAACGGGGGCTCCCTCGCGTTCAACCGCTCCGATGCGGTCGCGTATGGCGGCGTCATCAGCGGCCCGGGCAGTCTCGTTCAACTTGGGCAAGGCACGCTCGCGCTCACCGGCGGCAACACCTACACCGGCGACACCACCCTGGCCGCCGGCACGCTTTCCCTCGGCAGCGCCGGCGCGCTCGGCGCCGGCGGTCGGATTCACTTCACCGGCGGGGCGTTGCAATTCACCTCGAGCAACACGACCGACTATTCCGCGCGGTTCAGCGGCGCCGCCGGCCAGGCCTATCGCCTCGACACCAACGGACAGACGGTCACGCTGGCCTCGGGGCTCGACAGCGCGGGCGGCTCGCTGACCAAGCTGGGTCTCGGCACCCTCATCCTCGCGGGCGGCAATGCTTACGACGGAGGCACCGTCATCGAGGCGGGCACCCTGCAGTTCACGAACACCCCGGCCATCGGCAATCTCACCCTCGACGGCGGCACGCTCGACCTCGGGGGCCGGAGCCTCACCGTCACGGGGCTCAGCGGCGGCTCCGGCGCCTCGATCACCAACGGCACCGCGGGCGCCGCCATCCTCACCGCCAACCAGGCCGCCGCGACCACCTACGCCGGGGCCTTGGAAGATGGCGCCGGCACGCTCACCTTCCGGAAGACCGGCCCGGGCACGCTCACCCTCAGCGGCAGCAACCGCTACACCGGCGGCACCATCCTGGAGGGCGGCGCGCTCGCCCTCGGCAGCGCCAACGCCATCGGGACCAGCGGCCCGATCTCCTTTCTAGGCGGAACGCTGCAGTTCAGCTCCAGCAACACCGCCGACACCTCCGCACGCTTCAGCAACGCCGACGGCCAGGCCTACCGCCTCGACACGAACGGGCAGGCCGTCACGCTCGCCTCCCGCCTCGGCAGCGCGGGCGGTTCGCTCACCAAGCTCGGCGCGGGGACGCTGACCCTCACCGGCAACAACACGAACACCGGCGGCACGGTCATCGACCAGGGCACGCTGCAAGTCGGCAGCGGCGGCACGGCGGGCACGCTCGGGAGCGGCGACATCGTCAACGCCGGGTTGCTCGCCTTCGACCGGAGCGACGAAACGACCGTGGCCGGAGCGATCTCCGGCGCGGGTGCGCTCGAGCAGCGCGGCTCGGGAAACCTCATCCTCACGGGCAACAACACCTACACCGGCGACACGCGGGTCCTGCAGGGCAGCGTGCAGATCGGCGACGGCGGCACCACCGGCTCGATCACCTCGAACGTCCTCTCCGACGCGAACGTGGCCTTCAACCGCCGCGACGACGTGACCTACGCGGGCTCGGTCTCCGGGCTTGGCACGTTGGAGCAGCGCGGCGCGGGCACGCTCACGCTCACCGGCGCGAACACGAATACCGGGGGCGCCCTCATCACCGCCGGAACCTTGCAGATCGGTGCCGGCAACACCACGGGCTCCCTCGTGGGAAACATCGCGAACAACGGGCTCCTCGCCTTCAATCGCAGCGACACCATCACCTTCGCGGGCGGCATTTCCGGGACGGGCGGGCTGGAGCAGCGCGGCGCCGGCACGTTGATCCTCACCGGCTCGAACTCCTTTTCCGGCCAGACCACGATCGCCCAGGGCACCCTGCAAATCGGCGCCGGGGGAACGGGCGGCTCGATCCTCGGGAACGTCACCAACAACGGCGCGCTCGTTTTCAATAGCTCGCTCAATCAGGACTTCGCCGGGGTCATCAGCGGTTCCGGGTCTGTGACGAAGACCGGCAGCAACACGCTGTCTCTCTCCGCCGCCAATTCCTACACGGGGGGCACCAACATCCAGGACGGCACCCTCGCGATTGCCGACCGGGCGGCCCTCGGCGACGCCGGAGCCCCCATCACTTTCAGCGCGCAGACCACGATTGGCATCCTCAAGGCCCTGGCCCCGCTGGACCTCGCGCAGACCGTCGTGGTGACTCGTCAAAAATTCGGCCGCATCGATACCAACGGATTCGATGTCTCCATCGCCTCGATCAGCGGTGCGGGCTCGTTGAGCAAAGTGGGTGCGGGACAACTCACGCTCACCGGCACGAGCGACTTCTCCGGCTCGTTTTCGTCGGCCAACGCGGTGCGCATCGCCCCGGGGGCGACCCTTCGCCAGATCAACGACCCCGAATTCGTCTCCGTGGGGAATCTCTCCGCCAATCTGATCGTGGACGGCGCCCTCGTTTTCGATCGCTCCACGGCCCGCGCCTTCGGCAATACCCTCAGCGGTACCGGCACCGTGACCCAGCTCCGGTCCACGCTCACGCTCACCGGCTCGAACGAGCTCTTCACCGGCAACGTCGTCCTGCAGGGCGGCACGTTGGAGGTCGGCAGCGACACCGCGCTGGGGTCCGGCGGGCTCACGCTGGCCGGAGGAACGATCCGGGCCGTCGGCACGGGCCGGACGATCACGAATCCGCTCACCATCACCGGCGATTTCGGCCTCGGGCGTTACACCGATCTCACGAGCGACATCGTCCTCTCGGCGAACCGCGCGATCATCATGAACAATCCCGACGGCGGCGGCGGCGATTCGTATCTGCGCGGCGCGATCAGCGGTCCCGGCAGCCTCACGGTCTTCGCGGGCGGCAATGCCGGCGCCCTCGGGCTCAGCGGCACGAATACCTACACCGGCGACACCATCGTCGCGAATGGCGCCACGCTCGCCATCAGCCGCCAGGCCAATCTCGGCGCGGCTTCGGGCACGCTCGTCTTCCAGAATGGCACCCTCCGCCTGGACGGAGACTTCGGTCTCAACGACCGCGCGATCCGCCTCGACGGCAACTTCACGCTCGACGCGAACGGGCGCGACACCACGCTCTCCCTCGCCAACGCCCTCGGCGACGGCTCGTTCACGAAGGCCGGGGGCGGCACCCTCACGCTCACCGGCGCGGCGACCTACACCGGCGGCACCGCCGTCAATGGCGGCGCGGTCGTCTTCAGTGATCCGGCGAATCTCGGCACCGGCGGCATCAGCGTCAACAACGGCGCCACCCTGCGCTTCGGAGCGAACAACGCGTCCGACGTCTCCTCCCGGCTGACCGTTTCCTCCGGCGTCATCGACACGAATGGCAACGACCTCACCTTCGCGAGCCCCATTGCGGGAACAAATTACACCCTGCAAAAAGCCGGCGCCGGCACGCTGAATCTTGCCGGTAGCACCGAGACGATGACCCGTCTGGCGGTCAACGCGGGCACCGTTCGCCTCAGCAACAACGGGTCGGCCATGAACGCTTACGCGACGATCGCCAACGGCGCGGCGCTCGAGTTCAACCGCTCCGACGCGGTCACGCTCATCCGCGGGGTCCAGGCCACTTCCGGAGCGACGCTGCGATTCATGGGCACGGGCACCACCACGCTGAGCCTCGCGGGCACCCTCAACTTCATCAGCGGGGCCAACGTGCGGGTCGACGCCGGCCGGCTCGTCCTCAGCGCGACGACCTCGACGGCATTCCGCTTCGCCAGCGACATCACGAACAACGGCGTGGTCGAAATCCGCTACACCGGCTCGGCCTACGACTTCGCCAACGTCATCAGCGGCACCGGCAGCTTGATCAAGTCGGGCACCGCCAACCTCACGCTCTCCGGCGCGAACACTTACACCGGCCCGACCACGATCCAGACCGGCACCCTGTCCCTCGGCAGCACCGGGTCGCTCGCCTCCTCCCGCATCCAGGTGAACGGCGGCGCGACCTTTGCCGTGAATCCGGCGGGCACCACCATCCTCGCCGCGCAGACCCTCTCCGGCTCCGGCACCGTCACCGGCCCGGTCACCATCGCCGGCACGATCTCGCCGGGCAACAGCCCCGGCACGCTCACGACCGCCGCCGAAACGTGGAACGGTGGCGGCGCCTACGCGTGGGAGCTCAATTCGGCCACCGGCACCGCCGGCACGAACTGGGATTTCCTGAACATCGGGGGCGCGCTCACGATCAACAGCAGCCCCGCGAATCCCTTCGTGATCGACATCCGCTCGCTCGGCTTCGACAACCTCGCCGGCGCGGCCGCGAATTTCGTTCCCGGCGCCAACTACACCTGGACGATCGCCACGGCGAGCGGCGGGATCAGCGGCTTCCGCGCGGACAAGTTCGTCATCGGCACGAGCGCATTCTCCAACGACCCGGCAAGCGCCGGCGCCTTCGCCGTCATCCAAAGCCTGGATGGCCAGAGCCTGAACCTCACCTACACCGCGGTGCCCGAGCCCGGCGCATGGGGGGCGATCCTTGGAGCGGCCCTCCTGGGAATGGCGTTCCTGCGCCGTTGGAACCCGTCCAAACAAGCCTGAGCGCGAAATCGCATCGTGGTGCAGCCAAGACTAGCTGGCTTCCAACCCGCGTCCGCAGTTCCGACCGGCGGTATCGTCATTTCCCAACCGGCGCCCTCTTCGGATCAAGCCCTCCGCCCGAGCCGCCCGACGAGAGCGCGATCAGCGTGGTGGTGAGTTGGCCCACGCCATGCCAACGCCCGTCTCCTTCAACTCCTCATAGCGCGCGGAGCCGCAACCGCGGACAGATTCATCCACCCCGCGTCCCCGCGGAAAATTGCTCTCGATGGGGGTGGCCGAATAGCCATGTTTCTCGACCAGCCGCTGGAAAAGTCGGTTGCGCAGCCGGAGAATCTCCTCGCCCCCATGCAGCGCCTCGCCCAATCCGAGCACCGCGACCTCTTCGCCCAAAGCGGGCACCAACCGATCCGCCGCCGCGAAAAAAGCCTCGTCCGACGCGATCGCCAGCGGAAGCGCCTCGTTCGCGATCCCCCGTCGAGCGGATCGGGATCTCCGGCGGAGGCGATCACGTCCGAAATATTCCACCGTCTCCCCCGCCGGGGCAACTCCCCAACTTTGCCACTGGCCCCCGGCGGGGAAACGTGTTCTTTAAGTCCCTTCGATCCCATGGACGTCCTGAGCCTCGAACTCCCCGGCTTCCCGAAGCTCCGCAGCGGCAAGGTCCGCGAAGTCTTCGACCTCGGCGACACCCTCCTCCTCGTCGCCACCGACCGCATCTCCGCCTTCGACTGCGTCCTGCCCAACGCCATCCCCCGCAAAGGCGAAGTCCTCACCCGCCTCTCCCACTTCTGGTTCTCCAAGCTCGACTTCGTCCCCAACCACCTCGTCGAAGTCGCCCCCGGCTGGCTCCCCGAAAAACTCCGCCCCCACGCGGAGCAGCTCGCCGGCCGCTCCATGATCGTCCAGAAAGCCAGCCCGCTCCCCGTCGAATGCGTCGTCCGCGGCTACCTCGCCGGCTCCGGCTGGAAAGACTACCAGGCCACCGGCGCCATCTGCGGCCACCCGCTCCCCGCCGGCCTCCGCCACGGCGACCCGCTCCCGGCCCCCCTCTTCACCCCCTCCACGAAAGCCGCCACCGGCCACGACAAAAACATTTCCTGGCACGAGTGCCGCGCCATCCTCAGCGACGATGTCGCCATGCGCCTGCGCGACTGGAGCATCGACCTCTACGAGCACGGCCGCGCCTTCGCCGCCCAGCGCGGCATCATCATCGCCGACACGAAATTCGAGTTCGGCCTCGTCGACGACGAGATCGTCCTCATCGACGAATGCCTCACCCCCGACTCCTCGCGCTTCTGGCCCATGGACGCCTACGCGCCCGGCACGCCGCCCCCCAGCTTCGACAAGCAATCCGTCCGCGACTACCTCGACGCCATCCACTGGAACAAGCAGCCCCCCGCCCCCGCGCTCCCCGCCGACGTCGTCGAAAAAACCTCCGCCAAATACGTCGAGGCCTACAAGCGCCTCACCGGCCTGAAATTCTAGCCCGATGCTCGAGCCGGAGATCGACTCGTTCCTGCTCTTCCTCGCCACCGAGCGGGGGCTCTCCGACAACTACCAGCTCTCCACCCGCCGGTCGCTGGAAACGTTCGCGCAATGGGTCGGGGCGCAATCCGTGCCCGACGCCGCCGGCGTCGGGGCCGGCCACCTCAGCGACTTCCTCGCGCACCGCAAGCGCGCCGGTCTCGCCGCCGCCTCGATCAAGGCCGAGGCGGTGGCGCTGCGCATTTTCTTTCGCTTCCTCGTCGCGCGGAAGGTTCTCGCCCGCGATCCCGCCGAATTCATCGCGATCCCGCGCATCGAGCGCTATCTGCCCGACACGCTGAACGTGCCGGACGTGGAAAGATTGCTCGCCGCCGTCGGCGACCTCGACCCGTTCGCGCTTCGTAACCGCGCGATCTTCGAGCTGCTCTACGCCTCGGGCCTGCGCATCTCCGAGCTCTGCCACGCCCGCCTGGAGAACATCGACCTCGACGCGGGCTGGATCCGCGTGACCGGCAAGGGCAACAAGACCCGCATCGTCCCGGTCGGCCGCAAGGCGCGAGACGCCCTCGCCGCCTATCTCGCGGGCGAGCGCCCCAAACTCGTCGGATCGAAAACCGGCGCGGAAATCTTCCTTTCGAACCACGGCCGCAAACTTACCCGCGCCCGCGTCTGGCAGCTCGTGAAGCATTACGCGGATCTTGCCGGCCTCGACGCGAACGTCTACCCGCACCTGCTGCGCCACAGCTTCGCCACGCACCTGCTGTCGAACGGCGCGGACCTCCGCGTGATCCAGGAACTGCTCGGCCACGCCGACATCTCGACGACGGAAATCTACACGCACGTCGACCAGCGCCGGCTCAAGGCCGTGCACAAGCAATTCCATCCGCGGGCGTGATCATGCCGAATTTTTTTGACCACAGAGAACGCAGAGGTCGAATTTCTCCGCGCGCTCCGCGGTTCAACCCAGAATTTCTTCCAGGGTCCGTCGCCGCCGCTCATGTTCCTCGTCGCTGAGCACCGAGACGAGCGCGGCGCCCTCGATCGGCGGTAACTCGACCCACGAGCGGCAGCCGCCGAAGCGTTTTTCCATTCCCAGCCGCCGCGGCGGTTCGAGCCGGAACACCCGCACGAACGCCACGTGAATGCCTGGAGCCTCATCGTAACGAAACCGCTCCTCGACGATCTCGTCGCGCCACACGTGCAGCTCGCGCAGGCGGCCGACCACCTCGAGGTCCGTGACGAGCCGGGTCCATTCCACGGTGGCCGCGAACGCGATCTCGATTTCGCCCGCGAGCGCGGGAGGCACGGTCGTCTCCGGCGGAAGCGTCGTGCGCTCGAGCTGCTCGTGGAACCACGTCGGGAAAAGAAAGAATTCCTCGTGCCGGAACGCGAAGCCGTCACGGCCTTCCGCGATGCCGCCCTTGCGCAGGATCACGCTCTGGCGTCCGCGGCCGAGCGCCTCGCAGATGAGCGCCCACTCCTTGAATGCTGCCGTCATGGTTGTTCCCGAGAAATTAATTGGAGCAATCGCCCGCGCAAAGCGAAGATTGCGGAATGCTTCATCGGTTCGACCTGCACGTGCACTCGTTCTTCTCGGGGGACGCCGCCAGCTCGCCCGAGGCGCTCGTCGCCGCGGCCCGCCGCCGCGGTCTGGCCGGCATCGCGATCACGGACCACAATTCCTGCAAGGCGCACGCCTACTGCCGCGAGCACGGCCTCTCGAACGCGGAGGGCACGCCGGTCGACGGTTTTCTGGTCGTCCCCGGCGTCGAGGTCTCCACCGCGGACGGCCACATGCTCTGCATCGGCACGACGCTGCCCGACATGCTCGGCCTGCCCGCGGTCGAGGTCGAGGCGACCATCCAGGAGCTCGGCGGGGTCGCCATCCCCGCGCATCCCTACGACCGCTGGCGGGCGGGCATCCGCGAAAAAATCCTCGACCAGCTCACCACTCCCGTCATCGAGGGATTCAACGCCGCGGTGACGTCGCGCGAGTTCAACGCCCAGGCACGCGCCTACGCCGAGCGGACCGGCCGCCGGATGACGGCCGGCAGCGACGCGCATCACGCGAGCGCCGTGGGCACGGCGAGCACGGGCTACGAGCTCGACGAATTTTCCGTGGCGGGATTGCGGCGCGCCGTGGTGCGGGGGGGTGAGCGGGACGAGAACTATCTCAGCCGGGTCGAGGGCTTCAAAAAGCATTTCGGGAACTGGTTCCGCGCCTTCAACCACGACCCGCGCAAGCCGGAATGATTCACACGACGACGCGCGCCGTCCGGCCGCCAATGCCCGTGAAGACGTCCCAGGCGATGGTCCCGCCCCACGCCGCGAGTTCCGCGGCGAGGATCGTCTCACCGCCCTGCGCACCGAGCAGGATGGCCTCGTCGCCGGCTGCGATGGCGTCGACCTCGCTGGCGTCGACGAGGATTTGATCCATCGTCACGCGGCCGAGCAGGGGGCAGCGCCGCCCGCCGATCAAGACCTGCGCTCCCCGTCCCGAGGCCTGGCGGGGAAAGCCGTCCGCGTAGCCCGCCGCGAGGGTCGCGACCCGCATGGGGCGCGGCGTGACGAAGGTGCGGCCGTAGCTCAGGCTGCGGCCGGCGGGCAGGTCGCGCACGAGCAGCACGCGGGTCTTCCACGCCAGCGCGGGCCGCAGCGCCGGCTGGAATTCCGGGATCGAGGCGCTGCCATAGAGCATGAGCCCGGCCCGCACGAGGTCGAACGCGACCCCGGGAAAACCGCAGATGCCCGCGCTGTTGAGCGCATGGATCCGGATGCCCGGCGCGAGGGCGCGCGCGCGCGCCGCAAATTTCGCGAAGCCGGCGAGCTGGCCCTCCGTGAAGCCGGCGTCTTCGTCCGCCACGGGAAGATGGGTCGCCACGCTGTGCAGGGCCACGTCGCCCGTTCGGTTGATCGCTTCGACCTCGTCGAGCGCTTCCTCGTGCCACGCGCCGACGCGGCCCATGCCGGTGTCGACCTTGAGCGACACGCGGCCGCCGAGAAATTCCCGGGCCTCCGCCGCGCTGGAAACGGTCGCGATGAACCCGTTCGCGATCGCGATCGCGCGCTCGGCCGGCAGGCAGGGGCCGAGCAGCAGGACATCTTTCTCCGGCGCCAGCGCCCGCACGGCGGCGGCTTCCGCGGCGTTGGCCACGGCAAAAATTTCCGCCTGATCGCGCAGCGCCGGCACCGCGACCTCGACGCCGTGGCCGTAGGCATTCGCCTTCACCACGGCGATCAATCCGACGCCGGCCCGGCGGCGGGCAAACTCCGCGTTGTGCCGGATGGCGGCGGGATCGACCTCGGACCAGAGGCGGGTGGCGGCGTTCACTTTGCAGTCTCGACCAGGGTTTCCAGGCGCTCGAGGTGGCGGTCCCGGTGGAGCAGGTGAAGCCGACGGCGGCGGGCGCAGGCAAAGATCAGCCGGTCGCCGAGCGGCACGCCGAGACCGTGGGCGCGGGCGACCCGGCCAAGTCGCGAGGCGTGTTCCCAGCAGCCTTCGTCGAACGCGACCCATCGGGACAGCTCTTTCAAGGAGTTCAGGGTCGCAATTTCCCGTTTGCCTTTCGCGCCGTGGAAAAGCTCGAGCCAGACGGAATCGCACAGGACGGCGCGTCCGGTGGGGAGGAGTTCCTGCGTCCGGTTCACGAGGGCCGGTTCCGCGCGGCCGCGGCCCACCTCGATCCAGACGGAACTGTCGATGAGCGTGAGCACGCTTACCGGCGGTCCTTCGAGGCGGCGAGGTCGGCGGCCTCGATCTCGTCGTTGCCGGCCATGTCCCAGGTTCCAAAGGTCGCGACGAAGGCGCCGACCCGCCGCGGGCGGTTGAATCCGCGCAGAGCCGCGACGACGGCCTCTCGCTTGGTGCGCGCTCCGGTGGAGCGCATGGCTTCCGCGAGGTCCGCGTCGGGAATGGCGATCGTGGTCTTCACGGAATCCAGCCTGACAAAAAAAGGATTCCTCACAAGGCAAAGAACGGCGCCCTAGCCATTCCCGAGCGCCCGCAGCTCGGGCTCGCGCGGCGAGCAGACGGAGTAGAACCAATCGTCCGCGCCGGGATGGAGATCGACGTAGCGAAGCAGTTGCAGGGTGCTCAGGAGGCGGTGCAGGCGGGCGGGATCGGGCTCGACGACGCGCAGCGTGCCGATCTTCGCCTGGCCGGCGCGATGGATCGAGGTGAGCAATTCCCAGGCGTGGTCGAGCTCGGCGTCGGTGAGCGGGCGGATGGCGGAGAAATTCCCGCCGATCGCGAACGTGATGCGCACGGGCAGCAGCAAAAAATCCGGAACGAGGTGCCAGCCGATGATTGGCCGATCGGAGGCGGTGGCGAAACGGCGGCGATGGGCATCGATCACGCCCCAGAACAGCAGCGTGGCCGCGAGGGCCAGGGCCGTGCCGGGGATCCATCGCGGCGTGTCGGGGCCGAAATCTCCGCGCACCGAGGTGACGAGACCCAGGAGAATGAGCGTGAAAAAAAAGTAGGCGAGGTTCCATGCGATGACGGCGGCGAACAGCGAAACGATCGCGATGCCGGCGGCGTGGCGGTTGTGGGAGCGCAATTCCGCGCGGAAAGCGCCCGGCGCTCGGCTCATGCCGCCGCGCCCGAGGAGCGATAGCCGTCGGGGTCGATCTCCACGGCGCCGAATCCCGCCGCGCGCAGGCCGTCCCGCATGGGAATTTCCAGGCCGGACAGGCGGGGCATTTCTTCGGGCGAAATCTGAAGCCGCGCCCCGGGCGGGCTGGCCTCCAGGTAACGCACGCGAAAGACGCGGAATCCCAGCGAACGCACGAAGGCCTCGCCGCGTTCCACGAGCGCGAGGGCCTCGCGCGTGACCGGTGTGCCGTGCGGGATGCGAGAGCTCAGGCACGGCTGGGCCGGCGCATCGGCGGTCGGCAGGCCGAGGTCGCGGGACAGCGCGCGGACATCGGCCTTGGTGAGGCCGGCGGCCTTCAGCGGGGCGAGGATGGAAAACTCCGCCGCGGCCTGCGAACCGGGCCGCAGGTGCGCGGGATCATCGGCGTTTTCCCCGTAGGCGATCGCGGCGAACCCCCGCTCGCGAGCGAGTTCGTCGAGTCGCACGAACAGCTCGGCCTTGCAGAAATAGCAGCGGTTCAGCGGGTTCGCGGCGTAGCGCGGGTCGTCCAATTCCGTTGTCTTCACGACTTCGACCTTCGCGCCGAAATCACGCGCGACCTCGAGCGCCTCCTCCAGGGCCCGGCGGGGCAGGCTCGGGCTGTCGGCGATCACGCCCAGCGCGCGGTCGCCGAGCACGCGGTGCGCGACGGCCAGCAGGCACGCGCTGTCCACGCCGCCGGAATACGCGACGACGAGCGGCGCGTGCGCGGCCAGCATCGCTTCGAGCGTCGTGACTTTTTCCTTCCGCATGGCCATTTTCCGCGCCTCCGTGTCTCCGTGGTTCAAAATTCGTCCCTCACAAGCTCAGCCGCGCGAAGAGACCGTCAAGCGGCATCTGGATGCCGATGAAAAACTCGCCGAAGTCCGCGTATTGCGCGCTCACTTCGTCGAAACGCATCTCGTGGACGATCGCCTTGATCTCGCTCGTGGTGTGCGCGAAGAGCGTGACGCCCCACTCGCCGTCGTCGAGGCCGGTCGAGCCCGTGATGAGCTGGCGCACGCGGCCGGCGTAGGTGCGGCCGACGCGCGCGTGGCCGGCCATGAGTTTTTTGCGTTCGTCGAACTCGAGCGCATACCAGTTCTGCCCGCGGGGGCCGCGGCGTTTCGACATCGGGTAAAAACAAAACACCGGCCAGTCCGCGAGGTTCGGCTCGAGGCGGTCCTTCGCGTATTTTTCCATCCGCTCGCGAAACGAGACGAGGCGCGCCGCGAACTCCGGCGTGTCGCCCGCGAGACCTTCGTCGGACTCGAGCGTGGCGGCGAATTCCTCCTCGCTCGTCGCGTATTCGCTGCGCTCGGTCATCGAGAGCCACGAGAACTCCGGCGTGAGCAGGCCGGGCCCCATCGAGAGCGCGAGCTGCTTGCAAATGCGGTCGATCGCGTGCAAATCCGGCGCGACGAGCATGAAGCCGAGGTCGGCCTTCGGGGTGACCATGCTGAGCGTGAGAAGCTGGGTGTCCGCCTCGGCCCGCACGTCCTTGACGAGATTCGCGAGCTGGGTCTTCGCCGCGAGCCGGTCCTTCGCGGAGAGCAGGTCCCACTGGGAATATTCGACGCGCAGGAAAAGGTGGAGGACGTGGCGTCCCTCGGTGGGCAAGATGGAATCCATGGACCGGGACAAATTCCCGGTTCGCGGGCAAAAAAACAATTGCAATCCCGGAGGAGGTTTCTAGGTTCGCCCTCGGAAAGAGAACATGGCCGACGCATCCAACAAATATCCCGAGAACGTCGCTGGTAAGTTTTACTGCGACGATCAATGCATCGATTGCGACCTGTGCCGCGAGACGGCGCCGGCGAACTTCACCCGCAACGACGATGGCGGCCATTCCTACGTCTTCAAGCAGCCCGAGACTTCCGAGGAGGAGGCGCTCTGCAAGGAGGCCATGGAAGGCTGCCCGGTCGAGGCGATCGGCGACGACTCGTAGCCGCGCGTCGCGGAAGGCGATGGCATGATCTCGAAATCGCTCCGCCGCTTCGTCCTGGAGGAATGGCGCGGCCTGCCCGAGAAAAAAGACGGCCGCCCGGTGGTCGCGGTCGGGACGGCGATCCAGGCGCTGGTCACCCGCCTCGGCCTGACCGAGCGCATCAACGAGGGAGACATCCTGGCCGCGTGGCGGGATACGGTGGGGGATTTTCTCGCGCAGCACTCGCGGCCGGCGCGGCTCGTGAACGGCGTGCTGCACGTCGAGGTGATGCAATCGAGCGTGCGCTACGAACTCGACCGCACCTGGCGGCCGGAAATCCTGCGCAAGCTCCAGGCGCGGTTCGGCAAGAACGCGGTGAAGGAAATCCGGCTGTGAGGGCGGGTTGCGCGCCCGTCGATAGATGAGGGTTGATAGGCGGCGCGCCGGCATCGGATTTTTCTCTCAACCATCGAGTCTCGACGATCAACTTCCCCCGCCATGCTTCGCAACCTGCTCCTCGACTGGTCCGGCACGCTCGCGGACGACCTCGGCCCGGTGCTGAAGGCCACGAATCTCATTTTCCAGGAATTCGGGCGGCGCGATCTGACGCGCGAGGAATTCCGCGCCCATTTTCGGCTGCCGTTTTCGGAATTTTACGCGGAATTTCTGCCCGCGGCCACGCTCGAGGGCCTGGAGCCGCTTTACGAACGGTTTTTCGCGGGCCTGAACGACGAGGTCGAGCTGCTGTCGGGCGCGCGCGAGTTCCTGGATTTCTGCCGCCATTCGGGCCGCCGCATCTTCCTGCTCAGCACGATCAAGGCCGCGCACTTCGACGCGCAGGCCGGGCGACTCGGCGTGCGCGACGCGTTCGAGCATGCCTACGTCGAGATCATGGACAAGCGGGAAAAGATCCGCGAAATCCTTGCCGCGCACGCGTTGGATCCGGCGGAGACGGCGTTCGTCGGCGACATGGTCCACGACATCGAGACCGCCCGGCACGGCGGCGTGCTGGGCGTGGCCGTGCTGACCGGTTTCGATCCGCTCGAAAAACTCGCGCCCGCCCGGCCGGACGTCATCGTCACGGGGCTGCCCGCGCTGCAACGGCTGCTCGGCGGCAGGACCGTCAGCGGGACTTCCGCCCCGTGAGCGGCGACTGGATCGAGATCCGCGGCCTCGAGGTCGACGCGCTCGTCGGCGTGCCGGACTCCGAGCGGGCGGAGCCGCAGCGATTGCTCGTCGATCTGCGCCTGCGGCCCCGGCGGGAGTTCTCGCGCATGGCGGACTCCCTGGAGGCCACGGTGGATTATTTCGCGATCTCGCAACGGGTCGTCGCCCTGGCGGCGGAGCGGCCGCGCCGGCTGATCGAGACGCTGGCCGACGAGATCGCGGCCACGGTGCTGCGCGAATCCGCGGTGCGGGGCGTCGAGGTGACGGTGCGGAAGTTCATCCTGCCGAACACGGAGTTCGTGGCGGTCCATTGCGCGCGCGAAAGAAACCGTTGACCCGAAAAGCGATTCTTGTATCGTCCGAAGTCCGCGAACGCGGGTGTAACTCAGTGGTAGAGTGCGACCTTGCCAAG
>CAXTSM010000014.1:0-85357 GCA_964247025.1 uncultured Chthoniobacterales bacterium
CAAGCAGTCTCTGCGCCGTGATCGGGACCGCGGCGACGGCGACGGCCTTTTCCTCCGTGGTCATCGGCCGCAATAACAAAACCACGGCGAGCGACGGCACCGCAAACTCGGCCACCGCCTGGCAGGACAAGGACCAGCTTTTCGTCGTGGGTAACGGAAGCGGAACGGCCGGGGATCCCAACCAGACCCGCAACGCCCTCACCGTCTACAAGGACGGCACGATCACCATGAGCAAGGCGCAGGGTGACATTAGCATGGGCCAGTTTCAATAGCGCGATCCAGTCATGATCGCGCGCATTTCCATGATGGTCGTGTTCGGGTGCGCGACGGCGTTCACGGCCGGGGCCCAATATCTTCCAAGCTGGTGGCTCGACCCCTCGAATCCGGTCATCGTGCTATCCACCGCCTCGAACGGTTCCGCGCCGGTCAATGCGGGGCAACTCAAGTGGATCGCGCTCCGGGCAAAGGTGCACCTTGATGCCGCTCTGCCCGGAGGAGCCGGAACGGCGGTCAGCAATTTGGTGGCGGCTTTCAGTTCGACCAACAACTTCGTCCCGATCAATCTAGGCCAATTGAAAGCGGTCGCCCTGCCTTTTTATGACCGTTTGAATAGCGCGGGTTACAGCACCAAGCTGAATTTGCGGGCCAATGGATACCCGCAATCTTGGACGGGCGATTATCCATGGGACCCAAACACGCCGACCGCGGCCAATTACAAACCGGTGACCATCGGTCAACTCAAGCTCGTGTTTTCATTCGACGTGGTGGATTCCGACCAAAACGGAACGCTGGATTACCAGGAAGGAATCTATCCGGCAGCCAGTTCCACGCGGGATTCGGACGGGGACGGAATTCCGGATATCTACGACGCCTATCCAAACGACCCTTCCCGAGCCGTCGTTTTGGTCAATGATCCTAATGACCACACCCCTCCCACGATTACTGTTAGTAAGCCCACCGGTGTCACGCTCGTTCCTTAATACTTAGAGATTATGGCATTCAAAAGAAACAAATTCATCTGTCGGATCGGGTTTTGGTTGCTTTTCGTCAACATCCTGACCGTCGGCCATGACGCCTGCGGAGCCCCATTGGCAGTAGGCGATTTAAGCGACAAGCCCACGGATGAGCAGATTGGCCAAGTTCGGATATTTTCCATTCCTTTTGTGGCCGAAAGCAAAGCCAACGAAGATAATGCGGAACTCTCCGCAGCCCTACGTTCGTATGGTTTGACCAAAGACTTGTCCGCCATTCAGAAATTTGTGGAGGACAACCCACGTTCCAAATGGAATATCGCTCTGTTGGCCAACCTGGGTCAGGAGAGATTTCTCGCCGGGGAATTTGAGCTGGCTATGGCTGCTTGGCAACAAGCTTGGGATTTGGGGAAAGAAAAAACCGATACCAATATTAAAGCGCTTGTCGACCAATCCATCGGAGAATTGGCGAAAATGAACGCCCGAGTTGGCCGGATGGAAAAAATCGAGGCGATCTTAAATGAGTTGAAGGGTCGAGGACTTAGCGGAGCATCGACTGAATTGGTCGCCGGAGCGGCGGAAGGGCTTTGGTTGATGAGAAATCAACCAGAACGTGCGTTCCTTTGCGGTCCGGCTGCAATAAGAACATTGTATGCTCTAAAGCCCGGGGTGCGAGGCAAGGCTATTCCCGCGGACTTTGAGAACTTTCAGTCTACAGTTAGCGGCACATCGTTAAGTCAAATTGGAAAGTTGGCCGTGGCGGTCGGCTTGGATTACCAGATGGCATGGAAGGAGCCAAAGGCGAGTTTTATTCTTCCGTCGGTCGCCAATTGGAAGTTGGGGCATTGGGCGGCATTGACAAAACGGATAGATGGGAAGGTTCTGGTGGATGATCCGACGTTTGGGCAAAGACTCTGGATCAAGGAAGCCATCCTCGACGAGGAAACCACCGGGTATTTTCTTGTGCCGAAGGGGCCGTTGCCAAAGGGATGGCGCATCGTGGATGCAGAGGAAGGCGACCGAATCTGGGGAAAGGGAACAACTGGGTCGACCGATCCCGATCCTTGTAAACCGTGCGATGAAAAAGCTTCCGCCGCATGCGCGGGATGTGGAGAAGGCGCAGGAGGGAGCGCTGCTGGATACGCCATGGCAGTCGCGACTGGCCATCTTGCTGTCGTAAGCCTAAATATTGTCGACACACCTTTATTCTACACGCCTCCCCGCGGGCCGTCCGTTCATTTCCGGGTCACCTACAATCAACGGGATGCGGGACAGGCGCCGTCTTTTTATTATTCAAACCTTGGACCCAAATGGACGTTCGATTGGATTTCTTTTATTGAGGACGATCCAACCTCACCTTACAGCGACGTGAAACTCTACGTGCGGGGCGGGGGCGTGGAGCGTTTCTATTTCGACTATTACGCCAATCGTTTTGATCCATCGCTCTACACGCAATCCACGCTGACGAAAACTCTTGCTGGATACGAGTTGACCCACAAGGACGGGTCCGTAGACATTTATAGCGTCTCCGATGGAGCGACCAGTTCGACGCGACGGATTTTCCTGTCTAAATCCATCGACCCGCAGGGCAATTTTCTGAAGTTCAATTACGATGCCAATCTCAGGCTTACTTCCATGGAGGACGCGCTTGGACGGCCCACCACAATCGCTTATGCCCAACCCGGGGATATCTGGAAAATTACCAGCGTTACCGATCCGTTTGGCCGCACCGCAACCTTTGACTACACGAACGGCCGCCTGACGAAGATCACGGATATGGCCGGGATCACCTCTCAGTTCACGTATGCCGCGACGGGGCCAGACTCCGATTTTATCACTTCTTTGACGACGCCGTATGGGGTCAGCACGTTCGATTATGGCGATTACCTTAAAGATTCCTCTCTTGAAAGTCGAACGCGCTGGCTGGAAATGACGGATCCGATGGGAGGAAAGGAAAGGATCGAATACAACGAATTAGACTATCAGACAAATGTTTCCGATTTTACGCCAAGCAATCATTCCACGGTCATTGCGGGAGTGGTTCCCAAGAATATGTATAATCGGAACAGCGTGATGTATGCGCGAAACACCTTTTATTGGAGCAAAAAAGCCACGATGGACGCACCCGGAGATTACAGTTCTGCAAAGGTCTATCATTGGCTGCATTATGACGGGCTTTCCAAATCCGGTGCAATCCTCGAAAGCGAGAAACAGCCGCTCGAAAACCGGATTTGGTATAATTATCCGGGCCAAGCTATCTACCCTGGTGACGGGCCGCCGATCTACGACTCCTCCGCTACGGAAACCGGAAGCTCAAATTTGCCTACGATCATTGGAAGAGTTTTGGACGATGGCACCACCCAAACTTACAAAAGACAGTATAATTCCATGGGAATGGCTACGAAGGAGATCGATCCCAAGAAACGGATTAAAACCTATCAATACGCCGCGAACAACATCGACTTGTTGGGGATTTATCAACAAAACCCCGCCGGGGCCAGCACGGATCCGGTCGACGGCGTTCCGGCGGACAAACTTATTTCATATTCGAACTACAATGCCTTACACGAGCCTCAGACCGTTGTCGACGTGGCAGGCCGAACGACGACTTATACCTACAACGCCCAAGGCCAAAAAACCACCCAGACGGTGACACGAAACGGCGTGAACGAGACGACCACGTGGAATTATCTGGGAGGTTACCTGATGAGCGTGACCGGTCCTGCCGCCGGGGCAACAACATCATATACCTACGACTCCGCTGGTCGGTTGAAGACCGTCACTCAGTCGGATGGATACAAGTTGATCTACGCTTACGACGCGTTGAACCGCTTGGTCCGCACCACCTACCCAGATGGCACCTACACCCAAACCCTCTATGACCGCTTGGACCCCGCCTGGCAGCGAGACCGACTTGGTCGATGGGCGCACCGCGTCTACGACAATGTGCGTCGCCTTGCCACGGTGACCGATCCGGAGAACCACACCACTCAGTATGATTGGTGCGCGTGCGGCAGCTTGAAGGGGATTTACGATGCGAACAATAACTACACGTCGTTCACCCAGGACATCCAGGGTCGGCTCAAGACCAAGACTTACATGGACGGGAAAGGTCTGGTCTACGTCTACGAAAATACGACGAGTCGCCTGGCATCGATTCAAGATGCGAAGAACCAGAAAACCAAATACCTCTACAACGTTGACAACACGCTTCAGCAGGTCAGCTACACGAACCTTTCCAATCAGCCTCTTGTTCCCCCCACGCCGACCATAAGTTACGCCTACGATTCGGTTTACAGCCGGCTGGCGAGCCTGACCGACGGAACCGGGCTCACGCAATACAACTACAAACCGGTCGGAAATTTCGGAGCAAACCAGGTTAACACCGTCGATGGTCCATTGGTCAACGACACGATCGCCTACACTTACGACGAGTTGGGCCGAGCTCTGAGTGCGAAGGTTAACGGGACCGGCAATACCGTGACCTACGACGCGTTGGGGCGCGTGGTGACGGCGGTAAATCCATTGGGCGCCTTCACGTATCATTACATCGGGCAAACCTCGCGCCTGGATGACGTGGATCGCCCGGGCGGGCAGAAGGTGGATTACAGTTACTTTGGCAACACCGGCGACGACCGGCTCTCCGAGATCAAGAACCTGGGACCTTCCGCGGCCGCGCTTTCCAAGTTCAACTACACCTACGATCCGGTGGGCAACATCCGGGCCTGGACGCAGCAGGTCGGCACGGGCGGCTCGCAGTATTACGACCTTGGATACAACCGGGCCGACGAGCTGCTCAGCGCGCCCTTGCGGGACGCGGCGACCGGCGCGATGATCAAGCCCTATACCTACCGCTACGACGCGGCGGGGAACCGGACGAGCGAGCAGGTGGACAACGGCGTGACGACGGCAGGCTATAACAACCTCAACCAGCTGAAGACGATTGCCCCGGGAGGAGCGCTAACGCTGGAAGGCGACACCGGCGTGGAGCCCGCGCTCGTCACCGTTGGAGGGAACCCGGTCGCCGAGGACGCCAACAACCGCTTCAAGGCCACGGTGACGGTGACGTCGGGCACAAACGCGATCCCGATCACGGCCACCGACGGAAGCGGCAATTCGACGAGCAGGACGGCGCAGATCAACGTGAGTGCCTTGACGGGAGCAACGCTCGACTACGATCTCAACGGGAGCCTGACTTGGGACGGCACCAAAGGCTATGAATGGGACGCGGCCAATCGTCTGGTTGCCATCACCTACGGCAGTCCTTATACGAGCCGAACCGAGTTCACCTATGACGGACTGGGAAGACGGACGCAGATTGTCGAGAAGACCGGCTCGACGATCAACAGCACGAAAAAATTTGTATGGATCGGGAACAATCTCGCCGAGGAACGCGAGGGCAACAACAACGTAACCAAGCGATTCTACGGGGAGGGGGAGCAGATCGGCGCCACGTCGTATCTGTTTACCAAGGATCACCTTGGATCGATTCGGGAAATGGTCGATATGAGTGGCGTGGTGCAGGCTCGTTATGCTTATGATCCCTATGGTCGGCGCACGAAAATCTCCGGAAGCCTGGAAGCGGATTTCGGCTACACGGGACACTATTATCATGCGCCCAGCTCATTGCATCTTGCGCTTTATCGAGCTTATGATGCAAATAAAGGAAGATGGTTGTCTCGTGATCCACTTGGAAGCGGGATTGCATTTCTGAGTATTAATCCATCTCAGTTCAAAGCGGAAGTAAGCATAGGAGAATTTGTAGTGAGTCCAAACCTTTATCGGTATGTTAAATATAATCCGGTGGTAAATGTAGATTTTTACGGATTACTAACAGCCGGAAGTCTTTCTCCCAGTGGTGCAGAAGCTATCGCTGCTATTGCAGCTGATGCCGCAGGTGAAAGTGCAGGAGTGGGTGTAGGCGAAGGAGCTTTAGCAGCAGCAGCAGCGGAAAAATCTTGTCCTGATCCTAAATGTAAGAAGACTTCGGAGGTTGGCAGAGATGGAAAACTGCCTCACGGTAGTGTAATATGCAATTACGACTGCAATGGAAAATCCGGATATAAGGTGGTTGGGGCTGGAGAAGCATGCCCTGAAAACCCAGGAGAAAAAGATTTAGAAATGAATTAATCAAAGCTATGATTGATGTAATTGATCTTCTAGGAAATTGGCGAATAGTTAAGAGTGAGAGAAAAAATAATTCGGTCAATAGCTATGATATTTTTTCCGCTGTTTTATCCTTTGATAAGGACGGTTGTTATGTAATTGATTTCCCCAATCGTGAAAAAGCTGGTAGATTAAAGTTTTCATACACCTATACAAACGGCGTATTGCGGTTAGTCCCTGATAAATCTGATTCGAGTCACGGATTTAATGTTATCCTAAAGAAACAAGACGCGCGGACAGTTTCAATGTTAGGCCCAGATGGCCTCACAGACTGGATTCAAAAACAAAGCGGATAAAAAACGGCAACCATGACAAAAAAAGGAGTCAGTCAATAAATCTTGACAACGGTCGGCACGGGCGGCTCGCAGTATGCTTATGATCCCTATGGTCGGCGCACGAAAGTTTCGGGGAGCCTAGATGCAGATTTCGGCTACACGGGACACTATTATCATGCGCCCAGCTCATTGCATCTCGCGGTTTATCGTGCTTACGACGCTAATAAAGGAAGATGGTTGTCTCGTGATCCACTTGGAGAACAGGCTTCGATAAACATCTATTTATATGTTGCAAATAAATCTGTAAATCGAGTCGACTCTTTCGGATTGTGTGAAGAGGGAGCTTATCAAGAAGATAAATTCTCGGCGCAAGCTACACTTGATGGAAAAAATCCGGAAATGAATACATGGCAAAATATGTTGGGAAAAGCGGTGCCGGAAGCGGGTAGCGCCGCGGCAACTGTTGAAAAAACAGTAACAGCTATAGCTACAGGAATGACTAGCACCGGTGCAACCTTCAATATTTGGCTAAAATTGGAGTATTCCTGCTGTGATTGTAAAAGTGAATGGAAAAAACAAGCCCCAATTTCCAATAAGACTATGCCTGATGATAACGGATCTCCCGCGCCAGAGTACAAGGTGAATTGGCCTAATCTTGGAACTCAAATGACAAATGACGTAACAGCCACTAGCCAAGAAATGCGTCAACAAGCCAAAGAAAAATGTCAGCAACAAAAACAAAAATAGTCCACGAATACGGTTTTACTAATGCACGTATTCCGAGGATAATTATTTCATCGATATTTGCCATTTCAATGATGGAGAATATTGAAGCCAGAGACATAGATGTATTTGAGGATAAATTAATTGCCGATATTGTAGTTAATTCGTTAGAGACTCCTTTGCTTTATCAGTCTACGCCAGAGGAAGTTCGAAAAAATAACTCTACTATACTATATGCTTTCATTTTTCAATGCTGGATAGACGTAAATGTGAAAAACGGTGAAGAACTGATATCTAAACCAAGAAAAACACGAATGTTAAAAGAAATCAGTGCATACATAACGGCCGACGACCCACTGATGATTTCCTCATACTATTCCGATGGAAAACTTAACGATTATGGAAAACATGCGTTAAAGTTTCAACCGCTTACAGAACTTTTCCGACTGGTGGAAAATGAGGTTGATTATCAAAGACTTGTTAAGAAATTTCAACTTTGGATAAATGATTCAACTACTGCAAACGGAAATTAGGAAAAGAGATTAGCAAGAAAAAAGATGCAACCAATACAGGAGCAAAGGCGACTGCAAACAAAAATTAAAATGATGCCACCAAGGCAGAAGCAAAAGCGACTGCAAGCAAAAGATTAAGCTCCGGTGAAGCTTCTTGGAAGCAGTGACCGCATTCTTGCAGGTTTGCTTCCTGTTCATCCGAACGCATCGAGCAAGGTCCCACCCACTCCAAGCTTTGTCCTCGTCAACCGATCGATCCGAATGGCATCTTTCAGCCCAGGATCGATTTGAAAACCAAGTCAGACGCGCGGCTCCAACGGCTATGGGCGAGGATTGATTAACGGCATGCCATTTAGTTATCAACCATTAACGCTGGCCCACACCTACGATGAACTGGGCCAGGCCCTGAGCGCGAAGGTGAACGGCACGGGGAACACCGTGACCTACGACGCCCTCGGCCGGACGGCCACGGCGGTCAATCCGCTGGGAACCTTCGGGTATTATTACGTGGGCCAGACTTCGCGCCTGGATTACGTGGACCGCCCGGGCGGGCAGAAGGTGGATTACGGCTACCTGGGCAACACTGGCGACAACCGCCTCTCCGAGATCAAGAACCTCGGGCCATCGGCGGCGGCGCTCTCGAAGTTCAACTCCACCTACGACCCGGTGGGCAACATCCGGACCTGGACGCAGCAGGTGGGCATGGGCGGTTCGCAGTATTACGACCTAGGCTACAACCGGGCGGACGAGCTGATGACCGCGCCCTTGCGGGACGCGGCCACGGGGGCGATGGTCAAGCCCTATACCTACCGCTACGACGCCGCGGGGAACCGGACGAGCGAGCAGGTGGACAACGGGGTGACGACGGCCGCCCTCAACAACTTGAATCAGATCACGGGCTACTCCGCCGGCGGGGCGATGACCCTGGAAGGCACGGTGGGGGAGCCCGCGACGATGACGGTGGGAGGCAAGCCGGTCCCGGTCGACGTGAACAATCGATTTAAGGCCGCGGTGACGGTGGTCCCGGGAAGCAACTCGATCCCGATCACGGCCACCGACGGAAGCGGAAATCTGACCAGCAAGACCGCGCAGATCACGGTTAGCGGGTCATCGTCGACATTGACCTATGACTTCAACGGCAACCTCACCGGCGACGGAGTCAAGACCTACGAGTGGGACGTGGCCAACCGGCTCTTGGCCATCAACTACGTGGGCGGCAGCAATCGCACGGAGTTTGCCTATGATGCCATGAATCATCGCACGCAAATCGTGGAGAAGACCGGCTCGACGATCAACAGCACGAAGAAGTTCGTATGGATCGGGAACAGCCCGGTCGAGGAGCGTGATGGAAGCGACACCGTGACCAAGCGCTTCTTCAGGGAAGGAGAGCAGATCGGTGGCACAACGTATCTGTTTACGAAGGATCACCTGGGATCCATTCGCGAGATGGTCGATACCAGCGGCGTGGTGCAGGCTCGTTATGCCTATGATCCCTACGGCCGGCGCACGAAGCTTTCTGGAAGCCTCGAGGCGGACTTTGGCTTCACCGGGCATTATTATCACGCTCCTAGCGCGCTACATCTTGCGCTTTATCGGGCCTATGATGCCAATAAGGGGAGGTGGCTTTCCCGAGATCCCATCGGAGAAACGGTTTCCCTTAACTTATATGGATATGTAGACAACAATCCGATTGAATTTAGCGATCCTTTAGGACTGTTTCCAAATCCAATTGGGTGTGCGCAAAATATTAAAGGTCAGGTTTGGGAAAAGCATAAAGACGATGCATCAGACCCTTCAAAACGCGAAGCCCATTGCGAGGTAAATTGTCGAATAACTCGTGAATGCCCAGGCGGTGCCGCGACCGCTGCGGTTGCGAGTTGGTGGAAAGAGAATGTTATGCAGTCAAATTGGAATCCCGGGCAAACTGGCCCAAGTGGAAGACCTTGGTATGATCCACGCGGATGGAATCCCCATGATTCCCCGGGAGATGATGCTGCAAATCGTAAAGGTCGAGATGCCGCTACAAAATGCCCGAAAAAATCCTGCGAAGAGTTATGCAAAGGAACTCGATAATTTGAGTTCATGATCGCTTCGATAAACAGAAAGCTCTTTCGCTCGGACGGACTTCTGCTGTTATTTGCGCTATTATACATGGCTCTGATGGGAGGATGCGATCAACGGCATGACAAAATTGATTGGTATAAAAATGCCGCTTCAAGAGTGTTCACTTTGGAAGATGCAAATAGAATTTTAGGAAAACCAGCAATGATTTTCCAAAGGAACGAAACCATATTAAGAATAAAGCAATTTAATCCCGGCGCTATAGAAGCGAAATTGAACACACTTAATTTATCAAATAGTTATTTCTATTCCATTGATCCTGACAACACATTGATTATTGGTTTCAATGAACGCGGACAGGTTGAGACAATGTTTTTTGGCGGCCAATAACGTATACTTGCTGGTCAAATCTCGCCGCAAACAACTCGACTCCTCGCCTTGCTCGCCGAAATGATGCAACCAAGGCAGGAGCAAAAGCGACTGCAAACGAAAATTAAGCTCCGGTGAAGCTTCTTGGAAGCAGTGGCCGCGTTCTTGCAGGCTTGCCTCCTATTCATCCGAACGCATCGAGCAAGGTCCCACCCACTCCAAGCTTTGTCCTCGTCAACCGATCGATCCGAATGGCATCTTTCAGCCGAGATCAATTTGAAAACCGAGTCAGACGCGCGACTCCAACGGCTATGTGCGAGGATTGATTAACGGCATGCCATTTAGTTATCAACCATCAACGCTGGCCTACACCTACGATGAACTGGGCCGAGCCTTGAGCGCAAAGGTGAACGGCACGGGGAATAACGTGACCTACGACGCCCTCGGCGGGACGGCCCCGGCGGTCAATCCGCTGGGAACCTTCATGTATTATTACGTGGGACAAACCGGACGCCTGGATTACGTGGACCGCCCCGGCGGGCAGAAGGTGGATTACGGCTACCTGGGCAACGCCGGCGACAACCGCCTCGCCGAGATCAAAAACCTTGGGCCCGCCGCCGCGGCGCTTTCGAAGTTCAACTCCACCTACGACGCGGTGGGCAACATCCGGACCTGGACGCAGCAGGTGGGCATGGGCGGTTCGCAGTATTACGACCTAGGCTACAACCGGGCGGACGAGCTGATGACCGCGCCCTTGCGGGACGCGGCCACGGGGGCGATGGTCAAGCCCTACACCTACCGTTACGACGCGGCGGGGAATCGAACGAGCGAGCAGGTGGACAATAGCGTGACGACGGCAGGCTACAACAACCTCAACCAGATGAAGACCATCGCGGCGGGCGGGACGATGACGCTGGAGGGAGACACCGGCAGCGAGGCGGCCGCGGTGACGGTAAGCGGAAGTCCGGTCGCCGAGGACGTCAATAATCGGTTCAAGGTCACGGTGACCGTAACGTCGGGGGCGAACGCGATTCCGATCGTGGCTACCGACGGAAGCGGCATCACGACAAGCAAGACGGCGCAGATCACGATCAGCGGATCGTCCTCGACGCTGACCTACGACTTCAACGGAAACCTGACCGGCGACGGCGCGAAGACCTACGAGTGGGATGTCGCCAACCGTCTGCTGGCCATCAACTACGTGGGCGGCAGCAACCGCACGGAGTTTGCCTATGACGCCCTGAACCGCCGCACGCAGATCGTGGAGAAGACCGGCTCGACGATCAACAGCACGAAGAAGTTCGTATGGATCGGGAACAGCCCGGTCGAGGAGCGTGATGGCGGCAACACCGTGACCAAGCGCTTCTTCGGGGAAGGAGAGCAGATTGGCGGCACGGCGTATCTGTTCACGAAAGATCACTTGGGCTCGGTCCGGGAAATGGTCGATACGAGCGGCGTGGCTCAGGCTCGTTATGCCTATGATCCCTACGGCCGGCGAACAAAGCTTTCTGGAAGTCTTGAGGCGGACTTTGGCTTCACCGGGCATTATTATCACGCGACCAGCGGGCTACATCTTGCGCTTTATCGGGCCTATGATGCCAATAAGGGGAGGTGGCTTTCCCGAGATCCGATTGGAGAAGGTGCTGATTTAATTTTGTATAGATATGTTTGGAATTCTCCTTTAAAATTTATTGATAGAACCGGCTTAATTGGGGAAGGTTTAACGCCGATTCCGATTCCCGGATCGGATTGTGCAGGCGCCTTAGGAAGCGCGTTGATTCAATTGACTGTGGGCAATAAAGGTTTACTTCCCAAGTCCTATCCGGGTATCGATGGCCGAGAAGACAAATACAATCATTGTCTTCGTTCTTGCAAAATCGCAAAAGCCTGTGGCGATGGAATTTCATCGGCTGTTGGTTTTGCAAAAGAAGTCTTGGACGAGGTTCAAGCAGAACTTAACATTCAAGAAGGCGGCGCAGATTGGAAGATATGTATGCCAACCTACTGGGAAGGAAAGCAGCCCATTGCTCCAAGCCATGTGAAGAAAGTTGTAAAAAATAATATGATGGCTTTTCAAAGAAAATACTATCTCTCAGTTTTTATCGCTATTACATCGGTGGTTCAAGTTGTTGTTTGGAGAGGCAGTAGTCTTAATCAAAACCTTTTTAGTATATTTTTATTGGCTTTAATCATCATTATATTGATTAGCCTCGCTTTAAAATTCGAGTTTAAAACAGTAACATTCTTATTAGTTTCAATTTGGGTTATTTTTATGCTTATGTTGATGGTGCAACCAACCTAAAAAAACGGTCCAGAGAAAAGATCGAAGCTGCATCGACGCTTTAAAATGGCAATCATGGCAACTGAGGCACCAAGAAAAAATGATGCAATCAAGGCAGGAGCAAAGCGGCTGCAAGCGAAAGATTAAGCCCCGCTGAAGCTTCTTGAAGAGCAGTGGCCGCGTTCTTGCCGGCTTGCCTCCTATTCATCCGAAGGCATCGAGCAAGGTCTCACCCACTCCAAGCTTTGTCCTCGTCAACCGATCGATCCGAATGGCATCTTTCAGCCCCAGGATCGATTTGAAAACCGAGTCAGACGCGAGACTCCCACGGCTATGTTCAGCTTT
Source organism: uncultured Chthoniobacterales bacterium (assembly GCA_964247025.1). Lineage (GTDB taxonomy): Bacteria > Verrucomicrobiota > Verrucomicrobiia > Chthoniobacterales > JAATET01 > JAATET01. Next base: position 12,704 of record CAXTSM010000014.1, read on the forward strand.
CATTAGCCGAATGCCTCTCAGCTCTTAACTTACACCTACGACTACGACCGGGCGTGGAACCGGACGAGCGAGCAGCGGGAGAGCGTGCTGAGCGCGGATCACAACAAGGGGGTGAACCAATTGACGAGCCAGGACGGGGGAGGAAAGCTGTTGGTGGCGGGGAGCACGAACGAAGCGGCGAAGGTGAAGGTGCAGAATGAGCCGTGGCGGTGGACGCGAACAATACCTTCTCGACGTTGATCGACGCGAAGGCGGGAGCGACGACGATCACGATCAGCGCGAAGTTCCTTGTTCCCTCCACGTGCCAGGGCGCGGAGCCGGGCGGCTCGGAGCGAAGCGCCGCGCTTCGGATGGCGGATTTTTGCCGCCTTCTCGGATTCCCAAATTGTTTTCCGCCGGCTTTTGCGCCATGGTGGGCGCAGCGATGTCCTGCTCGAAGATCGATCCCACCCTGCACCAAGCCAAGAAACCCGAGTGGATCAAGGTGCGCCTGCCCTCGAACCCCGTCTTTTTCTCGACGAAGGGCCTGATCTCCGACCTGAAGCTGCACACCGTCTGCGAAAGCGCCCAGTGCCCGAACCGCTGGGAATGCTGGAGCCAGGGCACGGCGACCTTCATGATCGCGGGTGAACGCTGCACGCGGGCCTGCGGCTTCTGCGCGGTGGATACGGCGAAGCCTTTCGCGCTCGAAGCCGACGAACCCCAGCGCGTGGCGGAGGCGATCCGCCGGCTGAAGCTCAAGCACGTCGTCATTACAGCCGTGGCCCGGGACGATCTTGCCGACGGCGGGGCGGAGCATTTTGCCCGGACCATCGAGGCCGTGCGCGCGGTCGACCCGGAGATCGTCATCGAAGTGCTTACGCCGGACTTCAACGGCCGGGAGGCGCCGCTGCGGGCGGTGCTCGACGCGAAGCCGCACGTCTTCAACCACAACCTCGAGACCGTCGAGCGGCTCACGCCCCTCGTGCGGTCCCGCGCGAAATACCGGCTGTCGCTCGAGTTCCTCCGGCGCGCGAAGGAGATCGATCCGAACGTCGTCACGAAAAGCGGCCTGATGCTCGGACTTGGCGAGACGGAGACGGAAATCTTCGAGGCGATGGACGACCTGCGCGAGGCGAACGTCCAGGTCCTGACGATGGGCCAATATCTCCGCCCCACGTCGCAGCATTTGCCGGTCGTGGAATACATCCGGCCGGAGACGTTCGACCTCTACCGCGAGATCGCGACGAACAGGGGATTCGAATACGTGGCCAGCGGTCCGCTCGTGCGCAGTTCGTATCACGCGGCGGACTACGATCCGGTCAAGCGCTAGCCGGGTCGGGACCCGGTCCGAAGCCCGGGGAAAATTCATCCCCGGGCCGGCCAACGCTCCCGCGCTCCCCGGGGGCGGACCGCTGGTGGGCTCCTTGGCGTCGCGTCGTTGCTCGGCGTGGTGGGCGGGCCCTTCCTGGCTTCCGACCGGCTGGGCGGGGGGAGCGCTCGCTCCCGCTGCCGCCGCCGGCCGGCGCGTTGTTCCTGGTGCGCGGAGATCGCGTCACGCCGGATTCTTCGCGTTCACCGGCTTTTACTGGAATGGGCGGCGGGGTTTTTCTCGCGCCCCCGATCGGCGGCGCACGGTCACGCGGCGTTACCCGCGAAAGACGGTGGTGATCTCGCCGGACGATCCCCGGGGGTTCGCGCGGGAATGGACGGTCGATTCGGAGGGATTTCGACGCGCGCGCGCGGGGCAAAATTTCCGCCGCACGGCGAGGTTGCCGCGTCCCGGCGCGGGTGTTACGTTCACCCGCGGTGGAATAAAAATTGCTCCAAGGGTAATTGGCCTTCCCGCCAGCTTCAACCGCACGCCGAACCACTAATCAGGATGTCGATGAACCAAGCCTTTCCGACCGGAACCCGTTCGCTCTATTCACCGGAGCACGAACACGATGCCTGTGGCGTCGGCCTCGCGGCGCAGGTCAGTGGGAAACGCTCGAATCGCATCCTGAAGATCGGCCTGCGCTCCTTGTGCGCGCTCATGCATCGCGGCGCGCTGGACGCGGACGCGAAGACCGGCGATGGCGCCGGCGTGATGACGCAGATTCCCTACAAGATCTTCGGCCCCGAAGTCACGCGGCTCGGGCACCAGCTTTACCAGGAAAGCGATCTCGCCGTGGGCGTGATGTTTTTGCCCTTCGATCACGCCTACACCCAGGCCCGGGCCAAGGCGATCACCGCCGAGGTGCTCGAAAAGCGTGGCCTGTTCCTCTTTGGCTGGCGCGAGGTGCCGATCAATCTCCGCGTGCTCGGCGAGAAGGCGCAAAGCACGATGCCGCGCATCGAGCAGGTCCTCATCGGCAAGCCTTGGGGGATGGCCGACGACGATTACGAGCGCCGGTTGTTCCTCGCCCGGAACGAGATCGAGGACGCCGCCGCCGCGGACGGGATCCGGAATTTCTACATTCCGTCGTTCTCGCATCGCACGATCGTCTACAAGGGCCTGCTCGTCTCGGCCTCGCTCGAGAAGTTCTACCCCGACCTGACGAACCCCGATTACGAGACCGCGATCTGCGTCTACCACCAGCGCTACAGCACGAACACCTTTCCGACCTGGCCGCTCGCGCAGCCGTGCCGCATGATGGCGCACAACGGCGAGATCAACACCGTGCGCGGCAACCGGAACTGGACGAAGGCCCGCGAGTCCGAGCTCCAGGCTGATTTCTGGGGCGCGGACGTCGATCTGCTCAAGCCGATCGTGCAGCCCGGCGGCTCGGATTCGTCCAGCCTCGACAACGTGCTCGAGGTCATCTCGATGTCCGGCCGAAGCCCGGTTCACGCGATGACGATGCTCGTGCCGCCCGCGTGGCAGTCCGACAAAAAGATGCCGCCCAAGCTGCGGGCGTTCTTCGACTATCATCGCTGCCTCTGCGAACCCTGGGACGGCCCGGCCGCGCTCGTTTTCACGGACGGCCTCACGATCGGCGCATGCCTCGATCGCAATGGCCTGCGCCCCGCGCGCTACAAATTGACCAACGACGGCGTCTTTGTCCTCGGCTCCGAGGTCGGCGTCTCGGGACTGCCGCCCGCCACCATCATCGAAAAGGGCCGTCTGGCCCCGGGCGAAATGATCGCCGTCGACACGGTCGCCGGGACGCTCGTGCGCGACCGCGAGATCAAGGAATCGCTCGCCGACCGCAAGCCTTACGGCGAATGGGTCGATCGATATCTCATCAAGCTCGCCGCCGCCGCCGCCGGGGAGATCGTCCCGCCCGCCGCCGAAATGGACATTCTTACGCTCACGCAGCGGCAGATCGCCTTCGGCTACTCGAGCGAGGAAGTGGACATGGTCCTCAAGCCCATGCTCAAGACCGGGGCCGAGGCGGTCGGATCGATGGGCGACGACACGCCGCTGGCCGTGCTCTCGCTCAAGCCGCGCCTGCTCTACACGTATTTCAAGCAGCTCTTCGCCCAGGTCACGAATCCGCCGATCGATCCGATCCGCGAGAAACTCGTCATGTCGCTGCACACCGTGCTCGGCTGGCGGCGCAACCTGCTCAGCGAGACGCCCGAGCACGCGGAGCAGGTCATGCTCGAGACCCCGATCCTGCTCGATGTCGAGCTGGCGAAGCTGAAGGCCCTTCCCGCGCCGCACAAATCCGGCGGCGTCTCCACGGTCTGGCCCGCGAGCGAAGGCCCCGCCGGGCTCGAGAAAGCCATCGCCCGCATCAAGGCCGAAGCCGAGGCCGCCGTCGACGGCGGAGCGCGGATCCTCGTTCTGTCCGACCGGGGCGCCGACCATGCGAACGTCGCCGTGCCCGCGTTGCTGGCGATGGGGGCCGTGCACCATCATCTTACGAACATCGGAAAACGCATGCGCACCAGCGTGGTCGTCGAGACGGGAGAAGCCCGCGACGTCCACCAGATCGCCTGCCTCATCGGCTACGGCGCGAGTTGCGTGAACCCTTATCTGGCCTTCGAGTCGATCCAGGAGATTCTCGGAAATTCGCTCACCTCCGCGCAGGTCGCGCTGGTCGCGGCGAGGGCCGCCGAGCCGATCAACGAGGAAAAGCTCGCCAAGGCCCAGGCAACCCTGGCGGAGGCAGAAGCCACGACGTTCGCCGTCGCCGTGACGAACTACCGCGCCGCGCTCGAGAGCGGCCTCCTCAAGATCATGTCGAAGATGGGCATCTCCGTCGTGAGCAGCTACCGCGGCGCGCAGATTTTCGAGGCGCTGGGCGTCTCCAGCCAGGTCGTCGACGATTGTTTTGCCGGCACGAGCTCGCAGATCGAGGGGGTCGGTTACCAGGAAATCGCCGAGGAAAGTCTCGTTCGGCACGCCATGGCCTACAACGAAGCCGTGCCGGCGGAATCCGGCAAGCTCGACGACCCCGGTTATTATCGTTATCGGCGCGGCGGCGAGGTTCACGCCGTCACCCCCCCGGTCATGCAGGCATTCCACTCCTTTGTCGGCATCAAGGGCATGGATAAGGCCGGCAAGCTCGAGGACTACCAGAAATACGTCGAAGCGGTAAAGGCCACCCGGCCCACGGCCCTCCGGAACCTGCTGGAATTGCTCCCGGCCGCCGGCGGCCCCGTGCCCGTCGAGGAGGTCGAGTCCGTCAAAGAAATTCGTCGTCGTTTCACCACCGCCGGCATGTCGCTCGGGGCGCTTAGCCCCGAGGCGCACGAGACCTTGGCGATCGCCATGAACCGCATCGGCGGGAAGTCCAACAGCGGCGAGGGAGGCGAGGACCCGGTGCGTTTCCGCCGGCGGGAGAACGGAGACTCGGCGAATAGCGCGATCAAGCAGATTGCCTCCGGGCGGTTCGGCGTCTCCGCGGCCTATCTCGCGAGCGCGAAGGAAATCGAGATCAAGATGGCGCAGGGGGCGAAGCCCGGCGAGGGTGGCCAACTGCCCGGTCACAAGGTCAGTCCCTACATCGCCAAACTTCGCCACGCCGTTGCGGGCGTCACCCTCATCTCGCCGCCGCCGCACCACGACATTTATTCGATCGAGGATCTCGCCCAGCTCATTTACGATTTGAAACAGGTGAACCCCCGCGCCCGGGTCTGCGTGAAACTCGTCTCCGAAGCCGGCGTGGGCACCATCGCGGCCGGCGTTGCCAAGGCCCATGCGGACATCATCCTGGTCAGCGGGCATGACGGCGGCACGGGGGCTTCGCCCCTCAGCTCGATCAAGAACGCGGGCGGACCTTGGGAGCTCGGCGTCGCCGAAACCCATCAGGTTCTCATGCTCAATGGTCTGCGCAACCGGGTCACCTTGCGAACCGACGGCGGGATGAAAACCGGAGAAGATATCGTTATTGCCACATTGCTTGGAGCCGAAGAATATAACTTCGGCACGTCGGCGATGATCGCGATGGGTTGTGTTTACGTCCGCCAATGCCACCTCAACACCTGTCCCGTGGGCATTGCCACGCTCGACGACCGCCTCCGCGGGAAGTTCAAGGGCAAGCCCGAGCACATCGTCAACTTCTTCGATGGCGTGGCCGGCGAAGTGCGCGAAATCATGGCTCGTCTCGGCTTCCGGACGATCGATGAAATGATCGGTCACGTGGAATGTCTGCGTCAAAAGCAGATTCCCGATCACCCGAAAGCAAACACGCTCGACCTCTCCCGGTTGCTCGTCGATGTCGCCAAGGACGACCCCACCGCGCCCCGCTACGCAACCCGGGAACGAAACGATGGACCTGAGGATCAATCACTTGACGCGGTTATTCTGCAAGATGCGAAAGAAGCCATCAACGACAAGAAGCCCATCAGCTTGGAGTATAAAGTCCGAAATATCAATCGATCCGTCGGCACCCAGGTCTCAGGCGAGATCGGTTATCAATATGGCGAGGAAGGACTTCCCGCCGGCACCGTGGAGGTCAAGTTCGAAGGAAGCGCCGGGCAAAGCTTCGGAGGTTTCCTTGCCCCCGGCGTTCGCTTGATCCTGATCGGAGAAGCTAACGATTACGTCGGCAAGGTGATGAGCGGCGGGGAAATCATCATCCGTCCGCGGGCTGGCTCGGACTTCAAGGCTCACGAGAACAGCATCCTTGGCAATACCGTCATGTATGGAGCGACCGGAGGCCATCTGTTTGCAAATGGTCGGGGCGGGGAACGTTTTTGCGTGCGCAACTCCGGCGGCACGGCCGTCGTGGAAGGCGTGGGAGATCACGGCTGCGAATACATGACCGGCGGGACGATCGTCATTCTGGGGCCGACCGGTAAAAACTTCGGCGCGGGCATGACCGGCGGCGCCGCCTATGTCCTGGACTTCGACGGCGACTTCCCGGATCGCTTGAATCCCCAACTCGTCGTGGCGACCCGGTTGGGGGACCACGAAGACGTCGTCACCCTGCAGGCTTTGATTTACAAGCATCTCGAGGTGACCGAAAGCGCTCTGGCGAAGGAGGTGCTCGGCGATTGGGAAGCCTTTCAGGGTAAGTTCTGGAAGGTCTCGCCCAAGATCCCGACCGCGCCGCCCGCGCCCGCACCCGAAAAAGCCGGTGGCCCCGATCAGGAATCCAAGCAGACCATAACGGAGAACGTGACGGCGTCTCGTTAGCTTCCGGGCGGTTGGCGGCGGCGGGACGGCGCGGATGGACTTTCGGCGTCCCACTCCGCATGCTCGCGCGGTTATGAGAGTTCTTCGTTCGTTCGTGATTTTTCTTTTCATCGGCGCCGGTGCGGCGAGCGCCGGGCCGTGGCCGCTGCCGTCGCCCCTTCCCGCTCTTTCCCCGGATGTTTCCGCGGTGACGCCTGTGCCGCGCCTGGATTGGCTGCAGCACGTCTGGGACAACTTCGCGCGGGCTCGCAAGATGAAGGGCGCGGTGGATTTCGTGCTCGACGGCGATTCCATCACCGATTTCTGGCAGGGGGAGGGACGCGAAGTGTTCACGAAGCACTTCGGAAAACTTCGGTCCATCGATTTCGCGATCGCGGGCGACCGCACGGAACATGTTCTCTGGCGGCTTTCCCAGGGCCAGGTCGACGGACTTTCCCCGAAATTGATCGCCCTCATGGTCGGCACGAACAACCTGGGATTCAACGACGACGAACAGATCGCGAAAGGCGTGGCGGCCGTCGTCCAAGCCTACCGCCAGCTTTGCCCGAGGGCGGTGATCCTGCTTCAAGGCATTTTTCCCCGGGGAGCGGATTCGAAGGATCCCAACCGGAAAAGGGTCTCGGCCCTCAATTCCTCGATCAAGAAACTCGCCGACGGCAAACACGTCATCTACCTCGATTTCGGGAAAAAATTCCTCGGGCCCGATGGCTCGTTGTCGCCGAAGATCATGCCCGATTTCCTCCATCCGTCGGCGGAGGGTTATGAAATCTGGGCCCGGGCGATTCAGCCGATCGTCGACCGATACGTGCCCGCCCGTTGACCGCCGCGGCGGCCCAGCGCCGCGATGATCAAGCCGAGCCCGGGCAGCAGAATGAGCCCGCCGAGATGCGGCGCGGATTGCAATCCCCCCGTGATGGCGCCGACGAGATAGGCGAGCCAGCTGCCTGCCGGCAGGCCGCCGGCGACGACGGGTAACGGTTTTCCGCGCGTCCACGCTCCGACCATTCGCCCGATGGCGGTGGTGAGCGTCCCGGTCACCACGACGGTCGCGACGCCCGCCACGCCAAGATGCTGCGCCGTCGCGCTCTGCATGCCCATGGCCATCGCCGCGAGCAGCACCGGGGCCACCCCGGTCGCGCCGATGGCGGCCAATGCCGCGGCGGCCAGCAGCAATCCGCCAGCCAGCCCCAGCGCGAGACTCGTGTTCTCCGCCCCGGTCGCCGGCTTTTGCCGCGCGAACCAAGCCCCGAGCGCGGCGCCGAGGCAAAAGCCGGCCAGCGCGATGGCCGGCAAGACAAGACCGCCCACCGGCACGTGAACCAGCGCCAAGGCGAGAACCACGGAGTTCCCGGTCATATTGGCCGGAAACACCCCCGCGCGGACAAACCCGATGGCATCCACGCAACCCGCCACCAGGCTGAGAAGGAGAAGGCGGACGTAAAGTGGCATGCCTCTTTCTACCATCCGCGGGCCTTCCGGGTCCATTCCCGCGCGCCCGGAGCAGCGCTCGGAGCTTGCACTTCGCATTCGCAGCGTTATCCAAGCTTGATCATGAAGATGCTTTTCCGTCGGGCGGCCGCCCTCGGCCTTCTCCTCGCCGCGTTTCCGCCGGCATTCGCGGAAACGATCGAAGGGGTGAACGTGCCGGCGCAGGCGACCGTTTCCGGCCAGACGCTTCCGCTGAATGGGGCGGGCGTGCGCGTGGTGAAGTTCAGCTTCATCCCGATCAAGGCTTACGTGGCGGCGTTCTACGCGCCCGCGCCGGTGCATTCGGCGAAAGCGGTCGCGGATTCCCCCGGTCCGTTCCGGTTCACCTTTACGTTCCTGCAGGGCGTGGGGCAGGGGCAGGTGACGGACGCCTGGAACGCGCAGTTCAGGGAAAGCGTTTCCTATTCTTATCCCGCGCTTGCGACCGACCAGGCGAATTTCGTGAAGATGTTCGGACCGCTCGGAAAATACGGGATGGAGGCGGTGGAGATCGACGGCGGATCCACCCGCGTATACGATGGCGGCAAGTTGACCGGCACCATTGACGGCAAGGATTTTCAACGCGCGTTCCTCAGTCTCTGGTTCGGATCGAAGCCGGTGATGCCGGGCTTGAAGGACAGCCTGCTGGGGAACTAGCGGGGGCCGCGATTCAAGGCTGGAGCGGGGCCGTGGCGATGCGGGCCGGCCGCCAAGCCACGCCCGCGCGTCGCAGATCCCGCTCGGCCTCGGCCCGGAACCCGGCCGGTCGCGCAGCCGTTTCCGCGAGCGCGTCCAGAAGTTCCTCGTTCGCGACATCGATGTCCGCGCGAATCTCGGCCAGCGGGCGCGGCGCGCAGCCGGGGAGGGGATGCCCCCGCCGCCAAAGATGAATGAGCTTTTCCTGCTGCGCGCACGACGCCGCGATTTGGGCCGCAAAAAAGCCGCGGACCCACTCCGCGTCCGATCCGCGGCGGACGCCTCGAACGGTCACCACATCGAGGACCGCGGCCTCACGCCGCGGGTCGCGCACCGGCTTGCCGTCGAGATATTTGTTCCACGCGACCTCGCGCGCGATCGTGAGGCGCCGGGCCATTGCGTCGACGAGAACCGTTTCGGCGGGCGAAAGGATGACCGAAGGCGCGGCGCAACCCGCCAGCATCAAGCTCGCGGTCAATGAAAAAATGAAACGGCGCATGCGGCCATTCTCGGTCGACGCCTCGCGGCCCGCAACCTCTCAGCCCGAGCTCACATCCGGCTCACGACCGCCAGCCACAGCAGCGCGATCAAGGCCGGAAGGGTGAACGCGATCGTGATTCCGAGCGCGGTCCGCCGCCATCCTTTACCGAATGAGACCCAGGCCGTCGCGCATCCCGCCACCAGCCACAGCGGGTAGGACCAGATCGTCAGCACAAACGCCCAGGGCGGCCACGATTTTTCGGAACCCGGCGCGTCGAACGCCATGAACGAAAGCCCGGCCATCAAGAGCCAGGGCGCCAGGGATAGCAGCTGCCCCGCCTGGCACGCGATCAGGACGATCCACATCCAGCGGGGGGCGGGCGGACGGGGATTTTCAACCATGCGCCAATGAAGCAGCCTCCGCGCGCGCCGACGAGATCGCAAACTCTCGTCGTCCGGCTCGAATATTCACTTGTCAGGCGGACGATGATTGGCGTTGCTCGACTCTTTCCGCGATCCATGACAGCGCCCGTCGCCCCCATCGACCCCGCCACGCTTCGACAGGCCGAGACGGACATACGGCGTTTTATTCCCGATGCCCAGGATCGGCAGCACGCCCTCAAGCAGCTTGGTTCCATTCACGAATATGCTCCCGGAGACGAGCGCGGATGCACCTGGGAGGAAGCGCTCGACAACTGCGAGCAGCTCAAGGGATATTTCCCGCCCTCCACTCCGGACGTGGTCCGTGCGAACATCGACGCCATCGCGCGCGAAATCAAACGCATCGAAAAGGAGGAAACTCCGGGCGTCTGGCGGTTTCTGACGAGCCCGTTTCTGCTGATCGCCGCCGCCGTGATCGTGATCGTGATTTTGGCGGTCTCTTATTTCGGATCGCGATAAACGGATGCAGCCCCACTCCGTTTTCGAGGCCCTTCAACTTGCGATCGGCCCGGTGATCCTCATCTCCGCGTGCGGCATGCTTCTGCTGAGCATGACGAATCGGCTCGGCCGCGCCATCGATCGCGCCCGCCTGCTGATCCGCGAAGCGAAGGCCACCGGCCCGGCCCAGATCACCATTCTCGTCCGCCGCGCCCGATGGATCCGGACTTCGATCCTGTTCATCGCGATCTGCATCTTTCTGACGGCGCTTTTGATCCTGACGCTTTTCACCTCGGTGCTCCTGCCGTTCGACCTTACCGGGGCGGTGGCCGGCCTCTTTATCGCGAGCATTTCCTCTCTCGGCGTCTCGCTCGTTTATTTCATGATGGATATCTTCCGTTCCCTGCGAGCCATGGAAGCCGATCTCGAAGGCATCCATGAAAAACGCGGAAACGGGACCGCCGAGCCCTGACCGCGCCGCGATGTTCCCCTGGAAGGACCTTCCATGAAAATCCCCGCCTTGCTTGCCTCCCTCCTCGTCTTCGCGTCTTCCTGCTTCGCGCTCGAGGACACGGCGAAAAATCGCGCCGCCCAGGCCGATCGTTATCTCCTCGCCACGCCTCCGAAGGAGGTCTTCGAAGACATGGCGACGAACATGGCGCAGAACATTCCGGCGGCGCAGCGTGAGCAATTCATGACGCTTCTCACCAAAAAATTGGATCTGGTGGCGCTGGCGGAAGCGATGCGGAGCCAATTGATCAAGGTCTTCACGGCGGATGAATTGAAGGCCCTGGCGGACTTCTACAGTTCACCCGAAGGCAAGTCCTCGATGAAGAAGATGGGCGTTTACATGGGAGGGCTCATGCCCGTCATCCAAGCGCAGATCCAGAAAGCCATGCAGGGCATGCGGGAAAGCTCCCCGGCCTCCAGGGACACGCCGTGATCGTTACGGCCGGCGTCGTCCCGGGAGCCGTATTCCAGTTGTGGCTTCACCCGACCCTGCGGCGGACAAGCCGACCGCGGAAGCTCTCGGCTGGCGGGTCGGAGCGCCGCAGGCCGCGTTCGAGAGCAGTCGCTTCGACGTGAAGGAATATCCCGTCGACCTGTCGGCCGGGGAGAAGTCCCTTTCGTTCGCCGTTGTCGAACGGGCGGTCGGAGTGATCATCATCCCCGTGACGGCGGCGGGAGAAATCGTCCTGATCAGCCAATACCGATTTCCGGTGGACGCCTGGTGCGTGGAGACCCCCGCGGGCACGACCTCGGACACCGGCTCCATGCCGCTCGAAGACGTCGTGCGGAAGGAACTCAAGGAGGAAGTGGGCGGCACCTCCGGCCGGATCGAACGGGTTGGTGAATTTTTTTCCGCCCCTGCTTATTCCACCGAGCGGTGCGTCGTCTTCATCGCCTGGGAGGTGGAACTTTCCGCCGAAAGCGAGCGCGAGCCGACGGAGAACATCCGGGTCGAGATCGTGGCGGCGGCGGAGGCCGTTCGCCGCGCGGAAACCGGCGCAGTGCACAATGCCGCGTGCGCCATTGCGCTTTGTCTCTCGCGCCGAAAGCTTCAAGCCGCCGGCTGGCTGTAGACGGCCGGTCGCCTCAGGGCCCGCCCGCGCACCCCCGAAGAAGCGCGGTCAAAAGAATCGAGCCGACGATGGAAATCACGAGGGAGCCCAGGCAGCCGGCGCGATTCGAGAGAAAGGCAAACATGCCGACCGCCGGCCCTAGAGGATCTTCGCGTAATGCTTGAGCAGGTCGGGATCGATGCCGCCGGGAGAGCCGAGCTGTGGCTCCTCGTCGAATTCGGGCCACGGAGCGCCTTCGGGGATTTCGTCCTTCACGATGAGCTCGCCACCATCCTCGGGATGCGTCCCGTTCCACACCTCCCCAAGCTGGGAATAGTCGTCCGGGCTCCACCGATACATGATGCGGTGAACGCCCTTTTTTTCATGGATGGCCGCCTCGGGAAATTTCCGGTTGCAAACGTCGGGAATCGGAAGGAGCCGGCCCACGTCGGCGCCGGTCAATTTCTCCAGCGCCCGGGCGTAGGCGACGATGTGCACGCCACCTCGCACGAGAAGGAAGCCGACCATGGCGCGGGCGCAGGGGTCCTTTACCATCTCGTAGACGCGGATCTTGTTGGCGCGGGCGCCGCATTCCAGGAAAAAATTGTGGAGCAGGTCGAGCTTGAGATTCCCGCTCGAAAAGACGTTCGCCCCGGTCCAGAAATTTCCCATCGAGTCGACGGGCAGCGCGGCCTGTCCCGAGGCAATGAAGTGATAGGCGTTCCGCGCGTCCTTGGCGGGGTCGAGGGGCGCCGCATTCGGGTTTTTCGCGGTGTTGCGGTCGGAGCGTTTCGTCGTGCCGCTCAGCAGGAGATTGATCGTCGCGCTGACGAGTTCGATGTGGCTGTATTCCTCGGCGGCGATATTCGAGATGAGATCGAAATAGGGCCGGAACTTCTCGCGTCCCCGGAAATTGAAACTCTGGAACGTGTAGTTCATGAGCGTGGACATCTCGCCGAATTTTCCCCCCATCAATTCCTGCACCGCGGCGGCGGCGTTTGCATCAGGTCCATCGGGCGAGGGGAGGGCGATGGCAAGCTTGTCGAAACGATGGATCATGGTGACCTCTCATCGTCGTCGGCGGCCAAGGCACGGGCAAAATTCAGCCGCCTGACAGCCGATCGCGGGAATATCCCTAAAACCGGGACGACCCGAATGCGCGGGGAATGGCGGGGGTCCATGACGGTCTCCGGAGGCGACGAGGATGACCAAAAAGGGTCGCCGCGCCAGACCGGCAACGCTCCCGATTCCGACGCTCGATCCCATCCGGCGACGGCCCTCGGTCCGATCATCGAGCATGTTCCCGATCCGAATGCTTTTCCTCGGCGTCCTCGCCGCATCCGCCCTTGCCCAGGAGATTCCCTCGCCGGGCCCGGGCTCGCCCGAGCGCACGGCCGACGTGGAGGTCACCGGCCACATCGTGAAGCCACCGGAGCTGCCCGCGCCCGATTTATCCACGCTCAAGGTGCCCGCGGGATTCAAGATCGAGGCGTTCGCCCGCGACCTGGGCAACGTGCGCATCCTTGCCGTCGCCCCCGACGGCACGGTTTACGTCACGCGACGCGAACAGGCCGACGTGTTGATGCTGAAAGTCGGGCCGGACGGGCTGGCGGCCGGCCGACCGACGCGCGTCGCCGCCCGGCCGGGGATGCACGGGATCACCTTCCACGAGGGCCGGGTGTATCTCGCGACCGTGCACGAGATCTATCGGGCCGACGTCCGGCCGGACGGCACGTTCGGCCCGCTCGAAATGATCGTTCACGACCTGCCTGATGCCGGCCAGCACCACACCCGCACGGTGCAATTCGGTCCCGATGGCATGATGTATGTCTCGGTGGGCTCGACCTGCAACGAAGCGCACGAGCCCAACCCCGAGAACGCCACGATGCTGCAGATCACGCCGGATGGAAAAAGGCGGACGATCTTCGCCGCGGGCCTGCGCGACACGATCGGCTGGGGCTGGGATCCGGTCACGGGGGAGCTTTGGGGAATGGATCATGGCATCGACTGGCTCGGCGACGACGCCGATCCGGAAGAGCTCAACCATCTGCAAAAAGGCCGGTTCTACGGCTGGCCGTTCATCTTCGCGGACAACCGGATCAACCCGCGCGTCGACCCTCCGGCCGGCAGCGAAAAATCCGACTGGCGCAAAATCGCCCAGCCCATGGTGATGGGCTACACCGCCCACGCCGCCCCGATGCAGTTGTCATTTTACGACGCGGATCAATTTCCCTCGGATTATCGCGGCGACGCGTTCATCTCGATGCGCGGCTCATGGAATCGCCGGCCGCCTTCCGGCTACGAGGTTCTCCGCATCCATTTCGAAGGCGGCAAGCCGGTGAGGTTCGAGCCCTTCGTGACGGGATTTCTCACGCCTGAAGGCCAGCACGGACGGCTGTGCGGGAACGCGGTCGCCCGGGACGGCTCGCTGCTTTTCACCGACGATCGCAACGGCGTGATCTATCGCGTGAGTTATCACGGCCGCGCCGACAAACCCGCGCGGTCCGATTCAGCCTCACCGATGAAGGCGGAGACGCCGATCCAGGATCCGATCGCCCGCGAGGCTCGAGAAACCCGGACCGACGGGAAATTGACCGTGACATCTTCCGCCTACAAAGACGGCGGCGCGATCCCGAAGGTTCATTCCCTCTACGAGCAGAACGCCAGCATGCCGCTCTCGTGGACGGCAGGCCCCGAGGGGACCAGGTCCTTCGCCATCGTCATGGACGATCCGGATGTCGCGCCGCCGCAGCCGGTAAATCATTGGGTGGCCTGGAACGTGCCCGCCGACGTGACGAATCTGCCGGAAGGTTTCGAAGCCGGAGATCGGCCGCAGAACCCGAAGGGAATGGCTCAGGGGGCGAATTCCGGCGGCAAGATCGGCTACGCCGGGCCGCACCCCGCCGCGGGGGATCCGGCGCATCACTACCACCTCCAGGTCTTCGCCTTGGACAAAACCCTCGACCTTCCCATCGGAGCGCGCCGAGCGGAACTGCTCGATGCCATGAAAGGGCACGTGCTCGCCGCGGGCGACCTCGTCGGCATCTTTGCTCGTCCGGATCATCCCGCGAAACCCTGACCTCGCCGCCCTGCGCCCGCGCGCGACCAATGTCTCGCTCGAGCGGCCGGAAGTCATCCATCGTGCGAACGTCATGCGCGTGCCGCCCTTTTTTCATCGCCGCGGACGGTCCGTCCTCACCATCGCCCTCCCGATCGCGGCTGGCCTTCTCGCCTTCGCGGTGGTGGCGCTGATGGTGGCGAGCCCGCGGCTGACGCCTTCCCTCGAGGGTTCGAAGTTTCGCGAGATGCTCGATCGCCAGACCTCGAAGGGCCTGCATTTCGACGGACACTACGCCCCGCTGCGCCGCACGGGATTCGCGTCCGTCGAGACGCCGGAATTCCATGCCGTGAACGGCTTCAAGGCCATGAAGACCCTCGATGCCTGGGGCATCGCCGGCACGTTCAATCCCTGGGGCGTGCTCCTGCGGCGTTGGCAGCTCGACCGCGTGCACATCGACCGCGGCAAGGTCGAGGTGCAGACCTACGAGCCGAAGCCGGACCCGAAGAAACCGAAGCCCTGGTACGCGATCTTGATGCCCGACCGGGTTTACCTTCGCGAGGTGATCTGCGACGCGACGGACGTCACCTGGCGCATGCGCGACCGCGTGGCCGGCATCTTTGGAACGCGCCTGCTCATCACGCCTTACGGACGGGATTTCGAATATCAGGCGACCGGCGGAAAATTGCGCGCCGAGAGTCTCACGCCCGAGATGGACGTGCGGAAGATCCACCTGCTCATCACGAAAACGATCCTGAAGGTCCCCGAGTTCGAGCTCGCCACCCGCGGCGGCGGCGCGATCCGCGTCATCGGCGAGGCGGGCATGCGCGACGACAAACACGTCGATGCCACGCTGGCGGTGGAGCGGGTTGAGATCGCCCCCTGGCTCCCGGCGGGATGGCGCGAAGGCGTGCGCGGCCGGGCGACCGGGAGACTGAGGTGGCGCGGGGCGGCGCAGACGATCGAGGCGTCGGGCGGCGATGGCGAGGTGCGCGTGGAAGGCGGAGAATTGCTGGACCTTCCGCTGCTCGACTATCTGGCCGCGGCCGCCAGCCGGAAATCGCTGGAAAACGTCGCCCTCACGAGCTGTTCGGCAAAATTCAGCTGGAAACATCCTCGGCTCGACATCTCCGCCATCGATCTCGGCAGCGAAGGAAAGTTCGCCCTTCGTGGCGACGCCACCGTGGAAAACGGCGCGCTCGGCGGCACGCTGGAGTTCGGTCTCGCCCCACAATATCTTGCCTGGCTCCCGCGGGCGAAGGAGGACGTCTTCACCCGCGAGGAAGGCGGCCTGATCTGGACGGCGGTGCGTCTCTCCGGAACCCTGGCCAAGCCCGACAGCGATCTCGGCCCGCGGCTGGCGCGCGCGTTGAAAAAAGATCCGGCGGCGGCGATGGGACTGTTTTTTCGCGGGGCGGGCGAGTGGTTCGAGCAAAAATCCCGCGGCCGTTGAGCGGCGGCTTTTCTTTTGATCGAGAGTCGCTAGCCTTCCGGCAGATTTGCGTTCTCATGAACCCCGCTCCTTTCGACCATCCCGCCTGGGCCGCGTTATCCTTCGTTCCGATTTTGTTTTTCCTGGCGTGGCTGTTCTTCGTTCTGGGTGCGGCGATTTTCATGATCGTGATGATCCTTCGATTCGTGAAAGCGCACGAACGCCTCGCGAAAAACATTTGGAAGTCATCGCCCGGCAGCGGACGCTCGAGACCAAAGACCAGGCGTGAAAAGCAAATCTGGTTCCCGATGAACCGATTCGGATGGGGGTGGGGATAGGGCCCTCGTTGTAGCCGCCCCGCTCCGTCGGGGCGCCGGGGGGCGCGTCACCTCGCGCGGCCTGGCGACGGAGCGCCGGGGCGACCAAACATGTCGGGGCGGCGGCGCTCGACGCGCTGCGCCAGCGGCTGGGCTAAGCGGGTTCACCTCTGGAAATCGACGCGGCAAGAGCTGACCACCTGCAGGCAGGGCTGGACGGCGCATGCAATCTACGCGATTTCCTCGCGACCAGCGCCCTCGACCGCGACGCGGGCCGGCCCTGGTGGTTCGTGGCTCACGCCCTCGGGGTCTCCCTGCTTCTGGTTCTCGTTTGCCGGCTCCAGGGCGAGAGGCCGCGCTGGCGCTGGGGCGACGACCGACCCGACCGCCCGGTTTAGGTCTGGTCGCGATGTCTCGGCGGTCGAGGTGAGACCCCTACCGCCCGGCGGGCGGGACCACGTAGGCGAAGCCACCGGGAAGCAGGAAATATTTCGAAGGCAACGGTCGGCCGTGATCTTTCGCGTCGGGACGGAATTCAAGAAAGACGAATCGATCCACGCGGTAGGCGGATTTCACGAGCGCGGCGAGTCCGGGAGTGGTGCTCAACGGGGGCTCCTGAAGGCCGACCGGTTTCATGGCGTGGGGCCGCCCCCATTTCCCGTCGTCCTTCTGAACGGCCATCGACGGCCCGCCGACGCCCGAGGCGACCTTGAAAAACGGCGCGCCACCGGGCTGGTTCGAAAAATAGCGGGCTGACCCCGGCACTTCGATCGAGGAACAGTTGACCAGGACAAGCGTGAAAGCGGCCAAAAGAACAAACCGCGAAGGGAACGAGGCGAGGGGACTTTTCATGCGACGACGACCACCTTTCCCGCGCGGAAGCGGAAGCGCAAAGAACTTCGATGAAAATTACCCGGCTCGATCGACGATTCTCGCCATCCGCAATGCGCCCGCGTAACGTTCCCCGAGCATGAAATCCTTTTCTTCCATCACGAGCTTCGCCGGCCTGCTCATCATCGCTCTCACGCTGACCGGCTGCGGTGGCTACAACCGGATCGTGACGCTCAAGCAAAACACCGACCAAAGTTGGGCCGACGTGGAAAACGTCTACCAGCGGCGGGCGGATCTCGTCCCGAACCTCGTGAAAACCGTGGAGGGCGCGGCGAACTTCGAGAAGGCCACGCTCACCGACGTCATCAAGGCCCGGCAGCAGGTCACCAACGTCAAGGTGGACGCCAGCGGCGGCGCACCCTCCGACCCCGCGGCGCTTGCCCGGTTCCAACAATCGCAGGACGCGCTCGGCGGCGCGCTCTCGCGGCTGCTCGTGACGGTCGAAAAATATCCCGAACTCAAGGCGAACGCCAATTTCCAGGGATTGCAGACCCAGATCGAGGGCACGGAAAATCGCATCACCGTCGAGCGCCGCAAGTTCAACGAAACCGTGCAGGCCTACAACACCGCCGTGCAGACGGTGCCCGGACTCATCTATGCGCGCGTTTTCAGTTTTCAGCCGCGGCCGTATTTTACGGCCAAGGCCGGCGCCGAAGTCGCCCCGGAAGTGAACTTCAATTTCGGCGGCGGCGCATCCCCCGCGCCGACGCCGTAGGGTCGACCGCAGAAGACCTCGAGGACCCAGAGAAGGATTCGAATGCGTGGATTCCTCCCGCTTTTTTGCGCTCTTTGCGTCCTTTGCGGCCATTTCGTCTCCGGCCAGCCGCTGCCGCCGAAGCCAACGCAATACGTCGAAGACACCGCGCACATTCTTTCGCCGGCCGCGATCTCCGCGCTCAACGCCAAACTCGACGCCCACGAGCGCGAGACTTCCAACCAAGTGCTGGTCGCGACCTTTCCCGCGGTGCCGGAAAATTTCGCGATGGAGGATTTCACGCAACGCACGGCGGAGGCCTGGGGCGTGGGGCAGAAACCGAAGGACAACGGCGCCGTGCTGTTCATTTTTCCGAATGACCGCAAGATGCGGATCGAGGTCGGATACGGACTCGAGGGCGCACTTCCGGACGCGATGGCTTTGGCGATCATTCGCGACGAAATTCGGCCGTCGTTCCAATCCGGCGATTTCGACGCGGGCGTGATGAAGGGTGTGGACGCCATGTTGGCGGCGATCCGGGGCGAATACAAAGGGACGGGACGCACGAACGCCGACGAAACGGAGGATTCCGATGCGCCGGGCGTGGCGATTTTCATCGTCGCGCTCGTCGTGGTCCTGTTGATCCTGCGCGCGGCCTCGAAGAACGGCCGAACCTACGGCCGACGAAGCAGCTCGTGGTGGACATCCGGAAGCGGCTGGTCGGGCGGTGGCGGCAGTTGGTCGGGCGGATTCGGCGGAGGGTCGGGCGGCGGCGGCGGAGGATTCAGCGGCGGTGGCGGCGGCTTCGGCGGCGGTGGCGCGAGCGGAGGATGGTAAAAAAATGAAGCCCCGCCATTTTTTGGATCAACTCGACGACGCGCGCGTGATGGCCGCCATCGAGGCGGCGGAACGGCGAACGTCCGGCGAAATCCGGGTCTTCGTTTCCCGGCGGAGGCTAGGCGCGGACGATGTCGTCGCCCGCGCCGCAAAGCGATTCACGAAGCTCGGCATGACGGCGACCGGCGAGCGCAACGGCGTGCTCCTTTATTTCGTGCCGCTCGACCAGCGTTTTGCCGTGATCGGCGACGCGGGAATCCACGCGCGGTGCGGCGAGGAATTTTGGGGCGCCATCGCGGCGGAACTGCGCGGGCATCTCGCAAAGGGACAATTCACGGAAGGCGTGGTCGCGGCCATCGCGCGATGCGGCGAGGCCCTGGCCGGGCATTTTCCCCGCCGTGACGACGACCGGGACGAACTGCCGAATCACGTGGAGCGCGACTAGCCTTAAAGAAAATTTGTCGCCGCCCCGCTTCGTTGGGGCGTCTCGCGGAATGCGCGAACCCCCGCCTCAACGCATCTTGATCGAAATCGGCGAGAACATCATCGCGAGGAAACAAAGGACGACCAGGGCCGTGCAGAACTTCAACGCCAGAAGTTGGACGCGAAGCGAACGGTCCCCGAGGCCCCGGGCGGCCCCGCCCTGGAACAAAAACGCGATCAGCCCGAAGAAGCGGTCCATGCCGTTCTTGCGGCGAGTGGGGGAGCCGAAGATCTTCGCGGCTCGCTCGGGATGGCGCTCCCGAAGCGCGCGGACGACCCCGCGATAGATCGCGATCCACGTGGCGATCGCGAGGCCGAGGGCGACGAACGCGATGGCGGGAATGAAGTCGTTGCTCAACTTGTTTTGAGCACCTGGATGAAGGCTTCCTGCGGGATGTTCACGGTGCCGATGGACTTCATCCGCTTCTTGCCCTCCTTCTGCTTCTCGAGGAGCTTGCGTTTGCGGGTGATGTCGCCGCCGTAGCATTTGGCGGTGACGTCCTTGCGGGTCGCGCTGACGCTTTCCCGCGCGACGACCTTGCCGCCGATCGCGGCCTGGATGGCGACCTGGTAAAGCTGTTTGGGAATGACGTCCTTCAATTTCGCGGCGACCGAGCGGCCGCGGGATTCGGCCTTGTCGCGGTGCACGATGGAGCTGAACGCGTCGACGGGCTCGCCGTTCACGAGGATGTCGAGCTTGACGAGGTTCGATGCGCGGTGGCCGGCGGGCTCGTAGTCCATGCTGCCGTAGCCGCGGGTGACGCTTTTGATCTTGTCGTGAAAATCGACCAGAATCTCGTTCAGCGGGATGACCGCGGTGATCATGATGCGCTTCGTGTCGATGGACTCCGTGTGGTCCACGGTGCCGCGCTTGTCCATGATGAGCTGCATGAGGTCGCCGATGTTTTCGTTCGGGACCATGACGAAGCATTTCACGACGGGCTCGCGGATTTCCTCGATCACGCTCATGTCGGGAAGATTGGCGGGATTGTCGACCTCGAGGGTCTCACCGTTGGTTTTCAAGACCTCGTAGATGACGCTGGGATACGTGGAGATGATGTCCATGTCGTATTCGCGGCGGAGGCGCTCGATGATGATCTCCATGTGGAGCAGGCCGAGGAAGCCGCAGCGAAAGCCGAAGCCGAGGGCGACGGAGGACTCGGACTGGAAGCCGAAGGCGGCGTCGTTGAGCTGGAGCTTGCCCATGGCGGCCTTGAGGTGCTCGAAGTCGGCGGTGTTGATGGGGTAGATTCCGCTGAAGACCATCGGATGAACCTCCTGGAATCCCTCGAGGGGCTCGGGGGCGGGCTTGCGGGCGTCCGTGAGGGTGTCGCCGATCTTGATCTCGGCCGTGGTCTTGATGTTCGCGATGAAGTAGCCGACGTCGCCGGATCGGAGCTCGGGGACGGCGAACATCTTCGGGGTGAAGACGCCGACCTCCTTGATCTCGTAGTTCTTGTTCGTGAACATCAGCTTCACCGGCGTGCCGGCGGAAAGGCGGCCGGAGAAAACGCGGACGTACCCGATGACGCCGCGGTAGCCGTCGAAAACGGAGTCGAACACGAGCGCGCGCAGGATTTCGTCCTCGTTTTTGGGCGGTGGGGGCATGCGGGTGACGATGGCCTCCAGGATGTCGTGGATGCCGAGGCCGGCCTTCGCGCTGGCGGGGATCGCTTCGTCGCCGGGGATGGCGAGGATGTCTTCGAGCTGCTGCCTCACGGCGGGCAGGTCGGCGTTCGGCAGATCGATCTTGTTGATGACCGGGATGATCGTGAGGTTCTGCTTCGCGGCGAGGTGGACGTTCGCGACGGTCTGGGCCTCCACGCCCTGGGCGGCGTCGACGATGAGGAGCGCGCCTTCGCAGGCGGCGAGGCTGCGGGAGACTTCGTAGGTGAAGTCCACGTGGCCCGGGGTGTCCATGAGGTTCAGCCGGTAGTCGAGGCCGTCGTCGGCGCGGTATTTCATCGCGACGGGATGCGACTTGATCGTGATGCCGCGCTCGCGCTCGAGATCCATCGAGTCGAGCAGCTGGTCTTCCTTCTCGCGCTCGGAAATCGTGTTCGTCGATTCCATGAGACGGTCGGAAAGCGTGGTCTTTCCGTGGTCGATGTGGGCAATGATGCAGAAGTTGCGGGTGCGTTCGATGGACATCGCGAGCCGACGACGATCCTTCGCCGGCGGGGGAGTGTCAACTAAACAGGATTGACAGGGTTTGCCGGAATGACGGGATTGGAACGATGGATGACGAAGAGGAGGACCGGCCGCCGTTTCGGTGGAATTGGCAGGCGGGCGTGATGGTGGTTTTCACGGCTGTCATGCTGATCGTCCCGCTGGCCGGCGTGATGTATCTTCTGCGGGGTTACGTGACCGCGCCGTCCCCGGCGCCCGCGGGGGCGGCGATGAACGCCCGGCCGCTCGCCTCGGCCCTGGAAAATGCCGCGGACGCCCAACTCGGCGGCGCCCGCGTGAAGCTGGACCCCGAGTCGGGAATGACCCTGACGCTGCCGACGGATCAAATCGCGTCCCGTCTCGCCCGGATTGCGGAGCTGGCCCGAAACGCCGGCGGGAGCGCCCTGGACATGCCCGCGTCCCGCGCGGGATCGAGGCGCCTGCTCATTCAGGTCCCCGGCTCACGCCGGGAGTTGCTTCGCCGGGCGATCCTGGGCGAGAAGATCGATTTCACCGCGGCGCCCGCGGACTCCGATTCGCAAATGCTCGACGTCACCCTCGAAGCGCCATGATTCTCATCACGTTTGCGGTGCCGTTCGAGAGCGCGGCGTTTCGGCGGCGGGCGGTGAGCCGGCGCGTGCGGATCGTCCACACGGGAGTCGGGGCGGAAGCAGCCCGGCTCGCGCTGGCGGCCGCCATCGAGGAGGAGAAGCCGGAGGCGGTGATCTCGTCCGGATTTGCCGGAGCCTTGAGCGCGGACATTTTACCCGGGGCGATCGTGACCACGGGTGGCTGCGTGGTCGGACGAGTCGCAAAATTCGTGAGCGCCGAGCGGGTGCTCTCGACCGTCGCGGACAAACGCGCGTTTCGAAAAATCGCCGACGCCGAGGTGGTCGACATGGAATCCGACGCGATTCGCGCCATTTGCGAGGCGGCCGGCATTCCGATGCGCACGCTTCGAGCGATCAGCGACGGTGCCGGCGACGAGCTCGGATTGCCGCCGGCGTTGCTCGGCGATTTGGCCGAGCGCCCGATCCGGGCGCTGCCGAGATTACTCGGGATTTTGCTGCGCAACGGTCCGCGGCGGCGGCAATTCGTGGGGTTCGTTCGCAATTGCCGCGCGGCGCAGCGCGAGTTGGCGGACGCCCTCGAACGCGAAGTCACGTTGCGCCTGCGCTGATCCCGGGAGCCGTCGCCATCTCCTCCCGCTCGACGCCCCATAGTTATACATGACATTTATTGTATGATGTTATTCGTTGTTGGTTCATTTGAAGGGATTTGCCCGGATGTGAATAACTTACGGAAAACTCGGGGTGGTTCCGAATCAGTTTCCCGGCGGGCGGAGTTATTCCCACGCCGTCGGCGCGCGGGATTCATTTGGATCATCCCGAGCGCCGGCGTGGTGGCTTCGGGGGCTCGACGACCGCTTGCGCCGGTCCAGGTCGCGCCTGCGACGACGACCAGCGGCACGGACACGACTACTCGTTCGACGATCGAAGGTCGCCGTAGCGCAAGATCAGGTTGTGATAAAACACCCCCGAGGGCTGCAGCGTGCGGTTGCCCGTTCTCGGATCCATGATCGCGAGGCCAAAGTTCGCGTTGTAACCCTCGTGCCACTCGTAGTTGTCCACCAGCGTCCAGGCGAAGTAGCCGCGGACGTCGGCGCCTTCGGCCATCGCACGGCGCATCTGGAGGATATGGTCGCGGAGATACTTGATCTTTTTTTGTTCGTTGAGCGTTCCGATGCCGTTTTCCGCGACGACGATCGGTTTCGAATAACGCTTCTTCACGTCCATCAGGAGGCTGTAAAACGACTCCGGATCGATGATCCAGCCCATCTGCGTGTAGTTCGAGGCCTTTTCGCCGCGGCCCGCGTAGAAGAAGTCCGCGAAGGTCGCGTTCTGGCTGTAGTAATAATTGATGCCGATGATGTCGCAGACATCCTGGATGCCGTCGAGATGGTCGAAGCACACGCGGCGCATCGCGTTGTAGACCACCGCGGTCGGATCCCACAGGTAGTTGCGCTTCCACCACGGCAGCGCTTGCACGCTCATGATCAGGGCATCGGGCCGCTGCTGCTTGATGATCGCGGCGGCCTCGCGGAATTGGGCGACGCAGGCCTTCATCGCCCGTTTGTAGGCGAACGTGTTCAACAGCTCGGACGGCGGCCAGTGATCGCCCAGATACG
The DNA here is from genome assembly GCA_964247025.1 of uncultured Chthoniobacterales bacterium. Classification (GTDB taxonomy): domain Bacteria; phylum Verrucomicrobiota; class Verrucomicrobiia; order Chthoniobacterales; family JAATET01; genus JAATET01. The sequence goes on from CAXTSM010000014.1 coordinate 36,407, forward strand.
CCAGCGGGAGCATGCCGTTGGGTTCGTTCTGGGGGGCGTAGACTCGCACCTCGCTTTTCAGCGCGGCCACCATTTTCGTCACGTAGCTCCGCCAATGCGCGTCGGCCATCGGATGCAGCCAATGCGAACGGCCCTTGTCCTTGAGATCCGCGAGCCAGTCGGGAAACGTGAAATGCCAGAGGCACGCCACCGGCTCGATGCCGGCGGCCCGCACTTTTTGCGCGATCGTGACGTAATGGCGGATCGCCTCCTCGTTGTAGACGCCCGGTCGGGGCTCCACGCGCGCCCACTCGACGCCGAAACGATAATGGTTCACGCCCAGCTGGCGAAGCAGCGCGAGATCCTTGTCGAACTGAGTATAGGAATACGTCCCCTCGCCCCGCGCCGGGGCCGAGCCCTTTTCCACGTAAAGATCCCAGTCCGTCCTGAAATAACGCGGATCCGTGGGCGGATACCCCTTGTCCTCGGTCTGGTATCCGCTCGTGGACACGCCCCACCAGAAAGGCCCGGTCGCCACCCTCGCGTTCCGCTCGGCCTGGGCTTCCGTGATCCGCGGCGGCCAGGGTGCCGTCACGCAGCCAGCCAGCAATCCGCCGGTAAAACCCGCCACCGCCGCTCGTCTCATCGCCGAAGGGATCCATCCGGGCATGACTGTCACGCATACCGCCTCGCCGAGGGCGGCGCAATCTCCGTCCTTTCGCCGAGTCGATCCGCAATCCGCTTGTCGCCGCGCCTTCGCTGGCTTAAGCGATCTGCATGCCCGCGTTTCGCTTCCCCCGTTGCGCCCGGAGCGCCCTCGTTGTTTCAGCCTTGCTGCTTCCGGCTCGCGCGGAGGTCGATCTCACGAAGCTGCCCCCGCCCGCTTCGAGACCGGGTGTCACCTACGCGGCGGATATTCGCCCGATCTTCGCGATGAATTGTTTCCGCTGTCATGGCTCCGACCGACAGATGGAAGGCATCCGGCTCGACAGCCTCGAAGCCACCTTGAAGGGCGGCGAGCACGGGAAAGTGATCGTCCCCGGCGCCAGCGTCAAAAGCCCGCTCGTCGTTTCCGTCGCCCGCCTCGATCCCAAAGACGCGATGCCGCCCATTCGGAAGGCCGCCGCCGGCGGGCCGCCTCCGGCCAATCATCCCGCCGCCCGGGCCCTCACGCCGGCCGAGGTCGGGCTGATCCGGGCCTGGATCGATCAAGGCGCCCGGTGACGCATCGATGGCCGCCACCCTCCGAGCCGCCTTTTTCTCCGTCTCCAGCCTGATTCTGCTGGCGCTCCCCGCTCGGGCGACGGACACCGTGCTCCTGAAAAACGGCACCCGCGTCACCGGAAAAATCCTCGGTCAATCCAAGAGCACCGTCTTCATGCGCGTGGGCGCCGGAAACGTCGTCTACTCCAAAAAAGCGATTCGCCGCATTTACGAGGACATCGTCGACGAGCCGCCGCTCACCCGCATTCCCCGCAACGACGAGCTTCCCCCCTGGTGGGTGGCTCTTTCCGATCTCTACCACGAGGATTGGGTGAACGTTCTGAAGTCCATTCCCGCCATCCCCATTCGCGTCGGCGACTTCCGGAATCTGCCTTATCTTTCCTTCCGCGCGAACGCCATCTACGAGATGAACATCTACGGCGACCCCCACGATCCCGTCGCCCTCGAGATCGGCTACCACGGGAATCTCTGGTTCCGCAGCGGAGACGCCCGAAAGCGCTGCCGACAATTCATCACCTCTTATCTCGGCGGTCTTCGCCAACTCGAGGCCCTTTACCGGATGAGTCCCACGGGCGGCAGGGAAACCGTATCCGGCCTCACGATCCAAATCACGCCCCGCACCGCCCCCGACGCCTCCGATGGCTGGTGGGTCGCCGTCTGGAATCCCGCGAAGCTCGCCGCGGTCCGCCTCGAGAACGAAGCCGCGTGGAAGGCGTCGAGCGAACGCAATTTAGCCACGATCCTCAAGTCCACCGACGGCGACGCCGAATGGACGAAATATTCGTTCCAGGATGCCGCCAAACGCTACCTTCCGCTCGAGCGAATGGAAGAGCGTTAGGATCCGGAAGCGCCACCATCCCGCTCGCGGACCGGCCCCGGAAATAGTCGACTGCCTGGTAACGATGCCAAAAGATCGGACCATTCGAGGGCGCTCAGCAAACCAGCGAGAAAGTTTATTTTTACGCGTCATCGAATCATAAGATAAAGGGCGCCGAGTCGCTGAAGGCGGATAAGAAGGAAATGGCCGTCCTCGACTCGCCGGAACCTCGGGAAATTCAGTTGGGCCTTTCGTTTGTCGGGATCGCAAACCACAATACGTTGATGAAAAGCCGGTATTATCCGAACATGTTCGATCCTTCGACCGGGCTGATGAGAGAGCGCCTCTCGGACGGAAGCTGGGTAAAAGATTTCAACGACGCCGTGAGGGCGCGCGTCGATCACCTCATGGAGTGAAATTCCTCTTCCCGGTCATCGAGTTGAGGCTACTGCCGGCAATGTTCGGTCTCTCCTTGTTCGGCGGCTTCGCCGGAGGGCTTTATGGCAGCATTCACGATCTTTGCACCTATTCCATTTCGCCGGAGTATTTCACCCGGTTGAAATTCGACCAGTTTTCCTGGGCGGACGTTGGCTTCCCCCCTGACCTGCACGCCGCCGAAATCGGATTCATCGCGACGGGGGTCGTAGGAATGATGGCCGGCTGGTTTTTAGCGCGTATCGCGGTTCCGGTCTGGACGTCATCCATCGCTGCTCGAAAAGTTTCGGGCGGTTTCCTCGTCATCTTTGGTTTTGCCATTCCGGCCGGCCTCCTTGGTTCGTGGCTCGGCGGGAGACATACGGCCGACTATTCTCACTGGGAGGATCTTTGTTATTCCCTGGGCGTCTTGAACGTCCCGGATTTTGTCCGCGTCGCCTATGTCCATGATGCGAGTTACCTCGGAGGATTTGTCGGTCTGGTGATGGCCGTCGGCCTTTTGCGAAGCCAAGCGTCGAAACGACTTGCCTCGCCGCCGAACAGATGACTCCACGGCAATGCAGCGAATGGATGCAAGGCCAGAGGTCTTTGACCCTGGGAAAAAGTTGACCGGGCTTCTTGCTCATCCGATGAATCGATGGGCGCAATCTCTGGTGGTCCTTTCCATGGGCTGGTGTCTGTGCCTGGCGCTGGCCCTCGGGCTCCCGGCTTTTTTCCTGTTCTTGCGACGATTCGCCGCCCCGCGTCAGCTTGGCGTCAGGATCGATTGGAAGCGAGGTTCAGGCCGGTCAAGCCGGTGACCCGCCGCCGCTTTGGAGACCTCGGCCAAGGATGAGAGCGAGACCGGGGTCGGGCCGCACGAAGGCTGGTTCGAGGACGACGTCGGATGGGCCGACTCGAAAATGCGCTGAGAGAATCTGGTGCGATTCCGGTCGAGGCATTATGCTGTCGGATATGCCGGCAGCGCTTCATCGATGGATCCCGAAATGCCGCGTTACGTGGGATTCTGGCGGCGCACGGTTGCGAGTCTCATCGACTCCATTTTGCTTTCGGCCGTTATTTATCCTCCGTTAATCGCGGTCTACGGATGGACCTACTTCGATGCGAGCACGGACGCGCTGTCCGTGGGCCCGGCTGATCTCTTTTTCTCGTGGATTCTGCCGGTGATCCTCGTCGTGGCCTTCTGGAGCTTGGGCCAGGCCACGCCGGGAAAGATGCTGGTCTCCGCGAAAATCGTCGATGCCACCTCGCGGGGCGCTCCGCGATTTCGACAATGGATCGTCCGCTACCTCGGCTATTTCGTTTCCCTGCTTCCCCTCGGGCTGGGTTTTTTCTGGATTGCCTTCGATCCGAGAAAACAAGGATGGCACGACAAGATGGCGGGCACGATCGTCATCCGGAGATCCCCCTCGATCAAGCCCGGCCCGCTCACCGCCCCGGATTCGTTGTAAAATGCTCTTCTCGCGGCCTCGGCTGATCATTTTATTGACCCTGATCTTGGTCGGCGGCGACATCTTGATCGTCGGTCCGGAGGTTTTCACCACTGAGTCCCTCGGCACGTGGATGCTGTCGCCCGCCATCTATGCGTCGATGCTGCCGTCCTGGCTGGGCCATCCGCTTGCCATCGCGCGTCACCATCATCCCGTTCTCGACATTCTGTTCTGCGCTCCCCCGGTCCTGATGCTGCTGGGAGCGGGGATTCTGGGGATACTGGCGATCCGTCGCAACTCGCTCCCGCCCTCGCTCACCGCGTTCGCATTGGTCACGATGGTCTTCACCGTCTATCAACTCGTTCAGCCGATGGGTTTCCGGGTGATCGGTTGAGCGGTCGGTCCACCGCCCTGACGCTCGTTTTTGCGCAACTCCCGGCCGACGGACGTCATCCCTTTTTGAGGAGCATGCCGGTGATCGTTTTCGCCCTTTCACCACTGCCACGCGGGGCAATGGTTGCAAGGTCCGGTCGAAGCCGGCGGTCGTCCTCATCAACATTCCCGACGGAGGGGGCGTGAATGGGCCGTCGATCTCCTGGGGGCCTTCGTCGACGTGGGCCACGGCCGCATCGGCATCTTCCCGACCCTCGTGAACGCTCGCGCGCACATCGCTCGAGCCATGCGCCTGCGCCGCTCCACTCCCGGCCTCGTCACGGCGTTCCCTGCCCGTGGGTGGATGACCTGGGCCGCCGTTGCCGCAACCGGTCGCGCGACCAGCTCTGCCGTGGCCATCCACGCGTCGATCATCGCGTGGGTTGCAGGCCAGCGGGCAAGGCGGAATCGATCTAGGCGGGCGACTGGCCCTTGCCCGGCGACGCGTCCATCGTGAACACCGACTCCACCGCGGCAATGGCGTCTTGTTCGTCGTCACCCACCGCCTCGATCTCGAGCACCGATCCCATGGCCGCGCAAAGCGCGATCACGCTGAGAATGTTCCGCGCATTCGCCACCTGGCCGCAGAACCGCACGATCACGGTCGAACGAAAAGGCTCGGCCGACCGCACGACCCGCGCCGCCGCCCGCATGTGGAGACCTTCTTCCCAGGCTACGGTCACAATCGATTGACGCATATGCCATCAGACCTCCGCGGCCGACATCCGTTCACGAAAATTTTCCAAAACGAAGCGTCCGCCGGGCTTGCCGATTTTCCTCGTTCCGCGCATAACACCGAAATCCCGTCATGAACGACCCGCTTCCCCCGTCACCCGCGCCACCGCCCGGCGACGATAAACTCTGGATCATGCTCTGCCATCTGTCGCTGCTGATCGGAGTGGGCTTTCTGCTCCCATTGGTCGTTTACTTCGTCAAACGACACGATTCCCCGCTGACCGCGGAGCACGCCAAGGAGGCGTTGAATTTCCACATCAGCATCTACCTGTATGGCTTTGTTTTTTTCCTGCTGTCGTTTGCCCTCGTGGGCATTCCCTTCCTGATCGCGGATGTCCTGCTCGCTTTGGTGCTGCCGATCGTCGCGTGCGTGAAGGCCTCCAACGGCCAATTTTATCGCTACCCATTGACCGTTCGCCTCGTCTCGTGACGCCGTTGTTTCCCGCGACCGAATGAACCGGGCGTGGAAGCGTCCGTTTCGTCCCTGACCCGCGCCCTCGTATCCCTCGACCTTGTCTCGTCGTGGTCAAGCGAACCAAAAAGCCGCCCCTCTGGCCCGGGTGATCTCGCCGGAACCCCTCCACGGCCTGCTGATCGCCCCGCGAAAAGGCGCCGGTGAGAAAAAGCACGTCTCCCGATGGAGCGACGACTCCACCCTTCTCGAAGAAAGGGCCGAGGACGTCACGGAGACCCTGTTCTATCTCGTCCGGGGCAACCCCACCGCCGGAACACCTTCGTGACGGAGCCCGGATCGACGATCTCGTCACCCCCACCGGCAGCGATGGCTCGCCGGGCAATCCCGCCATCACCGCCGACTTCATCAGGCCGCCCCGGTAGCGAATCCAGCCGAATTTTTTTCCAACCGGCGCGCGGGCGCGTTATCGTCCGCGTCCCATGAATCGCCTCGACGCTTGTTTCGAACGCCTGAAAACCCGCGCCCGCTGCGGCTTCGTGGCCTATCTCACGGGCGGCGATCCCGATCTCGAGACCACGGTCGAGCTCGTCCTGGGCCTCGAGCGCGCGGGCGCGGACGTGATCGAGCTCGGGGTCCCGTTTTCCGATCCCCTCGCCGACGGAGCCACCATTCAAGCCGCCGCCGGCCGGGCGCTCGCGGCCGGCGCAAGCACGGCTGGCATCATCGATTGCGTGCGTCTCATCCGCGAACGGTCGGAGGTGCCGCTCGTCCTCTTCACGTATCTGAATCCCGTATACGTCTACGGGTTCGAGCGTTTTCACGCGGACGCCGTCGCCGCCGGGGCGGATGGCGTGCTCCTCCTCGACCTTCCGCCCGACGAAATCGGCGCCGCCGACGAGTTCCGCCGCGTCGGTGAATTGCGCGCCATCCGCCTTATCGCCCCGACCACGCCGCCCGCCCGCGTCGCCTTGCTGGCCCATGCCGCGGAAGGTTTCATCTATTACGTGTCGCGCGAGGGCGTGACCGGAGAACAGTCCGCCCTGGCTGATTCCATCGCCGCGCAGGTGGCGGAAATCCGCCGCCACAGCCCCCTGCCCGTCGCCGTGGGCTTCGGGATTTCCACCCCGGAACAAGCCGCCGAGGTGGCCCGGCACGCCGATGCCGTGGTCGTCGGCAGCGCCATCGTCCGCCGCATCGGCGAGCATGGCGCCGCGCCCGATTTGGTAGGCTGCATCGAGTCCTTCGTGCGCCCGCTGGCCGAGGCGACTCACGCGCCGCGAGGCTGAAACTTGCACCTCGGCCCACCGTAACGATAGTTTGAGCGCTCTCGATCCATGACGCTTTCCTTCACCAAGATGAACGGCGCGGGCAACGATTTCGTGATGCTCGACAATCGCGACGCGGCCCTCTCCCTCACGTCCACGCAAATCTCCCGCCTTTGCGACCGCCATCGCGGCGTCGGTGCGGACGGCCTCCTGCTGCTCGAGACATCCCGAAACGGCGCCGACTTCCGCATGCGCTACTATAACGCCGACGGCGGCGAGGCCGAGATGTGCGGCAACGGCGCCCGCTGCTTTGCCCGCTACGCCCGGCGCGTCTCCGGATTCGTCGAAGGCGCGATGTCCTTCGAGACCCAGGCCGGCGTGATCGCCGCGTCCGGCCAAGGCGCCGACGTGCGCATCGTGATGAGCACCCCCCATTCCTTCGCCCCGGCGGCGTTGCTCGGCCTCGCGGGGACGCCCGCCGAGGTCCATTTCATCGATACCGGCGTCCCGCACGCCGTCGTCTTCGTCGGAGACCTGGCCGCCACGGACGTGGCCGGTCTCGGTGCCGCCGCGCGTCACCATCCCCATTTTGCCCCGCGTGGAACGAACGCGAATTTCGTCGAGGTCATCGCTTCCGGAGAAATCGCGATTCGCACCTACGAACGCGGCGTCGAGGGGGAGACGCTCGCCTGCGGCACCGGCGTGGTCGCCTGCGCGTTGATCCATCACCTGACCAATGGGGCACCGTCCCCGGTGGCCGTGCGCGTGCGCGGCGGCGACATCCTGCAGGTGGGATTCGCGCCCGGTCCGGAAGCGGGAGATTTCTCCGAGGTCACGCTCACCGGACCGGCCGATTTCGTCTTCGACGGGACCGTCACGCTCTGATTCAACTATCCGCTCCATGTTTGAAGGCACTCATACCGCGCTGGTCACCCCCTTCCGTGACGACCGCGTCGACGCGGACGCGTTCCGCGCGTTCATCGATTTTCAGGTCGCGGAAGGCGTCGCCGGCATCGTGCCCGTCGGCACCACCGGAGAATCGCCCACGCTCACGCACGACGAGCACAACGAAGTCATCGCCGCCGCCGTCGCCGCCGCCGCCGGCCGCTGCAAGGTGATCGCCGGCACCGGCTCGAACTCCACCGCCGAGGCCGTCGCCCTCACCCTCGAAGCCGAAAAGCTCGGCGCCGACGCCGCCCTTCTCGTCGCTCCCTATTACAATAAACCCTCCCCCGAGGGCCTCTACCGCCATTATCGCGCCATCGCGGAAGCGGTGAAGATTCCCCTCATCCTCTACAGCATCCCCGGCCGCTGCGGCGTCGAGATCGACATTCCGACCATCGTGCGCCTGGCGGCCGATTGCCCGAACATCGTGGCGATCAAGGAGGCCGGCGGCACGGTCGAGCGCGTCAGCGCCCTGCGCGGAGCTCTGCCCGACGCCTTCGAGATTCTTTCCGGCGACGACTCGCTGACCCTTCCCTTCCTGTCCGTCGGCGCGGTCGGCGTCATCAGCGTCGCGTCGAACATCATCCCGCGCGAGGTCGTCCACCTCGTCGACGCGTGGCTTGCCGGCCAGCCGGAAGCCGCCGCCCGCCTTCACCGCAAGTGGCTCCCGTTTTTCAAGGCCCTGTTCGTCGAGACGAATCCCGTGCCGATCAAGACCGCCCTCGCCCTTCAAGGCCGCATCACCGCCGACCTCCGCCTTCCGCTCGCCCCCCTCACCGAGACCAACGCCGCGGGCCTGCGGGCGGTCCTCACGGAATTCGGCCTGCTGTAGAGCCGATGCCGATCCGCCTGCTAATCAATGGCGCCCGAGGCCGCATGGGACGCGCGCTCGTCGACTGCGCCTCTCGTGACCCGGAGCTGAGCATCGCCGCGGAAATCGACGTCGCTGACCCATTGGAGCCCGCCCTCGGCGAGTGCGACGCCGTCATCGATTTCACCCACGCCCCGGTCACTCCCGCCGTCGCCGAGACCTGCGCGGCGGCCGCCCGCCCGCTCGTCATCGGAACGACCGGCCATGACGACGGCCAACGCGCCGCGATCGTCGCCTGTGCTTCGCGCATTCCCATTGTCTTCGCCCCGAATTTCAGCGTGGGCGTGAACACCTTGTTTTGGCTGACGCGAAAAGCCGCGGAGATCCTCGGGCCTGGGTTCGACCTCGAGGTCGTCGAAATGCATCACCGACTCAAAAAAGACGCCCCAAGCGGAACCGCCCGCCGTCTGGCGGAAATTCTCACCGAAGTGCGCGGAACGAATTACCCCGACAATGTTCGCCACGGTCGCGAAGGCATGGTCGGCGAACGCACCGCCACGGAGATCGGCCTGCACGCGATCCGCGGGGGCGACGTCGTGGGTGATCACACCGTCATCTACGCCAATGTCGGCGAACGCATCGAATTGACCCACAAAGCATCCTCGCGTGACACCTTCGCCATCGGAGCCCTGCGCGCCGCGAAGTGGGCGCTGCGACAACCGCCCGGACTCTACGACATGCAGGACGTCCTCGGCTTGCGGTAGACCGGAAACGACCATGCGCGTCGGCATTGCCCTCGGATCCAACCTCGGAGACCGGGCAGCTCATCTACGGGGGGCCGTGGAGGCCCTGCGAGCGCTGCTGGATCCTCCGATGCTGATTTCCCGCGTCTACGAGACCGTCCCCGTTGACTGCCCCCCCGGCTCGGGAAATTTCCTCAACGCCGCCGTCGAAGGAGGATGGACCGGGGATTTGAAAGCCCTTCTTCATCGTCTTCAGGCCATCGAAAAAAGATCGGGCCGTCCGTCCGTTCGGGACCGCCATTCACCCCGGGTCCTCGACTTGGATCTCCTCTACGCGGACCGTCTCGAGTTCGACGATGAAGATCTGACCGTTCCCCACCCGCGTATTTTTCAGCGGTCTTTTGTGTTATTACCTCTTCGCGACATCGCTCCACGCTATCGATCACCCCGTGGAAAACTGACCGTCTCCGATGCGCCGATCCCATTACCGGAAGAAATAACAATCGCCGATATCATTCTAGTATAGACGTTAGGATAACATATTACGTATTTTGAATAAATACATTGAGAGATTCGCGGCCAAAAAACGAGCCCGGGAAAAGCTCGTTTCTTTGACCGCTTACGACTATCCGACTGCGCGGTTGCTCGACGAAAGCGACGTTGACCTGATCCTCGTCGGTGACTCGCTCGGGATGGTCGTGCTCGGCCATCCCGATACGACCTCCGTCACAATCGCGGACATGGTCCATCATACGCGGGCCGTGGCGCGGGGAGTGGAACGGGCGACCGTGGTGGCCGATCTGCCCAAGGGAACCTACGGGAACGGGGACCATGCCATGGCAAATGCACGGGCCCTCATGGAAGCGGGCGCTCATGCGGTGAAATTGGAGGGCGGCCTGGCGGTGGCCCCGATTATCGGGGCTTTGAACGAACGCGGCATCCCCGTCCTGGCGCACATCGGAATGCTGCCTCAGCAAATCGTCGAGGAAGGCGGTTACAAGATCAAGGGACGAACTCCGGAGGAGGCCAGGCAAATTTTGGCCGATGCCCGGGCGGTCGAAGCGGCCGGGGCGTTTGCGATCGTGCTCGAGCTGGTCACCCCCCCTCTGGCCCGGGAAATCTCCCTGGCTCTGTCCGTCCCCACCATCGGAATCGGCAGCGGCGACGGGTGCGATGGCCAGATTCGGGTCCTGCACGACGTGATCGGACTCTATCCCTGGTTTCGACCGAAGTTCGTCGAGCCAAAGGCAAACGTCGCCGGCGTCATCCGCGAGGCGGTGCAGTCCTACGCGTCGGACGTGCGTGGTGACACGACCGCGGTTGCCCCCGAGGGAAATCCGTCGTAAAAGTCCCGCGATGAAGCGACTTCTTGTCTGTTTTTTGATGTGTGCCGCCCTCGCCCCTTCCCGCGCCGAGTTGCCCCCGTCCGCCTACGAGAAGATGCAAAGCGAGGCGACGGAAGTCTTCAAGGTGAAGGTCCTCCGCGTGGACGAAACGAGCGCGGGAGATTCTTCGACCCATGACGTGACCATGCTGGCCCAAGTCCTCAAGGTCGGCCGCAGCCGGGCAAAGGTGAAGGCGGACGATTTGATCACGATCAAATACCGGGTGACCACGCATCCGGCTGGCTGGGTGGGTCCTGGCGAGGTCCCCGTCCTCAAGCAGGATGCGGAAACCGTCGCCTACCTGAAACCCGTCACCGGCTCGCCCGAATACGCTCCCGCGGCTGGCACGATGAGCTTCGACCGCTTCTAGACTAGACGCGACCTTTTTCCCGCATGGAATTCACTCTCCATGAACGCAGCCGCCAGGGCGGCCTGCTGGTGCTCTACGGGGTCGGGGCGAACGCCTCGCTCGCCGTCGTCAAGGTCCTGGCCGGCCTTTGGGGACACTCGAACGCCCTTCTCGCCGATGGGTTGGAGTCCGCGCTGGACGTGGTCAGCTCGATGCTGATCTGGGGCGCCCTGCTCTACGCCGCCAAGCCCCCGGATGCGGATCACCCCTATGGCCACGGCAAGCTGGAGTCGCTCGCCGCGGTCGTGGGTGCGATCTTCCTGATCGGCGCGGGCTTGGCGGTGGCGGTGCACAGCGCGATGGCGATCTGGTCCGCGCCCCGGGGCGAGGGAACGCCTTCCGAGCTGCCCGAGGCATGGACGCTGGGGGTGCTCGCGGCGGTTATCGTCACGAAGGAAATTCTCTACCGCAAGCTCATGGGCGTGGGGCAGCAGGTCGGCAGCTCGGCGATGCAGGCGGACGCCTGGCATCATCGCTCCGATGCGCTCACGTCGGTCGCCGCCTTTCTGGGGATCTCCGTGGCTCTCGTCGGCGGTCCGGCCTGGCGCACGGCGGATAATTGGGCCGCGCTGTTTTCCTGCGCCGTGATCTTCGGCAACGGCCTGGGCATGCTCCGCCGCGGCGTCGGCGAAGTGATCGACGAGCAGGTCTCCCCCCGGCTCGCGGGCCAGGTCCTGGAGATCGCGTGCGCGGTCCCCGGAGTCTTCAGCGCCGAAAAATGCCGGGTGCGGAAAAGCGGACTGACGTTGCTGGCGGATTTGCACGTGAGGGTCTCCGGCGAATTAAGCGTGCGGCAGGGCCACGACATCTCCCACTCGGTCAAGGATCGGCTGATGGCGGCCGGACTCCGGCTGAGCGACGTGACCGTCCACCTGGAGCCAGGAGGCTGAGGCGGAAACCCCGGAGGCGGCCTCGCCTCGATCCGCCGTTGTAGCCGCCTTGCTCCGCCGAGGCGCGGGGTTCGCGCGCCCGGAGCGGGATGGCTCCCCTGGCTTCACGCGCCGACGGAGCGGCGCGGCGACAACGTCATGCGAAACGGCAACCCGCCTTCAATCGACGGCGCCGGTTCGTCGCGAGCCCAAATCCAGGCACAAACCCCGGGGGCGGCTTCGCCTCGATTCGCCGTTGTAGCCGCCTCGCTCCGTCGAGGCGCGGGGTTCGCGTGCCCGGAGGGGGACGGCTCCCCTGGCTTCACGCGCCGACGGAGCGGCGCGGCTACAACGCGGTGCGAAACGGCAACCCGCCTTTCCTTCGACGGCGCCCGTTCGTCGCCCAAAAATCCAGGCACAAACCCGGGGGCGGCTTCGCCTCGATCCGCCGTTGTAGCCGCCTCGCTCCGTCGAGGCGCGGGGATCGCGCGCCCGGAGCGGGACGGCTCCCCTGGCTTCACGCGCCGACGGAGCGGCGCGGCTACAACGTCATGCGAGACAGCAACCCGCCTTTCCTTCGACGGCGCCCGTTCGTCGCGAGCCCAAAAATCCAAGCACAAACCCCGGGGGCGGCTTCGCCTCGACGGCACCACTGGTTTCACGCGCCGACGGAGCGGCGCGGCTCCAACGGCGGCTCCAACGGCGGTCTATCCTTCCTCGGCGACCACGCCCATGCGGCGGAATTTTTCGTAGCGCTGGTCGACAAGCGCGCCCGTCGGCACCTTGGAGAGCTCGCGCAATGCCCTCACGATGGCGGCCTTGAGCAGATTGGCCGCGCCGTGGTGATCGTGATGCGCGCCGCCGAGCGGTTCGCCGATCACGCCGTCGATCACGCCGAGGCCCATGAGCTCGCGGGCGTTCAACTTGAGCGCCTCGGCCGCTTCGGGCGCGTGCTTGCGGTGCTTCCACAAGATGGCCGCGCATCCCTCGGGGCTGATCACGGAATAATAGGCGTTTTCCAGCATGAGCACGCGGTCGGAGACGCCGATGCCAAGCGCGCCGCCGGAGCCACCCTCGCCGATGACGACGCTCACGATGGGCGTGCGCAGGATCATCATTTCGCGCAGGTTCACGGCGATCGCTTCCGCGATGTGACGCTCCTCCGCGCCGACGCCGGGAAAGGCGCCGGGGGTGTCGATGAGCGTGACGACGGGCAGGGAAAACTTCTCGGCCATCCGCATGAGGCGCAGGGCCTTGCGGTAACCCTCGGGGTGCGGGCTGCCGAAGTTGCGCAGGAGATTTTCCTTCACGTCGCGGCCCTTCTGCTGGCCGATGACGACGCATCGGATGCCGTCGATCGTGGCGAGACCCGCCGGCATCGAGGCGTCGTCGCCGAACAAGCGGTCACCGTGCAGCTCGACGAAGTCGGTGAACGCGAGGCCGATGTAATCGAGAAAAAACGGACGCTGGATGTGCCGGGCGATCTGGACCCGCTGCCAGGCGGTGAGGTTGGCGTAAATTTCCCGCCGGGTGGCCTCGATCTTCGCGGCGATCGCCCTCACCTCGGGGGCGAGATTGATGTCCTGGCCCTGCAGGTGTTTTTTGATGTCGTCGAGCTTGTTCTCGAGTTCGACGACGGGTTTTTCGAATTCCAATGGGGTGACCCTCATACGCTTATTGGATCGTGACCGCCGTGCCGCGCGTGACGAGCGGAAAAATCTCCTCGATGTCCTCCTGCGAGACGACGATGCCCGGCGGCATGGGCGTAGGCTGGCCGTTCGCGTCGGGCTCGGGCCGGCCGCGGATGACCATGTTCCCCGCGCCAAGCATGAGCCAGCGCTCGCTGCCCACGTAGTCCTTCGTGCCGAACGCCACGCGCCCGGCGCCCTTGATCGCGACTTTGTCCTTCACGGTCGTGGCCGCGGGGCCCTTGCCGATCGCGGCGGGCACCTCCATGGCGAGCAGCGGGTATTCCTTGAAGAGCTGGCCCTTGTTCACGAGCGACAGCGTCTTCGTGGGGCGGTCGAGGACGAGCGTCATCGCGACCGCGGGAATGCGGAGCGACTGGCCGATCGCGAGGTCGATGCTGGCGAGGTTGTTCGAGCGGAGGATGAGCTCGGCGTTGGATTTCGTCTTGCTCGCGACCTTCACGAGGGAATCTCCCGCGACGACGACGTAATCGACCTTGTCCGGCGCCGCCATGCTCGTGAAAACGAACTGCATGTTCATCTCGCCGAGCGCGGCCTTGGCCTCGGCCAGCTTCGTGGACTTGGGGTATTGCGCGATGAAGGTCAGCAGCGCGTCGCGACCCTCGACGGACGGTCCGGCGTCGACGACGGCCATCAATTTCTTGAAGGGCGCAAGGCTGTAGTCCGGCACGGGGGTCGGCGGCGGCGCCTCGGCCACGAGCTTCGCCTCCTCGCGATCGACCTTTTCGGGCTTGATGTAGAGCAGGTAGGCGAAAAATCCCGCCGTTCCGAAGATCGCGGTCGCGAGGACGAGCACGATGAGGAACTTGAGCAGCTTCATGGCGCGGAGCCTGCCGCAGCGGGCCTCGATAGGGAAGTCCGAAACCCGCTCACAGCAGCCCGCGCCGCTTCCATTCCCCGACGTTTTCGCCGGCCGATCTCTGGATGAGCTCGACCGTGAATTTCATCAGGCACACCTCCCAGGCGTCGTCGACGCCCTCGATGATCGTGCTCATCGGTTCGTCGCGGGCGTCGAGCAATTCCCCGAGCCGTCCGATCACGTCGGCCTTCGGCGAGTGGACCACCTCCTCGCTGAGATCGGTCTTTTGAAACTGGAAGCCGTAGCGGAGAAATTTGATGTCGCGACCGTTGTTCTCGAGCCAATCCGCGAATCCCCTCGCCTCGTCGCCGAAGCCGTCGAGCATCAGCTTCGAGTAATGCTGCGGCGAGACGATCGCGGGCCGCTCGGCGTGGATGCGGCCGTCGCGCACGCGCACGCGGTCGATCTGGTCCATGAGTTCGGTGACGACGTAGAAGCGAAAGCTCGTGGTGCCGAACGTCTGGATCGCCTGCCGCGGCGGGCGGATGACGTGCGTGTTTTCGAGCGCGTATTGGAAGTCGTCCTCGCGGAACATGAGTCGCGGAAAATAAGGCCCGGGGGCGCGAGCGCAACGTTTGTTTTCCCGGGCGGGCGCCCCCGCGGTTTGACAAAGTGGGCGATTTGGTCTTTTGAAGGTTCCGATGAAACCATTTCGTTTTGCGGCGACGGCCATTCTCGCCCTGGCCGCGTTGACCGGCTGCCAGACCCTCAAGGTCGGCGCTCCCTACAACCCTCCCGCCCACCGTCCCCACGATCCTTCGAACGTGCGGGTGAAGGTCTCCCTGCAGAACCAGATGGTCTACGTGCTCGAAGGCGACCGCCCGCTGCTCGTGGCCGCGACCTGCGTGGGCCTGCCGGGCAAATCGACGCCGACCGGTAATTTCCGCGTGACCGAAAAGATCAAGACGAAGCGCTCCGGCAGCTACGGCTTCTCGGTGAACGGGAACAACATCCGCGCCTGCGAAGCGGGCAGTGCCTCCGGCCGTTACGTCGGTTACCCCATGGCGTATTGGGTCGGTTTCTACCCGGCCTACGGATTCCACCAGGGCTACGTCTGGCCGATTCCGCGCACCCACGGCTGCCTGCGCCTGCACAAGACGGTCGCGCCGAAATTCTACGCCCTCGTGCACGAGGGCACGCCGGTGAACATCGCCCGCACGCAGCCCGAGGACGCCACGATCGGCAAGAACCAGCCGCGCCCGACGGACTACCAGGACCCCGATCCACCGGCCGCGTTCATGGTGTCGCCCGCGGTATTCGAGCCGCCGACCGGCTCGCTTTTCGTCGATTGATTTGACAACGCCGCTTTCGCCCTTGCCCGCCCCGGCGCCCGCGCCGCCGCGGCCCCGCGTCAATCTCCGCACGCCGGAGGTGATGGAGCGGGTGCAGGCCCAGGTGGAGAACCACTACCGCAGCGTGCTGGTGGAGGAAATCCGCGCGTGCGGCGGAGAGTTCCAGGTCGGCGGGACGACCATCCGGCTCGCGAAGCAATTTGGATTCTGCTACGGCGTCGAGCGCGCGATCGACCTCGCCTACGCCGCGCGGAAGGTCTTTCCCGAGCGGCGGATTTTTTTACTTGGAGAAATCATCCACAACCCCGACGTGAACGCCCAGATCGCCGAGCTGGGCATTCGGCATCTCGCGGCGCATCCCGCCGAGGCGGACATCGAAGCGCTGAGCCCCGAGGACGTCGTCATCGTGCCGGCCTTCGGCGCGGAAATGTCGATCGTCGAGGCGGTGAAGGCCCACGGCTGCCACATCGTGGACACGACGTGCGGCGACGTGATGAGCGTGTGGAAGCGCGTGCGCCAGAACGCCCGCGAGCAGGTGACGTCCATCATTCACGGGAAGGCCGCCCACGAGGAAACCCGCGCCACGGCGTCCCGCGCGCTCGGCGAAGGCGGCGGGCATTATCTCGTCGTGCTCGATCTGGAGCAGACGGACCGGGTGGGCGACTACATTCGCCACGGGGCGGATCCCTCGGGGCGCGATGCGTTTCTCCAGGATTTCGCCGGCGCTTATTCTCCTGGGTTCGACCCTGACGTTCACCTGCGCAAGGTTGGCGTGGCCAACCAGACGACCATGCTGCGCAGCGAGACCGAGGAGGTGCAGCGGCGCGTGCGCGCGGCCATCACGGATCGCGACGGCGCGGCGGGGAACTTCCGATTTTTCGACACGATCTGCGGCGCCACCCAGGAGCGACAGGACGCGCTGTTCGACTTGCTCCATGCCCCGCTCGACCTGCTGCTCGTCGTCGGCGGTTACAACAGCTCGAACACGACGCACCTCGCCGAGATCGGCGAAAAAAAGGTGCCGACCTATTTCATCCGCAACGCCGAGTGCATCCTCTCCCGCGAGGAAATTTCCCGCTACGACCTGCACGAAAAACGAGAGACCACCGCGCGCGATTGGTTGCCCGCCGGTCCGCTGAAGGTCGGCGTGACGGCCGGTGCCTCCTGCCCGAACAACCTGATCGAGGACGTCATCCGCCGGATCCTCGACCTGCGCGGCGATCCCCTGCCCGCCGAGTTCACGCTGCCCGCCTGAGGACCGCGCCGCCCGTCAGGCGTGGGCGCAACCCTCGGGGGATTGCTCGAGCTGGATCGTCACGTGCGTGATCGCGAAATGTTCCTCGAGCTCCTCGCGGATCGTCGCCAGCAACGTGTCGTCGAGCGCGGGATCGTTTTTGACGACGTGGGCGGTGAGCGCCGTCTCCGTGGTGCTCAGCGCCCAGACGTGGAGATGATGCACGTCGGCGACGCCGGAAATCCCGGCGATCGTTTCGCGGACCTTGCCGGGATCGATCTGCGCGGGAGCGGCATCCAGCGAGAGCCCGAGCGACTCCGTGAAGAGGCTCCAGGTTCCAATCAGGATGACGACCAGCACCGCGAGACTCACCACGGGATCGACCCAGCTCCAGCCGGTGAACAAGATGAGAACCCCCGCGAGCGTGACGCCCAGCGAGACGGCCGCGTCGGCCGCCATGTGCAGGAACGCGCCGCGGACGTTCAGGTCGCCCTTGCGGCCGGACATGAAGAGAAACGCGGTGAAGCCGTTCACGAGGATGCCGGCGCCGGAGACCCACGCCATCACCCCGGCCGCGACCGGCTGGGGATTTTTCAACCGCTCGATGGCCTCGAAGCCCAGCGCGCCGACCGTCACGAGCAGGAAAATGGCGTTGGCCAGCGCGGCGAGGATCGTCGTCCGCTTCAGGCCGTAGGTGTAGCGGCCGGCGGCCGGGCGGCGGGCCAGGATGGCCGCGACCCACGCGAGCACGAGGCCGAGCACATCGCTGAGATTATGGCCCGCGTCGGAAAGGAGGGCGAGCGATCCGGCCTGGAAACCAAAGCCCGCCTCCGCCGCCACGAAGGCGGTGTTCAACGCGATGCCGATCAGGAACGCGCGGCCGAAATCCGCCGGCGCGTGGTGGTGGCCATGATCGTGGCCGGAGGAATGGTCGTGGCTCATGGAAGCTTTTCGATGCGGGCCGCGAGCAGAGCACGAATCGCCGCGAAGCTCAACCGCTCCCGCGCCGCGGCCTGCGACGCCTCGGTGGCGGCCTGCCACGAAGCGTCGTCGGTGAGAAGTTCCCTCGCCCGCGCGATCGGATCGGCGGGCGCCGGGCCGAAGGCGACCCGATCGACGGCGCCGTTTCCCCCGATGCAGGGCAGCCGGCCGAGCAGCGCGTCGCCGGCGACCTGTCCCGGCACGGCGCTGGCATCCAGTTGGAAGACGATCCGGTGCGCGGCCACGACGCGCAGGTAATCGCGGTAGGCCAGCGGGCCGACCAGGATGTGAAGAAAAGGATTGTCGCCGCGGATGGCCTTGAGCAGGCGCAGCCCGTGGCGGCCGTCGTTGTTCAGGACCGCGACCGGCACCCCCAGCTCGCGGCCCAAATCCGCGGCCACGGCCACGGCCTGCCAATGGCGGCGCGAGGGCACGTTGAACTCGCGGGTGCCGACGAAGATGCCCGTGCGATCCGCGAGCGGAATGCCGCGATCCCACGCGGGTTCATCGACGGGATAAGGCGTCGGGGCGAAAAATCCCCCGCGGCAGCCGGCCGAGAGATAGAGCGGCTCGAGGTCCGGGGTGCTCGAGAGGAAGCCGTCCGCGGCCGCGCAGATCTGGCGGAAGAGCAGCGAACGGTCGTAGTTGTCGAGGAAGTCGGCAACCTGGTGCGCGCCGGATTCCTTGAGCGAGATCCAGGCGCGCACGCCGCGCTTCTGGAGCGTTGCGATGGCCTTGAGCGCGGCGCGGAGATTGCGTTCGCGCAGGAGGACGAGCGCGACGCGGGCGGACGCGGGAACGGATCTCACGTCGCGCAAAAAAGCGCCGCGCATGCAGGCGGCGTAGCCGTGGTAATTCACCGGCGGATGGCCGGGATCAGCGGGCGAGCCGGCGCCTCCGGAGAAATCCTGCTCGGCGTCGCGACCGCCGGGGTTCAGCACCACGAACGGGCGGCTCACGCGGAAGGGGTTTCCTCGGCCTTGTGGGCGTCCCAGCGCGCGCCCAGCTCCTCGAGCGGGCAATCCTCCATTCGCCGCCCGCCGGCCGCGACGGCGCGCTCGACGGCCTGGAAGCGGGACACGAATTTTTCCGTCGCGGCGTCGAGCGTCCTTTCCGCATCCCGCCCGAGCTTGCGGGCGAGATTCACGACGGAAAACAACAGGTCGCCGGTTTCCTCGCTCACGGCGGCCTCGTCGGCGTCGGCGAGCGCGGCTTTCACCTCGGCGAGTTCCTCCTCGACCTTCGCCATCACGTCGCGGATGTCCGTCCAGTCGAAACCCACGCGGGCCGCTTTTTTCTGAACGCCCTGCGCGCGCATCAGGGCGGGCAACGCGCGCGGCACGCCGTCGAGAACGGAGGTGCGCCCGGTTTTCTCCGCGCGCTTGATCTGCTCCCATTGCCGGAGCACCTCGGCGGAATCGGCGGCCGGCCGGTCACCGAACACGTGCGGATGGCGCCGGATCAGCTTCTCGCAAATCTCCGTCACGACGGCGTCGAACCCGAACGCGCCGCGCTCGCTGGCCATCTGCGCGTGCATGACGACGTGCAGCAGCAGGTCGCCGAGTTCCTCGCGCAGGTTCTCGTCGTCGGCGAAATCGATGGCGTCGACGAGCTCGTAGGTCTCCTCGAGCAGGGCGCCGCGGAGACTGGCGTGCGTCTGTTCGCGGTCCCACGGGCAGCCGTCCGGCGCGCGAAGGCGGGCGACGATTTCCCTCAATCGCAGAATGGGCTCGCTCATATCCGCCAGAGCGAAACGTTTTCGCCGCCGAATTCCGAGACTTCGCCGCCGGTTCGGCGGGCGAAGATGATGATGAGCGTGGTGACCACGACGATCGTTCCGAGATACACGGTCGCGTTGAACCAGGCGGGCAGATGCCCCGCTTCGAAGGCCGTGAAGAACGACGCGCCGGACGTGATCGGCGGGTCGGCGTGCATGAAGATCTTGAGCGACCATGCGACCATGATGATCGCGAAGATGAAGACGTAGTTGCGCTTGAGCCGGCGGCCGACGGCCTCGAAAGCGGAGATCTTGAAGGACGGCAGGATCAAATCCTCGCAGACGAGGCGGCGCCATTCACCGTCGAGCAGCCGGTCGCTCTGCGTGATCATCGGCACGAGGAAGTGCGACTCGAGCATGCGCACGCGCCCGCGAAAGGCGTCGTAGAATCGATAGCGCCGGGCCTCGATCCAGAGCATGATCCAGACGATCGCGAGGTTGAAAAAAAAGATGATGTGGGGGATCTCGCGGAACGAGAACGCGACGGTGATGATGGTCGTGGAGCTGGTGATGGCCCAGGTCGTCGTCACGTCGAGTCGTTGGCGCCAGATCATGATGCGTCCGAGTTCGCCGCGGTAGAAATGCACCATCGCGTTCACGTAGCACGGGTCCTTCAGGCTCGGGGGGGGCATGGGCCGCCCGTCGCTGCCGGTGGGCGGCGGGCTGGCGGGATCGACGAAGGGGAATGGCGGCGCGCCGTCCATCAGCGCGACGGCTTCTCCCGCTCGAGCAGGGCTTCCCGCGCCTGATCGAGCTGCTGGCGCTCGCGCTTCGTGAGGCTCGCAATGCCGTGCTTGGAAATCTTTTCTAGGAGCGGATCGATGGATTCGTGAACGTCCCGGATCGGCCGGGCCTCGACGCGGTTCGAGATCCGGCGGACGGCGGGGCGCACGGGTTCCTCCCGCTCGGGCAGCCAGGTTTCGAACGAGGCGTTCGTCACGCCTGAGAATCGCAGCATCATCACGGCGCAGGCGCAGTCCACCCAGAGGGCGAACAGCGGAACCCACGAGGCCTGCGCGTGGTGGGCGACGCCCTGGAGGGTGTAGATGGCGAGCAGGGCGGCGGCGATCCACTTTGCCTGGATGCGAAAGAAGAACATTTCGGCGCTGGGATAAATGACGACGAAAGCCACGAAGACGGCGAAATGGATGGCTCCGCTGCCGATGAGGAAGGACGGCACGAGGGCGGCGGGAAACTGCAGCAGGCCAAGAAGCGTGAGGACGACGGGGGCGACGAACAGGAGCGCCAGATACAGCCAGAGGAAGGCGCGGCGCCCAAGGAACCGCTCGACCTCGCGGCCGAACGAGTAGAGCAGCAGCATGTCGACGGCGAACCAGATCGAGGGCTCGTTCACGAACGCGTAGCTGACGAATTGCCAGATCTTGAAATCACGCAGCACCTCCGTGCTCGAGTAGAAGAACGGCTGGAGCCACGGGCACGCGATCGCGGTCGGCGCGCCGGTCATCGACAGCGCGACGGTGACGCCCAGCATCGTGGCCACATGGGCGATCACGAGGAGCGTGGTCACGTAGATCGGCACCCTCCCCACCCAGGTAAGCGGATAGTAGTCCTCGGATTGACGACCGGCGATCATGTGTGAGCGCTGAAAGTAACGCCGCAAAAGGTGGCGGACAAGTGCTATGTCCGGCGCGCGCCATGAATCGCGGCTGGCGGCGGGCGGCTCGCGGATGTTAGAAAATTCCATGCCCGCTCCCGCCGCCGTCTTCGAAAAGTGCCGCCGGCTTTGTCCGGCCCATCCCCATCTGCAGGCCTGGGTGGCGGAAATCGCGGACCTCACGGAGCCGGACGACGTGCACCTTTGCGACGGCTCGGCGGCGGAGGACAGGATCATGCGCGAACGCATCGTGGCCGGCGGATCGGGCGTGTGGCTGAACCCGGAAAAGCGCCCGAACTCGATCCTCGTGCGCTCCGACCGGCGCGATGTCGCCCGCGTCGAGCAGCGCACCTTCATTTGTTCGGCAAGCGAAAAAGACGCGGGCCCGACGAACAATTGGGAGCATCCCGACAAGATGAAGGCGCGGCTGCGCGAGCTCTTCGCCGGCTGCATGCGCGGCCGCACGCTTTACGTGATCCCGTTTTGCATGGGCCCGCTCGGATCGCCGATCGCGCAATATGGCGTCGAGATTTCCGACAGCCCCTACGTGGTCGCGAACATGCGGATCATGACCCGCATGGGCCTCGCGGTGCTCGACCAGATCGGCCGGGACGGCTTCTTCGTGCGATGCCTGCATTCCGTGGGTTATCCCCTCCCCGACGGCCGCGCGGACGTGCCGTGGCCCTGCGATCCGGAGAACACCTACATCACCCATTTTCCCGAGGAACGGCTCATCATGAGCTTCGGCTCGGGCTACGGCGGCAACGCCCTGCTCGGCAAGAAGTGCTTCGCCCTGCGGATCGCGAGCGTGATGGGTCGGGACGAGGGGTGGATGGCCGAGCACATGCTCATCCTCGGGGTCAAGGATCCAAAGGGCCGCAAGACCTACGTCACCGCGGCGTTCCCCAGCGCGTGCGGCAAGACGAATTTCGCCATGCTGATCCCGCCGAAGCACCTCAAGGACGCGGGCTGGGACGTCAGCTGCGTCGGCGACGACATCGCGTGGATCAAGCCGGGGCCGGATGGCGATCTGCGGGCGATCAATCCCGAGGCCGGGTTTTTCGGCGTCGCGCCCGGCACCAGCTACGACAGCAACCCCATGGCGATAAACTCGATCCGCCAGGACACGATCTTCACGAATGTCGCCCTCACCGACGATGGGGACGTGTGGTGGGAGGGCATGACGAACGAACCACCCGCGCATCTGATCGATTGGCTCGGCCAGGAATGGGCGCCCGGCCGCGAGGACGCCGCGGGCAAGCCGATCACGTCGAGCCACCCGAACAGCCGGTTCACGGCGCCGGCGCGAAATTGCCCGATCATCGATCCCGACTGGGAAAACCCCGCCGGGGTGCGCGTGAGCGCGATGATCTTCGGGGGCCGCCGGCCGACGACGATGCCGCTGATCTTTCAGGCGTTCAACTGGGTCCATGGCGTTTACCTCGGCGCCACGGTCGGAAGCGAAATGACCGCGGCCGCGGCCGGCACGGTCGGCCAGGTGCGGCGCGACCCGATGGCCATGCTGCCTTTCTGCGGCTACAACATGGGCGACTACTTCGCGCATTGGCTCGAGATGCGCGGCAAGATCAAGCACGTGCCGCGCATTTTCCACGTGAACTGGTTTCGAAAGGGAGCGGACGAAAAATTTCTCTGGCCGGGTTACGGCGACAACATGCGGGTGCTCAAGTGGATCGTGGAGCGGTGCCAGTTCGGCGCGCACGCGCTGGAGACCTCGATCGGCTGGGTCCCCGACTACGACGACCTCGACATGCAGGGCTTGGAGGACCGGATCACGCGGGAGCGTTTCGAGACCCTCCAGCGCATCGACAAGACCGACTGGCACCGAGAGCTCGTGCTTCAGGACGAGCTTTTCATCAAGCTCTACACGGATCTGCCGAAGGAACTCGTCTTCCAGCGGGAGCTTCTGATTTCCCGCCTGTGAGGGGAAAGCGGTGCCGTTTGACGAGCCAAGAATTCCTGCTTAGTTGGCCCGCCGGGCACGCCGCGTGCTTTGACTTCCGCTCCTTCCATGTCCCTTCGCCTTCCTTTCCTTCTTCTCGCCTTCGCCGTTTTCTGCTCCGCCGGACGGGCGGCGACCTTCACTTATGCGGTGCCTCCGCCGGCGATCAAGGACACTTACAGGAAAATTCCCTTCAAGTTCGGCTACCTCACCGTGCTGGAAAATCGCGCCGATCCGTCCAGCCGCACCATTCAGCTCGCGGTCGTCATCCTCAAAGCGAAAAGCGCGGCCGGCGGAAAGCCGGTCTTTTTTCTGACCGGCGGTCCGGGCGGTTCCTCCACCGAGGATTTTGTCTATTTCGAGATCTTCTCGGCCCTGCAGAAGAAGCACGACGTCGTGTTGATCGATCAACGCGGGACCGGCTATTCGAAGCCCTTCATCGACGTTTCGGGCTCCTACGAGGCGGCGCGGCAGAAATACACGAATCAAGGATTCGATCTTTCCGCCTACAACACGACCCAGGATGCGGCGGACATCGCGGACCTCCGCGTCGCGCTCGGCTACGATCAAGTCATTCTTTTCGGCAACTCCTACGGCACCTTTCTGGCGCAGGAGGTCATGCGCTCGTTTCCGGAGGGAATTGCCGCCGTCGCGCTGTGTGGCATCCTCCCGGCGACGGACACCTTCATTCCGAACTTCAACCGCAACACGCTTCATGGCTTGAACGCCCTGTTCAAGGACGTCCGGCAAAACGGGCCCGCGCGTCGTGCCTTTCCGGATTTTTCGCGCACCTATTACGATCTGCTGACGCGTCTCAATCGCGGTCCCATCAGCTTTGGCCCGTCGTTTCGCATCACCATCGACGATTTTCAGGGCACCATCCAGGCTCTGCTTCAGTCGTCGGAGCGCATCAAACTCATTCCTCTTTTGGTCGCCGAAATCACGGCCCGGCACGACACTCCTTGGCTGCGGAGGTATTTCAGCTTTTCCAGCGGGCCGCGGGATTTTGCCTACGGGATGTATCTTTCCGTGCTGGGCTCGGATTGGAACCAGCCGGATTGGCTGCAACTGACCAAGAAAAGTGACGCCACCCTCACGCCGGCGATCTTCCGCCGGGCCAATGCTCCGGCCAGCGTCTCGGTCGTCGCCGGAGTGCGTGCGTGGAAGGTCCCCTACAACCCGCTTTCCACCCGTGATCCCCTCGTGAGCGACATTCCCACCCTGCTTCTGCGCGGGCAGATGGAGGCGCAGACGCCTTATGACGGCGGCGTCGTGGTCGGAAAAGGCTTGAGCACGAAATACGAGTTCCTTTTCCCGCGCAGCGGTCACATCACCGGGTTCACCCCCGGGCCTTCCCTGTCCGCTCTCGTGCAGTTTGCCGACGATCCGACCCGTCGTCCGAGCGTGAGCCTCGCGAGCCTGAAGGTGAACAATTTCTACCTGACGCAGATTCCGCCGTCGGAGCGCGACCGCGGACCGGAGCGCCCGCTGAAATTTCAGCCCTGACCGGGTGGCTCAATCGTCTTTGGCCGGAGAGGGCGTCGGAGTCGCCTTCGGGCGATCGAGTCCGGGAATTTGCGCGTAGCCGATGAACACGCTTCCCGGCAGGACGACCGCTCCCGTGGCGGGTTTTTCCGTTGCCTTCGGGATCGTGAAATCGAAGACGCTCACGCCCCACATTTTTTTGCCGCCGTAGGAGCGGCCGTCGCTGGAGCCGAACATGACTTGCCGGCCGTCGCTCTTCAGGCGGCCGAGATAGATCATCGTGTGGGTGACGGGCGGATCCCGTTCGGTGGAATAGGTGCCGGTCCAGAACAGCAGGTCCCCGGCTCGCAGGTCGTCGAGTTCGAAACTGTCTTTCTTGCGGCTGACGACCGCTTCGAAATTGTCCGCCTTGCGCGCCCAGACGTATTGCTCGCTGGCCGTGCGCGGGACGTCGTCGATGCCGGCCGCCCGCAGCACGTGGTAAATCGTGCCCGAGCAATCCATTCCCCCGTCGGCCGGATCGGAGGAGCCGAACTTGTAGCCGAGATTCCGCTTCGTGAGGGCGAGACTTTTTTCCAGCAGATCGCGCACGGCGGGCGGATTTTTTTCGAAATCGCCCAGGGCCGAAGAATCCAGCGGAGTCACGATCGCGGGGTGGGACCGGTCACCGGATTTCCGGTCCGAGGGGGCCGGGGCCGCCTCGGTTTTCGCCCCGGTCTTTGCCTGGAGCAGCGGCGAGCAGATCGCCATCGCCAGGAGGAAAGAAAAAGTCCGCGCCATGGCGCACTTTACGCCGTTCCTTCGCGCGTGACCACCGGGGAGTTATCCTCGCGCAGGAGCTTCGCGTGGCGCTGCGGCACGACGCCGGCGCCGAAGCGTCGCACCCAGCTTTTCGTGAACTCCGCGCCGAGGAACAGGATGCAGGTCGCGTAATAAACCCAGAGCAGGATGATCACCAGCGTGCCGGCGGCCTGGAAGCTCGAGGCGACGCTGTTCGAGCCGAGATACCAGGCAATGAGCGATTTGCCCGCGGTGAAGAGCGAGCCCGCGAACAACGCGCCCCAGGCGACGTCTTTCCAGCGAAGAACGACGTCGGGGAGAATCTTGTAGATCATCGCAAAAAGCGCGGACGTCAGCGCCAGCGAAACGGCGAAATCCACGCCTTTCCACATGACCGGCGGCAGCGCGAAGAATCCCGCCATGTAGGTGCTCAGGGCCGAGAGCACGGAGCTGACCGCGAGCGAGACGAGGAGCAAAAAGCCGATGCTGAGCACGAGCGAAAAACTCAGCAGGCGATCGCGCACGATCGTTTTCACGGTCCGGCCGGGACGCACCTCGACCCCCCAGATCGTGTTCAAGGCGTTCTTGAGTTCGCCGAAGACGCCCGACGCGCCGAAAATCATCACTCCGAACGCGACGAGCGCCGCGACGATACCGTGTGATTTCACCTGCCCGGTCGCGGCGATGGCCGTCTGGATCGATTCCCCCGCCTGGCGTCCCACCAGACCGGCGACCTGCCCCGTGACCTGTCCTCGCGCGGCCTCCTCGCCGTAGACCAGCCCGACCACGGCGATCAGCACGACGAGCAGCGGCGCGAGCGAAAAGATGGCGTAGTAGGCAAGCGCCGCGCTCATGCGGGTGGCGTTGTCCGCGATCCAGCCCGACACGGTTTCTTTCAGCAGAGTGACAACCGGCGGCAGGTTCATGCGGGGCAATCGCTCGCCGGCGCTTCCGCGGCCGGATTGGCGCGGAGGTGATCTCAGGGGCTTCCCCTATCGTGTGCCCCGCGGGGCTCTGCTAATTTCCCCGGCGGAGTGCATTTCGAAACTGCCCCCAAACGCCGGTCATTTCGATGAAGCCCGATTCCAACGTCTCCAGCCTGCCGAGGGACTTTCGCGAGAAATTGCGCGAGCAGAGCGCGATGACGGCTTTCGCGCACATCATCGTGCGGGACGAAGCCGGCCGGATCACCTTTTGGAGCGAAACGGACGAAGAGATCTACGGTTGGAGCGAGGAGGAGATCCGCGGCCGGGCGGCCGACGAGATTTTGGGGACCGAGTTCCCCGAGCCGAGGGAAATCCTCGAGGCCCGCGCGCGGGTCGACGGGCAGTGGGAGGGAGAGATCGTTCACCGGGACCGTCATGGGCGACGGCATTTTCTGAAAACCACGTGGAAGCCGTATTACGATGAAGCGGGCGACCTGCTTGGCTTCATCGAGGTCAACTGCGACATCTCGAATCAAAAAACGGCCGAGCGGAAGCTGCGGGAACGCGAGCGGGATTTTCGCACGTTTTTCGAGCTCAACGGCGTGGGCAACGTGATCGCCGAGGTGGCCACGGGCAATTTCCTGACCGTCAACCAAACCTTCTGCGACCTCACGGGCTACGAAGCCGAGGAGCTGAGGCGGCTCAGCGGACCGATGCTCACCCACCCGGATGACCGGGCGCGCGACGCGGCCGGCTGGCGGGCGTCCCGGGATCGGGGCGACCCGCATTACACGGTCGAGAAGCGTTACGTCCGCAAGGACGGCAGCGCGCTCTGGGTCTCGGTCACTTCCACCATCATCCGGGACGAATCCGGCAAGGCGCTCTATGCCGCCGGCGTGGTGATCGACGTCAACGCCCGCCACGAGGCGCTGGTCGAGATCGCCGAAGCGCGGGCGGATCTGGAGCGCCGGGTGGCCGAGCGCACGGCGGCGTTGAGCGAGGCGAACGCGCAGCTGGATCGGATCAGCAAGAAATTTGCCACCCTCATCGATGCCTCGCCCGCCGCGGTGATCGCGCTCGATCACGAGCAGCGCGTGGAAATTTGGAACCCCGAGGCCGCCGCCCTGCTCGGGCTCGAGGAGGCGTCCGTCCTCGGTCGCCCGCTGATGGATCTGCCGATCGAATGGAACCATCCCGCCGCGCTGGTCGCGCTTCTTCTCAACGCGGAACCCCGGTCGGCGAATCTGAGCGTCACGCGCGAGGACGGCCGCATCCGGGAGGTCGGGTTGTGGAGCGCGCGTTATCCCGGAGCCGAGAGCGCTCCGCACGGCCACGTGATCCTGCTCCTGGACGAGACGGAGAAAAAGTTCCTCGAGCATGCGCTGCTCGACTCCGGAGAGCGCGAGCAGCGGCGGATCGGGCAGGAATTGCACGAGCAGCTCGCCCAGCAACTCGTCGGCGCCGCCTTCGGCGCCCGGGCGCTTAACAAGGAGCTCGCCGCGGCCGATTCCCCGAGCGCGGCCCGGGCGGAGGCGCTCGTGCGCATCATCAACGACGCCGTTGTTCGGACGCGCAACATGGCGCGCAGCATCAATCCCATCGAGATCGACTCGGCGGGCCTGATGTCAGCTCTCCGCGAGCTGGCGGAGCGATCGCCCGCCCACCCGCGGGTGGACTTGATCTGCGAAAAGGAGGTCCTGGTGTCGAATGCGAAGGTCGCCCTTCACGCCTTTCGCATCGCGCAGGAGGCGCTGACGAATGCCTTGCGGCACGGGCACGCGAACCACATCACGATTTGCCTGTCGGAAAAACCGGGAGAGGTGATTCTTTCCGTTCAAGATGACGGTCGCGGAATTTCCTCGCAACCCGCGCGTGACGTGGGAATTGGAATTGGCATTATGAACTACCGCGCCCGCTCCATCCGCGGCAATCTCGTCATCGAAACCCATCCCGGCACCGGCACCACCGTCACCTGCATTTTTCCGAATCCCGCATAAATCGCATGTCGAAAACCACCCCGCCTCCCGCCGCCACGAAGCGTCGCGTCCTCGTCGTCGACGACCATCCGATGTTTCGCCACGGCGTTTCCGCGATGATCAATGCCGAAGCCGACCTCGAAGTGTGCGGGGAAGCCGGCACCGCGCCCGCCGCCCTCGAGGCGATGCGCCGCCTTCAGCCCGATGTCGCCCTCGTGGATATCTCCATGCCCGGCACCAACGGCATCGAGCTCCTGAAGTCCATGAAGGCGGAGTCACCGAAGCTGCCCGTGCTCGTCGTGTCCATGCACGATGAATCGCTCTACGCCCTGCGCGCCCTCCGCGCCGGCGCGCTCGGCTACGTGATGAAGGCGGAGGCGCTCGATTCCATCCTCATCGCGATCCGCAAGGTGTTGCTCGGTGATCCCTATCTCAGCCCGAAGTTCAGTGAGCGACTGGTTTTCAAAGCCATCAAATCCATCGACGAGGGTCTCGGTTCGCCCGTCGACAAGCTCTCCGACCGCGAACTGGAAGTGCTGAACCTGATGGGTCGAGGCTTCGGCGCCCAGGACATCGCGAACGAACTGCATCTCAGCGTCAAGACGATCGAGACCCATCGCGCTCACATCAAGGAGAAGCTGGGCTTCCACGATTCGAAGGAGATGGTGCGTTTCGCCATCGAATGGGTCGCTCAACAGCACGCCTAGCGGCGGACGAATTCCTTCGGGAGATTCCCGATGGAAGGAGCTGCGGCCGAAATGTTCGGATCGTGACCGGTGCGAACACCCGACCGGTCAAAGGCAAATCCTCGCGGAAAAAGCCCGCCGACCCCAGACGCCCGTCTCGCGCGCCATCGTTTGCCGGCGCCACCAAGCCGGCGCCCCTTCCCGACGCCGGTCCGGGGCCCCGCGGCCGGGCCATCGAATAATCTTCGCAATCTCATGTTGGCGGATTTGTCCATTCACGGTATTTCTGATTCTCCGATGAAAACCGTCACCGATCAGCCGGCGATGCCGGAGAATCAATCCCAGCCCGGACGACGCATCCTTGTCGTGGAGGATCACGAAGACACGGTTCTCTATGTCTCGCAATACCTCGAAAGCGGCGGCCATTCCGTCCTCGCGGCGCGGAACATGAACGAGGCGCGGGAAAGCGTGCTTCGGTGGAAGCCGGATCTCTTGTTGTGCGACATCAATCTGCCCGATGGCGACGGGTGGAATCTGTTGGATGGATTGGGTGCCGATCGCCCTCCCCTGTGCATCGCGATGAGCGGGCGCGCGATGAACGCGGATCTGCGCCGGAGCAAGAGCGTGGGGTTCGACCACCATCTCGTGAAGCCTTTCCTTCCCGACGAGCTCGAAGCCCTGCTGCGGCAGATCTGACCTCGGTCCGTCGCCGCGACCCTCGGGGACCGCGGGTTCCGCGCCTCGGATCGCCCCCCCGGCCTTCTTGCGGGTTTCTCGTCTTCCTTATCGTTTCGTTGATCTTCGGGCATCGTCCGCCCATCAATCGAGCATGACCGCGACGAACGAAGACCATTGCCCCGCCGACCCCAGGCCTCCCGCGGAAAAGTGAAGCAGGCCATTGCCACGGCTCGGCGACAAACCGGCCAGGCCGTTACCCGCGGCGGGGAATACCTCCGCGAGCGGCCGGCAGCGTCGCTGCTCTCCGCTTTTGCGTTCGGGGTGGCCGTCGGCGTGGTCATCGCCGGCGTTTCGCGGCCCGAACCCCTTTTGAAGCTCCTTGCCACCGACCTT
The DNA here is from genome assembly GCA_964247025.1 of uncultured Chthoniobacterales bacterium. Taxonomy (GTDB): domain Bacteria; phylum Verrucomicrobiota; class Verrucomicrobiia; order Chthoniobacterales; family JAATET01; genus JAATET01. Next base: position 66,652 of record CAXTSM010000014.1, read on the forward strand.
CGCGACCGCCGGAAGGACCTTTTCGGCGGAGCCGCCGCGCATCTTCGCGGTCCGCTCGGGCGCACCTCCTCTTCGATGTCCGACGGCGCCTTGCTGCTGTCCGATTCCATGAGTCACGCGCGGGAAAAAGTCGCCGCCGCCGGGAAAAAAGCGCCTTGGTGGTAGCCTTGGCTCCCACATACATCCGACTTGCGAGGATCGCGCGAATCCCAGACATGGAAAAATCCGTTCTCGTTCTCGTCGCGGTCAGTCTCATGGGCGTTCTTTCCGGTTGCTTGGTCGTCAAGGACCGCCGTCCGGAACAAGTCAGGACGACCAGCCGGCAAACCACGGTGACGACTCCCGCCGCGACCACCGTCGAGCGCACGACGGTCTATTGAGCCGGCGGTCCAGCGGCGACGAAATCGTGCAGCAACTCCTCGAGTTGGTCGAAACGGACCGGCTTCGTGAGTTGCCGGAAAAAGCCGGCTGACATGTAACGGGCCACGTCCTCTTCCATGCCGTAACCGGTAAGGGCGATCATCGGCGTGGAGCAGAACTCCCGGGCCTTCGAAATGAAATCGATGCCGGTTCCGTCCGGAAGGCCGATGTCGCTGAGGACAAGATCGTATCGGCGCGCGCCGATCTGGACGAGCGCGTCCGCGACGTTGTGGACCACGTCGACCGAATGCCCGAGAGCGCGCAGGATCCGGCTGATGACTTGCGCGCTGTCGGCGTGATCTTCGAGCAGCATGATCGCGAGCGCCGGGACCACTGGCTTGTCGACGGGTGAGCCGATGGAGCCCCCGTCGGTTTCCGGCTCCGTTTTCAAGGTGGGAATGCGCACGGTGAAGGAAGCGCCCAGCCCGACGCCTCCGCTCTTCACTTCGATTTCGCCGCCTTGGGCGCGCATGAGATTCTGCGAGATCGTGAGGCCGATCCCGAGCCCACCGGGCTGATAGCCGGCGCGGTTCGCCGTGCGCTCGAATGGCTGGAACAGGCCCTTGATCGTCTCCTCGGACATGCCTCGCCCATTATCCGCAAAGGTGACGCGAAGATCGTCCTCGATGTTGGTCGTGACGATCTCGATCCGCCCGCCGTCCGGCGTGAACTTCGCGGCGTTCCCCAGAATGTTCCAAAACACCTGCTGCAAGCGCGCCGGGTCTCCGTCCACCAACATTTCTTTTGCCGCCATGCGCACCCCGATTCGCACGAGCCTTCGGTCGAGATCCCGACGAAAGATTTCCACCACCGCGGCGAGCAGGGCATGCACATCCACCCGTTCGCGGCGAAGCGTCATCTGGCCGCGCGCGATCCGCGTCAAATCGAGAAGATCATCGATCAGCCTCACCTCGAGCCGCACGTTCCGGGTGAGCATGCGCACGTCCTCGATCAAGGCACTCGGCACCTCGCGGTTCGACTCCCATGCGGAGAGCGTGGCAAGCACGGGCGTAAGCGGCGTGCGAAGCTCGTGGGAGAGCGTCGCGAGAAAGTTGTCCTTCGCCAGATTCGCCACCTCGAGGCGCTCCCTGAGCCGGCGCTGCTCGTTCTCGGCGTTCTTGTATTGGCTGAAGTCGCGGAACACGAGGATCACCCCGCGCACGGTTCCGTCCGGCTCCCGCATCGGCGCGCCGCTGTCGTCGATCGGCACTTCGGAGCCGTCCTTGCGAATGAGGATGGTGTGATTGGCAAGCCCGACGATTTTCCCGGTGCGCAGGACCGCGTCGACCGGACTCTCCACCACGGCACGGCTCGTCTCGTTGACGATGCGGAAAACCCGGCCGCAGGCCTGGCCGAGGGCCTCCTCGCGGCCCCAACCGGTAAGTTCCACGGCAACGTCGTTGAGAAAGGTGATGCGCGACTCCGTGTCGGTTACGATCACCGCATCGCCAATGCTGGCGAGACTGACCGCCAGGATGTCCCTCTGGCGTTGCGCCTCGAGGTCGGCCACGGAGCGGCGCGCCATCTCGCGCCGAATGCGCCGGAAGGCCCAGGCCAGGAAACCAAGGTTGATCGCGATCGCGGCCGCAAACACGCCGGCGCGCAGATCCGAAAGCCTTTGCAGGTGGCGGTTGATGCCGTCCGCGACCTCCTTTTCATGCTCCCGGATCGACGAGTGAACCGCCCGAAGTTCGTCCATTTTTTTTTGACCCTCGTCCGTGCGAAGGATCGACACCGCGGCCGGGTAGCCATCCCGGCGCGCCGTGGAGATGGTGCGGGAAAGTTCCGCGAGTTTTTCGGTGGTCAGCCGCTCGAAACGATCCGAGAGATCCGCCGGGATGTCGCCCTGATCCCGGGCCCGCCGAAGTCGGGCCAAATGCGCGGGGACTTCGTCCGTCGCCGCGGTGTAGGGTTCGAGGTAACTTTCGTCCTGAGCGAGCAAAAAGCCCCGCTGCCCGGTCTCCGCGTCTTGCAGCGTCGAGAACGTCTGCTGCAGCTCGCGCGTGATATCTTCGTGCGCGGAACGTTGATCCGCCACCTTCAGAGCCTGATTGCCGACGAAGAAAGATATGATCAGGCTCCCGGCCAGAACCGCCGCCATGCCCAGAAAAACGGTCCGCACCGAAGCCGCGCGCATTTCCATGGGTCTCATGCCACCCCGAACGGAAAAGCGCATTGGCAGAGATCCCTCACTCGCATCGGATTCTCATACGACGCAGCCCGCGGTCCGTCCAGACTTCGCCGTGAAGATATCAGAGAAAATGCATCGGCGAGCCCTGGCGTTTCGCCGTGACGACCCGTGACCCGGCGGGTTAAACAAGCGCTCGCACCGGAGGGGTGGCAGAGTGGTCGATCGCGGCGGTCTTGAAAACCGCTGTTGGGCAACCAACCGTGGGTTCGAATCCCACCCCCTCCGCCATTCGTCGAAATTGTCGTTTTCGCGCGTCGCGGCGACGAGTTCGGCGCCGCGAAACGTCCCGAAGACGGGAGTTGTGAAAAAAGAGCGATGAGTTGCAACGGTTTGCCACTCATCGCGTGGCGTAAGGGAAAGTTTTTTGTCGGTCAGGTGGAGGTTCGAACCTGTTTCTTGGATGAAATTTCTGATTTCTTCCAAATCGTGGCTTTCGGCCTTCCGAATGGCTTGTTTACTGGCTTCTACGAACCGGAGTGCCGGTTCGAACCATGATTCAAGTGCTTCGCCTGAAGCGAGGCGATCTTTGATCCGCTGCTTGTCCTCGATGAGCGAATTTTTCAGATCGCGATATTCGGGAAGCGTGAGCGCCTGTTCAAGAAAGGCCGTCGTGAGACGGGCGATCTTTTCGTCAAGCACCTGTATTTGCGCGTTGAGCGCGCTGATGCGGGAGTGCTCTTCGCCGTGCGACTCGTCGCGCTCTCGTTCAAGCTCCGCCGTGATCCAAGCTGCTCCATCATCGGGTAGCGACACGCTTCGGATGAAATCTTTCATCTGCCGGATTCGTAGAGGGTGCGGAGAACATTTCCCGCCCATCTGGCGAAAAGCGGCGTCTCGTTCGTCCCCGATTGCCCCCATACATGAGCCATTGCCTGCACGAAGTTTGAGACGATGACCGACGGATCGGCTCCCGGCCGCTGCCGGAGCATATTGTAGGCGACAATCCATTCATCGCTCCGAAGGTCGATAGGGACGACAAGACGCTTCAGCCGGCGGAAAGCCATCCACTCCATGAGGCTGTCGTAGAGGGAGCCGTGAGGGTCGATAAGCAGAAGGCCGCATTTTGACAGCCTCCACTTCTGGATGTCTTGCCGGATGAGATGCTCTAGGAACTTGGATTTGCCGGTGCCGGTCGACCCGCAGACATACAGGTGGGTAGAGCGCTTTCCCGCAGAAAAATGGACTGCCGCGCCCGTCTTCGGATCAATGCCAAGCTCAAGATCATTGCCGAGAGGTCGGGGCATGAAGATTACCCTATTTTTGGAGAGGTCGTCTGATGCCGCTGGCTTCCTCCGCTTTTGCGATCAAAACGCTTAGATCGGTATTCAACGCATCCGCCACGCGGACGAGCGTTTCGACATTAGGCATCCGCTTCAGCCGTTCGAGGTAGCTGACACTCTGCTGCGAGAGACCTGCCTGAACCCCGAGCTGGGTCAGCGACAATCCCAATTCTTCGCGCCGATCTCGAATCACGCCCGCAAGAGCGCGGGTAAAGGCAACGATTCTCTTTTCCTGCGGCGGCACTTCCTTCCGGTAAGCGAAAACTTCTTGCCGCAGCACCTAACAATTGTTAGGTGTCGGCATGCCCAACTCGAAACTGTTTCACTGGACGCTGGCTGTCGGATTATTCGTGCTCTCTCCTGTCTTCACCTCAGCAGCCGAAGACATCCCGCGGCCGGTCATCACCACCCTCAATCAAGCCCAAGGCGATTTCGTCCTTGATCCGGCGAACGCCCTCTTGAGCGGCGTCATGGCTACCGTTACGGGCGACGGCAAGTGGGGCGAAGGGAACCCTTACGCCTACACCACCACCAAGACCCAGGTGCCGTGGGTAAGCGGCGATACTTACAGCTTCATGCTGAGCAAGGACGAGCAGGACCCGACCAGGTTCAAGCTGTCGATGATCGACATGAACGGAGACCTGTTCGAGACCGGATATTTCCAGACGAACGGGGTGTCCAATGACACGGTGATCATGGCGTATACCTCTCTCAACACCAATATTGAGATGTATGTGTCACCGACCATATTCAATGCTCCGTATCGGCCGAATCCGGATCAGATGGTCCTCGGTTCCAAGCAATTCACCGGAAGCCATGATCCGATACCGTTCGGGGGCTATCTGGTCCAAGGCAGCAATTGGGACAGCATCGAGTTCTCCTTTGAGATCATGTGGGACGGCGCATCGCCACCGCCTGGCCTGGACACCTTCCTCACGGTCGCGACCTTGAAGGAGGGCGGAGGCGCCGAGCTGCTCGCTGCGGTTCCGGAGCCTGCAACGCTAGGGTTAGTTTTCTCGGGTTGCTTAGCTCTGCTTGCTTGGCACCGTAGACAGAAAATAACTTAGCCAAGTCAGTGCAAGGTCTTTATACCTCGCTCGAAGAAGCGGTGGCGGAACTTCACCGCCGTCGAGGTGACAAAGCTTTATGTCGGGCGGTGGAGAATTTTCAGCGTGTCTGCCCGCCGGCCTTTCTCCATCAAGAGCCTAGCGCCATCCTGGGACGCTGTGTCTTCTCCGCCGATTTTGAGTTCAGGCGATTTCTCGAACTATCCAAGCAAGCCAAACTACGGCCACTTTGCCTGGAATCGGTGAAAGAACGCTTTACTCAAGTAAATCAGGACAAACATCGTCGAGGGAAGCTTCTATTCCGATGGTCTAATCAAACGCGAGGGCTGCGAGTGATGGATTTCAAATACCAAGGCAGACCGTTCGATGAAATTCCTTCGCTTAACGGGTGTTCACTTCTCGATTTTCACCATCGTTTGCTTTCCCATGCACATCCCGAGGCACTGGAACATATTTGCGACAACCATGATTGGCTTATGACCGCCGGTCGGATATCTCCCCGGTATCTACACTACTTGTCGCTATCAATCGTCCACGGACTCCTATTCGATAATTTCATTGCCGAAGACCCCGAAGAACTCCGGTTTATCGAGGAGCGGGTGATGCCCTCTTTCACACGCGCAGTGGAAATATTCGGTGTCAAGCCGCTCATTGTCCGTCTCTTTTCACCAGAAGAAGAAAAGGACTCGTGGATATGGCAATACCCGGGGGAACACTACGAAAAAGCGTTTGAAATGCTTCGCGGACGCAAGCCGAAAAGCTATCGTGGCTGATTCAACATGGAGTCCGGCTTTCGTCGTCGTGGAGCGGAGTTGATCGCGGGTTTCGTCATATGGAAAACGGTAGATTATGCCTTTGATTATATTCTCTATCCATTTGTGATTTGGAAATGGGGACTTGTACAAGGTGGCATAGCAATGTCCGCGCTATCGCTGTTGTTTTGTTTGTTGTCCCTTCGACTATATGACCACTTCGCGCGCGACTGTCTCGGATTAGAACTTGCGAAGAACCTTCAATTCTACAACGGAAAATCTCGGTGGCGGCTGTGGCTGGCGAAGCTACTCCGAAGAAGCAACGCTATCGCTTTCATTGTCATTTCGATAAAATACGATCCTTTTGTCACTACCGTCTATTTACGCAAAGGAGCGTTTAACGGAATGATAAGACGGGACTGGTATATATTCCTTTCAAGCTGGATCGTAGGCAATGCGGCATGGACGCTTGTTTGCTTCGGAGGGACTTCGCTATTGGAATCTATCTGGGAGAGTTAGCTACAGAGAGGGGATGCCATCGCTTCTAAAGTCGCGACCCCACACGAGCGGAAGTGATTGCAGCCACTCGTATCTCGACGGATTGAGCATCGGAGCCCGGAGCCGTAGCGAAGCGAAGCGTAGGGTGGAGAGCGGAAATCGTCGCAAGGCGAAATCGTCGGAACCGCGCAGCGGCGAGAGTCTGCAGAGGACAGCCGCCTTGGGCTCCGCAGGCTATCTCTCGCGACGATGAGGGAGGCGGTGGGCGTCAATTGATTGCCTTCCTTAAGCAGCAAGAACTTCAGTGATCAGTTGCCGTCTACCATGCAGGACCCGCGCAACCAAAAGCAGCATCAAAAATCCTCCCAAGGCCATTCCACCGTAATGAGGCTCTGGAACTGCGACAATAAGAGATATAGTGCCGAAAATCTCGGTGCTGGTATTCTTAACAGTGTCAGAATACGAACCGAGCTTCAGGTCGGAGAACTTTATATAGGATGGAGAGAACGTAGCCGCTACTTGAAAGGAAAAGGAATCTCCTCCGTTAAAGGTTACATAGGGTTGGTTTGATCGAGTTTCGAAAGCAATGTTATCTGTCGAATTCGGATCCCTATCCAAAAAGAAATAATAAATACTCGCGCTGACGCCCGTGGAGTTATTTCTGAGAAAGCCGCTCGTCGCCAATGCAGCAAAGGGAACCGTCCCAAGGGAATCGCTTAAAAAGTCGGCATTGAAATCAAATATATCGTAGTGGAACGCATTAGTTATCCCCGTGACATTCCCGGAGCCGCTTCCTACTACTCGCACGCCTCCATCGCTGGAAGGCGTCAAATTGAAAGTCATATTTCCCCTCGCGGGAGAAAGCGTTGAGGCCGCAGAGGCTAATACCAACAGAAAAATGCTAATCTTCATAAAGTTCGTATTTAATGTGCAAACTAAACTTTCCGCTCCTGGTTTTTAACGATGTTACTGCGAGAAAGCAAGTTAATTTCTTATAGCAGCCTATTTTTTCGCCCTGAAGCGCGCAGAAACATCGATCCCTTCAAGGTTCGGCTCCAAGGCAATCCAATACCGCAATATGTAGTGGTTGCAGGCTGAAAACATCCACAGGAAGTAGAAAATAGTTGACGAAGGCGGTTTAGCCGATATAAACTAGATCGGTCGAAATTCGACCATGAATAGCTTAGAAAGAGGCTGATTCCAAATTCTAGCCACGGGCGATACAGAAAAACAAGTAGTCTACACAGAGTAGTTTAGTAACTGGATTGCCTCACTGCATTGATGTAAATCATGAGCACTTATATTACAGCCAATCTCACAAGTCATTTTGAAGAACTCAAAAGCCAACGCGACAAGTTGACCAAGCAGGTAGATGCCGCTGAGGCCGAAGATCGCGCCTTCTATTCGCGCTTCGAGGAAATAAAGGCGACAATCATCGAACCTGCGTTAATGGAAGCGCGGGACGCTCTCCTTGAGAGAAACCTGCCTGCTGCTGTTGTGAAGGACAATGGGCGGGCGGAAAGAAAGGGAGACATTATCGCCCTTCACTTTTCCAACGATAAAACGCATCTTAACGTGGTGGCACAAGATCCGATGTTTAGGTTTGGATTTGAGGAATTTCGAAAGGAACTTGTATTTTTCTCAAGCCGTTCCCTTGAAATCCCCGGGAAACCAGAATCATACAAAAAGAAGATGCCCGCTCTTGGAATAACAAGGGCGCAAGTTGATAGGCTGTGTGTTGATGCGGTGAAAGCGTGCATTCGGATGATATGAATTGCGATTAGATTTTAATCCGGGACCATCAATGAGCGACACGAGGCACTTTCTTTATGAAGTGGTTCTTCCTGCTTACGAAAATTTTGTAACTCAGTATTCCATCCGCGAGGTAGGTTTACAGCGGGACAAGCGATGCGCCGCTGATCTCGCAGAGAAATTGTTGCACCTACCCGAATATGCCTTCGTCGAACTTGATGATCCCAATTGCCATGCCGGATATACTACTGCCTACCAGTATAGGCAGGCGATTGGGCCGCTTTTCCCGCCTTATGAAATCGTCTGCGATTTTGGGAATGCGTGGAAGCACAGGAAGCTCGACCGGAAAGGAAAGAAGTTAGCCGATATTGACGACGTTCGAGAAGCTGTCGCACACATACGCTACAAGGACGGTCAGGGTTACTACTACGCGAGCACTAAATTGCTCCTCGCCCGACTCTCAGACGGTTTAGATCACGATCTAGCGGGCTATCTCGTGGCTTCCACGGCCATGTGGTGCCACGAGCTCCTGACCCGAAAGTTAATTGATCGGCTTCCTACATTGCCGCAAGTGCCTGAGCCTTATTTTACCCGGAAGCAGGCAGATCGGCTTGCGCCTATGCGCTTGTATGCACATGCTCAGGAGTCATTTTCGTTCCAGCCAGTCGCGATGGTTTACGATTCTACAGTCAAGCTGCTGACTCCGCTAAAGAAAGGCGATGCGTTCAACTGCTATATAAAGCACGAATTCCACAATTTGGCGCTCCAACACAATTGACTACATACATTGTGTAACTCGATTTATACCAATAAAGGCGAGAGTCTATCGCGGATAAAATTCTAATTACTTACTATGCGAGCGCAATCTTAGAGGATAATCCATGTTCCTCGAGTGGAATGGTCCTTTTTGCCTTTTGAGTTCCCTTGAAATGCATCACTAATTTGCCCTCCGGTCAGGGTCAACTCGGAAGGATCAATCTTTTTATCAGCCAAAATGGGGTTTTCTGGCCTATCGAAAGGAATGGAAAGTCGGACGCGGGGACAATCAGATGAAATAGACTTTCCTTTTAAAAGCGTTTCTAAAATGCCGATGTGTTGCCATCTGGTTTCCGTAATTTCTTCTTTTGGAGGGAAGACAGGGAAAAGCTTAAGTTTAGACGCTATATTCCGACATGCTTCCATCCAGTTTAAATAACGCATTACCTCCTTTATTTCTTCTATATTCGCCTGTCCTATTTTGTTATATTCAGTGTGCGGCAAGGATAGCCGAATGGCGTTCGTCCGCTGTCCTCGTTCGCTCCCTGCGGCGCTCAAGAAGATAGGCTGACAACGCGCCGAAGAACGCGCCGCCGAAGCCTGCGACCAACTCACCCAAGTTCCGGGAGAGGAACTGCGTAGCGCCCTCCAAGGTTGCTGCGGCGTAGTGTTGGAAGAAGAAGCCTATTTCCGACATCGGAGAAGAATACCAGCCCGCCGGAGATTACAAATGGCTTTCTACGACTTGTCGTTTCAGACGAGCGGCTCCAAGGGAGACCACGAGTATTCCGTTGCGTCTTCGATTGAGCAAAATGCTATTCCGTATTCTGCCATCGTTCCGATTACCACGTGATCCACTAGACGGATTTGCAGAAGTTCCGCGCCTTGGCGAAGAACGTTCGTGATGTCGCAATCCGCCGCCGAGGGCGACGGGTCGCCGCTCGGGTGGTTGTGGCAGAGGACGACGCCGTAGCTGCTGCCGATGACGGCAGCTCGGAAAATTTCTCTTGGATGGACGAGGTTTGCATTGAGCGTTCCCACCGAGACAAGGTGATAACCCGTCGGGCGCAGATCTGCGCCCACAAGGATAGCGACAAGGTTCTCCTTGTCGGGCTCAATGGTGGGATCGATTGCGACATGTTCTCTCCAAAACTCGTAAACTGCCTTCGGTGTATCCAAGTGCGTCTCGGATGCCTTGGTGCCTCCGACCAGTGTGCCTCCGTTCCCGAGCATGATCCGCATGGCGGGCAGGCTCGGCGCGGGAGCGTCCAAGCCAACCTGGCTCGAACCTGTTATTTCGCGAGAACCCGTGTGTCCGCGAGCCAATGGTGCTCCTTTGCGAAGCAAAGGGAGTGCGACATCGTGCGAGCGATGCCGAGGTTTTCCAGTCGCGTGAGCGACCGCGTGAGCGGCAGGACGTGAGTCCTCTGGAAAGCCGAGGCAGTCGGGGGTCACTGGTGTTTCAGATTCAGCCGATCTCCTCTGTATATTGAGGATATTTTCTCTACCTAAATCCTCCTCTTGTGGGGAAGGGTGTGGGGAATGCCTTTCTTTGAAAAAAGTTCGAATTTTGCACAACAGAGACCGCCATTTTCACCCAAATCCTCCCCGCCCTGATAAATACAGGCTCTGCGGTCGATGGTTCATTGGTCGGTTGGGGATATTCGAGCAAAAAAGGTGGATTGTCCCTCAAGTTGTCCCTCCGCATCACTCGCATCGAGCACGAAAAGGTTCTCGCGCTCACTCCTCGCGCGGATTACCGGCATTTCTTCGACCCGCCGTGGGGGATCGGAGGTTCCCAGACCGACGTTGCCAATCGGACCGCGGGGGATATCGACCGGAACATCGGAAGGTGCCCCGCGGACCGCCAAGCCGGAGACCGTGGCGGAGCCGGGTGAAAATCAAACTGCCTGGAGGGCAGGAGTTTGCGGCCGGAGGAATCGGTGTTTTAAGTGAGCGATCGGTCTATGACACGGTTGATTTCTTAATAACGACTAATTTGGTAGACATTAGGAGGAGGGCTGTGTTCCTTTTGCGCTGTTCTGACTGCTGTGGTCGACGGCGCGCGCCGAGATTGTGCTGGAACGCTCATTCCATAAAAAACCAAAACTCGATATCCACATGAAATTCCGAAACCACCCCTTCGTCGCGCTGACCGCCGCCCTGCTGGCGTCCGCGGCCCACCCCGCGCTTGCCGACGCGGTCACCGATTGGAACCTCACCGCCATCAAGGTCAGCAAGGCGCAATCGCCCTTCACCGGCACGGCCCAGAACACAAACCTCGCGTCGCGGATTCACGCGATCGAGGCGATTGCGGTCTACAATGCCGTGAACTCGATCCTCCATTTTGGCACCGCCTATGGCGGTTATGCGTCCGTTCCCGCCAGCCCGGCTTCGCCGGACGCCGCGGCGGCCCGGGCGGCGCGTGACGTGCTGGTCAATTTTTTCCCGGCCCAGCAATCAGCGTTGGATTCCGCGCTCGCCACCAGTTTGGCGGCAATTCCCGATGGCGCGGCCAAGACCAACGGTCTCGCCGCCGGTTCCACCGCGGCGGCCCACATCATCGCGTTGCGCGCCAGTGATGGCTCGAGCCCGAACACGACCTACGCCGGTCCGGGTGCCATCAGCCCCGGCGTTTACCAATTGACGCCCAACGCGTCGAACCTTCCGCCGGTCACCTCCGGTTTCACGTTTGGAAACGGCATCAACTCGCAATGGGCGAACGTCACCCCATTCGTGCTCACTTCACCGGGTCAGTTCCGGCCGGTGCCGCCGCCGGCGCTCAACAGCGCGAAATACATCGCGGCATATAACGAGGCGAAGACTCTCGGCACGACGGCGAACGCCCGTCACACGGCGGCGCAGACGAGCATCACGCAGTTCTACAAGCAGGACGCCGAGATTCTCGACAACGAGGTGGCGCGGCTGCTTTCGGCTTCCCATGGTTTGACGCTGGCGGAAAACGCCCTGCTTTTCGCGCGGCTCGACATCGCCATCGCCGACGTCCGCATCGCGGAGTGGGACGCGAAATATTTCTACCTGTTCTGGCGCCCGGTTACCGCGATCAACGCCAACCCCGCCACCGGCGTCGTGAGCAACAACTACGCCGCCTGGCAGCCAACGATCGTCACGCCGAATCATCCGTCGTATCCGAGCGGACACAGCGGCACGGTGGTCGCGGTCGAGCTTCTGAAGGACTACTTTGGGGACTTCAACACGCTCACGATCCATACGACGACGCCCGGAGAACCGGCTCGCACGGTGAAATCGCTCACCCAGATCGAGGTCGATAACGGACTGAGCCGCATCTACGGCGGCATTCACTTCTCGTTCGACAACGAAGCCGGTCAAAAGCTCGGCACCGACATCGCGAACTACGTCGTGGCCCACGGCCCGCAGCTCAATCCCTGAAACACGTCCCAACTCATCGCACAAAAATTCAGCTCTCTCTCTTTTCATGAAAACCTCTTTGATCCACTCCCTGTTCATCGCATCGGCGCTGCTCGCGTCCCCCGCAATTTCCCACGCGGAAATCATAAACGGCGGCTTCGAATCCGGCCCGACCGGTTGGACCGAAAGCGGCGGCGCCGGCAACTTCAGCGTGGTGACCTCGCTGCCGGGACAATTCGTGACCATCAATCCCGTGGAGGGCGCGCATTTCGGCGTCATCGCCACCGATGGCCCGATCGCGGCGCCCAGCGTGCTGAGCGACAGCATCTCTCAAACGTTCACCGTCTCCGCCGACACGCCGTTCCTCGTCTTCAATTATCGGTTTGTGACGGACGGATACAACGATCCGTTCTTCAACCCGGGTGCATCGGCGGTGCTCACGCCGACCCTCGGAAGCCCGATCACGCTCTTCGCGATCTCCCGCGATGACCTGCAGGCCGGCGGAGAAGGCGACCTGCGGGACGGAGCCAGTTACCTTGGCGTGCAAACCATCGGGCAAAGCGCATGGCAACCTTCGTCGACCGATCTCTCGGCCTTCGTGGGTCAGTCGGTGACGCTCTCCCTCTCCGTCAACAATGGCGGTGACACCGGCTTTCTCTTCGCGAGCAAGCTGGCCGTCGACAACGTGCATCTTTCCACCACCCCCGTTCCCGAGCCCGGCACGTTCGTCATCGCGTTTGCGGTGCTCGGCCTCGTGGGTGTGCGGACCTATGGACGGATCCGTCAGATGCGCTCGGCTTGAGCGCATGGTCGACCGGCCAACGGACGCGGGTGGCGGCGAGCAATCGTCGCCACCCGTTTTGTTTTTACACGCGGACCCCGCGCGCGCGATTTTTTGCTGATGCGTGCCGCCGAACGAGCCGGTAGGTTGATCGCCCTCTTCCGAAATCCATGACTCCCAAAATCGCTCTCCTCTTCTCCGGCCAAGGCGCTCAGACCGTGGGCATGGGCCGGGATCTCGCCGCCGCCTCGCCCGCCGCCGCCGACCTCTTCCGGCAGGCCGACGCTCAGCTCGGCTACGCGCTCAGCACGCTCGCCTTCGACGGACCGGCCGAGGAACTGACGGCGACCGCCGTGTGCCAGCCCGCGCTCTACGTGCATGGCCTCGCCTGTCTGGCCGCCTTGCGCGAGCGTCTTCCCGGGTTCACCTTCCACGCCACGGCGGGCCTTTCGCTCGGCGAATTCACCGCCCACGCCGCCGCGGGCACCTTCGATTTCGCCACCGGCCTCGGGCTCGTGGCGAAGCGCTCCCGCGCGATGCAGGATGCCTGCGACGAGACGCAGGGCGGCATGGCGGCGATCATCGGAGCGGATGAAAACTCCGTGCGCGATCTCGCGGCCGCGGCCGACGTCGACGTGGCGAACCTGAATTGTCCCGGCCAGATCGTCGTCTCGGGCGAGACCTCGAAGGTCGCCCTCGCCGTTTCCCTCGCGAAGGACTACGCCGCCCGCAAGGCCGTGGAACTCACCGTCGCCGGCGCCTTCCACTCCCGCCTCATGGAGTCCGCCTACCAGCGCCTCAAAGTCGCGCTCGAGGAGACCGAGATCGCCCCGCCCCTCGTCCCCGTCGTCTGCAACGTCGACGCCATCGCCGTTTCCTCGCCGGAGCAAATCCGTCGCACCCTTGCCGACCAGGTCACCGGCAGCGTGCGCTGGACCGAGAGCATCGCCTACCTGCTCGACCACGAGAAATGCGACCTCCTCGTCGAGCTCGGCCCCGGCGGCGTGCTCGCCGGCCTCGTCAGCCGCATCCGGAAGGGCACGCCCGTCATTTCCATCTCGAACCTCGCCACCCTCGAGGACGCCGTGACGAGGCTCTCCGCCTAAATCGCCGGGCGACTCGTCGTCACCCTCGCGCGCAGCCGCGCCAGCAGGCTGTAAAGGCCGAAGTAGGCGCGGTTCACGTAAAGGCTGTGCGGCGAACCGCGCGAGCCCCGCATCGACCGCAGCACGTCGTTGCCGAGGCTTTCCTGGCCCAGCTCGTAGATGCGGCGCATGAAATCCTCGTCGCCGAAGTCGAACGCCTCCCCGCGGAACGGCCGCGCCAGCACCTCCAGCGACCTCGCGCACAGCACCCGCAGGCGTTCCCGGTCCGCCGGCGAATCGCCCGGCAGAATGATGTCGAGCGCCGCCAGCGCGCCCTCCAATTTCCCCGCGTCCCCGAGCAACCCCGGATCGAGGAAAACGAACTGCTTGCGATGAAAATCCTCGTCGATCCGCTTCGTGCAGCCGAAGTCGATCACCCACAGCTCCCCGTCGCGCACCAGGAAATTCCCCGGGTGCGGATCGGCGTGGAACCGCCGGAGCCCGTGAATCTGGTGATGGTAGAAATCCCACAGCGCCTGCCCCACGCGATTGCGCTCCCCCGCCGACGCCGCGCCGTCGGCGAAGCGATCCAGCGGCACGCCGTCGATCCAATCCATCGTCAGGATGCGGCGCGACGAAAGCTCCGGATAATACGAGGGGAACCGCACGTTCGCGACCTCGCGCGACGCCGCCGAGAGCTCGACCGACCGCCGCAGCTCCAGCGCATAATCCGTCTCCTCGAGCAGCCTCGTCTCGACCTCGCGGAAATATTCCTCCGCGTCCGCCGCCCGCACCCCCATCACCCGCAGGGCGATCGGCTTGAGCAGGCGCAGGTCGCTCCGCAGGCTGTCCGCCACGCCGGGATATTGCACCTTCACCGCGAAGTCCCGGCCGCCCCGCGTCGCCCGATGCACCTGCCCGATCGAGGCGCCGTGCGCCGCCCGCCGGCCGAACGTCTCGAAGACCTCGTCGGGATCCCGGCCGAACTCCCGCCGAAACGTCCGCGCCACCAGCGGATACGAGAGCGGCGGCGCGGAATATTGGGCCTGCGCGAACGTCTGCGCATACGGCCCGGGCAGCAGCGCGCGGTCGATGCTCAACATCTGCGCCACCTTCAGCGGGCCGCCCTTGAGCCGGCTGAACGCCGCGTACACCTCCGCCGCGTTCGCCTCGTGCAGCGCCCCCGTGCCGGCGTCGCCCGTCAGCGCCGCGCGGCCGTAATGCTTGAGGTAATTCACCCCGACCCTCGCCCCCGCGCCCGCCAGCGCCGCGGCGCGGCCGAGGCGCGAGCTCGGGATGGACGATTGCTCTTCCACGGGACGATCAGGGCCGCCGCCCGAAAGGCGCGAGGAATCTCAGCAGGTCCACCGCGGAATCCACCGCCGTCCGACCGATCACGTCGAACGCGAGCGTCACCGTCTTCTCGATGAACGCGTCCGTCCGCTCGAAGCCCGCGCTGTCGTCGCGGGCGTAGAAATCCAGGCACGCGCGCAGGTGCGTGGAGAGCACGCGCGGGTAGCCCCGCTCGAGCCGGCCGCGGCCCGCGATCTCCCCCGTCACCCGGCCGTGCGCCACGAGCGCCGCGGCGAACCGCTCGAAGCGCTCCTCGAACCCCCGCAGGAAAACCGGTCGCTCGATCGCCCGCCTCGGTTCGATCCGCAGCAGGATCAGCGTGCGCTCGCCCAGCGCCGCCTCGAAGAACGCGTAGAGAAACGCAAGGTAACGCTCCCGCGCCGAGAACCCCGGCCATTCACCGCCCGCCTCCACCGCCACGATCACGCGGTCGACCATCCTCCGCCAATACGCGGACTCCACCGCGTCGAGCGAAGCGAACGTCTCGTAGAAGGCCCGCTCGTCCACGCCGAGCGCGCGGCTGAAGGTATGGACCGACCCGGGCCCTCGCCCATGTTCGCGCCAATGCTCGGCCAGCGTGTCGATCGCCCGGTCCCTGGTTTCGTCATCCATATGTCAAGATACGCCTGGAAGCCCCGTTCGGGCGCCCCTTGCTTCGCGGCCCCGGCTGGGGCAAGGTCCCAACCACCAATGGTCGCCACCGATCTCGTCGAAGAAATCCTGGAACTCAAGCGCGAGCGCAACGCCGTCATCCTCGCGCACAACTACCAGAGGCGCGAGATCCAGGAGCTCGCCGATTACGTCGGCGACTCCCTCGGTCTCAGCTACCACGCCGCCGAGACCGACGCCGACGTGATTGCCTTCTGCGGCGTCCACTTCATGGGCGAGACCGCCAAGATCGTGAACCCCGCGAAAACCGTCGTCATCCCCGACAGGGATGCCGGCTGCTCGCTTTCCGATTCCTGTCCGCCCGAGAAACTCGCCGCCTTCCTCGAAGCGAACGCCGAGAAAAATTACCACGTCATCGCCTACATCAACTGCAGCGCCGGCGTGAAGGCGCTCAGCGACGTCATCGTCACCAGCGGCAACGCCACGAAGATCGTCGCCGCCGCCCCCGTCGACCGGAACATTCTCTTCGTTCCCGACCAGAACCTCGGCTCCTGGGTCATGGAGCAGACCGGCCGCAAAATGGACCTCTGGCGGGGCAACTGCTACGTCCACGTCGAGTTCACCCGCGCCAGCATCGCGCGGATCCGCCTCGATCACCCCGACGCGAAAGTCGTCGCCCACCCCGAGTGCACCTACGCCGTGCGCATGCTGGCCGACGAAGTCTGCTCGACCGAGAAAATGATCACCTACTGCGCCGCGAGCCCCGCGCGCGCCTTCATCATCGTCACCGAGAGCGGCATGCTGCACCGCCTCCACCGCGAGCTCCCGCACAAGACCTTCATCCCCGGCCCCACCGACGCCTGCGCCTGCGCCGACTGCCGCTACATGAAAATGAACACGCTGGAGAAACTCCACGACTGCCTGTTGAACCTCCGCCCCGAGATCGTCATTCCCGAGGAAATCCGCGTCCGCGCCGAGCGCCCCATCCGCCGCATGCTCGAGCTCAGCCGTTGACCATGAAAATTCTTTTCGTCCTCCTCGCCCTCGCCGTCTCCGCCCGCGCCGCGACCCCGGTGGCCGACCTTCTCGGCGGCCGCGCGCCCACCGCGATCCTGCGCACGATGCCCAGCGACACGCCGCCGAACCAGCGCCTCGACGGCCTTGCGTTCATCGCCGGCTACGAGGCCATCGGCGCGCCGGTGCCCATTCCCGCCGAGAAGGCCGCCGCCCTCGCCGCCCGGTTGAAAGACCCCGGCTCCACCGACGCGGAGAACAACGACGAGCACATGCGCCCCGGCGTCGCCTATCGCTTCGGCGCGGGCGCCGATGCCGTCGACGTGCTCGTCTGCTTTTCCTGCGACAAGATCGCCGTCCTGCCCGCCGGCGCCCCCGCGATCACGGAAACCTTCCATCTCACCCAGGCCACCCGCGACGTCCTGCTCGACCTCGCCAAGCAGCTTCTCCCGGAGGACGAAGCCATCCAGGAGCTGCCCCGCGTCCGCCGCGTCCACCCCGCGCCGCCGCCCGACGTCCCCGTTCCCGCCGACGCGCCCCGCCCCGGGCAGCCCCTCGAAAACTAACCTGGCCGCCATCTTTGTCCGCATCGACCTTGAACCATCCGGCCGGTTGGGCTTAACCCGTCGGAGAGCATGAAAGGGGGCGCCGCATTTTTTCTTGGTTTGCTGGTCGGAGCGGCTCTCACCATCGGCGCTTATTGGTTCATGCCGCTTGATTTTGCCTACGAGGAAATCAACGATCTCCGCGCCCGGGTCGCCGATCAGGCCCGCGAGATCGAATCCCAACGCCGCCAGCTCTCCACCCAGACCGAGGCATCGAGCTCATCCGGCTCCGCTTCTCTCGCCACCGCCGTCACCGACCTGCGACCGCGGCGCTCCGTCGACCCGCCGATCTCTCCCCGCGCCTCTCCGGCGGCCGACGCGCCCATCGCTTCGGCGCCCTCCCGCCTCACGCTCGAGTTCGACTACGCGGATCTGATCAATACCCTGCATCTCACCTCGGGCCAACGCCTCACGTTTCTGGACCTCCTCGGGGGCCGCGATGCCCCGGGCGGAACCGCCGCCCTGCGCAGATTTTTCGAGCGGCCGGCCGATTACCTCACCTTCCAGGCCTACGTCCGCGACCTCCCCGAGCGGCGCAGCGTGCGCGCGCTCCGGATCGGTGTCGAGCGCATCGCCCGACCGCTCAGCGCGGAGCAGGAACGCGCCCTCATCGCCATCTTCGGCCGCGACCGCAAGGCCCGCCGATCTTCCCGGTCCCTCGACGAAGTGATCACCGCGAATCCACGGGACGCCCGCCGCCTGCTCGCCGACTACGCCCGCGTGAACCAACGAGTCCTCGCCGAAGCTGCCGCCATCCTCACGCCGGAGCAGCTCGAAGTGCTCCGCCGCCTGCAAAGCGAAGATTTCCAGCGGCTGAAACTCACGGCCGACCTCGCCCCATCCCCCGGAAACTAAAACCGGAAATTCCAAAAGAAAGTTCACCCGTGTCGCCGCCCCCCCCCGCCGGGGCGCTCGGGGGGAGGCGCGCCCCCTCGCGCCGCACGGCGACAGAGCGCCGCGGCGACAAGGAACGCCGCACCGGAATTCACCCTGTAGCCGCCCCGCTCCGTCGGGGCGCCGGGGGACGCGTCCCCTCGCGCCACACGGCGACAGAGCGCCGTGGCTACAAGGAACGCCGCACCGGGATTCACCCTGTCCCCGCCCCGCTCCGTCGGGGCGCCGGGGGACGCGTCCCCTCGCGCCACACGGCGAC
>CAXTSM010000015.1:0-82129 GCA_964247025.1 uncultured Chthoniobacterales bacterium
TTCCCTGGCGCTCACGGCGACGGAGCGCCGTGGCTACAAGGGGGGCGACGGAGCGGCGAGGCGACAAGGGGCGGAAGAGGCGCGGGGCGCTTGTAGCCGCCCCGCTCCGTCGGGGCGCCGGGGGGCGCGGGGTGCTCGGCCGGGAAACGGTTTCCCTGGCGCTCACGGCGACGGAGCGCCGTGGCTACAAGGGGCGGAAGAGGCGCGCGGCGCTCGGCCAGGAAGCGGTTTCCCTGGCGCTCACGGCGACGGAGCGCCGTGGCTACAAGGGGGGCGACGGAGCGCCGGGGCGACAAGGGGCGGACGGCGGCCGCTCGAGCGCTTCGTGGATTTTTAGCGCGGCGAAGGCGTCGTTCGCGGCGTAGAGGAGCTGGTTCGCCGTGAGGCGGGGCAGGGACCAATTCGAGGTCGTGATGGTTTTCGATTTGCGGAAGCGCTGGCGCAGCAGCGCGCCGACGGCGCCGCGCACCCCGATCTGCCCGCGGTAGCCCTGGCGGCGAAAGATCTGGTCGAGGTCGATGACGTTGCGGGGCTTCACGCCGAGCTTGGCGAGGATCTGGGTGTGGTCGGACTTCAGCCCGAAACCGACTTTTTGCACGCGTGCGGATTGCAGCAGGTCGATGACGAACGGGCGGCCCGCCGGGAGGTGGAGCTGGAAGATGAAGGCCTTCGTCGAGAGCGCGAACTGGACCACGTGCGGACCATCGCTTTTCTCGCCGGCGCGAAAGGTGGGCCGGGATTCGGTGTCGAAGCCGGCGACGCCGGCGGCGAAGATTTCCGCGGCGGCGGCGGCGAAATCGGCGGCGCTGGCGGGGACGAAGATCCGCTCGAGCGGAAGGGAGGGAAATGGCGGCAGAAGCGCGGTCTCCGCTTTCGTGGGGGCGATCGGCTTGGGGTGGCGGGGCGGATGGGCCGGGGGCACGGGGTCCGGCCGGGACGGCTCGCCGCGGCGGAGGAACTTCCGCACGGCTTGCCGGATCCGCGAGATGCCGGGGACTTTCGGAGGTTCCCTCATTCGGTGACGGGCGGGGGGATGAAGCGGATGTTGGCCTTCTGGCGCTCGAGGAACTCCTGGCCGAGGGCGAGATAGGCGGCGGCGCCGGGGCCCGCGGGATCGTGCTCGAAGATGGTGCGGCCGAAGCTGGGGGCCTCGCCGAAGCGAATGCTGCGGGGAATGACGGAGTCGAAGACGACCTCCTGAAAATGCTCGCGGACGTCGTTGACGACGGCCTGGTTCAGGTTCGTGCGGGAGTCATGCATCGTGAGCACGAGGCCGGCGATGGTGAGGTCGGGATTGTCGCCGCCGTCGCGCAGGAGGTTCATGACCCGCATGAGGAGGCCGAGGCCCTCGAGGGCGTAATATTCGCACTGGATCGGCACGAGGAGCTCGTCGGCGGCGACGAGGGCATTCGTCATGAGCACGCCGAGCGAGGGCGGGCAATCGAGGATCGCGAAGTCGAATTTGTCCTCCTCGCGGACGGCGGCGAGGGCGCGGCGGATTTGCTTGTTGTGGTCGTCGAGGCGGGCGACCTCGGCCTCGGCGCCGGCCATCTCGAGCGTGGCGGGGATGGTGGAGAGATTTGGAAACCGCGTGACGTGGATGAGCTCCGGGGCGGGCACGTCGCCGACGATGGCGTGGTAGAGGCTGCGGCGCGGCGCGGTTTCCTGGCCGGTCGACAGGGCGCTCGTGGCGTTGCCCTGCGGATCGAGGTCGACGAGGAGGATGCGCTGGCCGGCGGCGGCGAGGGCGGCGGCGAGATTCACGGAGGTCGTGGTCTTGCCCACCCCGCCTTTCTGGTTGGCGACGGCGATGGTTTTCATGTGGGAAAAAATAAGTCCGATGAGGCCAATGGGTCTGGGGGGACCTATTGGTTGGAGGAGTAGTAAGCGACGAGTCCGGCGACGACGCCGTCGGCGTATTCGCGAAAGATGCTGGGCTGCATGCGGCCGTCCACGGCGCGCGTGCCCTCGTAGTCGCCGGCTTCGATGCGCGCGGAGGCGGCGCGGCTGTTCATGACGTAGGCTTCGACGTAGACGACGGGGCATTGGTACAGGCGGTTCGCGAGGAGGTTGCGCGCCCAGACGAAGGAGCCGGCGCCGACCTTGATCGCGTTGTTCGCCTCGTATCGGTAGGCGGGCAGGCCGGTGGCCTTCGCCAGGGAGGCGGCGATGGATTCCGAGACCGCGAGCTCCTCGCGGTAGGCGCGGGAAAGGAGCTTCTGCAGCATGGCGAAACGCTCGTCGTCGTAGACGAGTTCCTTGCCGGCGAAGGCGCCCGTGACGAGGAGGTGCAGGTGGTTTTTGTCGGTGAGCGTGGGATGGGTCTCGTCGCCCCAGGCCTCGGCGTTGAAATGCAGGCAGAGCGCGAGATCCGGGCGGATGCGCTCGTTCACGAGATCGGCGCGGCGGTGGATCTCGCTCACGCGGTAGAAGAGCCGCTCGGACTCGTCCCGGATCGCGTCCGGCGTCACCGCCTCCTCCTTGTCGGCCAGCGAGGCGACGGCGGTTTTTTTCAGCCGGTCGGGGCGCTGCGACGTGACCGGACCGGCTTTCCGGCGCGTGAGATAGACGGTCGCGCCGAGATCCTGCAACCGCGGCACGAGGAGCTTCGCGACCGCGAGCGTGAGGTCCCCCTCGGTGACGGGTCTCTGGTCGCCGATCTCGAACCAGCGTTCCTCCATCTTCGCCCAGGCGCCGCCGAGATGGCCCGGATCGAGCGCGAGCTTGATTCCGTTAAGGGGCTTGCCGTCGGGGCGGGCGGGGAGCTGGGCCTTCGCGCGCCAATAGCGCGGGGCGGGTTTGATCAGGCCCTGCGCCGGGGCGAAACGCAGCTCGTAGCGCGGCCGGCCAAGGCTCGTCTGGATCTGCGCGGACCGGTCGCCGACCGTGATGAACGGCTTCCACGCTCCGCCGGGGGCGTAGACCGAGCCGAGCAGGTCCAGGAAATCGTCGCGCGTGATGGACTCCTGGTATTTGTCGAGGTTGCCCCAGATCGGCGGGTCCGCCAGCGGGCTGAGCCGCGCCGACGCGGGCCCGGCGAGCGCGAGCCAAACCAAAAGCGGAGCGAAACGGCGAAATTTCAAAGCCCTTGGGTTGTAACGCATCGCCCGGCGGGGATACGATAAAAAGCACCCATGATCCGGATTCTTTTTCTCGGGGACATCGTCGGCGAGCCCGGGCGCCAGGCCGTGATCCGCCGCATCGCCCGCCTGCGCGAGGAGCGCGCCATCGATTTCATCATCGTGAACGGCGAAAACTCCGCCGGCGGCCGCGGCATCACCCCGAAGATCGCCATCGACCTCCTGCGCGCCGGCGTCGCGGTCGTCACCACCGGCGACCACGTCTGGGACCAGCGCGAGCTCGCCGGGTGGCTGCCGACCGAGCCCCGCGTGCTCCGGCCGGCGAACTATCCCCGCGGCGCCCCCGGCTTCAGCCGCGTGGTCCTCGAGACCGCAAAGGGCCGCGTCGGCGTGCTGAACCTCCAGGGCCGCACCTTCATGCAGCCCATCCTGGAAAATCCCTTCCGCGTCGCCGACGACGAGGTCGAAAGCCTCCGCCAGGAGACGCTCGTCATCTTCGTCGACATGCACGCCGAGACCACCAGCGAGAAAATCGCCATGGGCCGCCACCTCGACGGCCGCGTCTCCGCCGTGGTCGGCACGCACACGCACACGCAGACCGCCGACGAGCGGATCTTCCCCGGCGGCACCGCGTTCCTCTGCGACGCCGGCATGTGCGGGCCGGACGACTCCGTGCTCGGGCGCGCGGTCGAGCCCATCGTCGGGCGCTTCCTTTCGAACCTGCCGGTGAACTTCCCCATCGCCCGCGGCCCCGTGCGGCTCTGCGGCGCCATCGTCGATGTCGACGAGTCGAACGGCCGGGCCATCGCCATCGAGCGATTCAACGAACTTCAGCCCGAGGCTTGACTTCTCCATCCCGCCGGGCAATCTTCGCGGGCTCTTTTCCAGCAAGCTTATGAAACGCACGTATCAACCTTCCAAGCGCACGCGCAAGCAGCAGTTCGGCTTCCGCGCCCGGATGGCCACCAAGAATGGCCGCGCGATCCTCAACCGTCGTCGCGCCCGTGGTCGTAAGCGTCTCCTGCCCAAGGGCGTCGAGGTTCACTTCGCCCGCCACACGCAAGCCTAGTCCCCTTTCCTGTCGCCCCGGCAACGCTTTCCCGCCTCCGCCCGGCTGCGCCGCACCGGTGAATTCCTCGCCGTGCGCGCCCAGGGGCGGATGGTTCAAGGCCGCTTCCTGCGCATGACGGCGCTGCGATCCTCCGCCGCGGACCCCGCTCCGCCCGCGCGCCTCGGTCTGGTCACCTCCCGCCGGGTCGGCGGAGCCGTGCAGCGCAACCGCGTCCGCCGGCGGCTCCGCGAAATGTTCCGCGCCCGCCGCGGCCATTTCGTTCCCGGCCTCTGGCTGGTCGTCGTCGCCAAGAACGGCGCGGCCGAAACGCCCTTCGCGACGCTGCGCGAGGAATGGTTGCGCCTCGCCGGGCGGCTCTCTATTTTGCGGGACCTTTGATCCCATGAAGCCGCTGCTGCTCGCGCTCATTTTTGTCTATCGCGCGATCCTGAGCCCCGCCCTGCACTTCCTCGTCGGCCCCGCCGGCGGCTGCCGCTACGAGCCGACCTGCTCGCGCTACTGCGCCGAAGCCATCGCCCGCCACGGCGCCCTGCGCGGCGGCTGGATGGGCGCGCGGCGGGTCTGCCGCTGCCACCCCTGGGGCGGCCAGGGCCATGATCCCGTGCCCGAATCGCCCTCGATCTCTTAGAAAACACCGTACTGAATGGACCGCAAAACCTGGCTCGCCGTGGGCCTCTCAATCATCGGAATCGTCGGCTTTCAATGGTATTACCAGGCAACCTACGGCCCCTATCTCCGGCAACAGGAAGAAGCCGCCCGCAGGGAGGCGGCGCGGGCCAAGCTCGCCGCGCCCGCCGCTTCGCCCACGGCCACCCCGATCAATCCGCCGATCGCGCCGGCCGCGCCCGCCCCCGCGCCGGTCTTCCCCGCGCAGACCGCCTCGCTCACGTCGACCGGTAAAAAGAAGGACCGCGCCGAGTTCTTCTTCAACAACGACGCCGGCGGCATCGAATCGGTGCAGCTCCTCATGCATCGCGCCGAGAACAGCGCCGCGATCAGCCTCAATCACGATCCCCGCATGCCGATCGGCGCGCTCGCCACCACGCCCGGCGTCGCCCTGGGCGGCTTCCAGATGGCCGCCGACGCCGCGAAGGGGATCGTGACCTTCACCAGAAAAGACGCGGACGGCCTCGAAATCGAAAAGAAATTCACGCTCGCCCCCCCCGGTTCCGTCCAGGCCCCTTACCTCGTGGATCTCGAGGTGACCTTCCGCAACCCCGGCGCCGCCCCGGTCGTCCGCGCCCCGTATTTTCTGAGCATCGGCGCCGCTTCACCCATCCACCAGCGCGACCTGCCGAGCAACACCCGTTTCGACTGGTCGAGCAAGGGCAAGATGACCGGTCGCGACGTGAACTCCTTCAACGCTTCGTCCATTCCCCTCGTCGGATACCAGACCCGGCCCGCGCAACCGTCCTTTACCGAAGCCGTGCCCGCGGTCGACTGGGCCGCCGTCACCAGCCAATATTTTTGCACGATCCTTTCCACCCTCGACGTCAAGGGCGCGTCCGTGTGGGCCGCTCCGTTCGTGGCGTCCGAGCCCGTCCCCGGCCAGCCGATCCACGGCATCCAGGGCGAACTCGGCTTTCCGGGCTTCACGCTCGAGGCGGGGAAATCGCTCACGCAGAAGTTTCAGATCTACGCCGGCCCGAAGGAGATTGCCCGGCTCGACGCCCTCGGGAGCAACGAAGAAGCCGTGATGAACTTCGGCATGTTCGGCTTCATCAGCCGATTTCTGCTCTGGGGCATGAACCTGTTGCACGACGTGCTGTTCGGCAGCTACGCCGCCGCGATCGTCGTGCTCACCTTGATCATCAAGAGCTGCCTCTGGCCGCTCCAGAACAAGGCGACGAACTCCATGAAGCGCATGTCGGCCCTCTCGCCGAAGATGACCGAGCTGCGCGAGAAATATAAGGACGACCCGACCAAGATGAACGAAGAGCTCATGAAGCTCTATCGCGACTACGGGGTGAACCCCTTCAGCGGCTGCCTGCCGATGCTCGTCCAGATTCCGATCTTCTTCGGGCTGTTGGGCATGCTGGGAAGCGCGATCGAGCTGCGAAACAGCTCGTTCCTGTGGATTCACGACCTTTCGCAACCCGATACCTTCACGCACATCCTCGGCTTCCCGATCAACGTCCTCCCGCTCGTCATGGCCGGCACGATGATCTGGCAAATGTCGCTGACGCCGAAAACGGGCGACGCCATGCAACAGCGCATGCTCATGTTCATGCCCGTGATCTTCGTGGTCTTCGCCTATAATTACGCGGCCGCGCTCTCGCTTTATTGGACAACGAATAACCTTTTCTCTATCGTCCAGCTCTACTTCACGCGGAACACGCCGCTGCCCAAGCTCGAAAAGGTCAAGGCGCCGCCCCAACGCAAAAAACGGTAACCACATGAACGAGTCGCCGAAGGAAATTCTGGACACCATCCTGGGTTACCTCGGCTTCGCCTTTCAGATTCAGGAGCAGGAGCGCGACGGCCACCCCGTGCTCCAGATCTACACGAGCGACGCCGCGCTTCTCATCGGCCGCCACGAGCAGGCGCTCGACGACCTCCAGTTCCTCGTGAACCGCCTGCTGCTGGCGGACGATCCCTCCGCGCCCCGCATCACCATCGACGTCGAGCACCACCGCGACATGCGCGACGACGCCCTCATCCAGAAAGTGCAGCACCTCGCCGAGGCCGTGCGCAACGGCAGCCGGCCGATGCAGACCGAGCCGCTCAACTCCTACGACCGGCGCGTCGTGCACAACGCCTTCAAGGACGATCCCGTGATCACGACCTGGAGTCCACCCGACGACGCCCGCGTCAAACGCATCACGCTACGCCCGCGCCGGAAGGAAAGTCCGGATCTCCGCGCCTAGCCGACAGTGTCGGGGCGTTCCCGCGCGGGACAACCCCTCTTTCTCTCGCCCGCCGGCCGATTGCGCGCCTCCGATCTGGTCTCTCAAACGCCCGAAGCGAACCGACCTTCTTCCGCCCTAAGCCGCAAGCCGGGGATCGTCCGAGGCGACGAGCGGCTCCGCCGCGCCACCGAATTTCGGATAAATAAAACGCGCCGCCGTGGAATTCACCCGCGCCAGGCCGGACGCCCGGCGAAGCCCCTCCTCCCGCAAACGCACGAGCGAATGATGCAGCAGCGCGCTGCCCAACCCCCGGCTGCGGTATTCGTGAAGGATGCAGGGCCCCGTCAGCAGGTTGAAATCCGCGTCCTCCGCGAGGTTCAACGCCGAGGCGCCGATCACCCGCGTGCCATGCAGCACCACCACGCAGGCCGGCGGCTTGTGGTCGAAGGCCTCGTCGCAGCGCTTTTCGAGGTCGCGGGAAAAATCGCCCGCCGATCCCGTCCAAGCCCGCTCCATCATGAGCGCGCTGGAGATGACCTTCAGCACCACCTCGCGCTCGGTTTCTTCCGCCGGGCGAAAAACGAACGAAGACGGCTCCGGAAGCGACGCGTCGAGGGTCGGGTCCAAATTCCACCGGAAAAGTTGCCAGTCGTGAGCCATTGCTAGGGATTCGTGTCGCCCCGCGAAACGGGATGCGTCGCGCCTGAAAAAATCAGGATTCCTGATCGTTGCGACAGACCCACCAGACGCCTCCGAGGAGGGCGCTCGCCATGACTGCAAAAGCGGAAAGAGTGAACATGAACGCGGAGGGGAATCCCAAAGCGCGCGCGTCAAGTCAACACTATTCTTCGAACAAGGCGGATTCAAGGGATTCCCCCGATATCGACCGCCCGTCCGAAGAAATCCCGAAGCACCGCGCGATAGACTTCCCGCTTCATCGGTGCCACCGAGCGGAGATCGAATTCGAGCGGCCGGACCCAGCGCACGGCCTGGAACTCCACCGTCGACGCCCGAGCCAGGATCACCGCCCCGTCGCCGCCCGCGAAATCCGCCAGGAAATAGGTCTGCTCCTGGCCGCCGTAGCCGTTCTTGGTGCGGCCCGGCGGGAACGCGTAGCGATAGGGCCCGCGCCTCTCGACGATCACGTAGTCGTCGGGAGCCAGCGAGAGTTCCTCCCTCATTTCGCGGGCCAGCGCCTCCTCGGGGGACTCGCCCCGGTCGATGCCGCCCTGCGGAAATTGCCATGAGCCGCCGACGTCGCTGCGCTCCCCGACAAGCACGCGGCCGTCGTCCCGGCGCAAGATCAACGCGACGTTCGGGCGATATCGGATCATGCCCCGGGATACGTCCGCGTGCGCCTTCGCGCCAGCCCAAACGAGATGCGGAACGAAGGCTGGCAACCGCGCCGGGCATGCTATATTCACGCTTCCTCATCCCGATCGCATGAAGCGTTTTCTTCCCGTCGTTTTCCTGGCCGCGCTCGTTCCGCCCTCGGTGGCGCAGCAAAATCCCGGCGGCGGTCAGAACCCAAGTCGCGGTCAGACGCCGCCCCTCCGCCTTCAGATACCGGCCACGACGTTTTGGAAATCCGAGCTGCCCGGTGGCACCTTCGTCGTCGCTCACAACGTCATCCGCGAGATCAGCAGCCAGCAATACATCGTCGACGCGGCGGCGCGCGTGACCGAGGTGAACATCGATACCGGCGGCGCGTTCAAGCCCCGTTTCTATTACATCGAGCCGATCGCGGTCGAGGCCGTGAACGCCGTTCCGGGCGCCTCCTCCGTCGTGGAGGAGGTGCAGACCCGCGCCCGCTCGGCGACGAAAACCGTCGCTCCGGCAGATCCGCTCTGGACCAAGGTCGTGAAGAATTACCCCGCCACCACGCACGCGGGAACGATCGAGTTCCGGCTCGAGACCCTCGATCAACTCAACGACCTCTACGACAGCGTCGAGCGCTCCTGGACCACCGGCCGGAGCGAGACCTTCACCATCGAGGGCGTTAAGCCGTTCGTGCCCACCAAAAAGAAAAAAGACGACGATCAGGATCCGGCCGCCGCGGCCGCCGATGCCGCGACCGGCGGCGCCAGTCCCGACTGACCCCGTGCGTCCCGCAAAAACTTGAACAAGCCGACCCACGAATGCGGCGTCTTCGCCGTCTACGGCCACCCCGATGCCGCGATCCTCACCTACTACGGCCTCTTCGCGCTGCAACACCGCGGCCAGGAGAGCGCCGGCATCGTCACGTCGACGCAGGCCGACGTCCCGTTTCACAGCCACAAGGGCATGGGCCTCGTCGCGCAGGTCTTCACCATGGACGAGCTCGCGCGGCTCAAGGGCACGCGGTCGATCGGCCACGTCCGCTACTCGACCACCGGCTCCAGCAACCTCAAGAACGCCCAGCCGTTTCTCGTCGACACCTCGCGCGGCCAGATCGCCATCGCCCACAACGGCAATCTCGTGAACGCCGCCCAGCTCCGCGTGGAGCTCGAGACCGAGGGCTCCATCTTTCAGACGACCGTCGACAGCGAAATCGCGCTGCACCTCCTCGCGAAGGCGCCCGACACGGGCAGCCCGCTTGCCGCGCTGCGCCGCATGGAGGGCGCGTTCTCGATGGTCATCATGGGCGAGAACGAGATCATCGGCGTCCGCGATCCCTTCGGCTTCCGCCCGCTCTCGCTCGGCCGGCTCGACGGCGCCTACGTGCTGTCCTCGGAGACCTGCGCGTTCGACCTCATTCACGCCGAGTTCATCCGCGAGATCGAGCCCGGCGAGGTCGTCGTCATCGACGAAAAAGGCATCCGTTCCGAATGGCCGTTCCGCCGCGCGCGGAAATCCTTCTGCATTTTCGAATACGTCTACTTCGCGCGCCCCGACAGCAACATCGACGACATGAACGTGAAAGAGGTCCGCGTGCAAATGGGCCGCGAACTCGCGCGGCTGCATCCCGTCGAGGCCGACGTCGTCGTGCCCGTGCCCGACTCCGGCATCTACGCCGCGCTCGGATTTTCCGAGGAGCTCGGCATCCCCTTCGACCTCGCATTCGTGCGCAACCACTACATCGGCCGCACCTTCATCCAGCCCACGCAGCTCATCCGCGACTTCAACGTCCGCGTGAAGCTCAACCTCATCGGCGACGCCGTCCGCGGCCGGCGCGTCGTCGTGATCGACGACTCGATCGTGCGCGGAACGACCGCGCGCACCCGCGTCGTGAACCTGCGCGAAGCCGGCGCGAAGGAGGTCCACGTCCGCATCAGCTGCCCGCCGCACAAGAACGCCTGCTACTACGGCATCGATTTTCCCGATCCGGAAAAACTCCTGGCCAACCAGATGACGAACGCGGAAATCTGCGACTACCTCGGCGCGGACAGCCTCGGCTATCTCGAAGTCGACTCGATGGTGCGCGCCACCGGCCGCGAAAAAGCCGGTTTCTGCATGGCGTGCTTCGACGGCAATTACCCGCTGCCCTACGACGAGGCGTTCGACAAGCTCGTCATGGAAAACCGCCGCGGCAAGGCCCGCCTCCTGCCCGAGCCGGAACCCGCCGGACTGTTTCCCGTTTGATTCCCATGAGCAAAAAAGCTTACGCCGCCGCCGGCGTCGACGTGGACCTCGGCAACGCGGTCAAAGGCGGCATCCAGAAACTCGTCCGCGCCACGCACGGCCCCGAGGTGCTCGGAAAGATCGGCGGTTTCGGCGGCCTCTTTCGCCCCGACTTCCGCGGCATGAAGGAGCCCGTGCTCGTCTCGAGCGTCGACGGCGTCGGCACGAAACTGAAGATCGCCTTCGCCACGGACCGCCACGACACGATCGGCCAGGACCTCGTGAACCACTGCATCAACGACATCGCCGTCGTCGGCGCGCGGCCCTTGTTTTTCCTCGATTACCTCGCCAGCGCCACGCTCGAGCCGAAGGTCTTCACGCAGATCCTGAAGGGCTTCGCCAAAGCGTGCAAAGCCGCGGGCTGCGCGCTCATCGGCGGCGAGACCGCGCAGATGCCCGGCATGTATCACCCCGGGGAATACGACCTCGCCGGCACGATCGTCGGCGTGGTGGATCGCGCGAAAATGCTCGACGGGTCGCGCGTGAAAAAAGGCGACGTCCTCGTCGGCCTCCCCGCGAACGGCCTCCACACGAACGGCTACTCGCTTGCGCGCAAGGTCCTCTTCGACACGCTCGGCCTCGGGCCCGCATCGAAGCTCGACGGCGTGAACGGCACGCTCGGCGACGAGCTCCTGCGCGTGCATAGAAATTACCAGCCGCTCATGGCGGGCCTGCCGCCGCGGGCCCTGAAAGCCGCCGCGCACATCACCGGCGGCGGATTGATCGACAATCTCCCCCGCGTGCTGCCCGCCGATTGCGACGCCGATCTCGACCTCGCCTCGTGGACCGTTCCCGCGATCTACCGCCACGTTCAAAAGGCCGGCCAGGTCTCGCGCGACGAGATGTATCAAGTCTTCAACATGGGCGTCGGCATGGTGCTGATCGTAAGCGAAAAGAACGCCCGCGGGATTGCCAAACAGGCGAACGGTCGCGTGATCGGCCGCGTCGTCCGCGGATCCGGCGGGGTGAGATTGATCTGATTTCCGCAAGGCTCCCCTTGCACCGCGGCGCTTTCTCGCCATCCTCAGGGAGGTCTTACCGTGCTCAATTTCTGGAAAAAGAAGCCCGCCCTCGGCGTGGGCCTCGGCGTCGGGTTGCTGGGCGCGGTCGCGCTCGCCGTGCGCTACGGCATGCAGCGATCCACCCGGATTCCGCTGCCGGACATCATTTCTCCGGCGATTTTTGCCACCCGGGTCTGCCAGACCACCCATGGGGAAATCATCTACCACACGTCCGGCGCCGGCGAGCCGCTCGTGTTCCTGCACGGCATCTATCCCGGCGCGTCCTCGTTCGAATGGTCGCGCGTCTACCCGGATTTCGCCGTCGGCCAGCAGGTCGTCGCGCCTGATCTGATCGGCTTCGGCGAATCGGAGCGCCCCCGCCGCGGCCTCGACGCGGACGACCACGTGCGCGCGCTCGCGGACCTCCTGTTCACCGTCGGCGAGGGCCGCCCGGCCACGGTCGTCGCCTCGGGCTTCGCCGCCGCGCTCGCGGTCAAGCTCGCCGTGCAGCACCCCGAGCTCATCCATCGCCTCATCCTCTACGCCCCCATGGGCCTCGACGCCTCCACGCGCCGCATGCCGCTCGGCCTCGCCGCCCTGGCCCGGATCCCCGCGCTGAACCGCTTCGTCTACCGGAATTATTTCGCGCGCCGCCCGTTCATTCGCGGCTGGATGGCGCGGTTCGGGTTCGGCGACCCGGCCCGCATCGGCGACGACATCACCGACGTGCTGGCGAGCTTCGCCGGGCAATACGGCGCGGAATACGCCATGCTTGCCTTCCTGCGCGGCCGCCTGCTCTACGACGTGAAGACCCAGCTCCCGCGCCTGGCCCCGCCCGTCACGCTGCTGTGGCCGGACCTCCCGGACCGTTTTCCGCCCCGGCAGGCGGAGCGTCTGGCGAAGTCCATCCCGCAATGTCACACCGTGCTCGCCGGCCGCACCGCCGCCCTCGGCGCGCTGGAGACGCCCGAGCGGCTCCACGCCTTGATCGACGAGGAGCTCCAGCGCCCCCGGCGGATGCCCGGCGCGGCCTGAGCCGGGCGGTTTTCGGACGAATTTCACCGCATCCCCGCCTTGCGCTTTCCGGGCCGCGCGCCCATAAATTCGCGCTCTGCCGTGAACGTCTCCGACCTCCGCGAAATCCTCCAATACGTCCCCCGCTTTCGCGGCCGCACGTTCGTGATCGCCGTGGACGGCGAGGTCGCCGCCTCCGCGAATTTTTCGAACATCCTGCTCGACCTCGCGGTGCTGCGCTCGCTCAGCGTGCGCACCGTCGTCGTGCACGGCGCGAGCTGGCAGATCGAGGAGCTCGCGCGGAGCCGCGGCGTGACCTTGAGCAACGCCGACGGCACCGGCGTCGCCGACGCGCCCACGCTGCAGGTGAGCATCGACGCGGCCATCCGCCTCACGAACGAAATCATGGAAGGCCTGTCGGCCGTGGACCTGCGCGCCGCCTATCTGAACGCGATCATCGCGCATCCCGCCGGCATCCTGGGCGGCACCGATTTTCAATTCACCGGCAAGGTCGAGCGCGTCGACACGAAGGCGCTCAAGCTTCTGCTCGAGGAGGGCATCGTGCCCGTGATCCCCCCGCTCGGGTTCGACGGCGAGGGCCGCACCTATCGCGTGAACTCCGACAGCATCGCCGTTGAGGTCGCCGAGGCCCTCCAGGCCGCGAAGATCATCTTCCTCGCGCCGTCCCGCATCTTCCAGAAGACCAACTGGCTTCCGCGCCTCCTTTCCATCGGCGAGGCGGACGACCTCCTCCGCCGGCATCGCGCCGACGCCGCCGTCGGCCTGCAGTCCAAGCTCGAGGCCGGCGCCCGCGCCTGCCGCCAGGGCGTGCCCCGCGCGCACCTGCTCGACGGCGGCATCAACGAAGCCCTGCTCACGGAGATTTTCAGCCACGAAGGGTTCGGCACGATGGTGTATTCCAACGAATACCAGCAGATCCGCCGCATCTTCAAAAAGGACGTGCGCAGCGTCATGGCGCTCATTCGCCAGTCCGTGCAAAGCGAGGAGCTCGTGAGCCGCACGCGCAACGAAATCCTCGAGCACATCGAGGATTACTGGGTGCTCGAGGTCGACCGCCACCCCGTCGCCTGCGTCGCGCTGCACGTCTACGACGAGGAAAAGGCCGGCGAGCTGGCGTGCCTCTATGTCAGCAAGGCCCACGAGAATCAGGGCCACGGCCGCAAGCTCATGGCCTTCGTGGAAAACCTCGCCAAGGAAAAAGGCCTCACGCGCCTCTTCGCGCTCTCGACCCAGGCCTTCATGTTCCTCCAGCAAAAAGGCGGCTACGCGGAGACCCCCTCCGGCGCGCTGCCCGTCCTCCGGCGGGAAAAATACCGGCAGAGCCGACGGAAATCGAAGGTGCTCGTGAAGCATCTCTCCGCCGCTCATTGAGATGAACTTCGGCCTGCTCACCGACGGCGCCGTCGTCCTGGCGTATTTCGCCGTGGTCATTGGCATCGGCCTCTCGAAGGGACGCGGCAGCACGTCGCTGGAGAGCTTCGCCGTCGGCGACCGCAACATTCCCTGGTGGGCCGTGCTGGCCTCGATCCTCGCGGCGGAAATCAGCGCCGCCACCTTTCTCGGCGCGCCGGGCGAGGGCTACGCGAACCGGAATTTCGCCTACGCCCAGCTCGCGATCGGCACCATCCTCGCCCGCTTCCTCATCGCCTACATCTTCATCAAGCCCTACTACGACTTCCGCGTCGTCTCGATCTACGAATACCTCTTCATCCGCTTCGGCCGGCGCACGAAGAACGCCGCGTCCGCGATTTTCCTGGTCACCCGCGTGCTCGCCAGCGGGACCCGCCTCTACGTTGCCGCCATCGTGCTCGTGCTCGGTTACGAATTCGTGAGCGGGCGCGAGCTGAAGCCGCTCGAGCAGGTGCCGATCTACGTCGGCTCGCTCGTCGTGATCACGGCCCTCACCGCGATCTACACCGCGCTCGGCGGCATCAAGGCGGTCGTGTGGACCGACGTCATCCAGGTCGCCGTCATGTTCGGCGCGCTCGGCTTCGCGATCTGGTCGCTGCTCTCGCACATCCCCGGCGGCCTCGGCGCGGTGTTCGCCTCGGCCCACCGCGTCGTCGTCGATCCCGACCTGGTGGCCAGCCATGGCGCGGGCGCCGCGCAGGCGAGCGCCGAAAAAATCGCGCGCCACGCGATGGAGTTCTACGACAGCGGCATCACGCCGGGACTGGGCTTCTGGCCGAACGTCCGCTCGATCCTCGAAAGCGAATACACGATCTGGGCCGCCTTGATCGGATCGACGTTCACCACCCTCGCCACGCACGGCACCGACCAGGACATGGTGCAGCGCATGCTCACGGCAAAAAATCACACGAAAAGCCGCCTTTCCCTCATTCTGTCGGGGTTGGCGGACCTCCCGCTCGTGCTCTGCTTCCTGTTCGTCGGGCTGTTGCTGTGGAGCACCTACCAGCGCCCGAACATGACGGCGCCCTTCGCCCACTACATCGTCTACGAGATGCCGCCCGGCATCCGCGGCCTGCTCGTGGCCGGACTTTTCGCCACGGCGATGGGGTCGCTCAGCACCGCGCTCAACGCCCTGGCCACGAGCTTCGTGGAGGACTGGTACCGCCCGTTCATCCATCCCGCGGCCACGCCCGCTCGCACGGTGCGCGCCGCCCGCCGCGCGACCGTCGTTTTTTCCGTCCTGCTCGTCGTCGTCGGCGCGTTGACCGCCTACGCCGTCATCGTGCTGCACGCGCGCATCATCCCAGTCGTGCTGGGAATTTTCGGCTACACCTACGGCTCGTTGCTGGGCGTTTTCCTCGTCGGCCTGCTCACCCGCGGCCGGGGCAACGAGCGCGGCAACCTCGTCGCGATGCTCGCCGGCTTCATCGTCGTGGCGCTGCTCAGCGGCCTGCACAACGATCTTTGGGCGCTGCTCCACCCCGCCGCTCCCGACGCGATTCTCTGGAAGCCGGACTGGCTTCCCAAGATCGAATTCCCGTGGCGCGTGGCCTTCGGCAGCGTCGTGACGTTCCTCGTCGCGATCGGCTTTCGCACGCCCGAGGCGCAAATTGTCGCCGCCGCGGAAAAGCGCCGCGTCGGCGCGGCGGGGGCCTGAAATCTCGCGTCGCCCGCGGCGCTTGAAAGCGTCGGGACTTCCCCCGAGGTCAAGAAAATTAGCCCCGTTTTCGGCGGTTAAATTTGACCCTTTCGTCACCTTTTTTCTTGAGGCAAAAACGCGAGGTTCTTAGCCTCTCGGCAGTTGCGGCGAGCGAAGCGCCAGCCTCTGTGAATAACTTGTGAAATGTTCCTCCCCGTCGCTGCGGCCTGTTCCACGCCGCGGCGGGGGAACCGGTCCAAGGGATCTCAGGAGATTGGGCCGAAGGCGCCCGCCGGAGCGGAAGAATTTTTGTAAAATGCTGAGAATCAGGGATAAAGATCAGAAAACAACTCCAGTCGCGACCGATTCGATCGCGGGCGACTTTCCGCATTCTGATGTTTTCGAAGGTTTCGGGGCGGTTCGGCGAGGGTCGACCGTCCGGCAAGGGCGCCAGATCCGCTGTGCATAAGTCGCTCATGACGCAGGATTTTGGAACGATTTGGGCCTCGATTTCGGTGCGCATCGCACCCCGGGTGAGCGCGGATGGATTTCAACGCTGGTTCAGCGATGTGGCGGTGGATGGCGACGACGGCCGCACGCTGACTTTGTCCGTGCCGAATCCCATTCAGAAATTTTTTATCGAGAGCAATTACCTCACGCTGCTGGAAGGCGCCGTGGCCGAGGCTTTCGACGGCGGACGGTCCATCCGCATCGTCGCGCGGCAATCCCACGATGACGCCGATGCGGCCTCCGCGCTGGCGTTGAGCGAGGAGGCGCCAGACGCGGCCCGGATTCCCGCCCGCGAGCGGCCCGCCGCCCCGCACTCGACGGGGATGAACCCCCGCAACACCTTCGACTCGTTCGTGGTCGGATCGAACAACCAGTTCGCCTACGCCGCCGGCCTGGCCGTCGCGCAATCCCCGGCGAAGACCTACAACCCCTTCTTCGTCTACGGCGGCAGCGGCCTCGGAAAGACGCACCTGCTCCAGGCGATCGGCCACCACGTGCTCGCCTCGCGCAAGGGCGCGAAAGTTTTCTACGTCTCGAGCGAGCAGTTCACGAACGAGTTCATCGACGCGATCCAGCACGGCACGCTCGTGAAGTTCCGGAAGAAATACCGGCAGGCCGACGTGCTGATGATCGACGACATCCAGTTCCTCGCGGGCAAGGAGCGGTCGCAGGAGGAATTTTTCCACACCTTCAACACGCTGCACGACGGCCACAAGCAGATCGTGCTGTCGAGCGACCGGCCCGCGAGCGAGATCGAGAAGCTCGAGCAACGTCTTGTTTCCCGGTTCGAGTGGGGCATGACGGCCGAGCTGCAGCCGCCCGACATGGAGACGCGCATCGCGATCCTTCAAAGCAAGGCCGAGACGCTCAAGATCCACCTCGACCAGTGGGTGATCGAATTTCTCGCCGACAAGATCCGCAACAACGTCCGCCGGCTCGAGGGCGCGCTCATGCGGGTCGCCTCGTATGGCTCGCTGAGCGGCCGCAAGGTCACGCGCGAGGACATCGAGACGCTCCTGCGTGATATCTTCCAAGAGCAGGCGCGCCGCGCCGTGACCATCGACCAGATCCAGCGCAAGGTGGCCGAGCAGTTCGACCTGCGCATCGCGGACATGACGAGCAAGCGCCGCCTGGCGAGCATCGCCTACCCGCGCCAGATCGCGATGTTCCTCTCCCGGCAGATGACGAACTCCACCCTCAGCGAGATCGGCGACCTGTTCGGCGGCAAGGACCACGGCACCGTGATCCACGCCTGCAAGCTCATCAAGCGCCGCATGGAGGAAGACGAGCGCACGCGCCACATGATCCGCTCCATCGAGACGCAGCTGCAGCGATAGCCGATGGTTGGGCGGCGGCGGTCGACCCGGAAGGCGTCGCTCCGAATCGTCCTTCTTCGGATCGACCCTCACCCATAAACTATAAACTTGCCGCGCACCGATGCGCGCGGCTACAGACCAAGGTTTCCCGCGCGGCAATCACCATGAAGTTCAGCGTCACCAAAGAAAACCTCCTCGAGGGCCTCCAGAAAACCCAGAACGTCGTCAGCAACCGCACAACGCTTCCCGTGCTGTCGAACGTGCTCGTCGAGACCACCGACACGGGCATCCGCCTGAGCACGACGGACATGGAGGTCGCCCTCCGCGTCGAGGTGCCGGCGGTCGTCGAGAAGCCCGGCGCCACCACGCTGCCGGCGCGGCGGTTGTTGAGCGTGATCCGCGAACTGCCCTCGAGCGAGATCCAGATCGAGGCGGACGCGAAGAGCATTTCCTCGATCCGGAGCGGCCAGAGTTTTTTCAAGATTTTCGGCCTGGCCCGCGAGGAGTTCCCGGCCTTTCCCTCGTCGAAGGAATCCCGCAGCCTATCGCTCAAGCAGGGCGTGCTCAAGGATGGCCTGCGCAAGACCTCCTACGCGATCTCGATGGACGAGACTCGCTACGTGCTGAACGGCATCCTGTTTTCCTTCAAGGAGAACACGCTCAAGCTCGTGGCCACGGACGGCCGGCGCCTCGCGCTCTTCGAGGAAACCATCGACGCCGAGCTCGCCGGCAAGCTCGACCTCGACTTCATCGTGCCGACCAAGGCGATCAACGAGCTCCAGCGCCTGCTGGTCGAGGACGGCGACGTCACCCTTTCCGTGAGCGACAACCTCGTCTCGTTCGAGCTCAACGGCTCGCTGCTCGTCTCCAAGCTGGTCGACGGCAACTACCCGAACTACAAGCAGGTCATCCCGTCCAGCGAGGACGTGAAGGAGGTCGTCGCCCTCGAGCGCGAGACGTTCCACACCTGCGTCCGCCGCGTTTCCCTGCTCAGCAACGACAAGACCAGCTCCATCCGGCTGAACTTCACGAAAAACAACATCGAGGTCACCTCGAACACCCCGGAAATCGGCGAGGCGAAGGAATCCATCGCCGTCGCCTACCGCGGGCGGGATTTCTCGATCGCCTTCAACCCCGAATATCTGATGGATCCGTTGAAGGCCCTGCCCAACGACGAAGTGAAGCTCCACCTCATCGATGAAATGAGCCCCGGCGTGCTCAAGATCGATTCCGGCTTCCTCTACGTGATCATGCCGATGCGCGTTTCGGCCTGAGGCGCCGCGAGACCGCTGGTTTGGCGGGCTGATTTTCCGGACCTGGTTCGCGGTCGGCGGCGTTTCGCCTGACCATCGTGCGGGGGTATCGCCCGCGGCCGGGCGCGATCGCCGGGTCGACCGAGGATCTGAAGCTTTGGATCGCATCGTCGATCGATCCCGAGTCTCGCGGGAGAGCCTTGACGCGGCAGCCAAGGAATTCGGGCGAGATGAAACCGGTGCGGAGTCATGACGAAAGCGCCGCGGTGCCCCGCCCCCGGCGTCTCGTGCTCGTGCTCGTCTCGGCGCGGGGTCTTTGCATCGAAGCCACCGCGGGTGGATGCGAACGGCGTCTTCAAGCGAGGCTGCTGACGGCGGGTGCCAGCCAACTGGCCATGGCAGCGAGGGCTCCGGCGTAGTGCGACCCAAGAGCGTCGATGACTTTCATCGCCGCGCCATGCCGATTTTCCACTCCGAGGCGCGCGAAGAGATTTTGGAGATGCTTGGCCACCGTGCGCTCGCTGATGGCCAAAATCGAAGCGATCTCGCCGTTCGTCTTGCCGCGGGATAGCCAGAGCAACGTGGTCGCCTGTTGCGGAGTAAGTTGGAAGGTGGCGCCCAGCGATCCGCAGAGGCTGGCTTCGTTCACGCACCGCGTGGCAATGATCCAATGTCCCTCGTTCGCGCGGGCACAGCGAAAGGTAAAGGTTTGCTTCTCCCGGGAGATTTCGAACGGTCCGCTCGGGCGATCGATCGTGACTTGGTAGCGGGTGAGCCACTGAAGGAGCGGCCGCGGGAGGCTCTCTCCTCCGAGGAGAGCAGTCGGACGTTGGGTTTCTTCGCTTCCATAAGCAAACGCCTCGGCCAAATGCGATCCGGCCAATTCGTTCGCATGCAGGATTCTGCCGCGCGGATCCGCCAGGATAAGGCCGTGCTCTCCCGAGCTGCTGATCGCATGGGTGGAGAGCAGCGCGAGGGCGCGTGAATCGGTGAAAGCGAGAGCGTTTTCGAACGATTGCACCAGATGCGGCTGGAGCAACGCCGCCACGGTCCGGTCCCGCTCCGTGAAACGAGACGGGCCGTTGATCGCGTAGAAGACCTTGAGATCGTTCGAGCTCTGAAGCGTGAACGAGAGCGTGTCCTCGACCGTCAATTTCGCCAGGATCTCCGTGTAAAGTTCCAGCCCATGCAACTCTTCGACCCCGAGGAAGTCGCTGATCTTCCACACGCCGTCGTGAAGCCCGCTTTCGTAACGCCGCATGATCGGGTGTTGCTGGCGATATTGCCAAAGCCCCGGCTTGACTCGCTCCGCCTGCTCCGCGTGGTGCTCGGGTTCGAAGAAAATGCGCGCCGCGGCGGTGCGCAGATCGATTTCATTATACGAAGAAAAAGCCGCCCTCGGAATCAGGCGATTGATCAGTTGCAGGCTCGCCTTCGGAAACGTCGTCATGTCCAGCGCGGCGTAAAGCGCGGGCAATTCGGCGAGCATTTTCCCCAGATCCGAGGCGTCGAGAGGCTCGGGAACGAAATGCGGGGTGACGGCGACGGGCAGCGGCATGACGATGTCTGGAAAAACAGTTGGGCCGGGTCCGCGCAACCTTAAAAGGCGATGATTTGGAGGACCGGCCGCCGCCCCTACGCAGGAATGCGTAGCGCGACGGAGCGCCATTCCCTGGCGCGGCCCGGCTCCACCGAGTAAGAGCGCCTCGTGAACATTCAACGCACCCTCTTGAAATCCCTCCGTGCGACCATCCTGGGCATCGGAGCCGCCTTTGGCTTTGCCGAAGCGGAGGCCGACACGCTTTATGGCGTGAATTTTTCCGAACTCGTCACCTTCGACAGCGCCGATCCCTCCACGACGCTCACCACCGCGCCGTTATCCGGATTGAATTTTGGCGGCGGCGAATTCTATTCGATTCTGGAGATCGATTTCCGACCTTCGACCGGGATGCTCTACGGCCTCGGCAATTCGCCGGGCAGCCTTTATCGCCTGTTCTCCATCGACATCGCCACCGGCGCCGCGACTTCCATCGGCTCATCCTTCGCGCAGAGCGCCAGCGCATTTTCCCTCGGCTTCGATTTCGACCCGGTCACCGACCGCATCCGTCTGGTCAACAACGCCCAGCAAAATGGTCGCCTCGACCCCGCGACCGGCGTCTACACGGCCGATCCCAATCTCACGCTCGGTCCGGCCACCCCGAATGTCGTTTCGGCCGCGCACTCGAATAGCTACGCCGGCGCCACTTCGACCACGCTCTATGACATCAGCGCCGATAATGGCCTTAACTCCGCGATCTCCTACGTGCAAAGTCCGCCGGACTCCGGCCAACTCATCTTTGCCAGCGGCGTTCTGCTCGACTCCGTTGTCCCGACCTCCGAGCTGGGTTTCGACCTCTCGGCCGCTAACTTGGGCTTCGTTTCCACGCCCGATTACGACTCTGGCACCGGCACGTTCAACACGAGGATCTACGCCGTCGACCCGACTTCCGGGGGAACCACTTTGCTCGGCACGAGAGCCGATTTCATCCGCGATATCGCCGTGGCGCCGGCCGCCGTGCCGGAGCCGTCCACGCTCGCCCTGTTGGGGCTCGGAATCCTCGGCGGCTGCGCTTTCCTCCCGCGCCCGAAGACGAACCGTGATCCCCTGCTCCGTTTCTTTCTTGCCCTGTGTCTGGCCCTTGGTTTCGCCCTTTCCGCCCGCGCGCAAACCTTTCCCGACCTTTACGCCAACGCGAACGGGGAATTCGTCGAAAACGGCGCCAGCGAATCGGTCTCGGCCGCTTCCGCCGGTCCTACCCGGAATTTTTATCTCAATAATTCCGCTTACGCCGCTTTTGGCGTGATCAAGCTCGTCGCTTCCGTCGCCACGATCGATGCGGTCGACGGCTCCGGCTCCCTTTCCTCGGCAAGTTATGCCGGGTTCAATGACATCTTCACCATCGATTCCCCCGGCCTCCACGGCACCGCAGGCGTCGTCTCCGTGAGCTACGCTATCAGCGGCGCATTTTCACTCGCCGGGGACAAGAGCCCCGACACTTACATCGCCTCTGAATTGAACGTGCGACTCAACGGCTCCGACGCCGGCGCCATGGACACCCCCATGTTCACGAAGCTGCGGGATGGCTCCGAATTCGGCACGAACTTCTTCGGCGCGCCCCGGTCCCTGACCGTGAATTTCGTGTTCGGCGAGCCGATCTTCCTCTCGTTCTCTCTCATGGCCGCGGCCAACTTCGTCAATGGCGAGGATGGCGGCTCATTCGCCTCCGCCGATCTGGGTCACAGCGCGTATTGGGGAGGTATCTCCGCCGTGGCGACCTCGGGCGGCATGCCGGTGACAGATTTCACCAGCACCTCGGACTCGGGGACGAACTACATCGCTCCCGTTCCCGAGCCCTCCGCCATCGCCCTCTTCGGCATCGGCGCCGCCGCAATCGTGTTGATCAGGTATGGCGCTTTGGCTGGCGCCAGGCGGCGTCCCGCGGGCCACGGCCCGGTGGAAGCCGTGTTGCGGCCGCTTCCCCTTCCGTCCGACCAATAGCCTTGGCCGCGAAGACACCTTCGGTCGTGTCGCGCCCGCTTCATTCCGTCGCCGTCGGCAATTTTCTGCGATGGACCCCGTCAGAAATCATCTCATCGCCGAAACAACGGGAAGAGCCGGCGCCGGGAATTTTGGGGTCGATTGCAGCCGGCCGCATCATTCGCCCGCCTTCGAATGAGGGGAAAAGAGCGAGGGCGGCAAAGGAAAACTGCCGATTCGACCGGAATTCGAAATTCCCGTCGGACCAGCGCGCGGCAAGAAGTCTCGTTGTAGCCGCCCCGCTCCGTCGGGGCGCCGGGGAACGCGTGATCTCCCGCATAATGGCGGCTGAGCGGCATTTCGCTTTCATGATTTTGCACTAAACCACCCGCATGAAATTTCCGGCCGGCGGGACCGCCTTGGAAAAACCCGGGCCTCGTCGCGCTGAATAAAGCGATCATTCTCCGCGTGATCTCGCCGGCAGGATCTGAGGAGATCACGCCGTTTTCCACGGCGAGTTTGAAAACATGGCGAAGGGTTGTCCCTTCGTCGGAGCGCGTGGCCCTCATCATCTTGGCGTAAGCTTCAGCCCCTGTTTGCCGTCCCTGGAAATGACGCGTCGACCCTTTGATGCGGAAAAGTTTCGGCCATGTCTTTTCAGCGATTTCAGCGACTTCCAGAATTGCTTTCCATTTTTCTTGAACGCCCGTAAGAGTTTGCGTTCGGATTACGGTAAAGCTCCTGCTTTTTCGTGCTCCTCCAAGCCTTTTGCCCTTTGGCGGTTCCAGCCGCTTTCCACGGGTGAGGGGTGTAAACGGGTATGAAAATGTGAGAAAATTCCCTCGGCGCAGATAAAAATCACTCAGTAAAACGCCGGCATAGCTCAGTGGTAGAGCAACGGTTTTGTAAACCGTCGGTCGTCGGTTCAAATCCGACTGTCGGCTGTCTCTTTCAATCTCGATGCCGTGCAAACGGAGGGACTATCCTCCTGCGGCGACAATATTCGGCCAACCAGTCCGCCTTCCGGCTTCCGCCTTTCGTCGAACCTCTGGCTTGCACGGCTCGCAATGAACAACTACCACAAGGCAGGACCGCCCGACGGACAATTCCGCAAAATAAAACTTGCGGTTCCCATACGCGCCCTTATTTCTAATCCGGTAATCCATCAAGCTGATTAACATTACGTTCAAACTTCGAACCTCCTGCCCCAATGCTCTCCGAAACTCCTCGTCATCTGTCCTTTCTCGAAGTCGCCAAGTCCCAGCCGGAATTCGATTCCGCGGCCTGTGAACTCTTTCTCACGGCCCTGCGCACGGGCGAAGTCGTCTCCGAAGTCGAGGCGCGCTATCTCTCGGAACATGGCATCACCCCCGGTCGCTTTGCCGTGATGCTTCTCCTCGGCGTCGATGAAGCGATCACCCGCAAGCCCTCGGAACTCGCCGGCATGATCGGCGTGACCCGCGCCACCATGACCGGTCTTCTCGATACCCTCGAGCGGGACAGCTTCGTCGGCCGGGCGATCGATCCGTCGGATCGCCGGTCCATGCGCGTGGAAAGCACGCCGGCCTGCCGCGAGCTGCTGAAGAAAGTCCTGCCCGGCTACTTCCGGCTCGTGGCGGCGATCCCCGCGACGCTCACCGAGGAGGAACGCGCCGAGTTCATCCGCATCAGCCGCAAACTGCAGGACGGCTTGCACCTGGCCGAGACGAAGTTCGTGCACCACGCGGTCGTTGGACAGGAAAGCGCTCCCGCCACCGCGGCGTATGCCCAGGTTTAAAACCCTGGCCGCCCTGCTGATCGTCGGCGTCATCCTGGCGGCCATCGTCGGCGGGCTTGTTTTTTTCAAGGTTCAGCAGTTCGCGGGCTTCGCGAAGATGAAGTTCAAGATGCCGCCGATCGCGGTGACATCCCTGAAGCTCGACGAGGAAGCGTGGCAGCCCACCCTGCCCGCCGTCGGCACCATCCAGGCGGTGCAAGGCGTCACCGTCAGCACGGACCTTCCGGGGATCGTCGAGAAGATCACCTTCGAATCCGGGCAGCACGTCAAGCGGGGCGACCTGCTCGTCAAGCTCGACACCAAGCAGGAAGAGGCGCAATTGAACTCCAGCTTCGCTCGCCTCCAGCTGGCCAAGTCGAACCTCGACCGCCAGAACGGCCTCCTGCAAAAACGCGTGGCGGCGCAATCCGATTACGACGCGGCCGACGCCGAATACAAGCAGGCCGAAGCGGCCGTGGCCGAGACCAAAGCCACGATCGAGCGGAAGTTGATTCGCGCTCCCTTCACCGGCGTGCTCGGCATTCGCCAGGTGAACCTCGGCCAATACCTGCAAAGCGGCGACGCCGTCGCCCCGCTGCAATCGCTCGATCCGATCTACGTGAATTTCTCGCTGCCCCAGCAACGACTGGCCGACCTGGCCGTGGGCCGTGAGGTGAAGGTGCGCGCCGATGGCCTGCCCGCCGACACCTTCGCCGGCGCGATCACCTCCGTGAATGCCGTCATCGACGAGGCCACGCGCAACGTGATGGCCC
The DNA here is from genome assembly GCA_964247025.1 of uncultured Chthoniobacterales bacterium. GTDB lineage: Bacteria > Verrucomicrobiota > Verrucomicrobiia > Chthoniobacterales > JAATET01 > JAATET01. Next base: position 24,812 of record CAXTSM010000015.1, read on the forward strand.
AGGCCACGCTCGAGAATCCCGGCCAGAAACTCCGTCCCGGCATGTTCGTGAACGCCGAGGTCATCCTGCCCGAGAAGCAGCGCGTGATCGCGGTGCCGGCCACGGCCATCAACTACGCGCCCTATGGGGACTCCGTCTTCGTCATCGAGAAGATGAAGGACGAGGACAACAAGGAATACGACGGCGTGCGCCAGCAGATCGTCATGCTCGGCGCCAGCCGCGGCGACCAGGTGGCCGTGGTGAAAGGCGTCAAGGCCGGCGAGGAAATCGTCACCGCCGGCGGCTTCAAGCTCATGCCGAAGGCCGCCGTGGAGCGCAACAACGCCACTCCGCCGGCGAACTCCGCCGCCCCCCGTCCCGAGGACAGCTAGATGAAGCTCACCGACCTTTTTGTCCGAAGGCCGGTGCTTGCCCTGGTCATCAACATCGCGATCCTCATCGCCGGCCTGCAGTCGATCAAGAGCCTCGCCGTCCGCCAGTATCCCCGCAGCGACATCGCCGTCGTCAAGATCACCACCGCCTACGTCGGCGCGAACGCCGACCTGGTCCGCGGCTTCATCACCACGCCGCTCGAGCGCGTCATCGCGAGCGCCGACGGCATCGACTACATCGAGAGCGCCAGCGCCCAGGGGCTCAGCACGATCACCGTGCACCTGAAGCTGAACTTCGACGTGAACGCCGCGCTCACCCAGGTCCAGGCCAAGGTCGCCCAGGTGCGCAACGACCTCCCGCCCGAGGCCGAGGCCCCCATCATCCAGGTCGAGCTCGCCGACAACGAAATCGCCGCCATGTATATCGGCTTCGCGTCCGACACGATGAACGCGAGCCAGATCAGCGACTACCTGCTTCGCGTCGTCCAGCCGAAGATCACCGCCATCAGCGGCGTCCAGCGCGCCGACATCCTCGGCAACCGCACCTTCGCCATGCGCATCTGGCTCAAGCCCGACAAGATGGCGTCGCTCGGAATCTCGCCCACCGTCGTGCGCGAGGCGCTCACCGCGAACAATTACCTCTCCGCCCTCGGCCGCACGAAGGGCTCGATGACCGCGGTGAACCTCGTCGCGAACACGAACCTCAAGACGCCCGAGGAATTCCGCGACCTCGTCGTCAAGCAATCCGGCAACACCGTCGTCCGCCTCGGCGAGATCGCCGACGTCGAGCTCGGCTCCGAGAACTACGACGACGCCGTGCGGTTCGACGGCCAGACCGCCACCTTCATGGGCGTCTGGGTGCTGCCCACGGCGAACTCGCTCGACGTCATCCGCGCGATCCGCGAGGCCATGCCGGACATCCGCGCCGGGCTTCCCTCCGGCCTGCGTGCCGACGTGGCCTACGACTCCACGATCTACATCGACAGCGCGATCCACGATGTCATCAAGACGCTCGTCGAGACCCTCCTCATCGTCGTCGCGGTCATCTTCCTTTTCCTCGGCTCCTTTCGCGCGGTCATCATCCCGGTCATCGCGATCCCCATCTCGCTCGTGGGCGCCTGCCTGCTCATGTCCATCTTCGGCTTCACGCTGAATCTCCTCACGCTCCTCGCCATCGTCCTCTCCGTCGGCCTCGTGGTCGACGACGCCATCGTCGTCGTGGAAAACATCGAGCGGCATCTGCACGAGGGCCGCACGCCCTTCGACGCCGCCATCCTCGGCGCGCGCGAGCTGCTCGGCCCGATCATCGCGATGACGATCACGCTCATGGTCGTCTACACGCCGGTCGCCATCCAGGGCGGCCTCACCGGCGCCCTGTTCCGCGAATTCGCCTTCACGCTCGCCGGCGCCGTGCTCATTTCCGGCATCGTGGCGCTCACGCTTTCGCCCATGCTGGGCTCGAAGTTCCTGCGTTCCGGCGACAGCGAGCGCGGGTTCGCCGGGTTCGTGAACCGCCGCTTCGACGCGGTGCGCCGCGGCTACACGCGCCTCCTGACCAGCGCGATGAATTATCGTCCCGCCATCTTCCTCGTCTGGGCGGTGGTCTTCTTCATCATCACGCCGGGCCTCTACATGCTGTCGACGAGCGAGCTCGCTCCGGTCGAGGACCAGGGCGTCGTCTTCGGCATCGTGCAGAGCCCCGCGGACGCCACGCTCGAGCAGACCAAGCTCTTCGCGGGCAAGATCTACGACGTCTTCAAGAGCTTCCCCGAGTCCGCCAGCATCTTCGAGATCATCAACCCGACGATCGGCTTCAGCGGCATGGTCGTGAAGCCATGGAACGAGCGAACGCGAAACACCGAGCAGATTCAGGTTGCCGCCTCGCAGGCGTTCGGCAAGGTCCCCGGCGTCCGCATCATCCCCATCACGCCGCCGCCGCTGCCCGGCGGCGCGCAGTTTCCCGTCGACTTCGTGATCGGCTCGACCGCCGAGCCGAAGGTGCTGCTCGAAATCGCCAACGGGCTCGTGCAGAAGGCGTTCAAGAGCGGCGTGTTCATGTTCGCCGACAGCGACCTGAAATACGACCAGCCGCAGGCCGAGGTCATCTTCGATCGCGACAAGGTGCGCGCGCAGGGCATCAATCTTTCCCAGGTCGGCGCGGATCTTTCCACGATGCTGGGCGGGAATTGGATCAATCGCTTCAGCAACGCCGGCCTGAGCTACAAGGTCATTCCGCAGATCAAGCGCGTGGACCGGCTGAACACCGACCAGCTCGGCGACATCTACGTGACCGGGCCGGCCGGGAAGCTCGTCCCGCTCTCCACCTTCGCGCGGATCGAGACCACCGCGCAGCCGCGTTCGTTGAACCGTTTCCAGCAGATGAACGCCGTCCGCATCCAGGGCGTCATCCCGCCCGGGGTCCCGCTCGACGCCGCGCTGAAGGTGCTCGAGGACGAGGTGAAAAAGAACCTTCCCGCCGGCTACAGCATCGACTACGCCGGGCAGTCGCGGCAGCTCCGGGTCGAGGGCAGCAAATTCCTGCCCGTGCTCGCGCTCTCGATGGTCCTGATCTACCTCGTGCTCGCCGCGCAGTTCGAAAGCTTCCGCGACCCGCTCATCATCCTTTTCGGCTCCGTGCCGCTCGCGCTCTCCGGGTCGCTGCTCTTCACGTATTTCGGCTACACGTCGCTGAACATCTACAGCCAGGTCGGCCTCATCACGCTGGTCGGCCTGGTCTCGAAAAACGCCATCCTCATGGTGGAGTTCGCGAATCACCTCCAGGAGCAGGGCCGCGACAAGCTGCGTGCGATCATCGAGGCCTCCGCCACCCGGCTGCGGCCGATTCTCATGACGACCGCCGCGACGGTCGTCGGCCATTTCCCGCTCGTCATCGCGCACGGACCCGGCGCGGGCGCGCGCAACAGCATCGGCATCGTGCTTTGCACCGGCATGATCATCGGCACCGCGTTCACCCTCTTCGTCGTCCCGGCGATCTACCTGCTCCTCGCCCGCACCCGCGGGAAACTCCCGCCGAACGCCGAGCTCCAGACCGCCCTCCAGCCGGTCGCCGCCGTTTGACCGGCGGTCCAGCCTCCGCCCCGGCCCAGGGGGAAGCGCTTCGTCGCTTTCGCTTTTTTCTTATGTTCCCTTTTCGAGGCAGGCGCGAAGAAGAGTCAGGCTGATCAGCCCCACGATCTGACCGGCTGGATTCACGACGGGCAACACGCCGTGTCCGCTCTCCTGCATGAGGCGAAACGCCTCCGGAAGCGAAGTGTCGGGGAAGACCATCGGCACCGCGATGGCCGCATCACCCACCCGCTCCGCCGTGGCGGTGAAGAGTTGCTGGCTCGTGATCAAGCCCTGCGCGCGGAGGTGGGCATCGACGACGACATAGAGCGGTTGCGGATCGAGCCGCGCCTGCGCGACCGCCTCCGGAACCGGCCGGTCGGCGCGGAACGTCTGGAAGCGCGCGAGCATCGCGTCGCCCACCCGGCGCCTCTCGATGGCCGCGCGCATCGCGACCGAATCCGCCTCCTGGCGGGCGGCGGAAAAAACGAACATCGCGATGAAAACGAGAAACCAGTTGTTCGGCTCCGAGAATCCGGGAAGGCCGAAAATCCCCGCGGCGGCCAACCCCACCGCGAGCGCCTGGCCAACCCGCGCGGCGATGCGGGTCGCCTTTTCGAACCCCATCGCCATGGCCAGCAGGGCCCGCAGCACGCGTCCGCCATCCATCGGAAACGCCGGGATCAGGTTGAAGAGCACGAGCCCCACGTTCACGCCCAAAAGCTGCCACGCGGTGCCGCGGGCGCCGGACTCGATGAGGTCGAGGCGATCGAAGGGCGGAGGAAAGCCAAGCGCGACCCAGATGGCGAGGGCGATGGCGACGTTCACCATCGGGCCCGCGATGGCGATCACGAACTCCTGCCCGGGGTTCTCGGGCATGCGCGCGAGCCGGGCGACCCCGCCGATTGGCAGCAGCGTGATGTCCGGCGTGAGGATGCCGTAGCGCCGGGCCGCCAGCGCGTGACCGAACTCGTGCAGCAGCACGCAGAGAAAAAGCAGGGAAACGAAGACGACCTCGGCGAGCGCGGCCGGCGGGCCGCCGATCGTGTAGCCCTGGAAGGCGAAGAACGCCAGCAGCAGCAGGAACGTGGCGTGAAGCCGCACGTCGATGCCGGCGACGCGCGCGATGCGGTAGGACCATTTCATGGCGGGCAAGGTGGCATCAGGAGAGTGGCAGCGGCTTCCAGCCGATGATGAGCCACGGATAGCACGGATGACACGGATGGGGAAAGACAAGGGAACCGCGGAGGGCGCCGAGGTCGCGAGGGGGAATATCCAAGGTATTCTCATGCGTGAAATCCGTGCCATCCGCGGTTCTTTCCTCTCGGCGACCTCGGCGTTCTCCGCGGTTCGGATGGTCCGGTTGATTTGTGGTCACTCGGACAGCATCTCCCGCAGGCGCGCGAAGGAGTTCTCGAATTGCTCCTCGGAGACCGGCGCGCTCATGAGTTCCTCGAAGTTTTTTCGCACGACGCCGTCGCCCTCGATCTCGGTGAGGAATCGGCTCGGCTCGCAATGGGTCGGGGTGCCGAAGCGGACGCGGCTCCGGCAATGCGTGACGTGCAGCGAGCGCATGGCCCGGGTGATGCCGACGTAGAACAGGCGCCGCTCCTCGTCGATCGTGTCGTCGGCCTTCGAGCGCTCGTGGGGCAGCAGGCCCTCCTCGGCGCCGATCAGATACACGTGCGGGAACTCGAGCCCCTTCGCGGCGTGGAGCGTGATGAGCGTCACGCCCTTCGCGTTTTCCTCGTTTTTTTCCTCGCGGTCGCGGTCGAGCGAGACTTCGTCGAGAAATCCCCGCAGGCCCTTGCGCGAGCGCTTCTGGTGCTCGGCGAGGCTCGCAAGCAGCTCGCGGACGTTGATCTCGCGCTTGTCGCCCTCCTCGATGGTCTTGCAGGAGCGTTTCAGATCCTCGACGTAACCGCAGTCGGCGAGCAGTTCCCCGATGATCTGCGCGGAATCGGCGCCGGGCGTCGCGATGCGGATGCGCGCCGCCTCGAGCGAGTCGCCGAAGGCGCGGATCGCCTCGGCGGCGCGCCTCGGGACGTAGGCGAGATATTCCGGCGAGACCATTTCCGCGAAAAGGCTGCGATGGTTCTGCGTGCTGCGCTCGAGGGCGATCTCGACCGTGGCGGGGCCGATGCCGCGCGGCGGCGTGTTCACGATGCGGAGCAGGGCGGCGTCGTCCTGCGGGTTCAGCAGCGCGGTCATGTAGGCCATGAGGTCCTTGATCTCGCGGCGGTCGTAGAAGCTTTTCCCGCCGACGATGCGATACGGAATGCGCATGCGGCGGAGGTTTTCCTCGAAGAAGCGCGATTGCGCGTTCATGCGGTAGAGCACGGCGAAGTCCTCCCACGAGCCGGTCTCCTGGTCGCCACCGTCACGCCGGGCGGCGAGCTCGTTGACGACGAACTCGGCCTCTTCGCGGTCGTTCGGCACGGCGATGATTTCCACGGGGTCGCCCCCTTCGCGCGGGCTCCAGAGGTTCTTGCCGCGCCGGGTTTTGTTGTGGCGGATCAGGCGATTCGCGGCCTGGAGGATTTCGTTCGTGCTGCGGTAGTTCTGCTCGAGCTTGACGACGGTGGGGTTCGGGAAATGGCGCTCGAACTCGAGGATGTTCGCCGCCTCGGCGCCGCGCCAGCCGTAGATGCTCTGGTCGTCGTCGCCGACGACGCAGATGTTCGGCGGGTCGCCGGCGGCGAGGAGCGAGACGAGCTGCATCTGCAGGCCGTTCGTGTCCTGGAACTCGTCGACGAGCAGGTGCCGGTAGCGCTGGCGAAGCCGGGCGCGGACGTCGGGGAAGTCGGCGAGCAGGCGGACGGCGTTGACCAGCAGGTCGTCGAAATCCATGGCGTTCAGCGCGCGAAGCTCGTTCTCGTAGCGGGCGTAGACGGCGCCGGCCACGGTCTCCTCGTCGGGCGGCGGGCGATGGCCGAGGTTCTTGGCCTTGCTGATAAGGTTCTTCGCGAGGCCGGGATCGAATTTTTCGTCCTGGGCGGTGACGCGATTGATGATTTTTTTGACGAGGCCAGTGGTGTCGCTCTCGTCGTAGATGCTGAAGTTCGGCTTGTAGCCGAGGTGGTGGGCGTCGGCGCGGAGGATGCGCACGCAGAGCGCGTGAAAGGTGGATGTCGTCACGGCTTTGGCCGCCTCGGCGTCGACCATGCCGGCGACGCGCTCCTTCATTTCCTTGGCGGCCTTGTTGGTGAAGGTGACGGCGAGGATCGACGCGGGATCGGCGCCGTGGGCGACGAGCCAGGCGATGCGGGCGGTGATCACGCGCGTCTTGCCGGTGCCCGCGCCGGCAAGGATGAGGAGCGGCCCGCCGGCGTGCTTCGCGGCGGCTTGCTGCTCGGGATTGAGATCGAAAATGCGGAAGCGGCTCATCGGTTTTCCTTCGCGAGCTGGCGGATGACGGCCGGGTAGAGGTGGTGCTCGGCGGCCTGGATGCGCGCGTGGAGCGCTTCCGCGGTGTCGCCGGGCTCCACCGGCACCTCGGATTGCGCGAGGATTTCGCCGGTGTCGATGTCGGCGTCGACGTAATGCACGGTGCAGCCGGCCTTCGCCGCGCCGGCCGCGAGCGCCTGTTCCCAGGCGGCGACGCCTCGGAAGGCGGGCAGGAGCGAGGGGTGGATGTTGATGATGCGGCGGGGGAAGGCCTCGAGCAGCGGGGTCTTCACGACGCGCATGTAGCCGGCGAGCACGACGAGGTCGACGCGCGCGGCGCGAAGCGCGGCGACGAGTTTTTCCTCGGTCTCCGTCGACAGGCGGGTGCAATAGCGGGGCTCCTCGACGAGGAGCGTGGGCAGGCCGGCTCCGGCGGCGAGGGCGAGGATGCCGGCCCCGGGCACGTCCGAGGCGACGAGCGCGATTTCGGCCTCGAGCTGTCCCGACCGCACGGCGTCGAGGATCGCCGCGAAGTTGGAGCCCTTGCCCGAGCCGAGGATGCCGAGTCTCATGGTGGGTCGATGATGCACGAAGCGACATCGGCTTCCAGCCGATGATCAATTTATTCCGTCGGCTGGAAGCCGCTGCGACTTCGTGCATACTGGCGCGTCGATGGATCTGGCTTCGTATCTCACAGGCTGCGCGAAGGAGGTGGACCGCGCGCTCGATCAGCTCCTGCCCCGGGCGTCCGCGAAGCCGGCCACGATCCATCGCGCGATGCGCTACAGCCTTTTCGCGGGCGGCAAGCGAATGCGGCCGGTGCTCTGCCTCGCGGCGGCGGAAGCGTGCGGAGGCCGGCGGGCGGACGCGCTTCCCGCGGCGTGCGCGGTCGAGTGCGTGCACACGTATTCGCTCGTGCACGACGACCTGCCGTGCATGGACGACGACGACCTGCGCCGCGGCCGGCCGACTTCGCACCGGGTCTTCGGCGAAGGCGTCGCGGTGCTCGCGGGCGACGCCCTGCTCACGCGGGCGTTCGAGATTTTGGCGGGAGCGCAACCGGCCGCGCGGCATCCGGTCGCGGCGATGATCCGCGAGCTCGCGGTCGCGTCGGGCAGCCGGCAATTGATCGCGGGACAGGTCGCGGACCTCGAGGGCGAAAGCCGGCCGGCCACGCGCGCGCAGCTGCGGTTCATCCACGAGCGGAAGACGGCGGCAATGATCGAAGCCAGCCTGCGCCTCGGCGGAATGAGCGCGAACGCGACGCCCGCGCGCCTCGCGGCGCTGACGGATTTTGGCCGCAGCCTGGGGCTGGCCTTCCAGGTGATCGACGACATTCTCGACGTCACGCAAACGAGCGAGAAGCTCGGCAAGAGCGCCGGCAAGGACGCGGCGGCGGAGAAGGCGACGTATCCGGCGGTGATGGGAATCGAGGCTTCGCGGCGCGAGGCGCGGCGATTGACCGAGGCGGCGACGAGGGCTTTGCGGCCGCTCGGGGCGCGGGCGGCGACCCTGCGCGCGATCGGGGATCACCTGCTGGCGCGCGAGTTTTAACGGCTCAGGAGACCCCCAGCGCGGCGGCGAGGCCGAGCGCCGAGAGCGCCGTGCTGAGGGCGATGGACCCGGAGGCCAGCGGTTCGTCGCCGCTCAGTTTCTCCGCCATCACGAAGGAGGCGACCGCGGTGGGGCAGGCCGCCAGGACGAGCGCGATGCGGAGTTCGTGGCCCGCGACGCCGAAGATCCGGCACAGGACCAGGGCGACGAGCGGGCTGGCGAAAACCTTCAGCCCGGCCGCCGCGGCGATGGCGGCGCGGCGGCCGCGCAGCGAGATGGTGGCCAGCGAACCGCCGATGCAGAGCAGCGCGACCGGCACCGCGGCGCCGCCCAGGGTCTCGAGCGTGCGCGCGGCGACGACGGGCAGATGCCAGCCGCAGATCGGGAACAGCAGGCCGGCGAGGCAGGCGATGATGAGCGGGTTCGTCGCGAGATTCCGGGCGACGAGCCGGAGGCTGGCCGCGCCCAGCTTGTGCTGGCTGCCTTGCAGGGCGACGACGGCCAGGACGTTGTAGAGCGCGGTCATGGACGTCATGACGAGCAGCGCCGTGGCCATGTCTTCATCCCGGGCGGCGGCGGTCTGCGCGGCGAAGGCGTAGGCGAGCACCGGGATGCCGATGTAGGCGAGATTGCCGCGGAAGCCGGCCTGGACAAGCGTGCCGATGGATCCGGCCGGCAGGCGCAGCAGCCGCCCGGTCAGCGCGCCGAGGGCGTAGACGATGAAGGTCGTCGCGGTCATGATGCCGAGGAGCGAAGTGGTGCGCGATGTGGCGTGGTCGATGCCGGCGACGCCGGCGAAGACGAGGGCGGGCAGCGCGACCCAGAAGACGAGCTTGTTCAGGTCGGTCATGAACTCGCGTCCGAGGAACCGGAGGTGTGCCAGCGCGCAGCCGAGAGCGATGAGCAGGAGGATGGGCGCGAGGGTTTCGAAGATCGCCATGCGTCAATACGTGCCCTGCGTGACGCCGAGCTGATGCCGCGCCCGGAGCCGCCGCCACAATGCGCCCCCCTGGTCGTCGCCGTCGATCAACGCGCGGTAGGCGGCAAGCGTGCCGGTGGTTTCAAGGGCGTTTTCCTCGAGCAGCTCGACGCGGAAGTGCCGCAGGCCGGCGCCCCAGAGCGCGTCGAAAAATTTCGCGCCGGTCTGGGCGGCGGCGTTGAAGAGCGTGTTACGGCAGCCGACGTCCGCGCGCAGGGGGTGCTCGACTCCGACGCGGTCGCGCAGGTGGACGCGATGGGTTTCGCACGGCCGGCCGCAGTCGAGGAACGACGTGCCCGCGCTCATGAACGCGGCGAAGACGCAGTGCTCCATGTGAAACATCGGCATGTGCTGGTGAAGGGTGAGTTCCAGCCAGCCGGCGGGAACGGAGCGGACGAGGGCGGTGACCTGGTCGACCGCGAGATCGTAGGAAACGGTGACGCGTTCGAGGCCCTGGGCGCGGAAGACGGAGGTGCTCACGGGATTCGCGACGTTCAGCGAGAAGTCGCCGATCCGGCGCAGCGGCGAGTCCTTGAAATACGCGATGGCGCCGACGTTGCGGATCAGGACGCCGTCGGGGCGGGCGTTTTCGATGAGCTTGAAGAAACCCTGCTCGCCGGCTTTCTGGATGCGCGGCGTGGCGAGGAAAATGGGGCGGCCCGCGGCCCGGGCGCGCGCGACGGCCTCGGGGTAGCGGCGGACGTCCTCGAAGTCGACGGCGACGTGCTCGACCGGCTGCGCGAGCGCGGCGTCGAGCTGGGCGAAATCCCGGCAGAGCACGGAGAGACCCGGTCGGTCATCGCCGGGCGGCTCGACCTGGATCCCGCGGAGGATCTCTTCGAGCGAGGCGACGGCCGGAGGCGGCGGCGAGGGGGCGGCGAGTCGCTCGACGAGCGCACGGCGCATGCGGTTCAGCTCGCTGATCGGCGCGATCACGTCGCCGGCGAGGGCGTTCTCGAACGAGCCGAGGCGGAACGGCGTTTCCGCGAGTCGGCCGAATTGGAGGGTCAGCTTCTCCGAGGTGAGCGGCTGGCGGCGGGCGGCTTCGAGCGGTTGATGGGACTCCACGACCGCGCGGCTTTCCCCGGCCCAGGCCTCGACGCGCAGGGGCTCGCCGGCGGAGCCGGAGGCGAGAAATCGGATCGGGATCTTACGACCTTCGCGGCCTTCGATCCGGCCGGAAAACGTCGTCCGCAGGGCGCGTTCGAGAGCGGGATCGCTCGTCTTCCAAACGCGGTCGCCGACTTTCAGCCGCGCGAAGTCGATGCGGTCGCGTTCGAAAAAAATCCGGCCGTCCCGCACCTCGAAGACGCGGCCGCCCTGCTCGGCGTTCGTGTCGCCCCCGGTGTCGAAGACGACGCCGTCGCCGGGCTTTAGGAAATTTTCGATTGCCGATTGCCGATCTTCGATTCTGACGAAGTCGCGGCCGATTTCGGCGATGGCGCCGAGCGGGACGCCACGTTTTTTTCCGTAGCGGGCGCCGACGAGTTCCTGGTGATTTACGCCGTGCATCCATCCGGGATAGAGGCCGCGGGAGAACGTCATCTCGAGGCGATACCAGTCGTCGGAGGTCGGTTCGGCCGGGGCCTCGGCGAGGGCGGCATCGATGGTCCGGCGGTAGACCGACGTGACGGCGGCCACGTATTCGGGGGACTTGAGACGGCCCTCGATCTTGAAGCTGCGGACGCCGAGGCGGATGAGTTCCGGGATCTCGCGGACGGCGGCGAGATCCTGGGGCGAGAGCAGGTAGCGCCGGTCGCCGAGGTCGCGCGGGACGCCGTCCACGATCAACTCATATGGCATGCGGCAGGCCTGCGCGCACTCGCCGCGGTTCGCGCTGCGCTGGCCGAGAGATTCGCTGGTGAGGCATTGGCCGGAGTAGGCGACGCACAGCGCGCCGTGGACGAACATTTCCAGGGGCACGACCGAGGGGTCGAATTTCTCCACTTCGCGGAGCGAAAGCTCGCGCGCGAGCACGACCTGGCTCACGCCGAGTTCCGTCGCGAAGCGCGCGCCTTCCGGCGAGGTGATCGTCATCTGCGTGGAGGCGTGCACGCGCAGGCGCGGCGCCAGGCGGCGGGCGAGCGTGGCGAGGCCGACGTCCTGCACGATGATGGCGTCCACGCCGGCCGCGTCGAGCGCGCGGAGCTGGGCGACGGCGGCGGGCAGTTCGTCGGTGAAGACGAGGACGTTGAAGGTGACGTAGGCTTTGACGCCGTGGCGGTGGAGGAATTGCACGACGTCCGGCAGGTCGGCCTCGGTGAAATTCTCGGCGCGCAGGCGGGCATTGAACCGGGAGAGGCCGAAATACACGGCGTCGGCCCCGTTCGCGACGGCCGCGCGCACGCATTCCCAGTCGCCGGCGGGCGCGAGCAGCTCGGGCGCGGGAGCATGGAAATTTGATGCGTCCATCGGGGAGTCGAAGATACAATGGCCCGACGACGATTCAATGTCTGCGCTCCGCCTCACCAACGTGCAAGTGATCGGCTCCGAACTCGCCCTCGCGTGGGACGACGGCGGGGAATCCTATTTCGCGCTGGAGGCGCTGCGGCGCGCCTGCCCCTGCGCGGCCTGCGGGGGCGAGCCGGATGTGATGGGCGAGGTGATCCGCCCGCGGAACGACCATACCCCGGCGAGTTTCGTGCTGCGCAGCTATGAGTTCGTCGGCGGCTACGGCCTGCAGCCGCGCTGGGGCGACGGGCATGCCACGGGGATCTATTCTTTCGAATATCTGCGCCGGCTGGCGGCGGCCTAGTCTCGGCGGCGCAGCCGGCGCACGAGCTCGCGGCCTTCCCGCCCGGGAAACGCGACCGCTGGCACGAACTCCTCCTCGGTCTCGAAATTTTTCCCGAAAAGGTCGTCCAGCTCCCCGCGGGTGACGCCGAAGGGCGGCCCGGCTTCATGGCCGGGATCGAGATAAAAGATCGCCAGCAGCTCGCCGCGCGGCGCGAGCGCCGCGTGCGCGGCCTCGACGTATTTCGCGCGCATTGCCGGCTCGATCGCGCAGAAGCAGGTGTGCTCGAAGACCGCGGCGAACGCGCCCGCCAGCTCCGGCGCGAGCGCAAAAAAATCTCCGGTCACGTAGCGCTCGGAGCCCACCCGGGGGTGGGACTCCGCCCGCAGGATCGCCGAGGGCGCGAGGTCGAGCCCCACGGGATCGGCCCCGGCGCGGGCGAGCGCCCGCACGTCGTGTCCGCTGCCGCAGCCCGGGACGAGGACGCGGCCATGGAGGGAATTGCGCGCGAGCCACTCGACCAGCGGCGGGGCGGCGGCGCCTTTCTCCCAGGGCGTGTCGGCCTCCCGGTAACGGGTCTCCCAATCCATGGATCAATGGCGACGCCAGCGCGAGCCGCACGCGATCCCGAGCTGGAATTTACGGGCGTGCTCCCGGAGCAGGAACGGAAGGTCGACGACGCGTTCGAGCGTGAAATCCGGCTCGAGCCGCGCGCGCAGCGCGTCGAAGCCGCAACCCGTGCGCGCGGTGCCGCCGATCCAGTTTTCCTTCGGCGTGAATTCCTCGAGCCACGTGAAAGGGGTCGTGAGCAGGAGCTGGCCGCCGCCTTTTACGAGCGCCGGGAGCCGGACGAGGAGGCGCGAGGGATCGGGCAGCCGGCAGAGCAGGTTTGCCGCGAGCACGACGTCGAAAGAGCCGTCGACGGCGTCCAACCCCTGGGCGTCGCCTTGTTCGAAGGCGACGCGGGCGCGGTCGATTCCATCGGAAACCCTCGCCGTGGCGGGCGCGACGATTTCGCCTTCCACGAGCTTTTGGAACGCGAGGGATCCCCTTTCGCGCAGCCGGTTCGAGGCGGCGATGAACGCGTGGGAAAGGTCGATCCCGAGGACCTCGGCGCACGAGCGCGCGAGCTCGAAGGACGACGCGCCGACCGCGCACCCGAGGTCGATCGCGCGGGCCGCGGCCGGCGGGGGCGCCAAGAGCTCGCGCACGAGCCGGACGGGGAACCCAACGGCGTCCGCCGGGCCGGGCATCCCGCCGAGAACGTCATCCGCGTCGCCGTAGTGCAGCAGCAAATATTCCGCGAGGAGCTTCGGCGATTCGTAGATGTTCTCGCTCAAGCGGTGAGTCCCGTCATGTAGGCGGAGGGCTCGTAGTTCTCGATGAGGATCTCGAGGCGGCCTTCGCGTTGCATGCGGGCCTGCGTGACGGCGATCTCGGGCGTCTTGTGCGGCGCGAAAAGAATGTCGTCGTGCGTGGCGTTCCGCGCGTGATTGAAACGGTCGGGCGTGATGTCGCCGCCGAGATGATCGCTGCGGCCGGTGGCCACGTGGATCGTCCCGAGGATCTTTTCGTCCTGGATGTCCCGGCCGGAGACGGGCAGCACCTGGGTGCCGAAACCGAGCTCGCCGATCTCGCCGGTGAGGGGGTCCTCGGCCAGCCTGGCGTTGTGGGCCGCGACGGTCTCGGGGTTGCCGGTGAGGAACGCCGCGTGCGTGACGCGGCCGTCGGCGACGGTCATCAGCCCGAGCGTGCCGTCCTCGTATTTCATCGGGAATTCGCCGCGCGCGCCCGTCGGCACGTAATAGATTTCTCCGGCGGGCAGGTTGGCGACGTCCGGCTCGTCGCCCCGGCAGAGGCCGTGGCTTTTCTGCGCCTCCTGGCGGTCGAGATCGAGGTGAAGCGTGAGCTTTCTTCCCTGGCAATCGAAGTCGATCTCGACCCAGTCGGCCCGCGTCATGCCGAGCCGCAGGAGCTCGCCGAGGCGGCTGACCTCGTCGTAATCGACCGCGAGGCCGGTCGTGAGAATGACCTGGTTGAGGCCGTGCAGCGTCGCGCCGCGGAAGCCGTATCGCTTCGCGAAGGCGGTGAGCGGCGCGGTGGCGGAATACGTGGAGATGCAAAGGATGATGTCGTAATGCGGGTAGATGTCTCGCTCGAGGCTGAGCTCGCGTCCGTCGGAAGAGACGGCCAGGTCGGGAAGGTCGAGGTTGCTTCCGCCCGTGATGCGGTAGGCAAAAAAATCGCCGCCGCGGAGCCCGAGCTCGGCCTGGACGCCGGCCTCGAGGCCGAGGTGGAAGTGCTGGTGAGCATTGCGCTGGATCGAGAGATCGGGATTCTCGAGAAACTTGAAGTCGACCACGTCACCCGGATCTTCGAGGTCGATCAGAATGCAGATCTTCTGGCCGCGCTTGGGTTTGAACGTGCCTTCGATCAGGCCGTAAAGGCTGAACGGGGGATAAGTGCGAACGGCAACTTGTTCGGAAATGGTCATACTTGATATTACGTGAGATCCGCGTCCGGCGATGCGTATTTCTGCAACATTTTACCTCGACTCCCCGGACGCAATCCAGAAGATCGCGGGATGTTGACCGTGGCGCGGAACGCTCTCCGGGCGGTTCCATTCAAGGGAGTCATCCTCATCATGCTGGTGATGGAGATTGCCCGGGAACACGTCTATCCGCTGAATTATTTTCCCATGTATTCGAGCATGGCGGACAAAACCGACTACCTCTACACGACGGACGGAAACGACCGGCCCATCGCGCAGATGCAGGTCTTCGGCGTGTCCACCGCGTGGACGAAAAAAATCCTCAAGAACCGGACCTTGCGTCTCGCGAACGGTGGTCAGCCCACCGCGGCCCAAGCCGCGCAGGCGGCGCAGGAAGCGCTCGCCTATGTCCTGGAGAGCGCGCGGGATCCCGCCGCCAGATCCCGCCTGGCCGCGGCGGGACTCAAGCTCTACCAGGTGAAAGTCGTCCGGACGCGGACGGGAATCGAACGCACGACCCGGCTGCTGGCCTCCATTCCACCGCCGCCCGCCCGCTCATGAGCCCGTGGATCGAACGGCTTAAAAAGGTGCGCGAGGAGGTCATCCCTTTCGCCGGCTGGGAGATGATGGCGATGCGCCTGCTTTTCGCGGTCGTGATTTTTTTCGCGATGCTGCCGGCGGATCGCGCGCCGTTTGCGACGATGCCGCTCCCCAACGGCATCGCGCATTTCCTCGACCTGACGTTCCTGGCCGACCCGGCGGCCTGGTCCGTCCTCCGGTGGGGGGCGGCGGTCGCGCTCGTCGCCTACGTGCTGGGTCGGTTCACGCTGCCGGCGACGATCTATCTTTCGCTGCTGCTGGTCGCGCTCGGCACGCTGCGGAATTCCCAGGGCGCCAACGACCATTCGACGCAGCTGGCGACGCTGGTGATGTGCGCCCAGGCCGCCCTCTGCGCCTGGGACCTGGCCCGGTCTCGCGTCGGCCTCGACCGCATCGCCCGGCAGCGGCGCATGATGCACGCCGCCCGCGTGATGATCGCCGCCGTGTATCTCACCACCGCCGTCACGAAATTGATCCGCAGCGAAGGCTCCTGGCTGAAGGATACCCCCAACCTTTCGGTCCAGATCGTGAAGGCCTACGCAAACCAGTATTACGACAGCCTCGCGCCGATGGACACCTTCCGCGCCGAGACGGTGCCCAACTTCATCGCCGCGCATCCCAATGTGTCCCGGGTGTTTTTCGCTCCCGGGCTGCTCGTCGAATTCTTTCTCTTCCTCGGGCTGATCGGCCGGAAGTGGTCGCTCATCATCGGCCTCGCCGCCGTCGGCATGCATCAAATGATCTCGCTCGTGATGGCGCTTCACTTCCCGCTGCACGAGGCATTGATGTGGATTTTTTACGTCAACGTCCCGTATTGGGGATATCGTGCGGCGGCCTGGATCCAGCGCCGGAAGCCCCTTTCCGGCGTCGGGGCCGCACCTCAGACCACATGAGCGCGAAGACCATCATCATTTACGACGCCGACTGCGGACTCTGCACCGCCTTCGTCAACTGGGTGCGCGCCACGGCCGCCAAGGCAAATCGTCCCACCGATGCGGTCGCCTACCACGATCCCCACGGACCCGCGCGCCATCCCCGGGTGGACTGGAACTACGGGGCCGAGGGCATGCAGGTCGTCACGCCCGACGGCGAAGTCATCCGCGACAACCGGGCGGCGGCCCATTGCCTCCGGCTTCTGCCCGGCTGGGCCGTGCTGGGATGGTTGATCGATCTACCGGTCCTGCGGCTCGCGAGCGCGTTCGCCTACCGGATCGTCGCGCGGAATCGAAGCCGGATTTCGGGGTGGCTGGGCTTGACGCGGTGCCGGCTGCCCGCCGCGATCACCCGGCCGCTCGAGCGCTAGAAAACGGTGCCCGACTTCGCAACGATCACGGCCGGGCGAAAAAAAACCGATGGCTGGCTGCTTCGATTCGGGCCGTGGCTCGTAGGAGCGGCGGCCATTTTATATTACGGACAATTCTACCAGGCGGGATTGAATCTCGGCGGCGAAGGCGGCACCACGGCCGTGCTCGCGATGCGCCTGCTCGAGGGCCAGCGGCCCTTCGTGGACAGCTACATGGGCTACAACCTGATGTGGTTCTACCCCGTGGTCGCGCTTTTCAAGGTGCTTGGACCGAGCTTCCTCGCGCTGCGGATTTACTTTTTCGCGCTGGCGACCCTCGCCGCGATTCTCGGGTTCCTGATCGTCCGGCGGGTGACCCGCCAGGGGTGGCTGGCGCTGGGCGTGGGCCTGTTGATCGTGGCGATCCCGGGCGCGCAGTTCCGTAATTACATGAGCCTGCTGCCGCTCCTGAACGCCTGGGTGCTGCTGCATGCGTTCGTCCATGCGCCGAGGCCCGGGTCGTCCCGCGGGATGATCGCGGCCGGCGCGGTGCTCGGCTTGACGCTGCTGACGCGCGCCGAACTGGGGCTGTTTTTTCTGATCATTTACGCGGGGCTCATCCTGCTGCTGCCCTTCACCTTTGCCGGGACGTTTTTTCGCCGGATCCGCGCGGCGGCAATCGCCGGGGCGTTGTGCCTCGCGAGCGTCGCGGCGGTTCATCTGCCGTTCTATCTCGACGCGAGGCACCGCGGGTTCGCCGACGCCTTTCTCGAGCAATACTCCACGAGCCTGGAGATCATCCTGCAATCCTCCCGCAACCAATTCTCGGCCGGCGGGAGCGCGAGGACGCCCCCGACCGCGGCGGGGGAGAATGCGCCGCCGGAGTGGACGCGGGCCGCTTATCGAAAAATCGCGCTCGCGCCCACGCCCGCCGCTCCGCTCGAGGAGGAGAAGCGCCGCGCGCTCCTTCGTCCCCCGGTGAGCTCCGTGTTCGCGCCGGGAGATTTTTCCCAATCCGCGTTCGTTGCCGCGCTTTATCTGCCGATCGTCGTCGGCGTGATCATCGTCCTCGGCGCGGGCGCGATCCTTTCGCGGGCCTTGATCGCCCACGACCCCGCGCCGGGAAAAGCGGCGCTGGCTTGCCTGGTGACCCTCGGCGCGGCGCTCACGATCTTTCCGCAATATTTCTTCTTTCGTCCCGACCTCCCGCATCTGAGCGAGTTCATGGTGCCCTACCTCGTGGCGATGGTGTGCGCGTCGTTTCACGCGGCTCGATGGATGACCGCTTCCGCGAGCCGGACGGTCCGCGCGGCGGCCGCGGCCTTCATCCTCCTCTGCGTGGTCGACGAGACGGTCTACGTCTTCCAGGCCTGGCCGCGTGACCTGGCGGGGACGATCTCCACCGGCCGCAAACGCACGCAGATGTTCCGCGGCGAAAACGGCGTGACGGCCTACGTGCGCGCCAAAGACCAGCCGTGGCTCCAGGCGCTCCACGACACCATCGTGCACTACTCGACGCCGGCCGAGTGGGTCGTCGTCTACGCGTATGCGCCGACGATCAACTTCATGACGAACCGCCGTTCCTACCTCTACAATCTCTACGTCGACAACGTCACGGCGCCCGGGAATTTCCTCGAGCGCACGCGGGAGGAAATCCATCGCTTCCACCCGGCGATCATCGTCGTCAACAACCGCGCGATCAACAAAACGGAATACTCCCGCTTCAAGAACTGGGCGGCGAACACGTATGAATTCATTCGCCGGAGCTACGTCCTCGTCGGCACGTTCGACGAAAACGAGGTCTACGTGCGACGCAACAAAATCCCGCCGCGCACCTGAGAATCCACCGCCTCAGAGGACCATCCACGCGACGATCAGCACGTAAAATCCAAGCCAGAGCGCGGTCTGAAGGTGGCTGAGCCAATCGACGCGGACCTCGTTTTGCCCCCCCCGGGAGGTCGTCCATCTTTGGAGGCGCAGGTTGTTGAGCGTCTGGATCTTGATCAGGGAGCCGACCCACTGCTGGTAAAGCAAGAGCGGCAAATCGAAGGTCCCGATGCGATGGCCCTCCAGCGCCAGCGCGCAGAGATAGGCGAACCGCGTGATCAAGACCCAGATCACGAAATAAAGAAGCGACACGGGCGAGACGAGCACGGCCAGGAGGATCGCGGTGGTCGGCAGCGCGAGGCTCGTCCACATCGAGATGCGCTGGTCGAGCAGCGACAGCCAGGTGAAGAGGCCGGTGTGGGCGGGTCCGAGGGCAAGCGCCCGGCCGTTGTTGCGGAGCATGTTTCCGAACCAGCGACGCATCTTGCCCACGCTCTCCCGCAGCGGCTGGCGGCCCGCGTCTTCCATGCAGTAAATCCACGCGTCGGGCACGTAGGTCATTTGCCAGCCCTGCCGCAGCAAAGTGAACCACGTGCTCTTGTCGTCACCGGTCTTGAAGTCGATGCGTCCGTGAAGCCAATGTTCGACGAAATCGCTCTCCACGCGTCCGATGAACTCCTCCCCGAAGGCGATGCCGCCACGCACGACCGAGAAACGACCCGTGAGCGTAAGCACCTTCCCGGCCAGCGCCACGGAACACATGTAGCGGTTCCGCAGCGCGAAGCGCAGGGCATACCATTGCCGATACCACGCCGGGCCGCGGGTGACGGCGACGTTGTTCGTCGTGAGGCCGCCGAGGCGTCTCGAGAGGGCGAACAACGGGAGGCTCTTCCGCAGCAGGCCGGGGCCGAGCACGGTGTCGCCATCCATCAGGACGACCAGCGACTCGCCGTCCGCCCCGTGGGCGCGGGCCGCGGCCCGGAGGGCGAGCGCCATGCCGGAGCGCTTGCCATCCTGCCGCATGAGCTCGAGGGAGACGCCCGCGCCCGGCCGGCCCTGCTCGAAGGCGGTCCGAACCACGGCATCCTCGTCCTCGCCCCCGGTCGCGGCGTAAAGATGCACCCGACTGGGAATCGTGGCCGCCTCGCGGATCACCGAAGCCAGCATGCGGCGCGTGACCCAGGGCTGCTCGCGGTAGGTCGGAATGATGAAGTGGACCTGCGCGGGAAAGGCCCTCGTCTCCGGCAGGGCCTCCGCGCGGGCGCGGGTCGCCGGGAAGACCACCAGCCGGTAATACGCCGCGCGCGCGAGATTGAGCAGCAGCCAGCCGTAGCGCCAGGCGCCGAGCGTGCCGAGCGCCGCGACAAAGCCGAGACGGACGTGGCGGTCGCCGACGCCGAGCGCGAATTCCCAGAGAAACCAAGCGAGCGAAAAGTAGATCAGCGCGCTGGCCGCCGTCTCCGTGAAATGCCGGAAGCGCGAGATCCGCTCGGCCGGGAAGGCATGGGCGCCGGCCATGGCGGGTCAGTGCGTCAGCGCGCTGTCGTTCGGGGTCGCCGTGCGCAGGGGCTGCGGGTCGAAGCGCTGAAGCAAGTTCGTCTCGTACATGAAGTTTCCGTTTTCGACGGCGCGCACGTTGTCGCGGAGGACGGCCAGCATTTCCTCGAGGCGCTCCTCGTCGAGCTTGAGCAGATCGATGTCGCGATGAATGAGCTCGATGGAGTTGAAGGGCAGCACGCCGTTCTGGCGCGGCGAGGTCGAGCGGGCCAGGATCTTCTCGAGGGCGGCGCGCTGGACCTGCGAGGACTTCAGCTCGAACTCCGCCTGCTTCACGCGCGCCTGGGCCACGAGCAGGTATTTTTTGACGTCGTCCGGGCTATGCGGCTCGATGCGGGAGGACACCGCGATGTCGGTGAGGATCTGGGTGATGTAGGGCGCGGGATCGGTGTGGGACTCCGTGCCGTAGTTGTGCAACACGGATTGTTCGAAGAAGTAATTGCCCTTCCGGATGAGGGCGAGATTCGAGCGAAAGATGTCCATGTGCACGTCCACCATCCGGCGCTCGTTCTCCAACTGGTCCAGCCCGAGCTGAAGCATCTGCTTCTGCTCCAGGCTGATGGGCAGATGGGAGCCGCCACCCTGCGGGTCGAGGATGGACTTGACGGTTTTGATCTTGGCGTCGAGGTCGCGCAGGGCGATGTCGCCGGTGCGGATGCGGCTTTGGGCGACTTCCAGGTAACCGTCGCCCTCCTTCATGCGCGTCATGAACCGCTTGACGAAGAACGGGACGACGAGACTGCCGACTCCCACGATCAACATCAGAAAAACCGCGGCGAAGAGGATGCGCTTGAGCGGAACGCGGTGCCAGAAAACGGACCACGCGGAATGGGGCGGCTCCTCGAGCAAATGGACGAAATCCTCGTGGGAACGGGGATCATCGGTCGCCCGGCGCAACTCCGCGAGCGTCACCGAGAACCCGTGGATCATCGCGTCGGCGTAGGCGACCAGGGCCGCCTGCACGCTCGGCGGCAGATCGATCAGGTCGCAGGCCCAGCCGCTGCCGGTCTCGCGCAAGGGGCGAAGGGTGACGGACGCGGAATAAATGCCGTCGGCGCACGGCAGGAGCAACTCGGCGGTTTCCAGCCGCCCCTGCGTGAGGGCGGAGCCGGGAATTTCCAGGAACAATCCGGCCGGCGACCAGTTGAGCGCGCGGCAGATCCGTCCGCAGACGCTGGCGTTCAGGGGACTTTGCAGGCGGCGGAACTTGCGGGTCGAGGTCCGGGCGGCGGCTTTCATCACGTTTTCGGCGCGGCTTTTTTCGTCTTCAGGAAGGCGACGGCGCGGGCGCTGAGACCGGCGGCGTTCATCGCGACGGCGACGAGCTTGTTCCGGCCGGTCTGCACGTGGACGCGGGCGCTCCAGCGAGGCTTCCCCGGCGTGAACTTGCAGCGCACGGGTCGGCCGCGCTGCACCTGGAGCGTCATCCGCTTCAAGGGGGAGACGCTTTGGACGGTGCCTCGCACGGTGACGGCGCGCTTGCCGGGATCAGGCACGGAACGGGTGAGGATCTTGATTCTCGGCGGGGTGTCGGGGGCGGGAAGCGCCGCGGCGTTGACGACCATGCGAAGGTGCGGCCCGGCGGCGGCGGAGCCCTCCTTCGAGCGGAAGGCGATCACGCCGTCCCCATCGGTGGCGGTGGTGGCACGGAGCCGTAGCGCGAGGGCGGAGCCGCTCGCGTCCAGCAGGTTTTTGACGGCGGCGGTAAGATCCACGGCCGGGCTCTGGCCGTCGGCGCCCTGCCAGTCCGCGGTGAAATTCCCGCCGGCGGGCTGGTTGCTCCAGGTCGTCGCGTATTCGTTCCAGCTCACGTCGTCGAGCACGTCGATGGCGGCCGTGTAGCCGTTCGGGGTGTTCGTCGGGGTGACCAGCAGCGCGGCGGATCGCAGGTCGGCGGCGGCGATGCGCAGGGGCACGAATTGCAGCAGGATCTGGCGCTGCACGGCGACCGCGTCGGAGAGTTTCATCTGCAGGGAATTTTCCGCGCCGTAGGCCACGGCGGCGGAGGGGCCGTTGCGAATGGTGGCGTCCTTGGACGCGAGCACGTCCACGGTGCGGGTGGTCTCGGCGGAATCGCGCAGGTCGCAGACGACCGACTCCGTGGAGCTCTCGCCGTTCCAGATCGCGTCCAGGCGGAACTCGTAAATGCCCGGGCCGCCGAGCTCGAACGTGGCCTCCGCCGTGGAGGCGGTGGCCGGGGTGACCGAGCCGGCGGCGCGGACGCTGCTCCAGGTGAAGCTCGCCGCGCCATCGACGAAGGCGTCGGGCGGGCCATTGGTGACCTTCGCCTTCACGGTCACGGTTTTCGCCGGGGGAAAAAGGATGCTCGAGTCGCCGGCCGAGACGCGAAAGATTTTCCGGCTCAGGCGGCGGGAAACCTGGTCCTCGTAGAGCGAGGACGGCTCGAGATCGTCGCTTAATCCCGCGCCCTCGACGAAGTCGATCGGGGCCGTTTTCGAGGCGGACGTATTCGCGCCGTAGTAGACCGAGACATCCACCGCGTTCCGCGTGCCGCGCGTGCCGATGACGTAGCCCCAGCCGTATTGCTGCGAGGCGACCACGACGTCGCCCGTGGCGCCCTCCCATTGCTGATCTCCGCGGCCCTGCGTGTTCCAGAACACGGTCTGCGAGGCGGTGAGATCGTGCTTCGGCGCGGTGCCGAACGGACGATAGACGGCAAGGAAAAGGCTGGAGTCGGCCGTGTTCGAATCGACGAGATTCGAGTGGCTGAAATGCGCGTGATGCTCGCTGCCGCGCCCCTCGGCGACGATGGAGCCGTCGGGTCCCGTGTAGCGCGCGGTCTCCCGGTCGATGCAGCGGTAGATCACGTTGCCCGTGGTCGCCATTTCCGACAAGAGATAACCGTGGCGCGTGAAGGACGCGGTGCAGTCCTGAAAAAGCGTGTCGCTGGAATCCTCGAGCCGGAAGGCGTAGCCGTTGCCGCCGCCGCCGCCGTATTGCGGGCGCTGGAACACGCAATCGGCAACCATGTTCGTGCGGCAGAAATCGAACCGCAGGCCGTTGCTCAGATAATGAGCGGTCGAGGTGTTCCCGTCCGGCGCGAACGACGAGACGCTCCGCACCCAGGAGTCGGCCACGCCGGTGAAGCTGATCGCGTAGGACTGGTGGCAATCGTAGGCCGCGGTGCCCGCCGTGTCGTAATCGTTTTCCCCCCAGCCCGCGGCGCCGGGATGCTGCACGTTGCCAATGCCAAACTTTTCGAGGCCCACCTCGGTGAGCGGCAGGGCGGAGACGGGCAGCTTCACCACGCGGGCGTGGTCGCGAGTCTTCAGCGAATAGCGCGTCGGGATGTCGATCGTGATCGAAGTCGCATCCTTCGCGAGCACGCGCCGCGGATAGGCGAGTCCATGAAGTTCGTCGCCCTTGCCGATCCAATCCGGCTCGCCGTGCTCGGTGACCCATTCGTCGGTCGCATCGGCGCGGACGACCACCCAGTCCCCGACGCCGAAGATTCCGGCATCGGTCACCGGGATCTGCGTGGCCGGGCCCTTGAGGTCGGAGGAAATGGCGGAGGCCGTGCCTTCGGCGCGCCATCCCGTGTCGTCGGGATACCCGAACGGCTCCACCATCAGGACGCTCTTGAAGCGCATTTGGGTGGTTGCGTTCAGGATGCGGGTCTTGTCCGCGCCCGCGCCGCGCAGGACGATGTGCGGCGCGCTGATGCGCAGGGCCCAGTTCTTGGTCGGGACGATGGAGACACGATAGGTTCCGGCGGGCAGGTAGACGATGCCGCCGCCGGCGGATTGCGCGTCGTTGATCGCGTGCTGGATCGCCGCCGTGCAATCGTTCACGCCCCGGGCGTCGGCCGAGTAGGGCGATTGCGTCACGTCATAAACCAGGCCGCCACCCGCCGGGATCGGGGCCTCGCCGCGATGGTATCCGGCGTACGAAAAGTCCTGAAGAAATCGTCCCGTCGCGCTCTTCGAGTCGAAATCCACGCTCGTCGCCGAGGGCGCCTGCCAGCCATCCGGATACAGGGCGCTCCGCCAGGTCCCGGCTCGGGCGGAGAAGGCGATCCCAAGGGCCAGTGCCCCCGTGACGGAAAATATCAGGCGCATCGATTTTCCCCGCCGACGGTCCGCCAGGCGTTCCGTTGGGATGTGCATATCGATTGCGTGTAATGCCTGGGAAGCCCTCCGTCAACGGGAAGAACCGGGGCGGGTGCGATTTTGATCCGGATGACGCGAGGTTGCCCTGCCCGCATTTGTCGTCTTATGGTGGGAGGCTTCATTCATGCGCGACGACCGGATCATCTATTTCGACAACAACGCGACGACGCAGGTCGATCCCGCGGTGGTCGAGGAGATGCTGCCCTGGCTGCGCGATCTTTACGGCAATCCGTCGAGCGCCTACCGCCTGGGCAAACGCGCCGCCGAGGCCGTCGAGACCGCCCGTGGGCGGGTCGCGGGGCTGCTGGGCTGCGAGCCGGGGGAAATCGTTTTCACGAGCTGCGGGTCGGAGTCGATCAACGCGGCCATTCGATCCGCGCTGGCCGTCGACCCCGATCGCACGCACGTCATCACCAGCCGCGTCGAGCACAGCGCGACGATGAAACTCTGCGAGCACCTCGCGCGCCGCGGCCTCGAGGTTACCTGGCTGCCGGTGGACGCGGCGGGCCAGATCGATCTCGCCGGCCTGGAAAAGGCGATCCGCCCGGACACGGCGATCGTCAGCCTGCTCTGGGCGAACAACGAGACCGGCGTGCTTTTTCCCGTCGACCGGATCGCGGAAATCTGCCGCGAAAAAAGGGTGCTCTTTCACTGCGACGCCGTGCAGGTCGTGGGCAAGATCCCGTTCCGCCTGCGGGACGCCGGGATCCACTTCCTCTCCGTTTCGGGCCACAAGCTGCATTGCCCGAAAGGCGTCGGCGTCCTCTACGTCAACCCGCGCGCCCGCTTCTCCCCGTGGCTGCGCGGCAGCCAGGAAAATGCCCGTCGCGGCGGCACGCAGAATGTCGCCTCCATCGTCGCGCTCGGCCGGGCCGCCGAAGTCGCCGCCACGCACCTGGCCGAGGAACAGACCCGCGTCCGGGCATTGCGGGATCGCTTCGAGACCGGGATCCTCGCCCGCGTGCCGGGCGTGGAAGTGAACGGCGACCGCGAGCATCGCCTGCCGAACACGACAAGCCTCGCCTTCGACGGCATCGAGGCCGAAGGCGCGCTCATGCTGCTCGACGAGCGCGGCATCTGCTGCTCGGCGGGCTCGGCGTGCACCAGCGGCTCCGTGCATCCCTCGCACGTGCTGAAGGCCATGGGTTGCTCGAACGATCGCGCCCGCGCCAGCCTGCGGTTTTCCTTTGGCCGCTTCAACACGGAGGCCGAGGTCGCCGCCGCCCTCGAGATCGTTCCGGCGGTCGTCGAGAAATTACGCGCCCTCTCCCCCGCCGGCGGCCCGGTCCTGGTCTCTTGACTTGTCAATTCAGACGACCGGGTCTGGAATGGCAAACGAACCACCACCGAGGTCCCCATGTCCACCATCCTATTGATCGTTCTTGTCCTTCTTCTCGTCGGCGCCTTGCCCACCTGGCCGCACAGCTCGGGCTGGGGCTATTATCCCAGCGGGGGTCTCGGCCTCGTGCTCGTGATCCTGCTCGTCCTTCTCCTGCTGGGCCGGCTCTAAGCCCCGCGTCAGGGACGATGCTCCTGGCTGGTCAGCTTCTCCGTGTCGTAACCGCGCGCCTTGCAGCGCGCCACGATTCCCTCCAGCGTCGCTTCGGGAAGCGTCGGATGGGGACTCAGGATGAAGAGCATCTTTTTATTCGGGGATCCGCCGACCATGTAGGAATAGTCCGAAGGAAGTTCGATGATGAGGTAGGGCACCTTGACCGGCCAAAAAAACTGCGCGCCCAGCTCCCCGTCCGGCCGGCCTTTCTTCGAGAAGAGCGTCGACCGAATGTCGCGCACCCGGGTCTCGCCCGCCTTGCGGTAAGTCGTGAAAACGTCGTAGCCGGTCCCGTCCGTCCGCGGCGTGTAGTTCTCCGTCGTCTCCCGCCAGTTTTTGTCGAGGAACGTCGGGATCGAATAGAGCGAATACCATTTGCCCGCGAAGCGAGCTGGATCGATGCGGGCGACGGGGTCGTTGGTGGGACTGGCGGCGGGTGCATTCATGACGGCGAGCAGGGCGAGCGACATCGCGACGAGGCGCAGACGGGTGATCATTCTCCCTTGGTAACGTGCGCCGGGCCGAATCGGTTGCGTCGAATCCCGAGGTCCGGTAATTCATCGGGATGACTCCCGCCCTTCTGCCCCTCGTGATCGCGGGCGGCGGAGCGGCCGGATTCTTCGCGGCCATCGCCTGCGCCCGGGCCGCGCCGGATCGCGAAGTCATCCTGCTGGAAAGCGGGCGTTACCTGCTCACGAAGGTCCGCGTCTCCGGCGGCGGCCGCTGCAACGTCACCCACGCCTGCTTCGATCCCGGCGAGCTTTCGCAGCGCTATCCCCGCGGCGGCCGCTCGCTCATCGGCCCCTTCCATCGCTTCCAGGCCAGCGACACCGTGGAATGGTTCGCCGCGCGCGGCGTGCGTCTCAAGGCGGAGGCGGACGGGCGGATGTTTCCCGTCACCGACGTTTCCGCGACCATCGTGGACTGCCTCCTGCGCGAGGCGGAATCGGCCCGCGTGCGGGTGCGCCTCTCGTCCGGTGTCGAGGCGGCGGAGCCCATCGAAGGCGGATTTCGCCTTGCGCTGGCCGGTGGCGAAAAATTGGACTGCCGCCGCCTTTGCCTCACCACGGGCGGATGCCGCACCGCGGCGGCGGCCGCCTGGATCGAGGCGCTCGGCCACACGCTCGAGCCGCCCGTGCCCTCGTTGTTCACCTTTCACGTCGAAGCGCCGTGGCTGCGCGAGCTCCCCGGCGTGGCCACCGAAGTCGAGGCGAGCGTGCCCGCCGCAAAGCTGCGCGAGCGCGGCCCGCTCCTCGTCACGCACTGGGGCGTGAGCGGGCCGGCCATCCTGCGGCTCAGCGCCTGGGGCGCGCGGGTTCTTCACGCCCTGGATTATCGCTTCACGCTGCGGGTAAACTGGCTGCCGGGCCGCGCCGTCGAGGACGTGCTCGCCGAGCTGCGCGCCCGGCGCGATTCACAGCCCGGCAAGGCGGTCGCGAAAAGCCCGATCCCGCCCCTGCCGGCGCGCCTCTGGGAAGCCCTGGTCCGTGAGGCCGGCGTCGGCCCCGACGTGCGCTGGACCACGCTTTCCCGCCCCGGCGCGCTCGCCTTAGCGCAACGATTGACCCGCACCGAACTCGCCGTGGACGGCAAAAGCCTGAACAAGGAAGAGTTCGTGACGTGCGGCGGCGTGCGGTTGCGCGAGGTGGATTTCAAGACGATGGAAAGCCGCCTGCGGCCGGGGCTTTACTTTGCGGGCGAGGTCCTCGACATCGACGGCGTGACGGGCGGCTTCAATTTTCAGGCCGCCTGGACGACGGGCTGGATCGCCGGCAACGCGATGGCCGCATGAAGCGGCATCCCGACAACGCCGCCGCTCTCGCGGAGGTCCGCGCGATCTATGCGGACCTCGCCGCACGGCCGGTCGAGCGAGCCTGCACGTTGCTCACGGAATGCTGCCACTTCAAGCGCACGGGCCTCACGCCCTTTCTGACGAAAGGCGAAGCCGCGCTCGCCGCGAAAGCCCTGCGCGCGGCGGGCCGCACGCGACTCCCGGCCCGGACCGATGGCGCCTGCCCGCTGCTCCATCCGCAAACGCAACGTTGTCTCATCTACGCGGACCGGCCATTCGGTTGCCGCACGCATTTCTGCGCGGCGGCCGGCGGACCCTACGCGCGGCGCGACGTGCTCGACCTCATTCGCCGGCTCGAGGTCGTGGATGCCGCCCTCGGCGGAGAAGGTCCCCGGGCCCTTCCGGGCGCCGTGGCCGGCCAACTCGAGGAACGGGGTTAGCCAAACGGCTTTCGCGTGGTAGGATGCCCGCGTGATCACGCGCCTTCTCTTTGCGACCACGCTCGTGGCGGCCGGACTTCTTTCCGGCTGCCGGGACGACGACGGACTCTCCGACCCGTTTTACATCGACACCGTGACGCCGACCCCGACGCCTTTCGCGAGTCCGACCGCCACTCCGTTCCCCGGAGTCACTCCGACGCCTTCACCGACTCCGCCTGACGACGGCTCCGGCGCGGGCGCGCCCATGGTTTCCGCCACCGAGCCGGTCTCGGTCACGAATTTTTCGACCAGTTCCGTCGATGGATCGGTGACGATCGATGTCCAGCGGCCCAACGCCGAGATCTGGGAGCTCACCGTCGCGGAAAGTCCCGCTTTGACGATCGGCGAGACGTTGACGTATCAGAGCGCGGACCAGATCTTTGGCTCCTCCGACGGGCAGCTTTTCTTTCTCGATCTGGGTGGCTCGTTCCAGCCGGTGGAACTTTCGATCCGGATTCAATAACGGCGGCGAATTAAAGTGTGTGGTCCGCCCGGATCGCTCATGATGCGCCGTTCTATGCCTTTTCGCACCCTCGGTCTCGACGACCGCATTCTCCAAGCCGTCCACGAAGCGGGCTACACCGAACCCACTCCGATCCAGGCCGCGGCCATTCCCGAGATCGTCGCGGGGCACGACCTGATCGGCATCGCGCAGACCGGCACCGGCAAGACGGCCGCGTTCACGCTCCCCATGCTCACGCTGCTTGCCCGCGCCAACCGCCCGGAGGGCGCCCGCGCCCGCACGAAGACCCTGGTGCTCGCGCCCACCCGCGAGCTCGTCGCGCAGATCGAGGAAAACGTGCGCGCCTACGCGAAACATCTGCCGCTCCGCATCGCGACCGTTTTCGGCGGGGTGAGCGAACGTCCGCAGATCCAGGCCCTGCGCACCGGCGTCGACCTGGTCATCGCCACGCCCGGCCGCCTCATGGACCTCATGGGCCAGGGCTGCGCCGATTTCAATTCCCTCGAGTTCCTCGTGCTCGACGAGGCCGACCGCATGCTCGACATGGGCTTCCTGCCCTCGATCAAGCGCATCGTGAAAGTGCTCCCGAAGAACCGGCAGACACTGCTTTTCTCCGCCACGCTCTCCCGGGAGATCGAGGGCCTCACGCACGAGTTCCAGCGCTCGCCGAAGACGGTGCAGATCGGCCGCCGCTCGAACCCCGCCGAAACCGTCACCCAGCTCGTCTACGAGATCCCGAAGCACCTCAAACTCTCGCTGCTCGCCCACCTGCTCAAGGATCCGGCCATGAACATGGTCCTCGTTTTTTCCCGCACGAAGCACGGTGCGGACCGCATCGCCCGCAAGCTCGACCAGATCGGCGTGACCTCCGCGACGCTGCACTCGAACCGCTCGCAGAACCAGCGCCTGCGCGCGTTGAAGGCCTTCAAGGACGGCGAGGTGCGCGTGCTCGTGGCCACCGACATCGCCGCCCGCGGCATCGACGTCGACGGCATCTCGCACGTCGTCAATTTCGATTTCCCCATGCAGGCCGAGGATTACGTCCATCGAATCGGCCGCACCGGTCGCGCCCATGCCGTCGGCGACGCGATCAGCTTCGTGACGAAGGAGGATTATTCCTCGCTCAAGAGCCTCGAGCGTTTCATCAATCGCGGTATTACCCGCAAGATGGCCGACGGCTTCGACTACCAGGCTCCCGCCCCGAAGGAAGAGGCCGAGCGACCCGACCGCCTGGGCCCCCGCAAGCCCGAGGTGCGCATGGACGGTCGGCCCGCCGGCCCGCGGCCGTCGCGCCGGCGCTTCGGCTCCGGCCGGCGATGATTTCGCCCTGAAGTTGCGGCCGTTTTCTGCTGCCCGGAAAAGAGGGCGGATACCTTCACGGAAACCTCGAGCCGGTCGCGGCTCCGTCGGATCATCGATTCCCCGGTCCCGGGTCCTCCCGCCGGACACCGCGCATCGTCGTGGCCGCGGTCGCGGTGTTTCTGGCCTCGCGCCTGGCCATGGGACCAACGACGACACCGGCCGCGTCATAGGCGTGAAAATCCCTTGAGACCTCGCGGAAAACGAGCACGCTGTCTTCCAAAATATCATCATGAGTGAATACGCCCACCCCGAGGCCCTCGTCAGCACCGAGTGGCTGGCCGACCATTTGAACGACGCCGGCATCCGCATCGTCGAGAGCAACGAAGACGTGCTGCTCTACAGCACGGGCCACATTCCCGGCGCCGTCCACGTCGATTGGCGCGGCGACCTCCAGGATCAGACGATGCGCGATTACATCTCGCCCCAAGCCTTCGCGGAGCTCGCCACGCGGAATGGCATCGGCCCGGATACGACGGTGATCTTTTACGGCGACAAGTCGAACTGGTGGGCCACCTACGCGCTCTGGGCCTTTCGCCTGTTCGGCCACGAAAACGTGAAAATTCTCAACGGCGGCCGCGACAAATGGATCGCCGAAGGCCGCCCGACGACGCGTGAAATCCCCAAGCCCGAACCGACGGAATATCCCGTCCCGGCCGGGCGACGAGACGAGGAAATCCGCGCGTTCTTCGACGATGCCCTCGCGCAGAGCCAGGCCGGCCGGCCGCTGATCGACGTGCGTTCGCCCGGGGAATTCGCCGGCGACGTCACCCACATGCCCGAGTATCCGCAGGAAGGCGTGCTTCGCGGCGGCCACATTCCCGGCGCAAAAAGCGTGCCCTGGAAAAAGGCGGCGAACGACGACGCGACCTTCAAGAGCGCGGACGAGCTTCGCGCGCTCTACGAGGGCGAAGCGGGCCTGGAACCCGGCGAGGACGTCGTGGCCTACTGCCGCATCGGCGAGCGCTCGAGCCATACGTGGTTCGTGCTCACTTACCTGCTCGGCTACGAAAAAGTCCGCAACTACGACGGCTCGTGGACCGAATGGGGCAACCGCGTCCGCGCGCCCATCGCAAAAGGCGCGTAGATCGAACCGCGGGGACACGGAGGCGCCGAGGAGATGAAAATATTCTCCGTGCCTCGGCGTCTCTGTGGTTCATTTTTGCTCCGATGAACTATCCGCCGAAACTCCAGCAGATCGTCCATTTGTTCGAGGCACTCCCCGACGTGGAGAAACGCGAGACGCTCATCACCTACGCGGACGGCGCAAAAAAACAGGGCCCGCGCGAAGGCGAGGCGTTCGATCTCGAGGACGTCCGCAAGGATGAGGAATGCACGGACACCGTCGGCGTTTTTCTCAAGGTGAATCCCGACCGGACCACGCATTATCGCATCACCCTCGGCCCGCAGGTGCAGACCCTCACGAAGGCCATGACGTCGATCCTGTGCAAGGGCCTGGAAGGCTGCACGATCGAGGAGGTGCTCGAAGTGCCGGCGGACTTCGTGCCGAAAATCGTCGGGGCCGACCTCGTGCGCCAGCGCAGCCAGACCGTCTATTACATCCTCACGCGGATGAAAAGTTCCGCCACGGTCTGGCGAAATCGCGACCGCGCCGCGAACCTGTCCTAGGTCCCCTTCCCGCCTGGAAGCCGAGACGCAAAGAAGAATCTCGGAAAGGTTCTGAAATCCCGGGCAAACCAAAGCGGCAAGAAGCCTCCTTGTCGCCGCCCCGCTCCGTCGGGGCGTCCGGGCGCGCGTCATCCCCCGCCGCCCGGCGACGGTGCGCCGTGACCATAAAATTTGCCCCGGCGAACTTTCCCGGCGAAAAGCCTCTTCCGCGATGACGGCGATGAGAACGACGGCGACGCGATGAGCGCCCCGGAAGCGAATCGGCTTCCCGCCGCGGCGGCGATGGGCTATCGCTCTCGGCATGAAACGCGCCCTCTTCGCCCTCGCCACGGCTCTCCTGATTTCCGGCTGCAGCACGACGATGCACCACGCCAAAGTGGTCGCGATCGACTACGACGAAGGGGACTTGCAGCGCGTCGAAAAATCGCGGACCTACCATTGGTCCCTGCCGACCGGCTCCGAACTGAATCCGTACAACAACCAGGATCTCTACCTCGCGCTCGTGAAGGCCGACATCGATGCGCGGCTCGCCGCGAAAGGCTACCGCCTCGTCTCGCAGGGCGGCGATCTCGAGGTGAGCTTCCTCGCGATCTACAAGGACGGCGCAACCCTGTCGGTCGTCGATTCCTACTTCGGCACGAATCGCGCCCCGGAGAAAAAACTCGTGCGCGCCGTGAAGGCCGCCCCGGCTTCCGATTACGAGGTCGGCACGCTCATCGTCGACGCCGAGGACGCCCGTGACCACGAGTCCCTCTGGCGCGGCGCCGCGAGCGCGAAGGTGGACCGCCGCAAGCCCTACGAAGCGCAGAAGGAACGGATCACCGCCACGGTCGATCTCCTGATGGCGGACTTCCCGACCGCGAAATGACCGCTCAGCGCCGGCGCAGGCGCGCAATCCGGTCGAAGAGCTCCACGTCCGCCCCGCGCAACTCCGCCGCGAGCGTCTCGGAAGACATCCACGCTCCGCCGAAGGACTCCACCGTCGTCCGCTCGAGGTAATCGTCCGTCGCCACGACGATGTCGTATCTCGCCGCGTAGGTCGCCACGAGCCGCTCGATCACGGAGTCCGCGGTGCGGCCCGCCTGGGAATAAAAAATCTGAATGCCCGCCGGTTCGCTCGCCTCGTTGTCGCGCGGGCCCTTGCCGTCGAACACCGCCACCACATGCCGGCCGGACGAGTCCTGGTAGCGGGTCAGCGCGCGCGCGAGCTGGTCCCGGGCCGCCGCGCCGTTCCGGCCGTGGAGCGCGCGCAGCTCTGGCCACTGGAAGATCATGCTGTGGCCGTCCACGACGAGCACGCGCGGTCGCGGCGCGGCCATGGCGTCAGCCCTCGATCGTTTGGATCTCGACCGGCTCGACCTTGATGCCGAGCTCCTCGAGCCAGGCGATCGCGCCCTTGATCGCGTCGCGCTCGCCATCGAGCTCCAGCGAGACGAGGCCGATCTCCTCGGTCACGCTGGCCTGGCGGACGTTCGTGACGACCGAAAATTTCCGGCCGAGTTCATAGACCACCGGCCGCGTGATGAGCCGCGCGGGATACATGAGCCAGAGTCGGGTTGCTTGTTCGGCCATTTGTTTATTTTACCGCGCCCACGCCGGGGCGCAGGGAAATTCTCAAATCATTCTCCATGTCTCCGTGCCTCCGTGGTTCCACGCTTCCTAACCCCCCGCAATGGCCGGGACGATGCTGACCTCGTCCGTGTCCTTCACGAGGGTGGCTTTTTCGTCGAGAAAACGAATGTCCTCGTCGTTCACGAAGATGTTCACGAAGCGCCGGACGTTGCCCTCCGCGTCGCAAAGCCGGTCGTTGAGGCCGGGAAACGTGGCGTCGAGGCTGGTGAGGATGTCGGCGATGGTCGCGCCCTCGGCGGTAACGACTTCCTGGTCGCCGGTGAGTTTGCGAAGCGGGGTGGGAATGCGGACTTGGGGCATGGTGATAGGTTATACGTTTGCGGTTTCGAGGGACGCGAGCTCGCCGGCCACGAGGGCGTCGAACTCACGGAGACTGGGCTTGATCACGCGCGGGGCGCCGCATTTTTCGTGGATCGCCTCCTGCGTCTTCAGGCCGTGGCCGGTGATGCAGAGCACGATGGATTCATCGGCCGGGATCTTGCCCGATTCGATGAGCTTCCGGGCGCAGGCGACGGTCACGCCGCCGGCGGTTTCGGCGAAGATCCCCTCGGTCTCCGCGAGCAGCTTGATGCCGGCGATCACTTCCTCGTCGGTGCAATCCTCCGCGCCGCCGCCGGTTTCCTTCATCGTGCGGATGGCGTAATAACCGTCCGCCGGCGTGCCGATCGCGAGTGACTTCACGATCGTCTCGGGCTTCGGGACGGGCTTCACGATGTCGGTGCCTTTCTTGAGCGCGGTGCTGATCGGCGCGCACCCGGCCGCCTGCGCGCCGTGCACGCTGAACGGCCGGGCGTCGATGATGCCGACCTTCGCGAACTCGGTGTAGGCCTTGTGAATCTTCGTGAGCAGCGAGCCCGACGCCATCGGGATGACGGTGTGGCGGGGCGTCTGCCAGCCGAGTTGCTCGACGATTTCGAAGCCCATCGACTTGCTGCCCTCGGCGTAGTAAGGGCGCAGGTTCACGTTGACGAAGCCCCAGCCGTATTTGCCGGCGATCTCGGAGCAAAGGCGGTTCACCTGGTCGTAGGCGCCCTCGATGCCGATGACGTTCGTGCCGTAGACGAGCGAGTTCACGACCTTGCTGCGCTCGAGGTCCGAGGGGATGAGCACGTAGCTCGTGAGGCCGGCCGCGGCGGCGTTCGCGGCGACGGAGTTCGCGAGATTTCCGGTCGAGGCGCAGGCGACGACCTTGAAGCCGAGTTCCCGGGCGCGGCTGAGCGCGACCGAGACGACGCGGTCCTTGAACGAAAGCGTGGGGTAGTTGACCGTGTCGTTCTTGACGTAGAGTTCGCGCACGCCGAGCCGTTTCGCGAGACGGTCGGCCTTCACGAGCGGCGTGAAACCAACCTGCTGGCCCACGGTGGGCGCGCCGTCGATCGGGAGCAGCTCGCGGTAGCGCCACATGCTCTTCGGGCGGGACTCGATCGCGGACCGCGAAATGGAGGCGCGGATCGCGTCGTAATCGTAGGCGGCCTCGAGCGGGCCGAAGTCGAATTCGCAGATGTGGATCGCGGCCTTCGGGTAAAGGCGGCCGCATTCCCGGCACTTGAGGTTGCTGAAGAAAGGTTGATCGCTCATGGATGATTCTCGTCGAATCGAGAGCGGACGGGGGAAGGCAGCTCAGCCGGCAAGCGGACTGGTTGCATCCCATCTTCCCCCTTGGCATGCGCCGCGGAGCAGGATTTGGCACCTGGCGTTCCGCGACGCTTTCGCATCGCCGAACCGGTTGCCGTGGCTTCATCGGGCCTGTCCCTCTGCCACTCTCGATAAGATGCGGTGAAGGTAGGTGGAGCGCGGGGAGCGTCAAGGATTTTGTTCCGCGGCGCGGGCGCGGTCCGCAGATTATCCCTTGGCAAGAGCGCGAGGTTGTGCGAAAAACCCTCTCCCGATTTCCGGGAATGCGAGCATCCCTAGCTCAATGGTAGAGCAGTTGACTCTTAATCAATTGGTTCCCGGTTCGAGCCCGGGGGGGTGCACTTCTTGATAAGGCCCAGCACCATGAAATCCGCGTTCCGCGAACTCGCGAACGCATCTTTACGACCTGCCGGTCGCATTGCCGTCGATGCGGAAACACTCTCCCTTCGTGCTCGACCACGAAGCGGAATTCGTTCCCGATCTCCGCGCAAAAATCAGGGACGTCGAAATACCAGGCCTTCGTGCGCGCCGGCCCGCCGGCCCGCCAAACGCCCGCTCGACCGCGACCGTGCCGGGCGCTTCCGCCCGCGATTCCACGAGCCGATCGAGGCACTGCGTCCAGCCATCCGCATGGCCCGCCCGGGAATCCGGCGATTTGAAGCCCGTCTGCTCCCACGTCACCCTCGTTCCTCCCTTCCGCCGGCCTTCTCGGCGAAACGCACCGTCACCACGGGCTCGTGCCCGGGAGTTCCGTCGTCCTCCTTCCAGACATGCGTGAAGACGAGCCGCTCGTTCGGCACGATTTTGCGATGGATCCGCGCACCGGATACCCCTCGCCGTCCGGGGCGATCATCGAGGTCCGCCACGCTCCGCCGGCGCGAAGCGCTCCGCCGACCCGGGAACGGTGAAGCCGTGCGGAGCGCTCCATCGAGCAAGATGCCCGGGCTTGGTCCAGGCATCGAAGACCAGCGACCGCGGCGCCTCGAAGACGCGGGTGATTTTCAGGGGTTCTTCAATGGTGCTCGTCTGGTTTTTGGATCACCGCCTTCCGCGTCAGGTCCAGATGCCCGCCCAACTCCGGGGGCGTCTGCCCGTTGCCCTTGGGAACTGATCCAGAAACTCCCGGCGGCTTGCATCTACCAACGCTTTGAAAAACGCATCCCCTCGCTGAAAATAGGCCACCTCTTGGTTGCATTTCCAAGGTTCTCCGCCCGTTCCAACCCCGCCGGGCCCGTCCATAGGCAATTCCTATATCGCCGAAAGGAAACAACGATTTCCACAATATCGACAAATGTGCTATCTCCTCTCCCCATGTCCGACGCGCCCAAATGCCCCTTCGATCCCTCCGCCCCCGCCCCCGCGGGCGGCGGCCAGACCAACCAGGACTGGTGGCCGAACCGGCTCAAGGTCGAGCTCCTCCACCAGCACTCCGCCAAGTCCGACCCCATGGGCGCGGATTTCGATTACGCCGCGGAATTCAAGACCCTCGACCTCGCCGCGCTGAAAGCCGACCTCGCCGCGCTCATGACCGATTCGCAGGACTGGTGGCCCGCCGACTTCGGCCACTACGGCCCGCTCTTCATCCGCATGGCCTGGCACAGCGCCGGCACCTACCGCACCGGCGACGGCCGCGGCGGCGGCGGCCGCGGGCAGCAACGCTTCGCCCCCCTCAACAGCTGGCCCGACAACGTCAGCCTCGACAAGGCCCGCCGCCTCCTCTGGCCGATCAAGCAAAAATACGGCCGCAAGATCTCCTGGGCCGATTTGTTGATCCTGACCGGCAACGTCGCCCTCGAGACGATGGGCTTCAAAACTTTCGGCTTCGCCGGCGGCCGCGCCGACACCTGGGAGCCCGACCAGGACGTCTACTGGGGCTCCGAGACGAAGTGGCTCGGCGGCGACGTCCGCTACGCCCACGGCTCGCCCGGCGTGGAAGGCGAGGGCGTCCTCGTCAAGGACGACGACAGCGAGATCCAACATTCCCGCGATCTCGAGAACCCCCTCGCCGCCGTCCAGATGGGCCTCATCTACGTGAACCCCGAAGGCCCCGACGGGAACCCCGACCCGCTCCTTTCCGCGAAGGACATCCGCGAGACCTTCGGCCGCATGGCCATGAACGACGAAGAAACCGTCGCCCTCATCGCCGGCGGCCACACCTTCGGCAAGACCCACGGCGCCGCCCCCTCGGACAACGTCGGCGCCGAAGTCGAAGCCGCCGGCCTCGAGGCGCAGGGCTTCGGCTGGCACAATCGATTCGGCGCCGGCAAAGGCGCCGACACGATCACCAGCGGCCTCGAAGTCACCTGGACCAGCCAGCCCACCCAGTGGAGCAACGGCTATTTCCAGAACCTCTTCGGCCACGAGTGGGAGCTCACGAAAAGCCCCGCCGGCGCCCAGCAGTGGACGCCAAAAAATGGCGCCGCCGCCGGCACCGTGCCGCACGCGCACGACGCCGCGCAGAAGATCGCGCCCGCCATGCTCACCACCGACCTCGCCCTGCGCGTCGACCCGGCCTACGAGAAAATCTCGCGCCGCTTCATGGAGAACCCCGCCGAATTCGCCGACGCCTTCGCCCGCGCGTGGTTCAAGCTCACCCACCGCGACCTCGGCCCGCGCGCCCGCTA
This sequence comes from uncultured Chthoniobacterales bacterium, assembly GCA_964247025.1. Classification (GTDB taxonomy): domain Bacteria; phylum Verrucomicrobiota; class Verrucomicrobiia; order Chthoniobacterales; family JAATET01; genus JAATET01. The sequence continues at coordinate 61,955 of CAXTSM010000015.1, forward strand.
CCTCGGGCCCGAAGTCCCCGCCGAAGAACTCATCTGGCAGGACCCCATCCCCGCCCTCGACCACCCGCTCGCCGACGAAAACGACCTCGCCGCGCTCAAGGCCAAGATTCTCGCCAGCGGCCTCACCGTCGCGCAGCTCGTCTCCACCGCCTGGGCCTCCGCCTCCACCTTCCGCGGCTCCGACAAGCGCGGCGGCGCGAACGGCGCCCGCCTCCGCCTCGCCCCGCAAAAAGACTGGGAAGTCAACCAGCCGGCCCAGCTCGCCCACGTCCTCGAAATCCTCGAAGCCATCCAGGACGACTTCAACGGCCGCGCCCCCGGCGGCAAAAAAATCTCCCTCGCCGACCTCATCGTCCTGGCCGGCGGCGCCGCCATCGAGCAGGCCGCGAAAAATGCCGGCCACGAAGTCACCGTCCCCTTCACCCCCGGCCGCATGGACGCCACCCCCGAGCAGACCGACGCCGTCTCCTTTGGCGTCCTCGAGCCCATCGCCGACGGTTTCCGCAACTACCTGAAGGGCCAATACACCGTTCCCGCCGAAGCCCTGCTCATCGACCGCGCGCAACTCCTCACCCTCACCGCCCCCGAAATGACCGTCCTCCTCGGCGGCCTGCGCGTCCTCGGCGCCAACGCCGGTGGCGCCGGACACGGCGTCCTCACCAAGCGCCCCGAAGCCCTCACGAACGACTTTTTCGTCAACCTCCTCGACATGGCCACCGAGTGGAAGCAAGTCTCCCCCTGCGGCAACGCCTTTGCCGCCTTCGACCGTAAAACCGGCGCGCCGAAATGGACCGGCACCCGCGCCGACCTGGTCTTCGGCTCGAATTCGATCCTCCGCGCATTGGCCGAAGTCTACGCCTGCGCCGACAGCGAGCCGAAATTCATCACCGACTTCATCGCCGCGTGGACCAAAGTGATGAATCTGGACCGGTTCGAGCTCGCCCCGGTCGAATTGTAGGGCGGCCCTGACCGCCAACCTGGGGCGTTCGCGAGAATGTCGAGACCGCCCGGGGTTTTTCTCGCCGGAAAGCTCGCTTGCGCGGCGGGCGAAGCCGACCGCCTCGGCGCCATTTCGCCCGGACGCGTCGGAGGAAGTCGCCGGCGTCGGGCGTGATCCGAAGGGATTTTCGGTGGTGCGCGATCGCCCCGGCAACGCGTCCGTCCCGCGCCCGCGCGGGAGCCGAGATTGCCGTGGGCTGGCGCGAGGCGAGGCTTGAATTGCAGCAGAATCCGCGGGTTTTCGATGGCCTTATCGGTTTCCCTTTAAGGAGCGGCCCAAGGCTTGATCGGGCGTCCGCGGAGGACATCCTTGCGCTCCGCGTAGACGTAAGCGTCGTCGTCGCTCACGAATGGGAATCGCAAGGTCGGGCCGAAGACGATTCACACCATAAGCGGGAGAAAATCCCGATGCCGACGAGGAACGCGGGACTTTCTCTCCGCGCATCCGCCCGGGGTTGGGCCGGGCACGACATTCTTCATCCTTGTTCCGCGGGCTCATCTGCCTCCGGGGATTTCCGGCGAGGCCGAGCGCAGGGCCGCCGGAAATCGATCGCTGCGCCGGATCCGCCACTTCGTCAGGCGGAACTCGAGGCCCGCGGCAAGACAGCCGAAGCCGTAACGCACGCTTCTTGAAAAGTTGATGGACGAGGCGCCGGGAAAATATCGGGCCGGGCAGGTGATCTCGGCGATGTCGTGTCCCGCCCACACGATCTGGGCCAGCATCTGGTTGTCGAAGACGAAATCGTCCGAGTTTCGATCGATGGGCAACTTTTCGAGCAGCTCCCTCGAGAACGCGCGGTAGCCGGTGTGTTATTCCGAGAACTTGGTCCCGAGCAGCAGGTTCTCCGCGCACGTCAGCAGGCGATTGGAAACGTATTTCCATCGCGGCATTCCACCTTTCAGCGCGCCGGTCCCGAGGATGCGCGACCCCAGCACGCACGCCTACAGGCCGTCCGCGATCAACGCCGCCATGCTGGGAATCAAGCGCGGCGTATATTGATAATCGGGATGAACCATGATGACGATGTCCGCCCCCGCCCCCCCGGTTGCTCGGATGCTCGGTGACGATGACGTGCGGGATCCCACGGGCGATATCGACCGTCCCGTCCTGGCTGGCGTCGTCCACGAGGATGACTTCATCCACGATTCTCTGCGCCCACACCTCCGCGCAGGTTTTTTGCACGGTCTGGCCCGCGTTGTAGGCCGGCATGACGACGACGATTTTCTTCCCGCGGAGCATGGAGGAGTCTCGATCAACCGCCCGGCGCCTCGCAGACGGCCGTCCACGTCGAGTCGCCGAAATGCGCGACCGCGCGGGCGGCCACGGCGGCGGCGGACGCGCGGCCCTCGCACACCGCGAACATCGTCGAGCCGGATCCCGACATGAGCGCTCCCCGGCATTCCGGCTGCGCGCGCAGCCAGGCCTTCATCACGGGAAGCAGGAGGTATTTCTCGAAGACGGGGCGCTCGAGATCGTTGACGAGCTCGAACCCGCCCCAGCTCTGCGGGCCGTAATCGACGTCCGTCCGCTCGGCGGAATCCTTCCACCGGCGGTAGGCCCACGGCGTCTCCACCGCAAAAGGCGGCTTCAGCAACACGAGGAAGAGGCGCTGCGGCAAGGGCGCGGGCTCGATGATTTCGCCGCGTCCGCGCGCCCAGGCGGGAACGAGCCGGATGAAGAACGGGACGTCCGAGCCGATGTTTGCGGCGATCTTTTCCAGGCCGTCGGAGCCGAGGTGCGTCTCGAAGATCGAGTCCAGCGCCACCAGCACCGCGGCGGCGTCGCTGCTGCCGCCGCCGAGGCCGGCGCCGGCGGGGATGTGTTTCCGGATGTCCACCCGCACCTCGAAACGGATGCCGGTGTGCGCGTGGAATTGCCGCGCGGCGACGCCCGCCAGGTTGGCCTCGTCTCGCGGCATGTCGGGATCGTCGCATCGCACGTGCACGCCCTGGCCGATGCGCGTTTCCACGGTGATTTCGTCCGCCAGCGAGATCGGCGTGAGGAGCGATTCCAGGTCGTGGAAGCCGTCCGGCCGGCGGCCGAGGATGCGGAGCGAAAGGTTGACTTTCGCAGGGGCGCGCAGCTTCATCGGGCGCGCATCCTCGACCAATGCCGACCGCCGCTAAAGAAAAAATCATCGTCGCCCTCGACGTGCCGACGGCCGCGGGGGCGGAGGCCGTCCTCGCGGAGCTCGAGGACGCCGCGACGTGGTGCAAGATCGGGCTGCAGCTTTTCACGAGGGAAGGCCCGCCGGTGGTCGCGATGGCGCGGGCGCGGAGGTTCAAGGTCTTCCTCGACCTCAAGTTCCACGACATTCCGAATACCGTCGCCGCGGCCTCCCGCTCGGCGGCGGAGCTCGGCGTGGACATGCTCACGATCCACCTGTGCGGCGGCCCGGAGATGATCCGCGCCGCCGTGGAGGCAGCGCCCGGGGTCTGCGTGCTCGGCGTGACCGTCCTGACGAGCAGCACGGCGGAGACGCTTGCGGCGGTGGGCATCGCGCGCACCCCGCGCGACTGGGTGCCGGAGCTCGCCGCGGCCGGCGCGCAATGCGGCGTCGGCGGCATCGTGTGCAGCCCCCTGGAGATCGGCGCGGTGCGCGAGGCGAGCCGGCCGGACGCGAAGATCGTGACGCCCGGGGTGCGCCCGCTTGGCGCGGACCCGGGCGATCAGAAGCGCGTGCTGACCCCGGCGGCGGCCATCGCGGCCGGCGCGGACTTTCTCGTGGTCGGGCGCCCGATCCTCGAGGCGGAAAACCGCCGCGCGGCCTTCGAGGCGATTGCCGCGGAGATCGGCTAGCGGGCTTTTTCCCACGATCCATCACCACTCTTTCGCTTCGGGATGAGCCTCGCACGCGGATTTCGAATCGGGGAAAAAAGCGCGTTGGCGGATCAACTCCTGGGCACGTAACCCGCAACCGGAAACCTCACTTCCCGGGCGTGCGCGCGCAGGCGATCGCTTCCCGGCGGGCAACGCGGATCATGATTCCATCAACCGGCCGATCGTGTCGGCCCAGGCGGCGTGGAGGTCGGCGAGCGGCCAGGCGAAGGTGCCGGGGCCCGCGGTGATTTCCAGTTCCGCGCCGGCGGTGACTTCGCCGAGGCGCCGGGCCGGGACGCCCGCGGCCTCGAAGAGGGCGAGGGCCGCGGATTCGTCTTCCGCGGCGATGGAGACGACGACGCGGGACTGGGATTCGTTGAAAAGGGCGACGGGAGCGGGAAGCGCGGTTTCGAGGGCGATCTTCGCGCCGAGCGGCGCGCCGGCGGCGGCGAGGCAGGACTCGGCCAGCGCCACGGCGAGACCGCCCTCGCTGCAATCGTGCGCGCTGCGAACGAGGCCGGCGGCGATGGCGGCGCGCAGCGCGTCGTGCAGGGCGATCTCGATGGCGTAGTCGAGGCGCGGCGGCGGGCCGGCCTTCCTCCCGTGGACGACCTTGAGGTAATGGGAGGCGCCCATTTCGTCGCCGGGGTCGCCGAGGAGCAGGATGACGTCGCCGGCGGACTTGAAGGCGGAGGTGGTGACGTGCTTCGCGTCGGCGATGAGGCCGACGACGCCGACCGTGGGCGTCGGGTCGATCGCGGCGACCGGGCTCTCGTTGTAGAGGCTGACGTTGCCGCCGGTGACGGGGGTCCCGAAGGCGCGGCAGGCCTCGGCCATGCCCTCGACGGCCTCGCGGAGCTGGAGAAAATTCTCGGGCTTGTGGGGATTTCCGAAGTTCAAGTTGTCGGTGAGCGCGAGCGGCGCCGCGCCGGAGCAGGCGAGGTTGCGGCAGCATTCCGCGACGGCGATGCGGGCGCCCTGGCGCGGGTCCTGGCGGCAGTAGATCGCGTTGCAATCCGTGGAGGCGGCGAGGATCTTGTCCGCCTCGCGCACGAGGAAAACCGCGGCGTCCGACCCCGGCAGCACGGTCGCGCCGAGGCGGACCATGTGGTCGTATTGACGCCACACCCAGCGCTTGCTGGCGATGCTGGGGTGCGAAAGCAATTCAAGCAGGGAAGGGACCACGGATGGCACGGATATCTCGGATAGAAGACCCTGAATTTCATCCGTGAAATCCGTGTGATCCGTGGTTTTCTCCGCCGCTTCGCGGGAATAGAGGGGGGCTTCGTCGGCGAGCTGGCGGGCGGGGATTTCCACGACGGTCTTTCCGCCGGAGGTGACGCGCATCATGCCGTCGTCCTTGACCTCGCCGACGTGGGCGTAGGGCAGGTCCCATTTTTCGAAGATCTCGCGGACGGTGGCCTCCTCGCCCTTCTTGACGATGACGAGCATGCGCTCCTGTGATTCGCTCAGGAGGATTTCGTAGGGGGTCATGCCGGTCTCGCGTTTCGGCACGAGGTCGAGCTCGATCTCGACGCCGGTGCCGCCGCGGCTGGCGGTCTCGCACGTCGAGCAGGTGAGACCGGCCGCGCCCATGTCCTGGATGCCGGCGACGCAGCCGCTGGCGAGGAGTTCCAGGCAGGCTTCGAGGAGCAATTTTTCCCGGAAGGGGTCGCCGACCTGCACGGCCGGGCGGTCTTCCTTCGACTCCTCGGTGAGTTCGCGCGAGGCGAACGCGGCGCCGGCGAGGCCGTCGCGCCCGGTCTCGGCGCCGACGTAGAAGACGGGGTTGCCCAGGCCGACGGCGCCGCCGCGCGCGATCTGCTCGTGGCGCAGGATGCCGAGGTTCAGGACGTTGACGAGCGGGTTGCCGGAATAGGATTCGTCGAAGTAAATCTCGCCGCCGATCGTCGGGATGCCAATGCAGTTCCCGTAATGCGAGATGCCCGCGACGACGCCGGCGAAAAGGCGGCGGTTCGTCCGGGCCTCGTCGTCGTCGCCGGCGATCGGGCCGAAGCGGAGCGAGTTCATCGAAAAAAGGGGGCGCGCGCCCATCGTGAAGATGTCGCGGATGATGCCGCCGACGCCGGTGGCCGCGCCCTGGAAGGGCTCGACCGCGCTCGGGTGGTTGTGGCTCTCCATCTTGAAGGCGATGGCCCAGCCGTCGCCGATGTCGATGACGCCCGCGTTTTCCTCGCCTGCTTTCACGAGGACTTTCTCGCCGGTGACGGGGAACTTTTTCAGCTCGAGCTTGGAGTTCTTATACGAGCAGTGCTCGCTCCACATGACGGAGAAGACGCCGAGCTCGGTGAAGTTCGGCTCGCGGCCGAGGATCGCCCGGATGCGCTCGTATTCGTCGGGCGTGATGCCGTGCTTGGCGACGACTTCGGGGGTGATCTGCGGTTCGGTCATGGGAAGGTTCGCGCGGAGACGCGGAGACGCGGAGAGGTTTCCAAAATCATTTTCTCATTCTCCGCGTCTCCGCGTCTCGGCGCGGGATCATGAAAGGAGGGACTCGAAGATGACGCGCCCGTCGGCGCTGCCGAGGGCGGCGTCGCAGGCGCGCTCGGGGTGCGGCATGAGGCCGAAGACGTTGCCGGCGCGGTTGCGGATGCCGGCGATGTCGTCGAGCGAGCCGTTGGGGTTCGCCCCGGCGTAGCGGAGGAGGATCTGGTCGTTCGCCCGGAGCCCGGCGAGGGTGGCTTCGTCGGCGACGTAGCAGCCTTCCCCGTGGGCGATGGGGACGTTTAGAATTGCGCCGGATCGGGTGGAGCTCGTGAAGCGGGAGGCGGTGGATTCCACGCGGAGATTTACGTGTTCGCAGATGAAATGGAGGTCGCGGTTGCGGACGAGCGCGCCGGGCAGAAGGCCGCTTTCGCAGAGGATCTGGAAGCCGTTGCAGACGCCGAGCACGGGGCCGCCGTTCGCGGCGAACTCCTGAACCGCGGCCATGATGGGGGAAAACCGCGCGATCGCGCCGCAGCGCAGATAGTCGCCGTAGGAGAAGCCGCCGGGCACGACGACGGCGTCGAAGCCGGACAGCGAATTCGTCTTGTGCCACACGTAGCCGGCGGTGGCGCCCTCGAACGAGCGGAGCGCGACGAGGCAATCCTGGTCGCAGTTGGACCCGGGGAATCGAAGGACGGCGAAATTCATGGAAGGATTTTCTGTCGGCCGATTTCGCGAAGTTTCACCGAGGGAGTATCGGAAAGCATCAATCTGCGTCGATCGGCGGATCAGTTCAGGATTTCGAGCGTGTAATCCTCGATCACGGGGTTCGAGAGCAGGTCGCGGCAGAGGCCGTGGAGCGCGGATTCGTCGGGGGAAGCGGGCAGCTCGATCTCGATGGATTTGCCGACGCGGACCTTGCCGATGCCGGGGAGGCCGTGGTGACGCATCGCCTGGGCGACGGCGGCGCCCTGGGGATCGAGCACGGATTGCTTCGGCATGACGGTGACGACGGCTTTCATGGAAAAAAGGTTGCCGGGTTCGCGCGCGGCGGGCAAGCGCGGGCGTCGCGACTTTTTCCCGGCGGCGGCTATTTGCGCCGGGCGGTGAGCAGGTGGGTGCGAACGGAGAGCACGGCGCCGCCCAGGCAGAGCAGCGCGAAGAGCTCGCCGTAGCGGGTGTAGAACGTCTGTGGCGGCTGGAGGCGGATGGGGATCCGGCCGTAGAGGATGCCCTCGATGAAGGTGGAACCGCCGGCCTCCAGGGTGCGGTCGACGTGGCCGAAGCGGTCGACGAAGCAGGTGACGCCGGTGTTCGCCGCGCGGACGAGCGGGAGCTTCGTTTCGGCGCAGCGGAAGACGGCGTTCGCCAGGTGCTGGCGGGAGCCGGCGCTTTTTCGAAACCAGCCGTCGTTCGTGATCGTGATGAGGAGCTCGGCGCCCTGCTGGGCGAAGCGGCGCGTGAGGTCGCCGACGGTGTCCTCGAAGCAAATCAGCGGCGCGACGCGGTAGGGCTTGCCGGCAAGCGTCATGACGACGGGGGTCGTGCCCGCGACGAAATCGCCCGGCACGAGGTCGCCGACGATCCACGCGAAAAGCGGGAAGCTGTGCCGGAGAGGCACGTATTCGCCGAAGGGGACGAGGTGCATCTTGTCGTAGACCTGGATGTCGCCGCGGGGGTCGAGCAGGATGGCGGAGTTGAAGGCGTCGGGGCCGAAGAAGCGGACGGAGCCGAGCAGGAAATTCGCGCGCAGTTTTTTGAGGACGCCGACGACGGCGGCCTTGATGTCCTCGTTGTCGAGCAGGGGCCGGGGCGTGGAGGCCTCCGGCCAGATGAGCAGGTCGGGCTTCAGCGCGATCGCGTTGTCGGAGAGGCGGAGGTAGGTGTCGAGAATGTGCTGCTCGAAGGCGGGATCCCATTTCACGTCCTGCGGGATGTTGGCCTGCACGGCGGCGACGTTGAGCAGCCAGGATTTCGGCCGCGGTTCGTTGATGCGGTAGACGCCGTAGCCGAAGGTCAGCGCCACGAGGCCCATCGTGACGGTGAAGTCGAAGTGCGGGCGGATGCCGATCCGGCCGACCTCGAGGCTGACGCGCTTGATGGTCATCAGCAGGATGAAGTTCACGAGCACGATGAGGAACGTCAGGCCGGGCACGCCGGTGATGTCGACGATCTGGATGACGGCGGTGTTCCGCCAGAGCGCGGTGCCGAAATTGTTCCAGCCAAAGCCCGTGAAAAGCGTGCCGCGCACCCATTCGAGGCCGGCCCAGGCGGCGGCGCCCCGGGCGGCGAGGCGGAGATTATGGAACGAATGGAGCCACTGCGCCTCGTCGCGCGGGCGGCAGACGATGCCGACGAAAAGCGCCCAGACGGCGGAGTAGGACGCCATGTAAAATCCGAGGAGGACCCATCCGGGCGGGGTGACCTCGGTCAGCCAGGAGAACGCCCCCCAGAAGTAGATGAGACCCGCGAGGTAGCCGAGCCCGAGGAGCCGGAGCGGACGCCAACGGCCCGCGGCCGGGGTGAACCACACGGCGGCGAGAAGGGGGATCAGCGCGATCCAGATGAGGCTGGCGCAGCCGAAGGGCGGAAGGGAAAGGGCGAGCAGGACGCCGCTGGCAGCCGCCGCGAGCCACGGCCAGAGAGGCTTCATCGGGCGGGGAGGCGGATCATTGCCCGATCGGGGAACGGGGGCGCGGGACGTCGGTCGCGGAGGAGTCCGGGGAGCCGAGGGTCGCCTGCGCGGGCGCCAGGGTGCCGTCGGACTGGCGGGCCATCGCGGGCTGCAGCCGCACCAGCGCGGCGGGGGGCGTCGGGGCGGGGCCGGCGGACTTCGGCGGGGCTTTTTTCCGGCCGGGCTTTTCGCCCTCGTGGCCGAACCGTGGGAAGGCGATCTCGAGGCGGGCGATGTCGTAGGTGGTGAGCCCGCTCGGGATGGAAACGATGCCGTCGCTCACGCCGCGGTCGACGTAGAGGTCGATGACGTGGCGGCCATTGAAAAACGCGAGCAGGTAGGTGCCGCGGTGGGCCATGGTGTGCTGCGCGAGCAGGCTGTTGCCGTGGGCATCGAGCTTGAAATACGCCCCCATCGTGCCGGAGCCGTCGCGGGCCTCGAAGGGGTGGAACGACTGGATCTCGCGCTCGGTGAGCAGCGGGAGCGACTGCATGGAGACCGCGCGCTTCGGGCTGATAAGCTCGACCTTCTCCGAGAACTGGCCGCCCTCCGCGCCGCCTTCCGCATAGAACCGGATGGCGACGTCGGATTGTTTTTTCGCGCCGGCGAGGACGGGGCCGGCGGCCGCGAGGGCGAGCGTCGCGGCAAGCAGGAGGGACTTCATGGGCCGAGCCTAGCCGCGCGGATAGGATTTGCAACCGCGCCCGGCCTGCGGTAACTCCACCAGCTCATGCACGTTCCGCGATTCGTCGCGCCGCTTCTCGCCGGCGCCGCCCTGGCCGCCTCCTGTTTCGCGCAGGAGACATCGGTCGTGCCCGACATTCCGGAAAAGGAGAGTCCGTTCTTCATCCTGAACAACGCGGCGCTGAACCCCGGGGACAAGGAGGCGGCCGCGCTCGACAGCCCGGCAAATCAATTTCCACGGAACAAGACCAGCGAGAACACCGCGCCGAAGATGTTCACGCGGTTTTTCACCGGGATGTTTTCCTCCGTGCACCTCATGAAGGGCAAGTCGGACAGCAAGCTCTCGGTGGAGCCAGGCACCTTTTCGCTCGATGACCGCCGGGAAATCACGGCCACCTTCACGGTCTACAACCGCACGTCGAAGCTGGTGAAGCTCGACTTCCCGACCTCCCAACGCCTCGAGATCCTCGTGCGCGACGGCGTCGGCAAGGTCATTGAAAAATGGTCCGACGACCGGGCGTTCGACGACGTGTCGGGCGTGGTGATGATCAACCCGGGCGAGAAGATCGAATACGAGGAAAAAATCGCGACCCGCGACATGCAGCCGGGGCGGACGTATACGATCGAGGCCTCGATCGCGAACAATCCCGAGTATACGCAGACCCGCGACGTGACGCCCTCCGGCAAGCCGCGCGCGCTTCCGAATCCCACGCCGCCGGCGGCGAAGCCCGCCCCGACCCCGGCGGCAACCCTGTAGCCACGGCGCTCCGTCGCCGGGCCGGGCGCGGGGCGGGCGCTCTTTCCTCGTGCGCCACGCCCCGACGGAGCGGGGCGGCTACACAGGCTCTCCGGACGCGCCTTCCTTGTAGCCACGACGCTCCGTCGCCGGGCGCGGGGCGGGCGCTCTTTCCTCGTGCGCCACGCCCCGACGGAGCGGGCGGCGACACGGGTTCTCCGGACGCGCCTTCCTTGTAGCCACGGCGCTCCGTCGCCGTGCGCGGGGCGGGCGCTCTTTCCTCGTGCACCACGCCCCGACGGAGCGGGGCGGCTACACGGGCTCTCCGGACGCGCCGTCCCTGTAGCCACGGCGCTCTGTCGCCGTGCGCGGGGCGGGCGCTCTTCCCTCGTGCGCCGCGCCCCGGCGGAGCGGGGCGGCGACACGGGCTCTCCGGACGCGCATTCCTTGTAGCCACGGCGCTCTGTCGCCGGGCGCGGGGCGGGCGCTCTTTCCTTGTGCACCACGCCCCGACGGAGCGGGGCGGCGACACGGGCTACGTTGGACCAGACTTTGTTTTTGCGAACCATTTCCGCGTCGCCGCGTGCCGGGCGCGAAACATCGCCGGGAGCACGACCCACCCGACGAAGAGGTTGGCGAGGCTTCCGAGCGGGCCCCAGGCGTCGCCCAGCAGCGAGTAGGTCACGTGGTCCGTCAGGCGCGTGCGGGCACCGTCCGCCTCGAAACGATGCTCGTGATCGAACCATGCAAAGGGCGCGCGCCGGGCGCCGTCGACGAGCCGCCCCGGTTTCTCGACGACCAGCCATTCGCCCTCCCAGCGGACGGGCAACCCAAACTGCCGCGCGACCACGCAAAAGCTGCCGCCGACGCGGGCCGCGGGCGCCGCGTCGATGCGGATCACCCGCAGCGAGGACGGGCTGATTTTTTCAAGGTTGCGCGGGTCTTCGTGGAACGCGAACACCGCCTCGATCGGCGCGTCGAGCCACGTGGAAAGCCCGAACGTGCGCGCCGCCGCGGGCTGGTTTCTGCTTGACCCGTTCATGGAAAACCGCGTTCCTCCGCTCACTCGAAATAAATAGTTGTCAAAGCCCCGGGCCCCGCATAACTGCTAGCCCCACCACCCACCACCCGAATCTTATGTCCGAAAAATCCATCGAAGAAAAAGTCAAAGACATCATCGTAGAGCAGCTTGGCGTCACGCCTGAGCAGGTCACGCCCGCCGCATCGTTCATCGAGGATCTCGGCGCCGATTCCCTCGACACCGTGGAGCTCGTGATGGCCTTCGAGGAAGAATTCAACGTCGAAGTGCCCGACGAGGACGCCGAGAAGCTCCAGACCGTCGGCGACGTCGTGAAATACATCGAGGACAAGAGCGCGAAGTAAATTCCGCCGCCGGTTCCTTCGGGAAATTTCGAACGGGCCGCGCGAAAGCGCGGCCTGCTTCGTTTGAAGTCATCCCTCACTCCTCGCCCTTTCCGAGCTTCGCGAGCACGCTGAGGTCTTCGAGCGTCGTCGTGTCGCCGGTCACCGCGCCGCCGCCGGCGACTTCCTTCAACAGGCGGCGCATGATCTTGCCGCTCCGGGTCTTCGGCAGCATGTCGGCGAAGCGGATCTCGTCCGGCTTCGCAATCGCGCCGATGGCTTCGCCGACGTGCTTGCGCAGCCGTTCCTTGAGCTCCTTGCTCGGGGTCACGCCGCCTTTGAGCGTCACGAAGGCCACGACGCCCTGGCCCTTGATTTCGTCCGGCCGGCCGACGACGGCGGCCTCCGCGACGGCCTCGTGCGCGACGAGGGCGCTTTCGACCTCGGCCGTGCCGAGGCGATGGCCGGCGACGTTCAGCACGTCGTCCATGCGGCCGGTGATCCAGAAATAGCCGTTCTTGTCGCGGCGGGCGCCGTCGCCGGTGAGGTAGCAGCCTTTCACCTCGCTCCAGTAGGTTTTCTTGAAGCGGGCCTTGTCGCCGTAGATCGTCCGCAGCATCGAGGGCCAGGGCTTGCGCACGACGAGCCGGCCGCCCTCGCCCGCGGGCAGCTCGCGGCCGGCGTCGTCGACGATGGCTGCGTCGATGCCGAAGAACGGCAGCGTGGCCGTGCCGGGCGTGGTGGGCGTCGCGCCGGGCAGCGGCGTGATCATGATCGCGCCGGTCTCGGTCTGCCACCAGGTGTCGACGATCGGGCAGCGGCCGCCGCCGATTTTTTCGCGGAACCACATCCAGGCCTCGGGATTGATCGGCTCGCCGACGGTGCCGAGCAGGCGCAGCGAGCCGAGGTCGTGCTTCGCGGGCCATTCGTCGCCCCATTTGATGAAGGCGCGGATCGCGGTCGGCGCGGTGTAGAGGATCGTGACGCCGTAGTCGGCGATGAGGCGCCAGAAGCGGTCCGGCTCGGGCCAGTTCGGCGCGCCTTCATACATCACGCAGGTCGCGCCGTTCGCGAGCGGGCCGTAGACGAGGTAGGTGTGGCCGGTGATCCAGCCGACGTCGGCCGTGCACCAGTAGACGTCGTCCTCGCGCAGGTCGAAGATGAACTTCGTCGTGCAATGGGCGCCGAGCAGGTAGCCGCCGGTCGTGTGGAGGATGCCCTTTGGTTTCCCGGTGGAGCCGCTGGTGTAGAGGATGAAGAGCGGGTGCTCGCTGTCGAAGCCCTCGGCGGGACAATGCGCGTCGACGTAGTCCATCTCGCGGTGCCACCAGACGTCGCGGCCTTCCGTGATGTGGATGTCGTTGCCCGCCCGGCGAAAAACGATCACGCGGCGCACGTTCTTGTCGTCGGCGAGGGCCCGGTCGACGCTTTGCTTGAGCGGCACGATCTGGCCGCGCCGGTAGCCGCCGTCCGCGGTGATCACGACCTTTGCGCCGCAGTCCGCGAGGCGGTCCCGGATGCTGTCGGCGCTGAATCCGCCGAAGACGACCGAGTGGACCGCGCCGAGGCGCGCGCAGGCGAGCATGGCGATGGTGGCCTCGGGAATGAGCGGCAAATAAATCAGCACGCGGTCGCCTTTTTTCACGCCGTTGCGGCGGAGGACGTTGGCAAACTTGCAGACCTCGCGGTGGAGTTGGTGGTAGGTGAGCGTGCGTTTCTCGCCGGGCTCGCCTTCCCAGATGATGGCGGCCTTGTTGCGGCGCGGCCCGGGCAAATGCCGGTCGAGGCAGTTCTCGCTGGCGTTGATTTTTCCGCCGACGAACCACTTCGCGAACGGGCAGTCCCACTCGAGCACCTTGGTCCATTTTTTCTGCCAGGCGAGCTCGCCGGCCTGCGCGGCCCAGAACTTCTCCGGCTGCCGGATCGAGGTGTCGTAGAGGCGGCGGTAATCCTCCAGGCGGCCGATGCGGGCGGCCCGGGAAAATTCGCGGGAGGGCTTGAAGACGCGTTTCTCGACGAGGTGGGACTCGATGGATGGGCTCATGGCGGGGAAAGCCGCCCACGATGCCGAAGGCTTCGGCGGGAAGAAAGCGGGAAGTGCGTTTGACAGCGCGGAGCGCGTTTGCCACGTTCGGCGGATGATCACGAAGGCGCTTCGGGAAAGGCGGCGGGCGACGCCATTTGTTCCTTTCGACCTTCATAGGGCCGACGGACGCAAGTTCCCCGTGCCGCATCCGGACTTTTTGTTCATCTCGCCCCGCGGGGAAACGATCATCCTCGTCGATGACGACGAAGTGCCGCACTCGCTCAGCCCGCTACTCGTGACCTCCGCTTCGCCGCGCAAAAAGCGGAAATCTTCGACAAGATAGGCCCGACGCGTGCCGGGGCCTCTTCCATCGACTTCAACGCGAGCCGAACGCGAGCTCAGCCGTCCATTCACCGCCATGTCCAAGCCGCCGACCATCATCTACACGAAGACCGACGAAGCGCCCGCGCTCGCCACCCATTCCCTGCTGCCCATCGTCCAGGCGTTCACGAAGCACGCCGGCATCGTCGTCGAGACGCGCGACATTTCCCTCGCCGGACGCATCATCGCCAGCTTCCCGGACTTCCTCGCCGACGACCAGAAGATCGGCGACCACCTCGCCGAGCTCGGCGCCCTTGCGCTCACCCCCGAGGCGAACATCATCAAGCTCCCGAACGTCAGCGCCTCCATCCCGCAGCTGAAGGCCGCCGTCGCCGAGCTCCAGGCCCACGGCTACCCCCTCCCCGACTACCCCGACAACCCCGCCACCGCGCCGGAAAAAGACATCCGCGCCCGCTACGACCGCATCAAGGGCAGCGCCGTGAATCCCGTCCTCCGCGAGGGCAACTCCGACCGCCGCGCGCCGAAGGCCGTGAAGGATTACGCCCGGGCCCACCCGCACAAGATGGGCGCCTGGTCGAAGGACTCCCGCACCGAGGTCGCCACGATGGGCGCGAACGATTTTCGTTCGAACGAACGATCCCTCACCCTCGCCAGCGCCACCGCCGGGCGGATCGAGTTCGTCGCGAAGGACGGCGCCGTCACCGTCCTGAAGGCCTCGACCCCGCTCGAGGCCGGCGAAATCCTCGACGCCACCTTCATGAGCCGCGCCGCGCTCGTCTCCTTCCTCACCGACCAGGTCGCCCGCGCGAAGGGGCACGGCGTGCTCTTCTCGCTCCACCTCAAGGCCACGATGATGAAGGTCTCCGACCCCATTCTCTTCGGCCATGCGGTGAAGGTCTTCTTCAAGGAAGTCATCGAGAAACACGCCGACGTCGTCGCGTCCCTCGGCGTCGATTTCAACCACGGCTTCGGCGATTTCGCGGCCAAGGTCGCCACCCTGCCCGCCGACCGCCAGGCCGCGATTCAGGCCGACCTCGACGGGCTCTTCATGAACCGCCCCGCCGTCGCGATGGTGAACTCCGCCCGCGGCATCACGAACCTCCACGTTCCCAGCGACGTGATCGTCGACGCCTCCATGCCCGCCATGATCCGCGAAGGCGGTAAAATGTGGGACGCCGCCGGCCAGACCGCCGACACCCTCGCCGTCATCCCCGACAGCTGCTACGCCGGCGTCTACCAGGCCGTCATCGATTTCTGCCGCGCGCATGGTGCCCTCGATCCGCAGACCATGGGTTCCGTGCCGAACGTCGGCCTCATGGCCCAGGCCGCCGAGGAATACGGCTCGCACGACAAGACCTTCGAAATCCCCGCCGACGGCGCCGTGAAAGTCACCGACGCCTCGGGCAAGGTCCTCCTCGAGCACGCCGTCGAGGCCGGCGACATCTGGCGCGCCTGCCAGACGAAGGACGCGCCGATCCGCGACTGGGTGAAGCTCGCCGTGAACCGCGCCCGCGCCACCGGCGTGCCCGCCGTCTTCTGGTTGGACAAGACCCGCGCCCACGACGCCGAGATTCTCAAAAAGGTCGAACTCTACCTGAAGGACCACGACACCGGCGGACTCGAATTTCCCGTCCTCGCCCCCGCCGAGGCGTGCCGGTTCACCCTCGAGCGCATCGTGAAGGGCCAGGACACCATCAGCGTCACCGGCAACGTCTTGCGCGATTACCTCACCGATCTCTTCCCGATCCTCGAAGTCGGCACCAGCGCCAAGATGCTCAGCATCGTCCCGCTCATGAACGGCGGCGGCCTGTTCGAGACCGGCGCCGGCGGCAGCGCGCCGAAGCACGTCCAGCAATTCACGGCGGAAAACTACCTCCGCTGGGACAGCCTCGGTGAATTCTTCGCCCTTGCCCCCAGCTTCGAGCACATCGCCGCGACCTTCCGCCGGCCCAAGGCCAAGGTCCTCGCCGACGCCCTGGACGCCGCCACCGGCAAATTCCTGGAGAACGACCGCAGCCCCGGCCGCAAACTCGGCACCATCGACAACCGCGGCAGCCACTTCTACCTCGCCCTGTATTGGGCCCAAGCCCTCGCGGCGCAAAGCGAAGACGCCGAACTCCAAGCGACCTTCACCCCGATCGCCGAAAAGCTTGCCGCCAACGAAGAAAAAATCGTGGCCGAGCTCCTCGCCGTCCAAGGCCACCCCGTGGACATCGGCGGCTACTACCAACCCGACGAATCCAAAGCCAGCGCCGCCCTCCGCCCCAGCGCGACGCTGAACGAAGTGTTATCGGAGCTCACCGCCGCGCAAGCGAATCGGTCAGAATAAACGATGTCCGCCCGTTTGAGTCGTTCGAAGGAAGCGCGGGCACCTTCGCCGGCGCGCGACGGGAGCAATTCCGCCAAGGGGCGGGCTTGACCCCGCGCCAGCGACTCGAGGCCAGGGAGGAACCCGGTGCGCCCGCCCGCTTTTCGCGGGCGGAAAAACGCCGCCGGCAACGGCCCCATTTCGATCCTCGTACCGGCATGCTCGTTCCGCGCGGCGAGCGTCTCGGAACCCCGCCCTCTGTAACAATATGTTTACAAAACGGCGGGTCGTCCCTTACTTGTCTCGCTTGCTCAACCCCCCCTCGCCCCTCCGTGACGTATCGGCTGGATCGCTACGAATTTAAATTCCTGATCTCCCGGGAACAGCGCGATGCCATCATCCGCCAGTTTCCCGCCACCGTTCAGGCCGACCGCAACTCCGGGGAGGACGCCGGCTACCGGATCTACTCGCTCTACTTCGACAGCCCGGAACGCGACTGCTACTGGGAAAAAATTCGCGGCCTCCGCAGCCGCCGCAAATTGCGCGTGCGCCTTTACGAGAGCACGCGGGCCGCGGCCAGCGGAGCGTGTTTCGTCGAGATCAAGCACAAGCACGAGGGCCGCGGCGTGAAGCGGCGCCTGCACGTGCCCCTTGAGGAAGCGCTGCAGATCACCGCGGGACGACCGGCCTCCGTGGAGATCCCGCCCGGCGAGGAGCGGGTGCTGGCCGAGATCCAGGGCCTGATCGGCGAACGCCATTTCCGGCCCATCTGCTGCCTGCGCTACGACCGGAAGGCGTTCTTCGAGGCCGACTCGGAGTCCGACCTCCGCATCACGTTCGACGAGGACATCCGCTACCGCCTGGACGACCTCGACTCGCTCCAGCGCGGCGCCTTCGAGCATTGCCTGATCGGCGAAGGCGAGAGCGTGATGGAGGTGAAGGTCACCGGCGCCGTGCCCGTGTGGCTCACCGGCGTGCTCGCGGGCGAGAAGTGCGTCGTCGGCAGCCGGAGCAAATATTGCGACGCGCTGGCCGCCGGATATTTGATGAACCCGAAAGCAGGAGACGCCTTGGAATCATGGACGTAAACGGACTGCTCGACTGGCTTCGCGACCTCGGCAGCGCGGACGCGGCCACCCCGCCGTGGTTCGAGATCATCGGGGCGATCATCCAGAGCTTCGTGCTCGCGACGATCATCGGCGCCACCTACCGCCGCACGTATCGGGGGCAGGGATTTTCCCAGGACTACGTGCACACGCTCATCATCCTGAGCATGGGCGTCACGATCGTGATGATGGTCGTGCAGGGCAATCCCGCCACCGCCTTCGGCATGTTCGCGGCCTTTTCCATCATCCGTTTCCGCCGCTCCGTCGGCCAGGCCCGGGACATCGCGTTCGTGTTCCTCGCCATGGCCAGCGGCATGGCCATCGGAGCCCGGCATTACACGATCGGATGGGCGACCGTGATCGTGATCTGCACGATCATTTATTTGTTTTCGCGGTTCGATCTTTTTGCCCCCCACCGCGTCTCGCATCTGCTGCGGCTGCGCGTGAACAACGACATCAACTACGACACCGCCTTCGAGGCCTGCTTCCGGGATCAACTCACCCGCTGGGACTTGATCTCCGTGGAATCCGTGCAGGCGGGCCTCATGACCGAGCTGCGCCTCAACGTCACGCTCAAGGACCCCGCGAAACCCGCGGCCTTCGTCTCCGCGCTGCAGCTGCTCAACGGGAACAACCGCATCCTGCTCACGTCGGCCGGTCCCGAGATCTGCGTCAGCGAATGACCACCATGATCGCGCCCGCCCCCCTTCGCCCGTCGGCCCGGCGCGGCTTCACGCTCATGGAAATGCTCGTGGCCATCGGCATCGCCGTCGTGCTCGCGGCGCTCGTCATCCCGGGCTACTCGATGTTCGTCACCAAGGGGCATCAGGCCGTCGCCCTGACGAACCTGCGGTCGCTGGCCACGGCCTTCGGCCAATTCACCTCGGAAAACGCCGGACGCCTGCCGCTCGAGGACGCCCCCGGCTCGGATTCCTGGAGCGCGGCCGCGAACGCGACGAACGACAAGGTCTGGTATAACGCCCTTCCTCGCCTGCTCGGACAAAAGGGCGTGGGCGACTACGCCGCCAGCCCGCGGCAATTCTACACGAAGGCGAACGTGCTCTACCTCCCGGGCGCCCGCTATCCGGCGGACCGCAAACTGGCCGAGCCGCTCTTCGCCTTCGCGATGAACAGCCGCCTCCAGCGCAAGGCGATCAAGGCCATCAAGGACGAGGTGCGCATCACCGAGATCAGCGAGCCCAGCCGGACGGTTCTGTTTTTCGAGCAGGGCCTCAAGGGCGAAAAAAACTCGGGCGGAATCGGCGTGCAAGGCCGCTTCGATGGGTCGCCGAAGGGCACGGCTCGCTCGTTCGTGGGCCGCTACAACCGCAAGGGCGTCGTCAGTTTCGTCGACGGTCACGCCGAGCTTTTTTCGCCCTCCGATCTCCTCAGCGAGACGGGCGCGCTGCCCTTCCCGCAGCGGGATTTGATCTGGACGGCGAATCCCGACGCCGATCCGAACTGACGCCCCGCCGCTGCTTTGCTCTTGTTCCGTCCCGATGCGGGATCGATCCTTGCGGCGGTGCCGGTCCGCATGCACAGCTCCCTTCGCACAAAAGTCATCCTGTGGTTCCTCGTGGTCGTCCTGGCCGTCGGCGCGGCGGGCGTCCTCGGCTATCTGCGCATCTCCGGGCTCATCCGGCACGAAGCCGAGACCCAGATGAAGGACAAGCTTCATCACGTGATCGACGTGCTCGGCACGACGAACGCCACCTACCTCAGCCTCGTCCACGCCTCGATGCGGGTGATGAAATCCGAGGCCGCCCGGCTTGGGCAGCCCAGCCTGCAGCCCGCCCGCGGCGCCGGCGAGTTCACCCACGAGGCGCTCTACTTCGGCAGCCTCAAGATGAACGGCTCCTTCGACCTCGTCGACGAGGTCACCCGCATCATGGGCGGCACCGCGACGATCCTCGTCCGGGACGGCGACAAGTTCATCCGCGTCGCGACGAACGTCCGTAAAAAGGATGGCAGCCGCGCCATCGGCACCGAGCTCGATGCGAACGGCAAGGCGGTCGCGAAGCTCCGGCTGGGCAAGGGCTTCTACGGCGTCGCGAACATTCTCGGCAACCCCTACATCACCGGCTACGAGCCCATCAGCGACGACGCCAACCGGGTCATCGGCGCCTATTACGTCGGCTATCCGCTCGCGGAGCTCCAGACGATCAACGACGCGCTGGAGACCAGCAAAGTGCTCGACCGTGGCTTCTTCGCGCTGCTCGACTCCAGCAACAAGATCATCTTTCAATCCTCCGGCTCCTCGTTCGCCGGGCAGATTCCCGCCGTGGCCGACTCCGTCGAGCGCGGTGAAATGAATCCCCCCGGCTGGCGCACCGAGATGCAGACGTTCCAGTCCGGATGGGATTACGACGTGATCGCGGCAATGTATCTGCCCGACATCTCGCGGATCACGTGGCGAATGCTCTGGCAGGCCTACGGCGTGGCCGGCGCGGTCATCCTCGCCGTGCTCATCGTCTCGTTCCTGCTCGCCTCGAAGCTTTCCGACGCCCTCGAACGCGCCGAGATCGCGACCGAAGGCGCCATCCAGGCGAGGGACGCCGCGGAATCCGCGAACCGCACGAAGAGCACCTTTCTCGCGAACATGAGCCATGAGCTCCGCACCCCGATGAACGCCATCATCGGCTACAGCGAGATGCTCATCGAGGAAGCCG
>CAXTSM010000016.1:0-80095 GCA_964247025.1 uncultured Chthoniobacterales bacterium
TCGCGCATGAGATCACGACCGACTACCGCGGCAAGGACCTCACCGTCATCGCCATCCTGAACGGGAGCTTCATCTTCGTCGCCGACCTTCTGCGCCGCGTTCCGCTCCCGCTTCAAGTCGATTGCCTCGGCGTCTCCAGCTACCACGGCACGGAGACCACCGGCACCGTCAATTTCCGCCAGACCACGGTTGCCGATTTCCGCGACCGGCACGTCCTCCTTCTCGACGACATCCTCGACAGCGGCCACACGCTCCACGCGATCAAGGAGCGTCTCGCCCTCGGAGGCGCCCTGAGCATGCGCATCTGCGTGCTCCTGCGCAAAAACGTCGCCCGCGCCCGCGAGATCGACGCCGATTACGCGGCCTTCGACATCCCCAACGAGTTCGTCGTCGGCTACGGCCTCGACTACAACGAGGACTACCGGAACCTCCCCTTCGTCGGCGTCCTCACCGAGGCCGCCATCCACCGCGGCGCCAAGGCCCCGCCCGCTGCGACGCCGGCATGAGCGAGCGAATCCGCGTCCTGCTCGTCTGCCAATCGAACACCGCCGGCGTGAAGCGGCACGTCATCGACGTGCTTTCCCGCATCGATCTCGCCGCCTTCGACGTCCACTTCGTCTACAACCTCCTCGCCTGCGACGCGGACTTTCCGTCGCTCGTCTCGGCGGTCGGAAAACGCGGCATCACCTGCACCGAGATGCCCCTGCTCAACCGCCCGGACCCGCGGCGCGACCTACCCGCGCTCGCCCGACTCGTGCGGATCATCCGCCGATGGCGGCCGCACGTCGTCCACGGGCACAGCTCGAAGGGCGGCGCGCTCGGCCGCGTCGCCGCGCTGCTCGCGGGCACCGGCGCAAAAACGGCGTTCACGCCCAACGTGCTCTCGATCTTCGCGAGCCGGTGGTATTTCCCCATCGAGGCCGCCCTCGCCCCGCTCACGACCGCCATGGTCGCCTCCTCCGCGAGCGAGGCGGAGGACTTTCGCCGGCTGCGCTTCTACGGCGGCAGCGACATTCGCACGATCCCGCTGTGCGTCGATCCCGACCGCGTTCACGCGACCGCCATCCCCGCCCCCCGCCCCGCCGAGCCGCTCGGAATCAGCGGCTGCGGCCGCATCTGCCCGCAAAAGCAGACGCTGCTTTTTTTCCGGGTCGCGCTCGAGGCCGCCCGGCGCGGGCTCGACTGGCGCTTCGAATGGATCGGCGACTACTACGGCTCCGACCCCGAGTCCGACCAATGCCGCGCGCTGCTCGCAGCGCATCCCGAAATGAACCTCGAAATCACCGGGTGGCTCGCCGACCCGCTCGGCCGGCTCGCGGGCGCGGATGTTTTTCTCCTCCTTTCCCGCTACGAAAGCTTCGGCTTCGTCACCGCCGAGGCCATGCTGCTCGAGCGGCCGATCGTGGCGACCCGCACGACCGGCACGGTCGACCTCGTGACCGACGGCGAGTCCGGCTACATCGTAAAAGACGACGTCGCGGACATCCTGGAAAAACTCGGGCGGCTCGACCGCGATCCCGCGCTCCGGCGGCGGTTCGGCCGCGCCGGCCGCGCGCGCGTCGAGCGGGACTACCCGCTCAGCCGCATGATCGGACTCACCGAAAAGATGTATCGCGACCTCGCCGCTCAGTTTCCCGACTGCAACCCGACCACCGCGCCCGCGTAGCCGGTCATTTCCAGGTAACCCGCGCCCGCGACCGGCCGGCCCGCGCGCGTGCCTCGGGCCGAAACGGCGCCCTCCCAATACGCGACGGGATCCAGCCGCAATTCCTGATCGCTCATCCGCGCGGCGACCTCCACGTCGAGCCCGAGCTTCGGCACGCGCACCCGCCATTTTTCGGGGTAGGCCGCGCCGGTCGCCCCGCTCTTCCAGACCGCGCCCGGCTCCAGGGCGAAATCCTCGTTCGCGATCCGCGTCACCGCGCCGTCCGCGGCGATCCAGCTGCCCCCCGACCATCGGTCCCGGCCGCCGTCCTTCGTGCGAAGCTGGAAAAGCATCATCTCGGTCCCGTCGTCGAATTGCAGGCTGAACCAATCCCACCCGACCTGGCCCACGGCGAGCTGGTTGCTGGCCCACTCGTGGTCGAACCAGCTCGTTCCGTCGACCGCCCGCGTCTCGCCGCCGATCGTCACCGTGCCGCGCGTCGCCAGCCGCGGAAGCGAATAATAATGCGAAGCCCGCCCGGCGCCGTCCGCCTTCTGGCTCACGCCGTTCTCGCCGTGGATCGCCGGTGGCTTCGATGGGACCAGCGTGAGATCGAGCGACTTTTCCGCGTCGCGCCCGACGAGATGGAACGAGCCGTCGGTCCCCCGCTCGAGGGAGCTTCCCGCGATCCACGCCAGCCGCTCCCCGTCGTCGAAGCCAGCCTCGCCGAACGCGCCGCGCGAGAGCTGCTGGCCGAAATAAAATTTGCCGCGCGAGAGATCGGAAACCGCGAAATGGGCGAGCTTCAGATCCGTGGTCAGGAAGCGCGAGCCGCCCGCGCGGCGTTCCTCCGGCGGCACGACGCCCTGCCGGAAAAACGTGAGCTGGTAGCCGAGGTCCCGGCCGTCGGCCGCGCGCAGGTTGCCGGTGAAATACCACCACTCCGTCTTGAAGTCGGGATGGTTGCCGTGATCGCGCGGGAACTCGTAACGCCACCCCGGCAGGGCCAGCAGCCAGGCGAGCGCGAGAGCCTTAAACATCGTTCGGCTCGCCGGCCAGCCGGCGCGGGGCAAGGTCGATCTCGGCCGGCGTCTCGACCTCGCTGCCGCCGGAGGAGGCGCCGAGCTTCCGCAGCTCGCGCGCCTTCGAGAGGACGTTGCGCTCGAGGCTGCCGACGGCGGAATTGTAGGCCGCGGTCGCCGAGCTCAGCCCGCGGCCGATCTTCGCGAAATGCTCGGTGTAGGTGATGATGCGGTCGTGCAGCTCCCGGCCGACGGAGCCGATGTGCCGCGCGTTGTCGTTCATGCGCTCCTGCTTCCAGCCGTAATGCACGGCTTGCAACAGGGCGATGAGCGTCATGGGCGAAGCCGGGATCACGCGGCGCTCGACGGCCCATTCCAGCAGCGCGGGATCCTTCTCCACCGCGGTGCTGAAGGCCGTCTCGAGCGGCATGAACATCACGACGATCTCGGGCGAGTCCGGAAATTGCGCCCAATAATTCTTGCCCGCGAGCGCCTCGATGTGGCTGCGCACCTGCCGGGCGTGGCTCTTGAAGTGCAGCGCGCGCGCGGCGTCGTCCGTCGCCTCGATGGCGTTGAGATAACCTTCGAGCGCGACCTTGGAGTCGACGACGATCGACTTGCCCCCCGGCAGATGCACGATGAGATCGGGGCGCAGGCGGCCTCCCTCGGCCTCCACGCTCGCCTGCTGCGTGAAGTCGCAATGTTCCTGCATGCCCACGAGCTCGACGACGCGGCGCAGCGAGATCTCCCCCCAGCGGCCCCGCGTCGCCGGCGCGTGCAGGGCGCGCACGAGGTTCGACGTCTCGGCCTGCAGCCGGAGCTGGCCCTCGCCAAGGTTCCCGATCTGCTGGCGCAGGCTGGCGTAGGCATCGACGCGTTCCTTCTCGATGCCGCGCACCGCCTCGCCAAACTTTTCCAATTGCTCGCGCATCGGCTTCACCAGCCCGTCGACGGCCTCGCGCTTGTGCTCGAAGTCGCCCCGCGCCAACTCGAGAAACCGTTGGTTGTTCTCGTGCAGGGCCGCGAGGGAAAGCGCGCGGAACTCCTCGCCCATGCGGGCGTGCGAGGCCTCCTGAAGGGCGGCTTTTTCGTTCGCCCCGACGAGCTGCAACTCGAGGCGCAGGCGGGCGGCGGAGACCTGCGAGAGCCGCACGGCGATCAGCACGCAGGCGACGACGAGCGCGATCACGAGGCCCCCGAGGATGAAGAGCGCGAGTTCTCCGGACATTCGCGGCAAAGCTTACGCGGAAACCCCGGCGCGTGGCGAGCCGGGCAGCTCGCGGTAGATGGCGAGGTAGGCGCGCGCGGCGGCGGCCCAGGAGAAGGCCGCCGCCCGCGCGCGTCCGCGCTCCACGGCCATTGCCCGCTCGGCGGCCGTCCAGCGGAGGACTTCACCCATCCGGGCGGCAATGTCGGCCTCGGATCGCGGGTCGACGTAAAGCGCCGCGTCCCCGCCGATCTCCGGCAGGCAGGACGCGTGCGACGTGATCACCGGGGCGCCGAGCGACATGGCCTCGAGCATCGGCAGGCCGAAGCCTTCCTCGAGCGACGGGTAACAAAACACCGCCGCGTCGCGGTAGGCCCGCGCAAGCTCCTCGTCGGACAAATAGCCGAGCACCGTCACGCCGGGCGCCGCGAGCAAGGCCGGAAGGTCCGGGTCCGCGGTGAATTGCGCCTGCGGCCGGCCGACGATCCGCAGCGCGAGGCCGGGAAATTCCCCGCGCGTCCGCTGGAATCCCCGGATGATCCGCGCGAGGTTTTTGTGCGGCTGCAGCGAGCCGACGCAGAGCACGTAAGGCGGCGCGGAGGGATCCGGCCGATCCGCGGGAAGCGTCTTGACGCCATTGTGGACCATGCGCAGCCGCTCGGGCGGGATCCGAAGCGTCCCGGCGATCTGGCGCTCCACGTAACGCGAGATCGTCACGACTCGCTCCGCGCGACGCACGCCGGGCAGGGCGCAGAGCGCGAAGACCAGCCGGAGCGAGCGCGAATACCACTCGGGATGCAGCAGAAAGTTCAGGTCGTGCAAGGTGACGACGGTCGCGATGCCGCGGGGAAACGTCGGGCAGGTGTTGATCGGGTGATGGGCGAGCGCGCAGCGGAATTTCCGGCAAAGTCGGGGCAGCGTGAGTTGCTCCCAAAGCTGCGCCTTGCCGCGCGACCAATCCTGCAGCGGCACGGCCACGAACTCGACGGCGGGGAATTTTTTCCAGCCGGCCACGCCGGGAAAGCGGTCGTCCGCGAAGATCACGAGCGCGACATCGCGCGACGGCTCGCGCACGAGCGCGTCGAACAGATGAAACGCCGCCGTCTGCGTGCCGGTCGGCTGACGCGTGCCGGAGAAACGGCCGTTGAGCGCGACCCTACGCATGGCGATCGCGCAGAGAGGGCGGCGCGGACCGGGCGAGCTGCGTGGCCGCGAGCCGCACCGGGATGTCGATCCACACGATCATCGCGGCGAGCAGCGCGAGCATGGACCAGAAGGTGAACGCGTCGCTCGTGTTGGAAAGCGGCAGGCACATTTGCATGAACATGACGGTGCGCAGGTTCTTGACGAGGCAAGGCGGGCGTTTGTTGCCCTGCAGGTGAAGCGTGCGCAGGAGCGCGCCGAACAGGCAGCCGATGATCGCGCCGAATCCGGCCACGCCGGCCCAGCCGAAGTTCAGGAACGATTCCCCGAAGAACGTGATGCGAATGCCGAAGTGCTTTTCCGGGTCCCAGCCCACGATGCGGATGCCGGTGAGGCCCAGGTGCCAGTCGTGCTTCTGCGGAAAAATGCCGCTCGGCACCATCGCGACCAGCCCGCCGAGATAAGTCACGCCCATGAGCGGCTCCTGGTCCCAATGGCTGAACACCCACGAGGCATCGCGCAGGTCGATGAGGTTGTCGCCGAGAAACGCCTCGTCGAGGCTCTGCTTGAGCACGTTCCCCTGCGCGAGCACGCTGCGGTCCTTGCGCAGGATGGCGGTGAATCCGCTCACGCCGGTGAACATGAAAAGATACGCCAGGAACGCGGGCAGCAGCGCCCACCGCGGCCACTTTCGCTCCATCGTGAAGAGCGTCATCGTGACCAGCATCGAGATCGCCACGGGCAGCCGCTGGCCGGAAAGAATCTGCACGAGCAGCATGCTGCCGACCATCCAGCCGTCGAGCCCGAAGAGCCGCCGCGGCTGGCGGAGGATGCCCGTGAGCAGGCCGCCGACGATGAAGGGCAGCAGCGCGGTGCCGAGATTGTAGAAGGCGCGGGTCGTGTCCGAGGAGAGCATCTGGTAGCGCGCCGCCATCGGGTCGGCCGCGAGCATGGGGATCGTGCCCGTGACCGGCATCGGCAGCGCGAGCACGGCCAGCGCCAGGCCCCCGACCACGTAGAGCAGGGGCCGCAGCCGGGCGTCGTAGGCCGCCGGCTCGGCGAGGAGCGGCCGCAGGCGGGCGCGGGCGACGACGGCCAGGGCGTAGGTCACCCCCATCGAGAGGAAAAGCACCGTGAAACCGACGACGTTGATCAGCAGCACGGTCGAGCCGGCGCGCATGATGGCTGGCCCGACCCGCTCGATGTGGAACGCGGTGATGTCCAAAAAATAATAGCCGAGCATGAGCAGGCCGCTCTGCGCGAGCGCCAGCGCGATGAGGTCGAGCATCTGCGAGGCGAGCATCCAGCAGAGCGGCAGGAGGAAGAGCGCGGCGGCGAGCACGCCGGCGGTCCACATCGCCCAGGGCGCGCCCCAGGCCTCGGCCGCGTCGCCGAAGATCCGCGGATTCGCGGCGCGATGCCACCAGACGAGGGGCCCCAGGCTCGCGAAGACGGCCAGCGCCACGACCAGTGGCAATCGCCCGGGTAACGTGGGCCCTCGACGCGGCGGGGAGTGCATGCCGTTAGCGTTCAATGGGATTCGGAAGCCGGCGGTTTTTTAGCTTATGGTTGTCAGCCCGGGGGGATTGTGATTTTTAAAAGCCTCAAAACGCCGGAATGTATCGAGGAAAAAAGCAAAAATTCGACTGGGGATTCACCGTCCTGTGCGGAGACGTTGCCGCAATCGCGCTCTCCTTTCCAATTTCTTTTGCGGTCACGCGAGCCATCTGGGGGGATTCCCCCGCGAATGGCATCCCGCACTCCATCCTGACGCTGATTGTCTACGCGGCGATCATCCTGATCGGCGCGGAGCAGGCCAAGCTCTACTGGTGGCGCTGCTTCGTGCGGCTGGAGCCGCTCCTGATGCGGCTGCCGATGGTGCTCCTCGCCGCGGCGCTGGTCTTCGGCACGCTGCGTTACGCGCTCGCGAACGTCGCCCCGGAATTCATGACGCCGTGGCTGCTGGTGCATTACTTCGTCCTCCTCGGACTGATGATCGCCCTGCGGCGGTTCGTCTTTTTCTTCGACTATCGCGTGATCCGCCGCATCGAGGTGGAGCGCATCGCCTTCGTCGGCTGGAGCGCCAAGCTCGACGCGGTCGTGAAGTCGATGGCGGCGGAAATGGGCGCCTTCCAGCAGATCGCCGGCATGATCCGCGAGACCAACACGGCGGAATCCGACGTGGACGCCGGACACAGTTATCCCGTGATCGGAGCGCTGAACGAACTGGAGGCGCTGATCGGCAAGCACGAGATCACCCTGGTCCTCGTCGATGCCAGCAACGTCTCCGCGCGGGACATGCGCCTCATCGCGGACACCACGGCCCGCGAGCTCGTGAGCCTGAAGATGATCCCCGCCACTCTGGATATCTGGGCCTCGAAGCTCAGCGTGCGCGTGCGCGCGGGCATCCCCGTGATCGGCATCAACGATCTCCACCACGACCACCTTTTCAATCGCGCGATGAAAAGGACCATCGACATCGTCGGCGCCCTCGCCGGGTTGAGCATCGCCGCCCCGATCATCGCGGTGATGAGCGTCATGATTTACTTGGAGTCGCCCGGGCCGGTGTTCTACCGCCAGCGGCGAAGGGGGCTCGGCGAGCGGGAGTTCGACATGATCAAGCTGCGCTCGATGCGCCTGGACGCGGAGGCGCAGGGCGTGCTCATCACGGTGGAGAACGACCCGCGCCGCCTGAAGATCGGGACGTTCCTGCGCTCGTGGAACCTCGACGAACTGCCGCAATTCTGGAACGTCCTCGTCGGCGACATGAGCCTCGTCGGCCCGCGCCCCGAGCGGCTGGAATCCGTCGACAATTACGAGGACACGATCCGCTATTACAACCTGCGCCACACCTGCAAACCCGGCCTGACCGGCTGGGCCGCGGTCCATGGATTCCGGGGAAACACCTCGATCGAGGAGCGGATCGAATACGATTTGTTCTACGTCGAGAATTGGAGCCTGCTGCTCGACCTGAAGATTATTTTCATGACGCTTGCACCGCCCAAGAATGCGTACTAAGAAGACGTTCAACGCAGTCACCGCCAGAATCGCATGAAATTACTTGTCGTCGACGACCAGGGGCCCGTCGGAGAAATCATCAGCCGCATCGCCCAGCAGAGCGGCTGGGAAGCGATCCACACCGTCTCCGCCGATCGCGTGGACGAAATCCTGCGCGCCGAAAAGGTCAACGTGCTGCTCATCGACTACGCGATCGACGGCAACCCGCGCTCGGCCCGGAACGGCCTGACGATCATCGCCGGCCTGCGGGAACGCGGCCTGAACATCCCGATCATCCTTTTCAGCGGATGGCCCGACATGATCGACGCGAAGCGGGCGAAAGAACTCGGCGTCATGCGCGTGCTCGAAAAGCCGCTCAGCATCCAGGAGCTTCGCCAGTGCCTCGTCGAAGCGAAAAAGAAGTGTCTGGATGAATCTCCGGCCGCGCCTTCGAACTAGGCGCCCGCGGTTTTTCCCTCCGCTCCTCGGCCGGCTGGCGCTCGCCGTATTCTTGACGGCTCTCGCCGCGCGCGCGCAGGATGACTTCGACGACGCCCCGCCCGCCGCCGCCCTGAGCCTCGAGCCGAACTCCCCCGGCGAGCTGCTCACCGGCACGATAAATCCCGGCCTGACCGAGCGCGCCGTGCCGCGCCTCACCCCGCCGGCCCAGCCGGAAAGCGGTTACCAGCCGCTCTTCCGCCTGACGAACCCCTACTACGACAGCCTCTTCGCCACGCCGGAGCCGGGCATTCTCTCCGCGCCGGATCCCGCCACCTTCCGGCCCGTCATCGTGAACCAGCAGCCGACCGGCCTGCGACCCCGCGTTTTCCGGGCCGGGCTCCTGACGCTCTACCCGTCGTTCGGCCTCGCGCAATCCTACGACTCGAACGTCAATCTCACGGCGCAGAATCCCATCGCGGACTTCTTCGTCACGCCGCGCGCGGGGCTGGAATTCCAGCTCGGCACGCCCGACTCGGTCTCCGTGTCCTCCTACGACACGATCCTCGCGCTGCACGGTTCCTACGAGGGCTACGGCGACATTTTTTACGAGCACCCGGAGCTGAGCGCCTACAACCAGCGGCTGGACCTGACCGCGCGCATCGGTCGCTCTTCGGCCATCTGGCGGCCGTTTCTCTCCGCGTCCGACATCACCGGCAGCAATTTGTTGCTGGTGGAATTGACGAACCGCACGCGGCGCATCCGCGTGATCCCCGGAATCTTTGCCGAATACAAGCTCTCCGAGCTCACGGGCTTCCGGCAATCGGTGAACTACTTTCTCTTCGATCACCCCGACCCCGCCTACATCAACTTCAACTCCTGGAGCACGAAGCAGGAAATCACCTACCGCGCGCTCAACGCCACGAAGGCGATCCTTTGGGGCCAATACCGCTACACCGAGCCGAGCGCCGGCAGCGCGGGCGGGGAGCTCACGCTGGGCCCCGGCTGGCAGGGGCTCCCGGATCCCCGCGTCTACACCGAGCTCTACCTCGGCTGGGGCCTCCTCGACCAGGAGGGCGACGTGCCCGGGCGGCGCGACCTTTCGGGCCTGCGCTTCAGCGGCTACACGACCTTCGACTTCAGCCCGCGCTTCCGGCCGACGATCAAATACGACCGCGAATACGTCTTCAACGAGGTCGACGTGAACGACAACTACGTCTCGACGCTGCTTCAGTTCCGCAATGAGTTCTTCCTCGGCGGCAACTATTACCTCACCCCGTATTTCGGCGTGGGCTTCAACGAATTCGAGACCTCGCGGCGATTCATGGTCCAATACCGGCCGGAGATCGAGCTCTCCTACGCGTTCGCCAGCCAGGAGCTCCCGAACGAGTCGCGCGTGTTCGTGAAGGTCGGCTACCAATACTCGAGCACGATCCAGGGCCAGGGCGATCCCATCACGCAGCTCCGCCTGTCCGTCGGCTGCAACTGGAAGTTCTGATCGCGCCCCGCCGCCGAACTCGGCGTTGCATCGGGCCCCCGGTTGAAGCTAGGTTTCCCGCCAAGTGTTGACCAAATTCATCGGCGTGGGCGCGATCTGCTCGCTGCTCCTGGGTTGCGCGACCCCGCGGCCGGCGATTCCCCCGGACGCCGTCCCCCAGCCGAAATCCGTCACCTCGCTGCCCTACACGATCGCCACGCTCGATCGCGCGGATCTCACGTTTGCCGACGGCCACCATGAGACCGTCGAGGTCGGCCAGGATGGCAAGATCGTCACGGCCGGGGGCGAGGACGCCGCGCGCGGCCTGTCGCGGGAGACGTTCGAGCGAGTGTTGCGCCGCCGGTTTCCGGGCGTCGTGAAGATCGACGTCGTGGAATTTCGCGCCGACGAGATCAGCGTGATCGGCGAAGTTTTTCACCAGATTCACACGAGCCTCGGCGGCACCCCCATGCGGCTCGTGGACGGCATCGCCTCCGCGAACGGCTTCACCCCCCTCGCCAACAAGCGCCGCGTCAAGCTCGTGCGCCAGAACGCCGGCCTCGTCACCGTCTACGAGCTCGACCTGCGGCGGATGCTGCTCGGCCAGGACATCGGCCAGAACCTGCTGCTCGAGCCCGGCGACGTGATCTCCGTGCCGCGTAATTTTCTGTAAGCGATGGCCGAGCCGACCCCCTGGGAAATCCAGCGCCCGAGCCCGAACACGATCGAGGCCCTCGGCGTGCGCCACGCGCTGGAGTTTCTCCTCCGCAATGTCCTGCTCATTTTTCTCGGCCTCGCCGCCGGCATTGGCCTGGGCCTGGTCATCCAAAAAATCACGCCGACCGCCTTCCAGTCGAAGGGCAAGTTCGTCGTCGACGAGCTGCCCTTCAGCAAACAGGGCGACTCCGCCGGCACCGACGCCGAGACCGAGCGCCAGCTCGTGCAGACGCTCATTCTCAGCATCGCCAGCCGGGACATGCAGGCCGCCGTCGCCGAGCGCCTCGGCATCGAGAAGGAACGCCTCGCCTTCGACGAGATCGACCCCCCGCTCAAGCTCACGAAGGCCGCGCCCCAGGCGAATATCGAGCTCACCGCCACGAAGGAAAGCCGCATCGGCGTCGTCAACGCGACCTCGCAATCGTCGGAATTCGCCGCGCAGGTCGTCAATGCCATCCTCGACCAGCTCAAGCTCTACAACCAGATCGGCGGCCAGTTGAAACAGCTCCGCCTCGACCTGAACCTCGCCCGCTCGAAGGCCGACAGCATCCTCGCCCAATACCTCGCCGCGTCGGAAAAACGCATCACCCTCGAGCAACAGGCCGCCGAATTCTTCGAATACAAGAAGCGCAACCTGCCCGTCGAGTCGTTCACCGCGTTCTCCACCGACCCGACGCTCAACAATCTCAAGACCCAGCTCATCCTCGTGAAATCGGAATACGACCGGATCGCCGCGACCGTCACCGCGGGCGGAGCCCTGGCCGGCAAGCGCTCCGAGGTCCAGGGCCTCGAGCGGCAGATCACGCAGCACGCGCTCGCGCTCTCCGGCGCCCTGGTCTCCGAGCTCGAGATCGTCCGCACGCGCGAGAACGACCTCCAGCGGGAGCTGGCCAAGACGCAGACCCAGATCCAGCAGATGAACGACGCCTCGGCCCGGCTCACCCAGAGTTACGGCGACCCCGTCGCCATGCGGAAGATCATTCAGGACAGCCCCGGCAGCGCCCAGGCGGTCAGCAACGTCGTCGTCATCATCGACCGCGCGTCCCCCACGAAAAAACCCATTCGCCCCAAGCTCACGCTCAACCTCGCCCTCGGCATCCTCGTCGGCGGCGTGCTCGGGTTCGGCGCCGCCGCCATCCGCACCCTGCTCGACAACCGCCTCCGCACGCCCGAGCTCATCGAGCAGCGCACGGGCCAGGCCTGCCTCGCCATGCTGCCGCCGCTGCGATCCGGGCGGATCAATCGCCGCGGCTCGGCCCGTTTGTCCACCCCGCTCGGCCTCAGCTTCCTCCGCAGCCACTTCCTCCGCACCGCGATGGATGCCGAGGGCCGGCACGTCATCGGCTTCACGCCCTCCCGCAAAGGCGGCGACGTCGCGCGGCTCGTCGCCGATCTCGCGGTGCTGTTGGCGAACGCCGAGCAGCGCACGCTCGTCATCGACCTCGACCGCAAGTCGCCCCGCATCGCCGCGATGCTCGGCGTGGCGAAGACGGACGGCCTCAACGAGTGGCTGGACTCCGGCGAGCCGCTCCGTGCCTGCGTCGGCGGCACCACGATCCGGGAGCTCGCCGTCCTGGGCTTCGGGCGGATCACCGCGGAACTCGACGACCAGCTCGCCGGCCGGCCGCTCGCGAAGGAACTCGCCGCCCTCCAGGAGGATTGGGACTTCATCCTGATCGCGTCGCCCTCGATCCGTTTCGACTGGACGCTGATGCTGGCGCTGCCCTCCGGCAGTCCCGTCGTGATCGCCGCGGACTACCGGAAATCCACCGTGCCGGACCTCGAGGCGACCGTGCAGCGCGCCCGCGGCTCCCATTGGTCGGTGGAAGGCGTCGTCCTGCAAAACTGCCCGCGCCGCGCCGCCGCCGCGTAACGGCTCAAGCCGCCTTTGCGCCGCGATGGATCGCGCGCAGCTGCCACGCGGCGATCCCGCCGGAAACCGCCGCCGCTCCCACCCACAAAGCCAGCGAAGCGGACCGCCCCGCGACCGCCTGCAGGAGCGCCGCCGCGCCGAGCCCGGGCCCGAGGCCGGCCAGGGGGCGGGCATACAGCGCCGCGGGGGACGCCTGGCAAAGCCGCGCGATGCGGCCGAAGATCGGCGCCATCGCCACGATGCCCACGCTCCCGCCAACGAGCAGGCCCGGAAGCCCCGCCACGAAATATCCCGCCGTCGCCAGGCCAACGTCGAGGCCGGCTTCGCAGAGGTTGCCGATCGCCGCGGGCCGCACGGCCCCAAGACCCATCGAGGCATTCACGGCGATGCGGCTCACCGCGCCGGCCAGGCCGAAGAAAGCCATCGCGGCCCCCAGCCCCGCCACGATCTGGTGATCGCCCGGCAGCCAGCGCCGCAGGAGTTGCTCGCCGAGCAACGCGAGCCCGATCGTGGCGTGCAGGCAGAAAACGCCGGCGTAGACCCACGTCTGCCGGAAGCGCGCGGCCCGCTGGGCGGCATCCGGGGCCGTCGCCAGCGAGGCAAGCGACGTCTCGCTCGCCGTCGCGCCGACGTTGCCGACGATCTCCGTGAGGCGCAGCAGGATGTAGAAAAGCCCCGCCTCGGCCGGCCCCGCGAGGGCGGAAACGAGGAACGTGAGCGCGTGCCCCTTGGTGATGAGCGAGACCGTCGTGAGGTAATACCAGACGCCGGCCCGAAGCGTGCCGAGGATGATCCGCGGATGGAACACGCCGCGCTCGCGCCACGGAAACAGCGCAAAAAGTCCCTTCCGCGCCGCCACGAAAAAATTCGGGACCATGGCGCAGGCCGCGTAAAGGACGATGGCCACGAGCACCGACGCGCCGAGCCACACGGCCAGGCCGCAGGCGGGGATCGCGGCGATCGCGCCCCCGGTATTCGCGGCCTTGAGGGTGGAGAGATTGCCCCGCGCCGCGAGGGGCTCAAGGCCGAGGAAGGTGGTCATCAGCACGCCGGTCATCGCCACCGTCACCACGAGCACGAGCGCGCCGTTGCCCGGCAGGTGGAACCATTCCGTGAGCCGGCCCGTCGCCGCGAGCGCGGCCACGGCGGCGGTGGCGAGGCCGGCCACGAAGCCAAAGGTGACGAGGCCCTCGCCGAAAGCCCGCCGGAAGGCCGCGTCGTCTCCGCGCTTGAGCGCCTCGGCGAGCCGGATGCGGGTGAGCGCGCGCACGCCGCCGTCGAGCAGCGCCATCGAGACGAGGAGCGACGAGGCGAGGGCGAAAAGGCCGTATTGCTCCGCGCCCCAGCGGGCGAGCATGAGCGGCGTGAGCAGGATGAGGAAGGCGGCCTTCGAGAGAAAGTTCGCGCTTTGCCAGACCTGGTTTCGCAGCAGCTCGCGGAAATGCGAGGAAGGGGCGGGCCGCTCGCTCACGATCTCTCGCTCGTGAGCGCGGCGACGACCGCGCGCCGCAGCTCCGCGGGGTGAAACGGCTTCGCGAGAAAATTCGTCGCGTTGAAAAACGACCGGTCGCTCCACGCGCTGCTGAACCCGCTCATGTAGAGCACGGGCAGGTCGGGCTGGTCCGCCAGGATGCGCGTGGCCACGTCCCGGCCGGAGAGGCCGCCCGGGAGGACGAGGTCGGTGAACAGCAGCCGGACGTCGGCCCGGTGCCGCCGCCAGAGCTCGAGCGCGTCCTCGCCCGTCCCCGCGGCGAGCACGGTGAGCCCGTTGGCCTCGAGCAATTGCCGCGCGAGGGCGCGAATGGCCGGGTCGTCCTCGAGCAGAAGAATCAACCCGCTGAGCGGCTGCAATTCCGTCCCCCCGGACGTCACCGCGGCGGCGGCGGACGGTGGCTCGGCCTCCGGAATCCAGAGAAAGAATTCGGTGCCCGCGCCCGGCTCGCTTTCGAACGTCACGACTCCCCGGTGCGCCGCGGCGACTTGTTTCACGATGGCGAGGCCCATTCCGGTGCCGGTGGATTTGCTGGTGAAAAAGGGATCGAAGACCCGGGACCGGTCCTTCGCCGCGATGCCGCATCCGGAATCCCGGACGCTGAGGACGGCATAGCGACCCGCGGCGCCGCCGGGAATCTCGTCCCCGGATGGGTTCCGGGAGCCATGGCTGAGCGTGACCTTGCCGCCGGTCGGCATGGCATCCACGGCGTTCAGCACGAGATTCAGAACCGCCTGCTCGATCGCGCTGTGATCGCCGCGGACCCAGCAGCGCCCGGCTCCGGCGACGATCTCGATTTCGACCCGCTTGGCGGCGAGGGGCTCGAGGAGGCGGATGAGGCCGTCGAGCAACTCGCCGACTTCGAAGACCTGCGGCTCCTCGGGCTGGCGTCGGGCGAAGCTGAGCACCTTGCGCGTAAGATCGGCCGCGCGCTGGGATGCCTCGACGATTTTCCCGGCGGCGGCGGTGGTCTCCTCGGGATCGAAACCGCCGCTCTCGATCAGCGCGGCGTTCAGCTGGATGACGGTGAGGAGGTTGTTCAGGTCGTGGATGATCGCGGTCGAAAGGCGGCCGATGACCTCCATCTTCTGCGCCTGCAGCGGGATGACCGCGCGATCTTTGAGCTTCACGCCGCCCAGTGTGCGCGTTTTTCGAATCGCTCGCCAACCCTTGTTTTTGCCGGCAAATCGCTTACGCTTCCGTGTTGCTTGTTTAGCGATGTCCGGCCAAGACTTCTTATTCTCCGACTGCACCGCCCGCCATGCCCGA
This sequence comes from uncultured Chthoniobacterales bacterium, assembly GCA_964247025.1. Lineage (GTDB taxonomy): Bacteria > Verrucomicrobiota > Verrucomicrobiia > Chthoniobacterales > JAATET01 > JAATET01. The sequence goes on from CAXTSM010000016.1 coordinate 15,281, forward strand.
TTTCCCGGATTCCACCATCTATGAGGGACTGCTGGCGTTGTTGCAGAACGAGTTTCCGAAGACCTGCCCGAACTGCGCGCGGACCTATCCGACGCTGGAGTCATTCGTAGACGAGACGGCGGCGGTGAGTCGCGGCACGGGATTGATGGGATACGACACGGGCTACCGCTTTCAACAGGTGGCGATGATGCGGAATTGCGTCTGCGGGTCCACGATGGCGACCTTTTGCTGCGATCGGCGCGATGTCTCGGAGGCGGGGTTGCGCCGCCGCGCGATGTTCGAAAACCTGATGAGCCAGCTCCAGGCCCGCGGCATCGACGCCCTCGTCGCGCGCGATCAACTGCTGGCTTTTCTCCGCGGGGAGCGCAGCCCGATCCTGGAGAGCCTCGGCGTCTTTGCCCGACCGCGCAGCCTGCAACCGTCGGCCTGAGCGGGCTAGATGTTGTCGCCGAGGAAGGTGTGGATGCCGCACTCGGCCTTGTCGAATCCGGTCCATCGACCCGCGCGTTCGGAGTCGTTCGCGCCGATCGGCCGGGTGCAGGTCGTGCAACCGATGCTGCGGTAACCGCGCGAAAGCAGGGCGTTCACCGGAAGGTCGCGCTCGCGCAGATAGGCGTGCACATTCTCGCGGCTCCACGTCGCCATCGGGTTCAGCTTGAGGATGTATCGGTCATGCAGGACGTCGAACTTGTAGAGCTCGGCGACCTGCGTGCGCTGGCGGGTGTCGGACTGCTGGCGGCGCAGGCCCGTGATCCAGACGTCGAGCGCCTTGAGTTTGTTTTGCAGCGGGATGACCTTGCGCAGCGTGCAGCAGAGGTCGGGATAGCGGTTCCAGAGCTCGGGGCCGTGCTCGGCGGCCTGTTGCGCGAGATTTTGCTCCGGATGCAAAGACTCGATCGTCACGCCGAGCCGGGCCTCCAGCCGGGCCTTGAGTTCGAGCGTCTCGGGAAAGAGCAGGTCGGTGTCGATGGTGAAGATCGGGAACCGGAAGCCGCTCTCATAGGCCGTGTGCATCACGACGATCCCCGCGCCCTGGAAGCTCGTGCCAATGGCCGCGCGTTCGCCGTAGGTTTCCCACGCCCAGCGCAGCACGTCGACGAGCGGGGCGGACTCGAATTCGTCCGCCTTGCGGTGGATCAGGTCGGGGTCGAATTTCTGCAGCGACATGGGATTTTTCTCACGTGAAGGCGCGAGGCCGCGACGGAATGCTTCGGTTCTTCGCGGCCTCGCGGCTTCGCGCGGGCTTCACCCTTACAGCGAGTTCACGGCGGCGACAACGGCCTCGGGTGTCATACCGAGCTCCTTCATCGCGATGGGGCCGGGGGCGCTGAGGCCGAAGCGGTCGATCGCGACGGCGTGGCCATCGAGGCCCACGAACTTGAACCACGGGAGGGAAATGCCCGCCTCGATGCTCACGCGCCGGCGGCAGCTCGCGGGCAGGACCTCCTCGCGGTAGGCGGCATCCTGGCGCGCGAACCGCTCGAAGCACGGCATCGACACGACGCGGACGCCGGCGCCGAGCTCCCCGGCGGCCTTGATCGCATGTTGCAGCTCGCTGCCGGTGGAGAGGAGGATCGTCTCGAGCGCGGCCGTTTCCTTGATCGCGATGTAGCCGCCCTTGAAGACGCCCTCGCGGCGGGTTGCCACGGGGATCTGCGAGAGCGTCGGCACGTTCTGGCGGCCGAGCACGAGCATCGTGGGGCCGTTGGTCTTCTCGAAGGCCGCGGCGAACGCGCCGGCGGTTTCCTCGGGATCGGCGGGGCGAATGACGTCGAGGCCGGGAATCGCGCGCAGGGCGGCGACGGTTTCCACGGGCTCGTGGGTGGGGCCGTCCTCGCCGACGCCGACGGAATCGTGCGTGAAGATGTAGACGCAGGGGAGGTTCGAGAGCGCGGCGAGGCGGATGGAGGGGCGGCCGTAATCGCTGAAGACGAGGAACGTCGCGCCGCTGGGGCGAAAGATGCCGTCGTAGGCGTAGCCGTTCAGGATGCCGCACATGGCGTGCTCGCGGATGCCGAAGTGAATGTTGCGGCCTTCGCGGTTCTGCCGGTCGAAATTACCGGCGCCCTCGATGTAGTTGAGCGTGGAGCCGTGGAGGTCCGCGCTGCCGCTCACGAGTGAGGGCATGGCCTTCGCGATGGGTTGGAGGACGACGGAGCCGGCCTTGCGGGTGGCGATGTCTTCGTCCGGCTTGAACTCGGGGATGAGGCTCAACAAATCCGGCACGCGCCCGGCCTTCGCGTCGGCGAGCTCGGCGGCGAGGTCGGCATTGCCGGCTTCCCAGGCGATGAAGGTTTTCCGCCACTCGGCGTGGGCCGCCTTGAGCGTCTCCTTGTGCGCGGCGAAGTATTCACGCGTCTTCGGGTCGACGTAGAATTTTTCCCCGGGCAGGCCGAGTCCCTTGCGGGCGGCGTCGGAGAATTTCACGCCGGCCTCGCCGTGGGCCTTGTTCGTGCCCTCGACCTCGGGGATGCCTTTGCCGATCATCGTCTTCGCGACGATGAACTGGGGCTTGCCGCTCTTCGCAGCCTTGGCGTTGGCGAAGGTCCGGGCGACCTCCGCGAGGTCGTTGCCGTCGATCTCATAAACGTCCCACCCGTAGGCCCGGTAGCGCGCCGCGGTGTCCTCGCTCTGCGAGACCGGGGCCATGGCGTCGAGGGTGACGTTGTTGCAATCGTAAAAGAGGATGAGGTTATCGAGCCCGACATGCGCGGCGAGGGCCGAGGCCTCGGAGGAGATGCCCTCCTGCAGGCAGCCGTCGCCCGCGAGGCAGACGACGTGGTGGTCGAAGATCGTGTGCTCGGCGGTATTGTATTTCGCCTCCGCCATCTTGCCGGACATGGCGTAGCCGACCGCATTGGACACACCCTGTCCGAGGGGGCCCGTGGTCGCCTCGACGCCGGGCGTCTCGAAGTGCTCGGGATGGCCCGGCGTCTTGCTGTGGAGCTGGCGGAAGGCTTTGAGGTCGTCGAGGCTCAGATCGTAGCCGGAGAGGTGGAGCCAGCTGTAGAGGAACATGCTGCCGTGGCCGGCGGAGAGGACGAAGCGGTCGCGATTGATCCAATCCTTTTCGTCGGGGTTGTGCAGGAGGGCGGACCCGTAGAGCACGGCGCCGATCTCGGCCGCGCCGAGCGGGAGGCCGAGGTGGCCGGACTTGCTGGCGGTCACGGCGTCGATGGCGAGGCCGCGGGCGTCGCGGCAGGCGAGCGAAAGGGAGTCGAGGTCGAGGCTCATAAACGTCTTTTTGGAATGTCGGACGAGCAAATGAGACGCCCTGCCGGATGGCAAGCCCCGTTTGCCGTCTGCCGGTAGAATCGGGAAATGACCTCGTTTTCGACGCGGGGACGAATCCGTGGTATGTTCGCCGCCGGTGTTTGGGCGCATTCCATTTTTACTCGCGGTCATGGCGGCGCTCGTTCGGCCGGGCCAGGCCGCCGCGCCGACGCGCTTCGACGTGGAGAACACGGTGGCGACGCTTCCGGAATCCGGCCGCGAGCCGTTCGGCTCGAGATTTTTTTTCACGGCCGACGCGCAGGTCATCTACCGGGTGCTGCCGGCGGACCGCAGCGACACGGATCCCGCGACGCGGCTGGAGTTCTGGTCGCCGGGCGCGACCGGCGCGCTGTTTCCCGCCGCGGGTTACCAGAGCCTGGAAGTCGTGGCGCTCAATGCCGCCGGCGAGGCGGTGGGCCGCAGCGTGACGGAGGATTCCCCCACGCCCAACCCGCACCAGGAGGCCGCGCTTTACTGGACCCCCGAGGGTGGCTCGGTGATCCCTTCCGGCTTCGATCCGGGCTTCAGCGGGCTCAAGGACATCGACGGCGCCGGTGACGCGGTGGGTTTCACGAACGGCGGGACCTTTCGATTCGTGCGTTGGAATGCCGACGCGCCCGCGACGCAGGACGTGATCACGCCGCCGGCGGGATATCCCTACGCGGAGATCCACGGCGTCAGCGCCTCCGGCGAGACGCTGCTCTACGTCACGGACAACGACGGCAAGCCGCGACTCGCCGTCTGGGACGGGACGACGAGCCTGGTGATCGGCCCGGCGCCGGATGCGGCGGAAACGTTCTCGCCGGCCAACTGCGCCATGAACGCCGGCGGCGACGCGGTGATGGTGCTCTTCGTGCCCAACGGCGGCTACCGGGTTATTTACATCCCGGCGGCCAATCGCGCGGGCTACCAGACCTTCTCCTTCCCCGGCCCGGTCACCGCCATTTACAACCTGCAAATCAGCGCCGCCGGCCTGGCGAGCTGCCAGACGTCGGCGAATTTCGTGAGCATCGTTTCCTCCCCCCGCGCGATGCAGAACTCCTTCGCCGGTTACAATCCGTTCCTGAACGCCGGCGGCGAATTCGTCTTCGGCAACCAAAGCAACCTGTATTACTGGGACGCGGCCGCCTGGTCGGGCGCCCCCGTCATCGTGCCGCTTCCGCTGCCCGCCGCGCCGGCCGCGCCCACCGTCGTCGGCTACAACGCCTACGGCCGCCTGCTCACGCTCAGCGACAATTCCGCCCAGACGCTGCGCACGCTCTCGATCCTCGCGCCGTTTCCCCCGCGTCCGACGCCGACCCCGGCTCCCCCGCCGACGCCCACCCCCGGACCGACCCCTGAACCGACCGCCCCGCCGACGCCCACCCCCGGACCGACCGCCACGCCCGCACCCACCCCGGTTCCGGCGGGCCGGATCACGCTCGAGCCGCTCCGGCCCTCGCTCGTCCTGGCGACCGGCGCCACCATGCGCGATCGCCGGCTCGTCTCCGCCCGGAAAACCGGCGAACCCGCCGGGCCGGTGCGCTTTCTGCTCCGGGGAACCATCCCCAGGGGATTGAAATTTTCCACCCTCGACGGGTCGCTGACCGGCCGTCCCGCGACCGCGCAATCGGTGGCGCTGCGCGTCGCGGCGACGTATTATTCCGCCGGCCGAAAAAAACAGAGCCCGTTCGTGACGATCAAAATCATCGTGCGAAAGACAGCCAGTCGCCCGTCGGCATGAGCGGCGCTCCGGCGCAACGCGCCTCCGCGATCTCGTAGACCCAGACCGTTTGCCTCCCGCCGTCGTCACGGTGCGCCTCCGTTTTCACGCGCCGGTATTCACCCGACGAGGAGCCGCTCGCGCCGATGCCTTCCCACTCGTCGAGCCGGGCGAGCGCCGCCGCCGTCACGTCGAAAATTTCGCCCCGCACCCACGCCGCGCCCGGATCGAGCCGCAGCCCCGGGTAATCCCCGAGATCGTGGAGCCGGCCGCGGACCCCCGCGCTGGCAAGGAATCGCACCCCCTCGTAATGGACGGTCGCATCCCGCGAGCCGCCGCGACGCAGCGTGCCGTAAACAAAAAGACGAACGCGCGCGGAACCGTCCACGCGGACTCAGCCGGGCTTCGAGAAACCCGTGATTTCGCGCAGGCGATCCTCGAGCTCGCGCACGCGCGTTTCCAGCCGATGGATCGTGTCCGCCGCCATGTCGAGTTGCCGGCGTTTCTCGAGCAGGTTCACCTCCAGCTCCCGGATGCGCTTTTGCAGGCCGAGGCGAATGATGCCCTTCGACGGCGACCGCGAGCCTGGCCGGTCGTCGTCGGACCGCAGCTCCGGTCCGGGAAAGAACGCCGTTTCCTCGAACGCCTTTTCCACCCCCGCGCAGCAGTCGAGGATCACCGTCTCGCTCTTGATCTCGCCGTTTTCGTAGAACTCCAGGACCGCGCCAATCGTGGTCGGACCGTAATAGTGGTCTTCGTCGAGCTTCACGATCCAGTCCATCTTCAGCTCGGGCACCATCGGCGCCTTCGTCCACACGATCGCGTCGTTCGAGACGGAATCCTGCGGCGCGATCTGCGCGGTGCCGGCCCATTCCACGATCTTTCCGAACGTCACCGGACCGAAGACCTCGCCGTTGTCGTGCTTCTTGAGGTGCCAGTTTTCCGAGGATTCGATGGGCATGAGCGGAAGTTTGTTCGCATGTTCGCGCACCGGCGCGAAAAAACAAGCTTCGCGCTCGCCGCTTGACCGCCGGAGGACCCGGAATGAGCTTCGGGCCTATTCACCATGCGGACTCCTCTTCTTCTCGTCATCGCGGCCACCATGGCATCCTCCCTGCCGGCCGCTGATCCGGCCCCCTCGCTCCAGCCGGCCGCCCAAAGTCCCGCCGACCCAAGCGCCGCCGCCTGGGAGAAGATCACCCGACGGCTGGACAACCCCGGCTCGCTCGACTCGGATGAGGCGACAGGCAATTTCGTGAAGGAAGCCATCGTTTCGCTGAGCGCATTCCTCGCCGACTACCCGTGGAGTCCGCATGCCGGCGAGGCAAGATTCTCGCGAGCGCAAATGCGACTCTACTCTCTCAAGGACGGCCAGGAGAAGAACCCCGACTTGGCGCCCATCGAGAAGGATCTCCGGGTGGTCATGGCCGATCCCGCCGCTCCCGCCTCGACAAAGGACGTTGCCGCCATCCTGCTCCTGCAAGCCAAAGCGCGGCACGGCTCTTCCGAGGACCTCGACCGGGAATTGACCGCCTACGAAAAAGCAAATCCGGGAAAGCCCGTGCCCCGGGAGATCCTCCCGCTGCTGGTCGAGAAGCTGGCAAAAGCCAATCCCGAAAAAACCCAGAAACTCCAGGCCCGACTCGAGGTCGAGTTGACCGCCTTCCGCGCCAGACAGGCCGAAGAGAACGCCAAGGCGGAAGCGGCGATGCGCAAGTGGCTCCACCAGCCGCTCGACCTCAGGTTCACCGCGGTGGACGGCTCCCAGATCGATTTGCAGAAGATGCACGGCAAGGTCGTGCTGGTCGACTTTTGGGCGACCTGGTGCGGACCCTGCATGCAGGAGGTGCCGAACGTGGTGGCGACCTACAAAAAATATCACGACCGAGGCTTCGAAATCGTCGGCATCTCGTTCGATCAGGACAAGGGGGCGCTGCTGAAAACCATCGGGGACAAGGGAATGACGTGGCCGCAATACTTCGACGGCAAAGGCTTTGGGAACGAATTCGGCCAGCGGTTCGGCATCCGCGGGATTCCCACGATGTGGCTCGTCGACAAGGACGGCCGGCTGGTGGACGCGAACGGACGCGACGGCTTGGAGGGGAAGGTCGCGAAGCTGCTCGGCAAATAGCCGGGCGCGACGCCGCCAGGCCGGCGGGCCGTTGTCGCACGCGATTCCCCCTCCGTCGCTTGCGCGGGCCAACCGTTCCGCCTATGGTGGGCGGCTCTATGAAACAGACGTTGTTGGACAAGGTGTGGCGGGCGCATTCGGTGCGGGAGTTGGCGAACGGCCAGACCCAGCTCCTGATCGGCACGCACCTCATTCACGAGGTCACCAGCCCCCAGGCCTTCGGCATGGTGCGCGACCTCGGGCTGAAGGTGCTCATGCCCCACCGGACGTTCGCCACGGTCGACCACATCGTGCCCACCGACGAGCGAGAGGAGCCCTTCTCCGACTCGCTGGCCGAGGAAATGATCCAGGCGCTGCGAAAAAATTGCGCGGAGAGCGGCGTCACGTTTTTCGATTTGCCGTCCGGCAAGCAAGGCATCGTCCACATCGTCGGCCCCGAGCAGGGCATCACCCAGCCCGGCACGACCATCGCCTGCGGCGACTCCCACACGAGCACGCATGGAGCGTTCGGCGCCATTGCCTTCGGCATCGGCACGAGCCAGGTGCGCGACGTGCTCGCCACGCAGACGATGGCCATCGGCCGGCCGAAAGTCCGCCGCATCGAGGTGAATGGCAAACTCAAGCCCGGCGTCTACGCAAAGGACGTCATCCTCCACATCATCCGGAAACTCGGCGTGAACGGCGGCCTCGGCTACGCCTACGAATACGCCGGCACGACCTTCGACCACTTCACGCAGGAAGAGCGCATGACCGTCTGCAACATGTCCATCGAGGGCGGCGCGCGCGTCGGTTACGTCAATCCCGACGACACCACCTTCGCCTACCTCCAAGGCCGCCCCTACGCGCCGAAAGGCGCGGAATGGGACGCCGCCGTCGCCCGCTGGCGCAGCTTCGCCAGCGACACCGACGCGGTCTACGACGACATCATCGTCTACGACGCCGGGGACATCGCGCCGACCGTCACCTGGGGCATCAATCCCGGCCAGGCCATCTTCATCGACGAATCCGTGCCGACCCCCGAGGATCTCCCGGAAAAAGACCGCGCCACCGCCATCGAGGCCCTCGCGCACATGCACCTGCACGGCGGAACCCCCATCAAGGGCACGAAGGTCGACGTCGCCTTCCTCGGCAGCTGCACGAACGGCCGCCTCAGCGACCTCCAGGAAGTCGCCACGTATTTGAAGGGCCGCCACGTCAAGACCGGCGTCAAGGCCATCGTCGTCCCCGGCTCGCAGGGCGTCTCCGCCCTCGCCGAATCGCTCGGCCTCGCGGAAATCTTCCGCGACGCCGGCTTCGAATGGCGCGGTGCCGGCTGCTCCATGTGCCTGGGCATGAACCCGGACAAGCTCGTCGGCGAACAACTTTGCGCCAGCTCGAGCAACCGTAATTTCAAAGGCCGCCAGGGCAGCCCCACCGGCCGCACCGTGCTCATGAGCCCGCTCATGGTCGCCGCCGCCGCCGTCACCGGCGAGATCGCCGACGCGCGAGAAGTCTTCGAACTCACCTGACGAATTGGGGCCTCGGTTTTCGAACGGACGACAAGCGCTCGCGGCCCTGCTGCTCGCGCTCGCCGCGCTTCCGACGGCGCCGGCAAAGGCCGGCGCGCCCTACCTCTGGCGGATCGAGGCGCCGGACGCCGCGCCATCCTGGATCTTCGGCACGATCCACCTCCAGCGCCCGGACGTCGCCACGCCGCCCGCCCCGGTGCTCCGCGCGCTCGATCGGGCGGACGCCGTCCTCACCGAGATCCCGATGGACCCCGGCACGCTGCTCGCACTCGCCCCGAAGATGCTGCTCCGCTCCGGCCAATCGCTCGACGCCATCCTCGGTCCCCGGACGACCGCCGATCTCGAAAAGGAGTTCCGCTCCATTGATCCATCCCTCGACCTCGCCTCCCTCTCCCGCCTTCGACCCTGGGTCCTCGCCGCGACCCTGATCGGCGTCGAAGACCAAACGAAACATCCGCACACGGTCGCGCTCGACCAATTCCTCTTCCAGCGTGGAACGAACGCCGGCAAGGAAACCGGCGGCCTGGAGCGACCCGAGGAGCAGCTCGCCATCTTTGCCGACCTCACCGACTCGGAGCAGGCCGCCATGGTCCGCGACACGATCGCGCAGGTCCGCTCCATCCGCGCCATCGGCCAATCGCCCTCCGACCTGCTCGCCGGGCTCTACCTCGCCGGCGATCTCGACGCGCTCGCCGCGAAGCTGATCGAGATCGACGTCGGGGGCGAGGACCCCGCCCTCACCGCGAAGCTCACGGACCGCCTGCTCCACCAGCGCAACGCCACGATGGGCGAACGCATGATCAAGAAACTCCGCGACAACCCGCGGAAATCCTTCTTCTTCGCCACGGGCGCCGCCCACCTCCCCGGCCAACGCGGCCTGCTCTCCGCCTTGGAGAAAGCCGGGTTCAAACTCACCCGCGTCGAGTAAATCCTTGGGCGTTCCGCAATTCGCTCGTAACATTCCCGCACCATGTCCCTCGCAAAGATCACCCAGGTTGCCGGCACCGCCATTTACGTTCCCGGCGACGACATCGACACCGACCGCATCATCCCGGCGCGGTTCATGAAATGCGTCACGTTCGACGGCCTCGGGGAATTCGCCTTCATCGATGTGCGCGTCGATCCCACCACCGGCGAAAAAACCACGCACCCGCTCAACGACCCGCGCTTCGCCGGCGCGAGCATCCTGCTCTCCGGCTCGAACTTCGGCTGCGGCAGTTCCCGCGAACACGCCCCGCAGGCGCTCTACCGCTACGGCTTCCGCGCCATCGTCGCGGAAAGTTTCGCGGAAATCTTCTTCGGAAATTCCACCACCCTCGGCATCCCGTGCATGGTCCTGAGCCCCGCGGACCTCCAGGCCGTCGCCGCAATCGTCGAGGCGGACCCAGCCGCGCAACTCGTGATCGACGTGACCGAAAGCAAAGTCACCATCGCCGGCCAAAGCTTCCCGGCCACCCTCCCGCCGCACGCCCACGAGGCGCTGACCCTCGGCAAATGGGACGCCATCGCCGACCTCCTCGAGGGCATCCCCGCGGTGAAGGAAACCGCCACGAAGCTGCCTTACATGCAAACCGCGTAAGCGCAGGACCGATCCGTCGGCGTTTGCCAATCGCCCAGCTTCCCGCTCATTGCTCCCGAACGAAGATCGTCGGCAAACGGAGCGACCCGCGCGCTCCGGGTGAGCGAACCTGCCGATGCACGTCTGCGCGAGGTCTGCCTTCTCGACAAAGCCGGCGCAAATATCTCAGCGCGCGCGCTACACCATGATCCTCAACGACGCGATTCGCGCGACGCAGGATGTCGACCTGCTCATCGAGGAGTCGGTCGAGAACAACCAGCGAGTGATCAATGGTCTTTCCCGCCTTTCCGACGGAGCCGCGGCAGAGTTCACCCCGCGGGACTTCATTGAAAATGGAGTCGCGAATTGCCGACGAAGTCGAGGCCGACGTCCACACCCGCGCGTGGAAAGTCTCGTGTGCCGAGACCATCCCAAACGCCTGTCGGCTCGTCGTCCAAGGCGTCGAAATTCCGTATCTTTCATCGGCAGACCTCCGCGCGAACATCGGGCACTCCGTCGACGGCAAAGCGAATCTTCCCTGTAGCCACGGCGCTCCGTCGCCGTGCGGCACGAGATAACGCGTCCCCCCCGGCGGCCTCGACGGCGCGGGCGGCGACACGAGTGAACTCCTGCACGGCGTTCCCTGTAGCCACGGCGCTCCGTCGCCGTGCGGCACGAGGTAACGCGCCCCCCCCGGCGGCCTCGACGGCGCGAGGCGACGACACGAGTGAACTCCTGCACGGCGTTCCCTGTAGCCACGGCGCTCCGTCGCCGTGCGGCACGAGGTAACGCGCCCCCCCCCGGCGGCCTCGACGGCGCGAGGCGGCGACAAGGAGCATTCCAGGTCAACCGCCTTCCTGACCGCTCGACCCTGTTTGACCAAGGATTTTCTTCTCGTTGAAACCTGCCGCGCAAATTGCTTCGCCCGAAGCAGTCGAAAGTTGGTGGTTGCTTGGAATTATTCGGGGAAAGAAGGAAGCGGAAATTCAGCGTTAGCCAGGAGGGATTCGATAGACGTCGAGGTAAGGGCGGTCAGCTCCAAGGCGAGTGCCCTCCTCTTCTTCACTTTGCACGACGCCAAGTCACCTTGACCTGCGTTTCCACCGCATCCCCGAGATCGAATAATCTCTCACGGGCTTGCAATATACATGAGGCCGAGAACATGAGGCCGAGAACAATCCATCCGCTTTTCGTGATCCTCGTGTAAAGAAGGCCACAAGAACCCCGCCATTCAATAACCACCCCCGCCACCCTGTAGCCGCCCCGCTCCGTCGGGGCGCGAAACCAGAAAAAAACGCCCCCTCGACAAAAAGCGCACCCCCCCACGGCGACAGAGCGCCATGGCCACAGGAACCTCGCCCTCCGGGTAATTTCCTTGCCGCCCCCGCTTCCGGCCGCTTCGAATCCCTCAAATGATCGCCGCCCGTTTGCATGCGTTTGATTCCCGGCCCGGATCGATCATCGTCACCCCCCTCTCGCTTCCGCCCCCCGCCTCCGGCGAAATCCGCGTCGAAATGCACTTCGCGCCGGTCAACCCCGCCGACCTCAACGTCGTCGAAGGAGCCTACGGCCAACTGCCCGAGCTCCCGGCGATCATCGGCAACGAAGGCGTCGGCCGCGTCGCCGCCCTCGGCGCCTCGGTCACGTCATTGCGCGCCGGCGACCTCGTCGCCCCGCTGGACCCCGGTTCCTGGTGCAGTGCGCGCAACGTGCCCGCCGACCGCGTCATCCCGCTCCCCGCCGGCATCGACCTCGAACAGGCGTCCATGATCTCCATCAATCCCCCCACCGCCTTCGCCCTGCTGCACGATTTCGCGGACCTCCGCCCCGGCGAATGGATCGTCCAAAACGCCGCAAACTCCGGCGTCGCCCGCGGCGTGATCCAGGTCGCGCGCGCCCTTGGCCTGCGCACGTTGAACGTCGTCCGCCGTCCCTCGCTCATCGACGAGCTCCTCGCCCTCGGCGCCGACCGCGTCGTCCTCGAAGACACCGATCTCCGCGAAAAGTCCCGCGACTTGATGGCAGGAAAAAACGCGCGCCTCGCCCTGAACGCCGTTGGCGGCGCCAGCGCCCTGAACCTCGCCAACGCCCTCGCCGATGGCGCCCCGCTCGTCACCTACGGCGCCATGGGCCGCCAGCCCCTCAAGATCCCGAACGGCCTCGTCATCTTTCGCGGCCTCTCGTTTCACGGCTTCTGGCTTCGCCGCTGGCTCCGGGAAAAGCCCGCCGCCGAGCAGGCCATCGTCTTCGCCCGCCTCGCGGAGATGATCGCCGCCGGCGGCCTCCGCGTCCCCGTCCACCGCGTCTTCCCGCTGCGCGAAATCCACGCCGCCCTCGCCGAAGCGGCCCTCCCGTCGCGCCACGGAAAAGTGCTGCTCGACCTGCGCGCCACCTGACGGCCCGACCCGCCGGCATTCTCCCGGCTTCCCCGCCGGGCGAAATCTGCTAAACCCTCCCGCCGTAATGGAAACCATCGTCATTGGCCACCGGAATCCCGACATGGATGCCATCGTCTCGGCCCTCGCCTACGCCGAACTCAAGCGCCGCACGGGCGACGCCACCGCCACCGCCGGCCGCTGCGGCAACACCAACGAGCGCATCGACTTCGTGCTCGGGAAATTCGGCGTCGAGCCGCCCGCTTTCTTCGGCGACGTGCGCTCGCGCGTCGGCGACGTCATGGAGCGCAACGTCGTCTCCGCCCACGTCCGCGAGCCCGTCTACCAGGCCATGCTGCGCATCGGCGAAAATCGCTTCCGCGGCCTGCCCGTCGTCGACGACAACGGCCACTGCGTCGGCCTCATTTCCAGCTTCAAGATCAGCCGCCAGCTCTTCCCGCCCCCCAAGGAAATCGATTCCCATCGCGAGGTCGAGGCCTCGCTCGCGAACCTCTGCGCCACGATCCAGGGCACCGTCCTCGTCGGGCCACTGTGCGAAACGCCCGACCGCCACCTCCTCGTGGTCGCCGCCATGTACACGGCCTCGTTCCGCAAGCGCATCGCGTCGCTCGACATCGCGCGCGTCGTCCTCATCGTCGGTGACCGCTTCAACATCCAGCACATTTCGATCGAAGCCGGCGTGAAGGCCCTCGTCGTCACCGGCGGGCTGAAGGTCGGCGCAGACGTGCTCGCCGCCGCCCGCGCCAAAGGCACCGTCGTCATCAGCTCGCCCCACGACACCGCCACCACCGTCCTGCTCGCGCGCAGCTCCATCACCGCCGAAAAAATGCTCTACGCCGACTTCGAATCGCTCGAGCCCGACACCCCGCTCGAGGAGGCGCGCCGCGAGGTCGCCATGTCGTCCCAGTTCGCCTTCCCCGTCATCGATGAGTCCGGCCGGCTCGAGGGCATCCTGTCCAAGAGCGATTTCTTCAAGCCGGTGCCGCGGCAGCTCATCCTCGTCGACCACAACGAGATGTCGCAGGCGGTCAAGGGAGCGGAATCCCTCCCCATCGTCGAGATCCTCGACCACCACCGCCTCGGCTCCACGATCAGCACCGACGCGCCCATCCTGTTTCTCAACCGCCCCGTCGGCTCCACCAGCACGATCGTCGCCACCTGCTACGAGCAGGCTGACATTCCGATTCCGGCCCCGATGGCCGGCATCCTCATGGCCGGCGTCATCTCCGACACGCTGAACCTCAGCTCGCCGACCACGACGGACGTGGACCGGCGCGTCATGGCGCGACTCGCGGCCATCGCCGGCGTCGACCCCGCCACGCTCGCCGCGGAGATTTTCTCCGTCGGCTCCCCGTTGCTCACGATGACGCCCGAGCAGGCCATCGGCGCGGATTGCAAGGAATTCGAGGAATCCGGCGTCCGCTTCAGCGCCTCGCAGATCGAGGAGCTTTCGTTCTCCCATTTTCCCGAGAAGAAAACCGCCCTCACCGACGCGCTGGAACGCTACCGCCGGTCGCGCGATTTCCTGTTCTCCGCCCTGCTCGTCACGGACATCAATTCCCAGAATTCCGTGCTCATCGTGCGCGGCGACGAGAGCTTCACGAAGCACATCGACTTCCCCTCGATCGAGCCGCACCTGTGGCAGCTCGACGGCATCGTCTCTCGTAAAAAACAGCTCCTCCCCTTCCTGACGAACGTCCTCGCCAAACTCGCGTGAGCAACGCCGCAACCAACGTGAAGAGGTAGCCACGGCGCCCGCCGCCGGGCCGGGCGAGGCCGCCTTCACCTTGCACCTGGGCATGCGCCCCGAAGGAGCGGGGCGGCTCCAACGCCAGCCCGTGGCGATCTCGTCATCCCACGGCCAAGCCCATGCCCCTCCTTGTAGCCACGGCGCTCCGTCGCCGTGCCGGGTGAAGGCCGCCCTCGCCTTCCACCCGGGCACGCGCCCCGACGGAGCGGGGTGGCTCCAACGTCAGCCCGCGGCAATCTCGTCATCCCACGGCCACGCCTCTCGCTCCCTCACCTTGTCGCCACGGCGCTCTGTCGCCGTGCCACGCGAAGGCCGCTCTCACCTTGCACCCGGGCATGCGCCCCGACAGAGCGGGGCGGCTCCAACGCCAGCCCGCGGCAATCTCGCCATCTTACGGCCAAGCCCCCGCTCCCTCCTTGTCGCCACGGCGCTCCGTCGCCGTGTCGGGCGAAGGCCGCCTTCACCTTGCACCCGGGCACGCGCCCCGACGGAGCGGGGCGGCTACAACGTCAGCCCGTGGCGATCACGTCCGCCCACGGCCACGCCTCCCGCTCTCTCCTTGTAGCCACGGCGCTCTGTCGCCGTGCCGGGTAAAGGCCGCCCTCGCCTTGCACCCGGGCACGCCCCGACAGAGCGGGGCGGCTACAACGTCAGCCCGTGGCGATCACGTCCGCCCACGGCCACGCCTCCCGCTCCCTCCTTGTAGCCACGGCGCTCTGTCGCCGTGCCGGGTGAAGACCGCGCTCGCCTCGCACCCGGGCACGCCCCGACGGAGCGGGGCGGCTACAACGTCCGCCGTTCTTTTATCGTCCGAGCACGCAAGTCACCCTCACCGGTATCTTTTCGCCCTCACCGGCATCTTTTTAGACGTTTTGAAGGTTGCCAGGCGCGCCGGTGTATTTTGACCGCCGCTTCGCGACTCAAACCGTTTAATTCGTCTCGCCCGCCTCTTTGATCCGAGGCGAAGACCTCTTCACGGAATCTGAACCGCGTTTGTAAAAGCCTCGGGAACGCTTCGCGTCCTTTTTCGGCCTAAATCTTAGGCGCGGGCGGCGCGACGACGACGCTGCCACGCGAGGCCGCCCAACAAGGCCGCCATTGCGATCCCGTAAGTGGCCGGCTCTGGTATCGCGGTGAGGTTGAGGATACCGGTGCTCTCGGTGAAGGTGTAGGTCAGCGTCGCAGTGGAGGCGGTGAAGGTGCGGTCCCCGACGGAATAAAGTCCCCCCACGGTCCCATTTCCAGGAATGGTGAAATTCACCGCGGAGAAATCCGTTCCGCCCAACGAACTGAAACTGAAGAGATTGTAGCTATTCCCCGCGGTGCCGGCGCTGCCCAATAACAAATTGAGGGTGCCCCCATAATTAACCGTGCCGGTGACATCAAGCGCATCGTAGGTCGTCCCCCGCGTCGTGCCGTTGATCTCCAAGTTCGTGGTGCTGGCCGAGTCCAGGGTCAGATTGCCTGAGACCGTGAGCAGGCCAGGGCTGTTGCCGGGAGAAAGCGTGCCGCCGTTCACCGCGACGTTTCCGGTGATGGTGCCGCTTCCGCCCAACGTGCCGCCGGCGTTCACCGTCGTCGCGCTGGTGATCGAGCCATTGACGAGAAGCTTGCCGCCGTTCACCGAAGTCGGTCCCGTGTAGGTGTTCGCGCCGGAGAGCGTCATCGTTCCCACTCCTGCCTTGATCAGGCCATTGACCGCACCGGCGGCAAGACCGCTCCCCGCTTGATTGGATAGAGGGGTGTTCACGTTCAGGTCGGAAAGCGCGTCTCCCGTCGCGTCGGCCACATTGAAGGTGACGGAATCACCGCTGGTGTTGAATGTTCCAATCGCCACATTGTTGAAGCTTCCGGTGCCGGCGTTGATGTTGGTCGCCGCGCTTCCTCCCACCGTGACGGTTCCACGCAGGGAAAATCCCGGAAAGTTGACGGACGTGCCTCCGTTGCTCGTGATGGTTGCCCCGTTCAGGACCGGGTTGCTCAAGGAGGTATAAGTGTTGTTGCTCGCCAACGTGCCGCCGTTGACCGTCACGACGACGGGGCTGATCACGTCCGAGCCGCCCAGCGAGTCGTTCCCGTCGAAGCGCACCGTCGCTCCGCTGGCCACGTTCAAGGCGCCCGCCACGGTTCCGTTCGCGTAGACGGAGCCTCCGGCGCCAAGAACGAGCGTGCCCGCATTCACGTTCGTCGCCCCCGTGTAGGTGTTCGCCGCGTTCAGCGTCATGGTGCCCGCGCCTATCTTGGTCAATCCGTTCGCCCCGTTTTGGTTGCTGAAAGAATTGTTGACGATCAAATCGGCCGCCGCGCTGCCGGTTGCGTCAGCCACGTTGAAGGTGGTGGTCGTGTCGGCGGCGCCAGGGGCGAAAACGCCGAGGGCGACGTTGTTGTTGTTTCCGGTGCCCGCGTTGAAATTGGTTGGCGTGGTCCCTCCCACCGTCACGGTGCCGCGAAGCGAAAAGGCCGGGAAATCCACACTTGGGCCGCCGTTCGCGAGCAGGGTGCCGCCGTTGAAAACGGGATTGCTCAAGGAGGTGTAAGTTCCATTGCTGGCCAAGGTGCCGCCATTGACGGTCACGACCACGGGGCTCACCGCGCCTGATCCACCAAGGGTGTCGTTGCCATCGAACCTTACGGTCGCTCCAGTGCCGACCACGACGCTGCCCGCCACCGTGCCGGCGGAATAAAGTGACGCTCCGGCATCCAAGACAAGCGTTCCGGCGGTGACGTTCGTTATGCCGGTGTAAGTGCTGGCGCCGCCCAGCGTCATGGTGCCGGGGCCGGCCTTCGTGAACCCGCCCGCGGCATTGGCGAAGTCGCCGGATTGGTTGCGCAGCGGCGCGCCGACGATGAGGTCGGCGTTGGCATTGCCGGTGGCGTCCGCCACGGTGAAGATCGTATTGGCGCCCAGGTGAACGCCTCCGGTGGTGGCGGTTGCCGCCGTGGTCGAAATCGTGGAGGCGGCCGTACCTCCCACCGTCACGTTGCCGCGCAACGCGAAGGATTGGTAGTTCCCGGTGTCGGCGGTGTCGCTATTCGACATCGTGGCGCCATTTAGATTCAACGCGCCCAGGGTGGTGTAGCGGGTGGTGGTCAGGTTGCCGCTGTTGACCGTGATCGTGGGCAGCGTTCCCACGTTGCCTTGGTTTCCAAACCAATTGGTCGTGGTGCCCGACAGCTTGGCGCCAGGATTGACCGTGATCGTTTTTCCGGCGTTCGACAGCCCCAGGGCTCCCGAGCTGCCGTTATCGCTGGCGGCCGCTCCGACGTTCACCGTGCCGCCGTTGATCACGATCGGACCGGCAAACGTGCTGGCGCCGTTGGTAAGATTGAGATACCCGGTCCCCGTTTTGGTGATTCCGCCGCCACTGATGATCGCTCCAGAAATCGTCAGGTCCACTCCGCCCGTGACCGTCCCGGTCGCCACGTTGATCCCCAGGCTTCCGGCCGTGCCCGAGCCGGTAAAAGAGTCGATATTGGCCGAGAACGTGGAAGTCGTCGCGCTGGCGAGCGACGAGATGGTGGGGGCCGCGGCCGCATTCACGTTGAAGCGGAACAAGGAGGTGCCCGAGACGGTGCCGCCCGTCAGGTTGAAACTCGTGAGATAACCTTGATTTCCCGCGGAAGCGGTTACCGACCCTCCGTTCACGTTTATGGTCGAGACCTGGACTCCCGCGTTGTAACCCAAGGCGTCCCCCGCCGTCAGGGCGAGCGTCGCACCGGTATTGACCGTCACCACCCCTTGGACGGTTCCCGCCCCGCCACCTTTGTTCAGTGCGAGCGTTCCCCCGTTGACGATCGTCCCGCCGGTGTAGGTGCTGGAGCCGCCGAGCGTCAGCGTGCCCACTCCGGCCTTGGTCAGGCCGCCCGCACCGCCGATCACCCCGCCAAGCGCCAGATTGCCTCCGCCCGTCGTCGTCGTGAAGGTATTGGTGGCGGCCATCGTGAACGCATTGTTGATGGTCTGGAGAGCGGTGCTGTTGTTGGTGATGCCGCCGCTCAGCGCAAACGAATTGCCGGTAATGGTGTAGGCCGATGCGCCGGAATTGAAGGTGAAGCCCCCGATGCTGAAGCCGGCCGCCTCGTTCTCATTCAGAGCGGTAATGCTGGAAACACCGAAATAAAGGCTGTCCCCCGCCAGGATCGTCCCGGTGGCGGCCCCGGGAGTCGTGGTCCCCGGCGTCCAGTTGTTCCCCGTGAAAGTCGCGTTCGCGGGCGTGGTCGACCAGGCATCGTTGGCCGCCTGGGCACACGGCACGAAGGCAGCTCCAGCAATCAAAACGGAAAGACCCGTCAAGGCCGCCGCCGAAAGGCGCGGGCGGAAAGAAGAACGCGAACCAGCGGCGCGGTGCGAGGGTGATGAAAATCGGACGTTTTTCGGCATATGATTGATGGGAACGGGTAAATTAAGGAAACATATCTTCGGCGCGCGTTATTTGACGTGAACCAAAGGAGGAGAACTTGCGGGGACCTTTTAGGGCTGGCCCAGATTTGGCAAGGATTTTTTTATCAAATGACGATTTTTTTACATGCACCGCGCAGAACGATCTCGCGCCCTTCCGGCCGGAAGAAGTCCGCGAGGGCCCGCGTGGCGGCGAGAGAATGGCGTCATTCGGCTGCCGGGGAAAGGGACTTAAGAGTCTGGGCTCACTCGATTTACCCGAAGCGGAGCGACCGTAGCGCCGGCCCGGGGGGCGGCCCATTGGCCCTTCGGATCCCCCCGAAGACCCTTCCGCCCGGGCCTTCACCTTTTTTTAATCATCCAAGAACGCGAGGCATCTTTCGTCGGCGTCTCTTTTCAAAAATTCCGTCAGCGGACGGTCGCGGCGGCGTCTTTTTAAGCAAGGCGCAACGCGATGACCGCCCGGCGCCGTCGGGTGGCTCCACCCAGCCTTGAAGAACGGAAGAGCCGGCGACTCGACGGAAGGTCGAGCTTCGTCAATGCTCCGTCGCCTTTTCCGCGCCGAGGCCGGTATTCGCGCGCACCTCCAGCTCCGTGAACTTTTCCGCCGACGCGCGCTGGCCGGAAAGCAGCGTGCCCAACACCGACGCGAGGAACCCCAGCGGGATGCTCACGATCCCAGGATTTTTGAGCGGGAACCACGGCTCGCCGTGGATCAGCGCCTTTGCGTCCATTCCCATCACGCTCGGGCTGACCAGGATCAGCAGGATCGCGCTCGCCAGGCCGACGCCCATTCCGATCACGGCGCCGGCGGTGTTGAACCGCCGCCAGAAAATCGAGAAGACGATCGCCGGCAGATTCGCGCTCGCCGCCACCGCGAAGGCGAGCCCGACCAGGAACGCGACGTTGATCGTCTGCAGCTTGATCGCGAGCACGATCGCCACCGCCCCCACGACGAACGCCGTCACGCGCGCGACGAAAACCTCTTCGCCCGGCCGGTGCTCGCGTCGGTGGTGGATCACGTTCGTCCAGAAATCGTGCGCGAAGCTCGTGCTCGCGCTGATCGTCAATCCCGCCACCACCGCCAGGATCGTCGCGAACGCCACCGCGCTGATGAACGCGAACAGGATCTCGCCGCCGAGCGCCTGCGCGAGCAGCGGCGCGCTCATGTTGTCGTTCGGCTTGCCGTCCACGACGATGCGGTCGGGCGTCAGGATCGTCGCCGCGCCGAAGCCCAGGAACGTCGTCATCAGGTAAAACGCGCCGATGATGACCATCGCCCACACGACCGAGGCGCGGGCGGTCTGCGCGTCGGGCACGGTGTAGAAGCGCACCAGCACGTGCGGCAGCCCGGCCGTGCCCAGCACGAGCGCGAGGCCGAGCGAGACCATGTCGAGCGGCCCCCAGCCATGCGTGACGGCGGCGCCGAATTTTAGTCCCGGCTGGAGAAAATTCTGCGTCACGAGCTCGCCGTCTCGATGGAACGAAACGTGCGTGATCGCATCGATGAACTTCGCCGCGCTGAAGTCGAAGTGCCGCATCACCAGCCCGCTCAGGAGCAGCGAGCCGGACATCAGCAGCCCGGCCTTGATGATCTGCACCCACGTCGTGGCCAGCATCCCGCCGAAGACCACGTAGACGATCATCAGCCCGCCGACGCCGACCACCGCCATCTCGTAGCTCACGCCCGGCAGCAGCAGCCTGACCAGGGCGCCCGCGCCGACCATCTGCGCGATCATGTAGAACGTGGACACCGTCAGCGTGCTCACCGAGGCCATCGCGCGCACCGGCCGCGGGCTCATGCGGAAGGCCAGCACGTCGGCCATCGTGTATTTGCCGGTGTTCCGCAGCGGCTCCGCGACGATCAGCAGCACGGTGAGATACGCGACGAGGAACCCCACCGAATACAGGAAGCCGTCGTAGCCGTTGAAGGCGATCATGCCCGTGATGCCGAGGAAGCTCGCCGCGCTCATGTAATCACCGCCGATCGCGAGCCCGTTCTGCCAGCCCGTGATGCGCCGACCCGCCGCGAAATACGCGCTCGCGCCGGACGATCGCCGCGCGCTCCACCACGTCACGACCAACGTCGCCGCCACGAAGCTCAAGAACATCCACAGTGACGTGTGGCCCATCGGGCCCGCGGCCGGGAGGGCGCTCATTGCCGGCCGAATTTCCTCAACACCGCAGCCGCGTCACGATCCCAGCCCGAGGCCGCGCGCACGTAGACGCCGGCCAGGATCCACGCCATGAAAAATTGCGACAGCGCGAACAGATAGGCCGCGTTGAGCTCGCCCCAAATCGGTCGCGCCATCAGGTCGGGCGCGTAGCCGACGAGCAGCGGCAGCGCGAAATAGTAGAGCAGGAAAAAAATCGTCGCCGGGACGATGAACCGCGCCTTCCTTGCGAGGAGGCCGCGGAAATCGGGGTCGCGGGAGATTTGATCCCACGGAGGCGCGGAGGGGTCGGGGGAGGACATCCCCGCAGGCTAGCCGCCACGCGCCCAAGGCGAAAGTCTCAAGTCATCCCCGACCGCGATGGTCTGCGGGGAGCCCACGCTCGCCGCGCGCCGCCTTCGGCATCCCGCCGAAGAGCCCTCCGTTTCTTTCGCCGGAGGCCGAAAGGTGCCGCTGCCTGGGCTCCCCATTCTGCTTGCCTCCAGGAATGTCGGCGACGGAGATTTCCCGGGCAGCATGGCGCCGAAATTTCCTTCCCTCCCGACGTTCCTTGCCGTGCTCCTCGTCGCGTTCGCCGCGGCGTGGATTTCCGCCGGGGAGGCGCGGGCCTATTACGACTACACGTTTCGCATCGCCGGCGCCCTGCTGGAAGGCCGGCTGGGCCTGAACACCGCGCCGCCCGAATGGCTGAACGAGATGGTCGCGTCCGACGGTCATTACTACAGCGTCTTTCCGCTCGGCGCGGTGCTGAGCGTCCTGCCGTTCGCCGCTCTCGTGAAAGGCCACCTGCTCGCGGCGTTCCCGTTGCGCCTGGTGATCGGCCTGCTCGGCGCGGCCGTCACCGGCTTCGCCTTCCTCCTCGCCGGCGCCTTCCGGCTCCCGCCTTGGAAACGAACGCTCTTCGCCGCGACGCCGCTTTTCGGCAGCTGCCTCTGGCCGAATCTCGCCTTCGGCGGCGCGTGGCAACTCGCCATCGGGTTCGCCGTCGCCGGAGAACTCGGCGCGCTCGCGTTCACGCTGGTTTTCCCGCGACCGCTGCTGGCCGGTTTCTTTTTTGCCACGGCGTTCGGCAACCGCACCGAGGTGCTCCTCACCGCGCCGATCCTTTATTTTCTGCTGTTGCGGAACCGCGCAGACCGGCTCTCCGACCTGCCGCGCGAATGGCCGCTCATTCTGCGGTTCTCCATTTTTCCGGCGCTGCTCGGCCTTCTCACCCTCGTTTATAACGCCAGCCGCTTTGGTTCGCCGCTCGATTTCGGCTACGCGCGCATCCCGGGCGTGCTGGCGGAGCCCGGTTACCGCTTCGGCATCTTTTCCCTCCAGGCCGTGCCGATGAATCTCTACCACATGGTCTTCGAGCCGTGGAAAATCCTGGGCGACTTCCCCTGGCTGCTCCCTTCCGGCTGGGGTGGCTCGATTTTTTTATCGTCGCCCTTCCTTTTTCTCCTCTTCCGCGCCGGCCGACGGGGCGCCGATCTCCGCCCCGTCGGCTGGCTCGCGATCGCCGTCCTCACCGCCCTGCTCTGGATCCATGGCAACGCCGGCGGCTGGCAGGTCTCGTACCGCTACGCCTCGCTGCTGATGCCGTGGGCGCTGCTCATCCTGCTGGAAACCGAGTCGCGTCAGCGGATCGGCTGGGCGCCGGCGCTGATCGTCGCGTCCATCGCGATCAACGCGTTTTCGACCTGGATTTTCTGCGGCACCACATTCATGGGGCACTGAGCGCCAGATCTCCCTTGCATTCGTTTGCCGTTTTGCTTGATTGCCCGTCGCACGACATAGCCCAGCCGGGCGTTGGTAGATTTGCTAGTTGGTATTTGTGGCGCGGTCTTCCGCGAGCTTCCGGTGGTGATTCGAAATTCGGTGATCGAATGCCGCGACGGACGCTGAAGTGCTCGAACAAATCCAAACCCACAAAATCATGTCCACCAAACTCTACGTCGGAAATCTCTCCTTCAACACGAACGACGGCGACCTCCGCGACGCCTTCTCCGCCGCCGGCAACGTCACCGATGTCGCCATTGTCTCCGATCGCGAAACGGGCCGCTCGCGCGGTTTTGCCTTCGTCACGATGGCATCGGCCGAAGAAGCCCAGGCCGCGATCAATCTTTTCCACGGCAAGGATCTCGACGGCCGCAACCTCACCGTGAACGAGGCTCGTCCCCGCGAGGACTTCGGCCCGAACGCGCCCCGCAAGTCCTTCGGCGGCGGCGGCAACCGGGGCGGCGGCGGCGGTGGAGATCGCGACCGGGGCGGACGGCCCCAGCGCCGCTATTAATCCCGTGGCGTGGGCGTCCTGCCCATGAGCCATCGCACGATCACCGCCAGGATGGCCGTGCCCCTCTGGGAAACGCCCCGCCTCACCGCGGGGCGTTTTCGCGTCCGTCATCCGGGATGCCACTCCGTCTCGCTCGTCCCGCTCAGGAGATTCTCGAACCGGGCCAGGGTGAACAGAAAGTCAGACAGCCGATTGAGATAAATTCCGACTTCGTTCCCGGCGTCGTCGACCCGCAGCGCCCGCCGCTCCGCGCGGCGGGCCATCGTGCGGGCGACCTGAAGCTGCGCCGCCGCCAGGGTGCCGCCCGGCAGGATGAACGCTTTCAGTTCGGGCAGCCGGGCGGTCATGAGGTCGATCTCCGTCTCCAGCCACCGGATGTCCGCCGCGTCGATCCGCGCAATGGGGCGGGAGCCGGTCGGCGTGGCGAGGTCCGCCCCGAGCTTGAAAAGCTGACGCTGCACGGCATCGAGCAATGTCGCGACCGCCGGCTGCGCGCCGCCCGCCCGGGCGACCCCGAGCGCCGCGTTCAATTCGTCCACCGCGCCGTAGGCCTCCACGCGCGCGTGGGTTTTCGGCACCCGATCGCCGGAAAAAAGCCCCGTCGTGCCGTCATCGCCGGTGCGCGTGTAGATTTTCATGCCGGCCGGCCGCTATTTTCCTTCCATCGCCACGGACACCGTCTGCCCGATGCGCAGGGGCACGGGCGATTTCCCGACGACCTTGATGCGGACGGGAAACCTCTGCGGCAGGCGCACCCAATCGATGGTTTGCGACACCTGCGGGATCAACTCGACCGTCGCGCCGTCGGAAAGAAACACCGCCCAACCCGTGCTTTCGACCACGCCCTCGAACGATGCCGACGCGTGTCCCATGAGCGTGAGACGAACCTTGTCCCCTGGCCGCACGCTGGAAATCTGCGTCTCCTTGAAATATCCCGCGACCCAGAAGGAACTGGCATCCACCAGCGCGAGCAACTGCTCGCCGGCGTTCACGTAGGTGCCGGGGCTCGTGTTCACGTTCGTCAAGTAGCCGTCCACCGGCGCGTAGACGCGCGTGTAATCGAGGTTCAGCTGCGCCGTCGTAAGCTGGGCCTTGGCGGCCGCGACGTTCGCGGTGGACGCGTCATACTGGTCTTGCGCGTTCTGATATTCCTGCTGGCCGACGACGCTGGTTTTATAGAGCTCCGTCTGCCGGTCGAGATTCTGCTGCGCCTGGAGGGCGTCCGATTGTGCCTGCTGAAGCTTCGCGGCCGCCATGTCGACCGCCGCCTGGAAGGTCGCCGGATCGATCGCGAACAACAGGTCGCCCTTCTTGACCGGCTGGTTGTCCTTGACGGGAATCTCGATGACCGGCCCCGCCACCCGCGGCGCGATGCCGACGATGTTCGCGCGCACCTGGCCGTCGCGCGTCCACGGGATCGAATAGTAGCGCTGGTAGAGGAGAGAGGCCGCCCCGAGCGCGAGCAGCACGGTGGCAAGGGTGATCGCGTGGCGGGATTTCATGGCGCAAGCGCAAGGCCGATAGCGGAGTAGAAGAGCACGACCAGCGCGAGAAAAAACAATGGCAGGTGCCAGATGTGCCGCGTGAGCCGCCGGTGCTCGAGCGCCCGCACGACGATCCACGCCGCAAGGTAGGCAAAGACGCCGATCACGATCCACCACGGCACGAAGGTGCCCAGGACGTCGATTTCCGCGTTGGTGAGAACATCCATTCCATCCGCAGATTTCGCAGGTTTACGCCGACTTGGGAAAAGGCATTTTGCAGAAACGCTCCAATCGAGACTCCTGTATTTATCGGCGAAAGTCTGCGAAATCTGCGGACCATCATGCCCGCCGAGACTTTCCCCAGCATGCCGGTGCGGCAGGGCATCAAGATGGCGCTCGCGGGCGTCATCGGCTTCGCCATCGCGCTGTGGATGCGGCTGCCGAGCCCGACGTGGTGCATCTTTACGGTGGTCGTGCTGATGCTGGCCCAATACGTCGGCGCGATCGCGGAGAAGGCCATGCTGCGCGCGATCGGCACCCTGGTCGGCGCCTGCCTCGGCATCCTGCTGGTCGGAAATTTCGCCACGAACCCGCCGGTGATCGTCGTCGGCATCTTCCTCATCGCGACGATCGGCACGATGATGTTCGGCGGCAACCGCTACCCCTACGCGTTTTTCCTCGGGGCGCTCACGACCCTCGTGGTCGTCGGCAACACGATGGAATCGCCCGCGAACGCCTGGCACATCGGAATAAATCGCATCCTCGAGATCACGCTCGGCATCGTGGTTTCGACGGCCGTGACCAGCGTGGTCTGGCCGCGTTACGCCCGCGTGGAGTTCCAGAACAGCTTCCGTGCGACGCTGGCGGAAGCCGGCCGCGTCGCGTCGGTCCGGAGCCGGCGCCTGCTGGACGCGGAGGAAACCAGCCTCGCGCTCTCGGCGGAGGAGCTTCGTTTTTCCACCCGCATGAACACCCTGCGCCTGCTCCTCCGTTACGGGCAGCGGGAAAGCGAATACTTCCGGGTCAAGCTGCCGCTCCGTCGACAGATGACCGCGGAGCTCGGCGCGCTTTTCGAGGCCGCCGAGAGCCTCGGCCAGCGCCTGCCCGGGCAATCGCGCTACCGCGACCTTTTCGGCGCGGAACTCCGCGCTCTCCACGCGGAGATCGAGCGGGAGTTCGAAAGCCTCGTGACCTACCGGGAGGACATCGACCCCGTCAATCCCACCCTCGTCTCGGCGATGGAGCGTTGCGAAACCCGCCTGGAGGAGGTCCGCGCGCAGGGCCTGAGCCGGAGCGTTCCCGTGCGGGAAGCCATGGATTTCGCCGCTCATTTCGTGGCGATCCTCGACATTGGCGCGCGGCTGCGGGTGATCCGCGATTGCCTCCATCAGATCCACCATACGCCCGAGGTCATCGCGCCGGACCGGCCGTCCCGCCCGGAGCCTTTTCGCCTCACGGGCTTCTGGATTCGAAACGGAATCAAGGGCGGCGTCACCGCGGCGCTCGCCCTTGTCTACGTGAACTGGATCAATCCTCCCGGCGGCCTCACCGTGCCTTTTGCGGCGTGGCTGCTTACGGCGACCTCCCGGCTCTATCCCGGCGGCGAGGGTGACCGGCGCGCGTTCAGTTACGTGATCACCGTGGCGCTGGCCGGCATCCCGGGCGCCGCCCTGCTGTTCGCGCTCACGCCATTTCTCACGGAATACCTGTGGATGAACGTTTTCCTCGCGGCCGGGTTGTTCGCGCTGGGATTCACGATTGCCCGGGACGGCGGCATCGGGCTCTACACGCAATGCGGCATGCTTTTTTTCATCGGCGGCATCGGCCTGGACCCGCAGAAGGCGGTCACGTTTCCGCAGATCGTGAACGTCTATTTCGGCGTCGTCATCGCGCTCGTTCTCTCCGCGATCGTTCAGCGGCTGCTTTGGCCCCTGCTCCCGCAGCGGGAAATTTGCAGCCTCTTCGCGGAGTTCTTCGCCTGCTGCCGGCAGCTTGTCGAGCCGGCCGGAAAAAACTTCGCGGCCTTTCCGGAGGAGCGCATCGCCCTCATTCCGCCGGAGCTCGCGGCCTGGGTGCGCGTCGCGACCACGCCGGAATATCCCGCCGGGGAACGCGAAAAACTTCTCGCCCTTCTGCAGAGCGCTGAGCGGCTCGGGTATTGCCTGCTCTCCACGCGTGAGCTTGCCCGGATCGAGGTGCCCGCCGAGGTCGTCGAACGGCTCGCGGAGCGCATCGCCGCGATGCAAAAAGGCTTCCTCGAGGTGCTCACCGCGCTCGAAGCCGCGTTTCGAAGCGAAACCTCCTTCGAGCCTCCCGCCTCGCAATTGGCCGCCTTCGCCTCGCTCGAACGGGACCTCGGCGAGATCCGCCAGCGCTATCTGTCCGGAGCCCTGAATTTCTCCGGGGCCGTCCCCTATTTCGGCGCGCTCAATTTTCTCGAGGAGGCGGCCCTCACGATCGATCGATGCGGCGAACAAATCCGCGGGCTGAGCCTGGATCGTTATCGCGGCGACTATGCGCTCTGACCGTTGATGTAAACGGCCACGGGCGGCGCGCGGTTTTCCACCACCGCTTCCAACGCGTCCCCGGGAGCCCCGCCAAAAGGCAGCGTGATGAAATCGCCGCGCGCCCCCACGCTGAGCTCGCCGAAGTTTCCGGCCCGGCCCAGCGCCGCGGCGGGATGACGCGTGACCATCTCGATCAACTCCCCCGGGCTTACGCCGTCGTTCTTCCGCCGGAAGGTCTGCATCTCGTCGAAAAGATTCAACCCGCGGTTGCTCGCGCAGCTATCCGTGCCCAGGCTGATGCGAAGACCGAGATCGCGCAGCGTCGCATAAGGAAACGGCTCGCGCTCGAAATAGACGTGGCAGTTCGGGCAATGCACGATCGAGAAACCCCGTCCGTATTCGGCCAGCAGCGCCTCGTCGCCCGGGCCCAGCCGATTCAGGTGCGCGAGAATGGCGCCCGGCGGCAACGCGCCCGCCTCGAGAAGATGGCGGATCGGAGTCCGGCCGCCGCAATCACTCATGTCCCGGCCGATGGACGCGAGAAAATCGTAGAGCGGTCCGCCGCCTTGTTCGAACATCGCCATTTCCTCGTCGGATTCCGCGAGGTGCGTCGTGAACGGCATGCCGTATTCCTCCGCGCAGGATCGCGCGAGGCGGTAGAGCTCGAGCGAAGTCGTGTAGGGCGCGTGAGGCGACAGCCCGAAGCCGCCGTGCCACGCGGGGCGCTCTTCGAAGAACGACAGCGCCCCCGCCACGACTTCCTCGGTGTGGACGCGGTTGCGAATGTCGAGCAGTTCGTAGAACCACCAGGTGCGAATCGGCGGCGGCGGCAGATGCACCATGAGCTCGGGCAGGGACTCGATGTTCAGCACCGTCGTGGTGCCCCACTTCTTCAACTCGGCAAAGCCCTCCGCGATGGACGCCAGATAATCCGCGTCGGTCAGCGTGCGCTTCAGGTCGTTGATGCGACGCACCCAGGCAGAAAAACTCCCGTTCGACAGGATGGATCCCCGCATGACCGTGAAGTCGAGGTGACAGTGCGCGTTGATCAAGCCAGGCAGCAGGATCGTCTCGCCGTGATCGACGACTTCCGCGTGGGAGAATCGCACCGCGAGGTCGGCGAACGGCGCAACGGCGATGATTCTCCGCCCATCGACGGCGACCGCGCCATTCTCGATCGGCGGCGAGGAAACCGGAAGAACGAGGCGCGCGCGGTGCAGAAACATGGAGAACACGGGGAGGCAAACGCGACGATGCGCTCGCGATTGATTACCTTTCCGCCGTGCCCCGCGCGAATAAAAATCCGCGCGGCGGCGAGCGGTCACGGGCTTTTCGGCAGATTTTCCCGGGCGAGGGGCCGGCACGCGGCCACCAGAAGGTTGCAGGCCTCCACGCAAAGCACCGGGATCGTCGTTGCGGATTCCCGGGCGGTGTCCGCCGGGAAATCCACGGAATCGATCCGCCAGAGCCGTGGGCGCAGGCAGCCCCGCTCGCAGGTTTTTCCGATGAGTTCCGTCGCCTGGTCGTCGCGGAGCAGTTGCGTCACGCGATACATGCCGGTCTGTCGCGCGAGCGTCTCGCGCAGGGCGACGGGACGAAGCTCGCCGCGGTGCGCGGCCAGCCAGGTGCCGAGCGCGGCGGGGTAGAACAGGTCGAGCGCGAGCCGCAAGGCGTCGATGTCCGCGAGGCCCAACCGCCAGCCGCGGCGCAGATTCGGCGCGGTCTTCAGCGGACGGTAATTTCCCGCCGCGTCGTATTTCGCGATTTCGCGCGCGTCCTCGGGCCGCGTGAAGACTTCGGGGGTCGCCGCGGTCGCGTCGTCGACGTGACGCAGTTCAAAATTGGGCGAAACATGGATCTGCCCGATCAACCAGTCACCTGCGTCGCATTGGCGCCGAAGAAAATCGCGAACCGGGGACATCGTTTCGATCCCGCCCGACGCGGGACTAGCTGCGCTTGCGGCGCTTGACCTTGAGCTGCGCGAGCGACTTGAGCATGACGGCTTGGGCGGAGGCGTGGTCTTCGTCGCTGATCTGGTCGTCCTTCAACGCCTCCTGCGCGCGCTTGATCGCGGCCTCGGCGGCGGTTTCGTCGATGTCCGATTCGTTGATCGCCATGTCGGTGAGCACGGAAACCGTCGTCGGGGTGATCTCCACGAAACCTTCGCCCACCGCGAGCACGATTTCCCGGCCCTGCTTCATCACGCGCAGCTCGCCGGCCGAAAGTCCCGTGAGGAGCGGCATGTGCTCGGGCAGCACGCCGAGTTCGCCCTCGGATCCGGGCACGAGCACGGAGTCGACGTCGTCGGAGTAGATCTTCGCCTCGGGGGTGACGATTTCGAGTTTGAGGGTAGCCATTGGAATTTCTTAACCACTGAGACACAGAGGCACCGAGGAGACGGAATTTTCGAGGACTCCGGGTCTCCGTGCCTCCGCGGTCGCCTACTCCTTGATCTGGTCGATGCCGCCCTTCATGTAGAAGTTGCCCTCGGGCACGTCGTCGTGCTTGCCCTCGAGGATTTCCTTGAAGCCGCGGATCGTCTCCGCGATCGAGACGTATTGGCCGGGCGTGCCGGTGAAGACCTCGGCCACGTGGAATGGCTGCGAGAGGAAACGCTGGATCTTGCGGGCGCGGAACACCGTGAGCTTGTCCTCGGGCGAAAGCTCGTCCATGCCCAGGATCGCGATGATGTCCTGCAGATCCTTGTATCGCTGGAGCACGATCTGGACGCCGCGGGCGACCTTGTAGTGCTCGTCGCCGACGATTTCGGGCGCGAGCGCCTTGGACGTGGAAGCGAGCGGATCGACGGCGGGGTAGATGCCCAACTCCGCGATGGAACGCTCGAGCACGATGGTCGAGTCGAGGTGCGCGAACGTGTTCGCCGGCGCTGGGTCGGTCAAATCGTCCGCGGGCACGTAAACGGCCTGGAACGAGGTGATGGAGCCTTTCGTCGTCGAGGTGATGCGCTCCTGGAGCTGGCCCATCTCCGCCGCGAGCGTGGGCTGGTAACCCACCGCGGACGGCGTGCGGCCGAGCAGCGCGGAGACTTCGGAACCCGCCTGCGAGAACCGAAAGACGTTGTCGACGAAGAGGAGCACGTCCTGGTTCTTTTCGTCGCGGAAGTATTCGGCCATGGCGAGCGCGCTGAGCGCGACGCGCAGGCGGGCGCCCGGAGGCTCGTTCATCTGGCCGTAGACCAGCGCGACCTTCGACTCGGCGAGATTATCCTGCTTGATGACGCCGGCATCGCTCATTTCGTGATAAAGATCGTTGCCCTCGCGCGTGCGCTCGCCGACGCCGGCGAACACGGAGTAACCGCCGTGGCCCTTGGCGATATTGTTGATGAGCTCCATGATGACGACGGTCTTGCCGACGCCCGCGCCGCCGAACGCCCCGACCTTGCCGCCCTTCGTGAAGGGACAAATCAGGTCGATGACCTTGATGCCCGTCTCGAGGACCTTCGCCTGCGTGTCCTGGTCGATGAGGGCCGGGGCCGGGCGGTGGATCGGATAGAATTTCGTGGCGTTCACCGGGCCGCGCTCGTCGGTCGGCTCGCCGATGACGTTGAAGATGCGGCCGAGGATCGCCTCGCCCACCGGAACGGAAATCGGGGCGCCGGTCGCGCGGACCGCGGTGCCGCGGCGGAGGCCTTCCGTGGTGGACATCGCGATGGCGCGCACCCAATTTTCACCGAGGTGCTGCTGGACC
Source organism: uncultured Chthoniobacterales bacterium (assembly GCA_964247025.1). Lineage (GTDB taxonomy): Bacteria > Verrucomicrobiota > Verrucomicrobiia > Chthoniobacterales > JAATET01 > JAATET01. Next base: position 46,149 of record CAXTSM010000016.1, read on the forward strand.
TCGAGGACGAGTTTCACGGGTTTGCCGTCGACGGAATGGTCGATCTCGAGGGCGTCGTAGATGCTCGGGAGGGTGGACTGTGCCGGGTCGAACTCAACGTCGACCACCGGTCCGATGACCTGCACGATTTTACCTGTATTGCTCATGATGAATGCGGTTTTTTGGACAGAATTTACGGAATCGACGGGGGTGGAACTTCGCGTCGGAACCTTCTAATTTTGTCAATTCTGTAATTCTGTCTGAAGTTTCTAGGCCAGCGCCATTTGCGCGGTGGTGATTTCGAGGAGTTCGTTGGTGATCGCGGCCTGGCGCACCTTGTTGTATTCCAACGTGAGATCCTTCACGAGGTTCTTGGCGTTATCGGTCGCGTTCTTCATCGCGACCATGCGGGCGCTGTGCTCGGACGCGCGGGCGTCGAGCACGGCCTGGTAGACGCCGTAGTGGATGTAGTAGGGCAGCAGCTTGTCGAGGACGGCCTCCTCGTCGGGCTCGAAGATGAACTGCGCGCCGTCGTCCGTTTGCGTCTCTTCGAATTCTTTGTTCACCGGCAGCGCGGCGAGTGGAAGCACCGTCGCGGCGCGCGGCTCCTGGTTGAGCGTGTTCACGAAACGCGAGAAGAGAATCGTCACCTTGTCGACCTCCCCGCCAAGAAACTTCTCCACGAGGAACTTCGAGACCTGTTTGACCTCCAGGAAGCTCGCCTGGTCCGAGACCTCGTAATCGGCGAGCAGGTTTCGCTTCGTGCGCGCAAGGAATTGCCGGCCCTTGCGCCCGATGCTCACGAAGTCGGTTTTGGCGGCGTCGAACTTCAAGGCCTCGCGGAAGAGATTCGTGTTGAGGCCGCCGCAAAGGCCCTTGTCCGTGCTGACGACGAGGACGAGTTCCTTTCTTACCTCGCGGTTCTCGAGCAGCGGGTGCGCCGTGGGATTCACGCGGCCGTGCAGCGAGACCAGCATCCGGTTCAACAGCTGGACATACGGATGCCCGGCGAGCGCATGGGCCTGCGCCTTCCGCATCTTCGACGCGGCGACCATCTGCATGGCCTTCGTGATCTGGGCCGTATTCTTGACGGACTTGATGCGCCGTCGGATGTCGCGGGTGGAGGGCATGTTATTTTAGTCCGCAGATTTCACGGGTGGGCGCCGATCTGATCCGGGAGAATCGAAGCCTTTTCATCAATCTGCGAAAATCTGCTTAATCTGCGGATCGACGGGATTTTTACTTGAAGAGGTTCTTGAACTCGTCGAGGGCGGTCTTCATCTCGGCCTCGAGTTCCTTGTCGAATGCTTTCTTGACGACGATCTTGGAGAGCAATTCCGTTTTGCGGGTCGTGAGGAATTCCTGGAGCTTGTTCTGGAATTCCTTCACCCGATCGACCGGGATCGCGTCGATGTAGCCATTTTGCATCGCGAAGAGGACCGAAGCCTGCAGCTCGACCGGCATCGGGCTGTAGTGCGCCTGCTTGAAGAGCTCGACGATGCGCTGGCCGCGGTCGAGCGTCGCCTTCGTGCGGGCGTCGAGGTCGGAGCCGAACTGCGCGAAGGCCGCGAGCTCGCGATACTGGGCGAGGTCGCCCTTGATCTTGCCGGCGACCTGCTTCATCGCCTTGATCTGCGCGGCGGAACCGACGCGCGAGACCGAGAGGCCGACGGAGACCGCCGGGCGGATGCCCTGGTAGAACAAGTCGGTCTCGAGGTAGATCTGGCCGTCGGTGATCGAGATGACGTTCGTCGGAATGTACGCCGACACGTCGCCGGCCTGCGTCTCGATGATCGGAAGCGCGGTGAGCGAGCCGTTGCCGTATTTTTCGCCGACGCGGGCGGAACGCTCCAACAAGCGGCTGTGAAGGTAGAACACGTCTCCGGGATACGCCTCGCGGCCGGAGGGGCGCTTGAGGAGCAGCGAGACCTGGCGGTAGGCGACGGCATGCTTCGAGAGGTCGTCGAACACGATGAGCGCGTCCATGCCGTTGTCCATGAACCACTCGCCCATCGCGGCTCCGGCGAACGGGGCGATGTATTGGTTCGTGGCGGAGTCGGAGGCGGAGGCCGAAACGATGATCGTGTATTTGAGCGCGTCGTTGTCCTCGAGCGTCTTCACGACGCGGGCGATGTTCGCGTTTTTCTGGCCGACGGCGACGTAGATGGAATACATCGGGCGGAAATCCTTTTCGCCCGCGGCCTCGGCGGCCTTGTTCGCGTTCGACTGGTTGATGATCGTGTCGATCGCGATCGTCGTCTTGCCGGTCGCGCGGTCCCCGATGATGAGCTCGCGCTGGCCGCGGCCGATGGGAATCATCGCGTCCACCGCCATGATGCCGGTCTGCACCGGCTGGCTGACGGATTTGCGGCGGATGATGCCGGGCGCGATCTTTTCCAGCGGATAAGTCACGTCGGACGGCACGTCGCCCTTGCCGTCGATCGGCAGGCCAAGCGAGTCCACGACGCGGCCGAGGAGGCCCTTGCCGACGGGCACGGAGAGCAGCCGGCCCGTGGTCTTGACCTCGTCACCCTCGCGGACCTTCGTGTAATCGCCGAGGATGATCGCGCCGACCTCGGTTTCCTCGAGGTTCAACGCGATGCCGTAGAGCCCGCCGGGAAACTCGAGCAACTCGTTGAGCATCGCGTCGCTGAGGCCCTCGATGCGGGCCACGCCGTCGCCGACCTCGCGGACCGTGCCGACGTTCGTCTTCGTGGTGGAGGCGCTTTGGAGGCCCTGAATCTTGGATTCGAGTTCTTGAAGAATGCTGCTCATTGCCGGTGGTCGTTAAAGTTGCTGTTGAAGGAGTTGGAGGCGGTTGGAAACGGAGCCGTCCCAGACGTCGCTGCCAACCTTGATGCGGAGTCCGCCGAGGAGGGCGGGGTTCGTGAGGTGTTCGATCGTGAGATCGGCGCCGAAGCGGGCGCGGAGTTCGGCGTCGAGGTGGCTGACGCCGGCATCGTCGAGCGCCGCGGCGCTTTCGACGACCGCGTGGCGGCGCTGGAGCTCGAGGCGGAGCAGGCGGGCGAATTCCTTGAGGATGCCGACGTAGCTGCGCGGCTTCTCCGCGATGAGCCGGTCGGAATATTCCGCGACCTTGCCCGCGTCGATCCGGCCGTCCGCGACGCTTGCCTGGAAAAGCAATCGGGCGGTGCGACGGGCTTCCTTGCTGATCTTCATGCGGCCGGTTCCTAGGAGGCGAGCTGCGCGGTGGTCTCGTCGTTGAGGCGCTTCTGGTCCTCGGGCGTGAGCACCTTGCCGGTGACCTTCGCCGTCGTGTTTACCACGAGATGGACGAGCTGGGACTTCACTTCGGCGTTCATGCGATTGCGCTCGATCTCGATGTCCTGCCGGGCGCGGACGAGGATTTCCTCCGCCTCGCGGATGGCGTCCTGCGCCTTTTTTTCCTTCAACGCGTCGCCGCTCTTGCGGGCTTCCTCGATGAGCTTCTGGGCCTCGAGGTTCGCCTTGTGGGTGACCTCTTCGTAGTGCTTCTCGGCGTCGGCCAGCTGCTGCTTGATCTTTTCGGCGTTGGCCTGGCCTTCCTCGATGCGGCGGCGGCGTTCCTCGAGCACCTTGATGATCGGCCCGAAGGCGAACTTCAGCAGCGTGAAATACAGCGTGAGAAAAATGATGATCTGCGCGATCAGCTTCGGCCAGCTGACGCCGAACTGAGTGAGCAGGGAATGAAGTTGGTCCATGGCTTGGCTTGGTGAGGTCGGCCGCCGCGCGGGATGAGCCGGGCGGCGGCGCGGGGAATTGGCGGGGTTACTTGCCCTGGAAGGCGAACACGAGACCGAAGATGCCCATCGCCTCGGCGAGCGCCGTGAAGATGATGGCCATGGTCAACGCCCGGCCGAACGAGCCGGGATTGCGGCCGACGGCCTCGGTGGCGCGGGCACCGATGAGGCCGATGCCGATGGCGGCGCCGGCGCCGGCGATGCCGAACGTGAAGTTGCCGGTGAGGCCGGTGGCGGCGACGGTTTCCGCGGCCGTGGTGGCGGCCTGGGCGAGAAGAAGGGTGGTCATTTCGATTTGGGGCTTTGGTTTGTGGTGGCTGTCCCGCCGTCCGCGTCCTGCACGGTCCCGGCGGGGCAAAGGGTCCTAGTGCGCGGCGTCCTCCTCGTGGCTCGTCGAGAGCTGGATGTAGACCGCGGTCAAAAGCGTGAAGACGAGCGCCTGGAGCAGGCCGACCATGAGCTCGAGGAAGGAAAACGGGAGCGGAATCAGCACGCTGGAGATCGTGGCGAGCCAAGGCGGCCAATGGAATTCGTGGCCGAGGCCCATCATCATGCCGATGAGATTTTCGCCGGCGAAGATGTTGCCGTAAAGGCGCAGCGGCAGGGAAAGCGCGCGGGTGCCGATGGAGACGAGCTCGAGGAAACCGACGAAGAAAAACACGACGGCGAGCACGGCGCCGAGCAGGCCGGTCATGCCGCCCTTGGGACCGAACGTGTGCTTGAGGAAGCCCCACGGGCCCACCTCCTGCATCGTCCAGACGAACCACAGGCCCATGGAAACGATCGTCAACGCGAGCGTGAGATTCAGATCGGAAGTCGCGGGGCGGATCAGCGGGAACTCCGGCTCGCCCGCGATCGAGCGAAGCGGCCCGAGGGTCTGGCCTTCGCCGACCCAGCCGATGGAACCGACGCCCGGCAGGAGGCTGCACCAGTTCGCGACGAGGATGTAGATGAAGAGCGTCGCGAGCAGGCCGAAGCTGCGGGCGATCATGTGCCGGCCGACGATGCCCTCCATCGCGTTGTAGAGGCCCTCGACGAAGGACTCGAAAAGGTTTTGCGCGCCCGAGGGGACGATCTGGATGTTCCGCACGGCCTTCCGCGCGAACCACACGATGCCGAGGGCGACGAGCGCCGAGACGAACACGGAATTCGTCAACCACGCGAGGAAGCTGGTGTTCGGCGATGCGCTGAACACCGACGGCGCTCCCATGGGGACGGCTTCGGCGAAAAAGAGACAAATATTCATCGGTCGGAATGGAGGCTTCCCCGCCAAAGGCGACCCGGCCGCGGGACAAAATCGTCGACGGGAAATGGGGCGACGCCGAACGGGGAGAGCGCGTCGGGGAGGAAAATGAATCCGCCCGCGCGAGCTGACAAGTCCTATTTGTGAAAAATTTCACAAAGTCCCCGCGGCCGCGGTCCGGCCCGCGTTAAAACCATTGTCTCGCCCTCGCGCAGCCATTATCGGTGCAAGGGAATGCTGTCCGTCATTATCCCGATTTACAACGAACGCGAGACGATCCGCCCGCTGTTCGAAAAGACCGCGGAGGTGCTCGAGACGATCGGGCAGCCGTGGGAGATCCTCTTCATCAACGACGGGAGCCACGACGGCAGCGAGGAGGAACTCGACGCCGTGGCGAGGGAAAACCCCGCGGCGAAAGTGCTGCATTTCCGCCGGAATTTCGGCCAGACCGCGGCCATGATGGCGGGCTTCGACCACGCCCGCGGCGACATCATCGTCCCGATGGACGGCGACTACCAGAACGACCCCGCGGACATTCCGAAGATGCTGGCGAAGCTTGACGAGGGCTTCGACGTCGTCTCCGGCTGGCGCCGCGACCGGCAGGACAACGCCATCAAGCGCAACTTCCCCAGCATCATGGCGAACAAGCTCATCTCGTTCGTCTCGGGCGTGAAGCTCCAGGACTTCGGCTGCTCGTTGAAGGCCTACCGCCGCGACGTGATCGAGGGCGTGCGCCTCTACGGCGAGATGCATCGCTTCCTGCCCGTTTACACGAGCTGGCACGGCGCCCGCATCACCGAGGTGACGGTCGGCCATTTCGCGCGGCGCGCGGGCAAGTCGAAATACGGCCTCGAGCGCGTCCTGAAGGTCCTGCTCGACCTGATGGTCGTGAAATTCCTCGACCGCCACGCGCAGAAGCCGATGTACGTCTTCGGCCTGTGCGGCGCGCTCATGTTCGCCGTCTCCGCCGGCTTCGCGCTCTGGGCGCTGACCCTGTATTTCTTCGCCGGCAAGCCCTTCATCACCACGCCGCTGCCGCTCATGACGGTCTTCACGTTCATGACCGGCGTCATCTGCTTCCTCCTCGGGCTGCTCGCGGAAATGATCACCCGCACCTTCTACGAATCGCAGGGCAAACGCATCTACCTCGTGCGGGAAGCCCGAAACCTCGCGGCGGAATGAAGGCGGTTTTGAATCTGGAAAACAGGAAGCCAGGAACGGCAGGGCCTCTTGGATTTTCCTGGCTTCCTGGTTTCCAGATTCCCGAGTCCTTCCCGCTTCCATGTGCGGAATAGCCGGGTTCGTGGGGCGCGGGGAACGCGCCGACCTCGCGCGCATGACCGGCGCCATCGCCCACCGCGGTCCGGATGCGGACGGTCATTGGATCGAGGGATCGACCGGCGTCCACCTCGGGCACCGGCGGCTTTCCATCGTCGATCTCGCCGGCGGCGCGCAGCCGATGTGGACCGCGGACGACGCGATCGGCGTCGTCTTCAACGGCGAAATCTACAACCACGCCGAGCTCCGCGAGCAGCTCGAGGCCCGCGGCTGCGCCTTCCGGACCGACCACTCCGACACCGAGGTCCTGCTCCACGCCTACCGCGAATGGGGCGACGACTTCGTCTCCCGCCTCGACGGCATGTGGGCCTTCGCCATTTACGACCGCCCGCATCGACGCGTCTTCATCAGCCGCGACCGCTTCGGCAAAAAGCCGCTCTACTGGTTCCACGAAGCCGGCGTCTTCGCGTTCGGCTCCGAGCTCACCGCGCTCCTCGCCCACCCCGCCTGCCCTCGCTCCGTCTCGCCGGCCGCGCTCCGCAAATATTTCGCCTACGCGCTCATCCCCGCGCCGCACGCGATCCTCGACCGCGTCTGGAAGCTGCCCGCCGGCCACAACCTCGTCTTCGACCTCCGCGCAGCGTCGCCGCGCGTCGTGACATACTGGGACTTCGTGCTCGCGCCCGCCGAGCCGGCGAAATCCGACGACGCGCTCGCCGACGAGTTGCTCGCCACGATCGATCGCGCCGTCCAGCGCCGGCTCATGGCCGACGTGCCGCTCGGCATCTTTCTCAGCGGCGGCGTCGACTCCTCGCTCGTCGCCGCGCTCGCCGCGCGCCACGTGGATCCCGGCGCGCTCCGCACCTTCAGCATCGGCTTCACCGAGGCGTCGTTCGACGAGCTTGCCTGGGCCAACCAGGTCGCCGGCCTCCTCGGCACGAACCATCGCACGGAAGTCCTCGACCTCGACCGCGCGCTCGAAGTCCTGCCCGATATTTTTGCCCGACTCGACGAGCCGCAGGGCGACGGCTCGCTGCTCCCGACATGGCTGCTCAGCCGCTTCACGCGGCGCCACGTCACGGTCGCGCTCGGCGGCGACGGCGGCGACGAGCTCTTCGCCGGCTACGATCCCTTTCTCGCGCTGCGTAAGGCCCAGGCCTACGCGAGACTCGTGCCCCGCCCGATGCACCTCGCGATCCGCCTGCTCGCCCAGCGCCTGCCGGTCTCGCCCGCGAACCTCAGCCTCGACTTCAAGATCAAGCGCACGCTGCGCGGCCTCGGCCACCCCGCCGCCCGGTGGAATCCAGCCTGGCTCGGCGCGCTCGAGCCGGCCGAGATCGCGGATTTTCTCGGCGGCGACGGCGAGCCCGAGGAGCTCTACCGCGAGGCGATCGAGCTGTGGGATTCCTGCCCGCAGCGCGACGTCGTCGACCGCACGCTGCAGTTCTACACGAAGATCTACCTGCCCGACGGCATCCTCGCGAAGGTCGACCGCGCGAGCATGATGCACGGCCTCGAGGTCCGCGCCCCCCTGCTCGATCTCGAGGTCGCCGACTTCGCCCGCCGCCTGCCGCACCATTACAAGCTGCGCGGCCCCACGACCAAATATCTGCTCAAGCTCGCCGCCTCGCGCGTGCTGCCCGCGGACGTCGTCCATCGCAGGAAAAAAGGCTTCGGCTCGCCTCTCGGCCCGTGGTTTCGCGGCGGCCGCCTGGCGCCATCCTCGCCCGATGCCTTCACGCGGGGCCGCCTCGCCGCGCATCGCGCCGGCCGCGGCGACGAGCGGCTGTTCCTGTGGTGTCAACTCGTCTTCGAAGAATGGAAAAAGCGGCGCCTGCCATGAGCGAGCCGCTCCGCATCCTCTGCCTCAACTACGAATACCCGCCCGTCGGCGGCGGCGGCGGCCGCGTCGCGCATCGCATCAACGCCGAGCTCGCGCGCCGCGGCCATGCCGTGCGCGTGCAAACCGCCGGGCTGCGCCATTTGCCGGCGCGCGAGACGGTCGACGGCGTGGAAATCTTCCGGGCCGAGTCGTTCCGCAGGAAGGAGGACACCTGCACCGTGCCCGAGATGGCGCTCTATCTCGCCACGAGCTTCCGGCCCGCCCTCCGCCTCGTGCGCGAATGGCGCCCGCACGTCATTCACGCGCATTTCGCCGTGCCTACCGGCGCGCTGGCGTGGGCCGTCTCGCGGCTCACCGGCACGCCCTACGTGCTCACCGCGCATCTCGGCGACGTGCCCGGCGGCGTGCCCGAGCAGACCGCCGGCCTCTTCCGGTTCGTCCAGCCATTCACCCGCCCGATCTGGCGGCGCGCGGCCGCGGTCACCGCCGTCAGCACGTTCGTCGCCGACCTCGCGGAGCGCGCCTACCACCGCCGCCCGGAAGTCGTGCTGAACGGCATCCCGAGCGCCCCCAATGAAGATTCCGAGCGCGGGAAAAAGGGAAAAGGGGAGGGACCCGAAACTTTCCCCTTTTCCCCTTTTCCCGCGCTCGAAACTCCCCCGCGCCTGCTCATGGTCGGCCGGCTGAGCGTGCAAAAGAACCCGTTGCTCGCGATCCGCGCGCTCGCGCTCGTTCGCGACCGGCCGTGGGAACTCCGCGTCATCGGCGACGGCCCGCTCCGCGCGGAAATGGAGCGCGAAGTCCGCGCGAACGATCTCGCGGCGCGCATCCGGTTCCTCGGCTGGCTCGACGCGCCCGCCGTCGGCCGCGCCATGTCCGACGCTGACGCGTTGCTGATTTCCTCGCGCAGCGAAGGGCTCCCGATGGCGGCGATCGAGGCGCTCTCGCACGGGCTCGCCATCGTCTCGACCCGCATCGGCGGCGTGGCCGACATCGTGGAGGACGGCGCGAACGGCCTTTTGGCCGAACCGACCGCGGAATCCTTCGCCGCCGCGCTGCGCAAAATCCTCACCGATCCCCGGGCGCTCCCCGCCATGCGCCGGGCCTCCGCCGCGCGCGCTTCCCGCTTCGATCTCCCCGTCTCCGTCGACGCCTACGAAGCGATCCTCAGGCGGCACTCACGCGCCGCGTGAGCGGCGGATGAGCACGAGATTCCGCGCGTAGATGAAGAGCCCCGTGCCCTGCCCGACGACGCCGACGATGTCCCGCCGCCAGACGAAATAAACCACCAGCATCACCGCCCCGCCGAGGCTCAGCCACCAGAACGCGACCGGGATCACCGAGCGGCCCGACTTCTCGCTCGCCAGCCACTGGATGAGCATGCGGCCGGTGAACACGAGCTGCCCCAGCAACCCGAGCGTGACCCACGCCACCCCCGCCGGACTCGTGATGTTCAGGAGCCGCTCGAACCACCCCCGCCGGCGGCGGGCCTCGTAGACGAGCTCGGAAAATTCCGCCGGCGTGAGCAGCCGGTCCGTGCCCGCGCCCGGCCGCTTCACGACGTAGCCGATCGAGCCATCCTTCAATCGCACGAGGTCCACCTCCTCGCGGGCGCCGGCCAGGCCGACCTTCAGGCTGTTTTCCGGGCCGGCGAACCGCCCGCCGTCCACCGCGCGGCCCACCCGGTCGAGATCGGCGTCCGCGCGTTTTTCGCACGCCGCCAAACCCAGCCCCGCCGCCAGCGCGGCGACGAACATCCAATTGCGACCCGTCATGAGCCGGCGCTTATCGCACCGGCGTCCCCGTTTCGCAAGGCTCCGGCCGCCAGTCGCCCGGCGCGGGCGGCTCGGCGTCGGGATCGAGCCGCTGGTTGCCGCGATCGTCCCCGCCCTCCCGCTCGTGCGGATCGAGCAGATGGTCGAGCGCGATGAAATACGCCTTCGCGTGGCGGGCAAAAAGGACGTTGAAGAACACCACCACGACGAGCACCGCGGGCGCCGCCGCGACCAAGGGCAGATCGAAGCGCCGCTCGATCACCACGTAGACGATCATGCCGAGCACGCTGGCGAATCCGCCGTTCCCCGCCCACACGGCCATCAGGAAATACCCCGGCTCCCGCTCGAACGCATAGCCGCAGCGCGGGCAGCCATCCAGCGGCATGAACCAGTCCGCCACCCGCCGGATGGAGAACGCGCGCGGAAAAATCGGCGTCCGCCCGCACACCGGGCAGCGCAGCCGGGTGGCGCGGGCCAGGTACCGGCCGACCTTGGCGGGCAGTTGTGCGTGCTTCACGAGGCAGGATCATGCCGCCCGTCCGCCGGGGCGTCAAACCGTTGATTTCTGCTTGTCTCACCCAGACGAACCCCCGAACGTGAGCAATTCTGGACAGGCTTGCACCGAGGCGGCCCCCATCAATTGTGAGAATTTAGACAGACGCATGGCAAACACGATCCTGGTCGGCGCCCAATGGGGCGACGAAGGCAAAGGCAAAATTATCGACTACCTCACCGAGGACGCCGACATCGTCGTGCGCAGCCAGGGCGGCAATAACGCCGGCCACACCATCGTCCTCGGCGGCGAAAAATACGTCCTGCACCTCATCCCCTCCGGCATCCTGCGAAAAGGCAAGACCTGCGTGATCGGCAACGGCGTCGTGCTCGATCCCGTCGCCCTCGTCGGCGAAATCGAGGGCCTGCGCGCCCGCGGCACCAAGGTCGCGAAAAACCTCCTCATTAGCGGCAGCGCGCACCTCGTCCTGCCTTATCACCGCGCGCTCGACGAGCAGCGCGAAGTGCTCAAAGGCCGCCACAAGATCGGCACCACGAAGCGCGGCATCGGCCCCGCCTACGGCGACAAGGCCGCCCGCACCGGCATCCGCCTCGCGGACCTCATGCACCCGGAGCTTTTCAAGACGAAGCTCAAAGCCCGCATGAAGGAAAACAACGCCGTGCTGAAAACCCTCGGCGCCCGGCCGATCGACGCCAAAAAAGTCGAAGCCGCCTCCCTCGCCGCCGCCGAGACGCTCCGCCCCTTCGTCGCGAACACCGTCGTCTACCTGCACGACGCCATCGCGAAGGGCAAAAAGATTCTCTTCGAAGGCGCGCAGGGCACCTTCCTCGACATCGACCACGGCACCTACCCCTTCGTCACGAGCTCGAACACCACCGCCGGCGGCGCCTGCACCGGCTCCGGCGTGCCCCCGCACCGCATGGACCGCGTCATGGGCGTCATCAAGGCCTACACCACCCGCGTCGGCGAAGGCCCCTTTCCCACCGAAGACGAGGGCCTGAGCCACCGCCTGCACGAGATGGGCCGCGAGTTCGGCGCCACCACCGGCCGCGCCCGCCGCTGCGGCTGGTTCGACGCCGTCGCCGTCCGCTACGCGAACATGGTCAACGGCATCGACCAGCTCGCCATCACGAACCTCGACGGCCTCGACGGCGTGGAAACCATCCGCGTCTGCACCGGCTACCGGCTCGACGGGAAAAAAACCTCCGTCCTCCCCACGCAAGTCGACGAAGTCGAGCGCTGCCAGCCGATCTACGTCGACTTCCCCGGCTGGCTCGCCTCCACCGAGGCCGCCCGGAAATTCGACGACCTTCCCGCGAACGCCCGTCATTACGTCAAGGCCCTCGCCGACCTCATCGGCACGACCCTCGCCATCGTGAGCGTCGGCCCCGGCCGCGAACAAACCATCCGCCTCTAACGAGCCATGGCGACGCTGGAAATCGAAACTCGACGGCCGACACTCGAAAATTCGATCCCCCGCCACGTCGCCGTCATCATGGACGGAAACGGCCGTTGGGCCCAGAGCCGCAGCCTGCCGCGATTGAAAGGCCACGAGCAGGGCAGCCGCGCCGTCGGCGAGTGCGTGCAGGGTTGCCTCGACGCCGGCGTCGAGTTTCTCACCCTCTACGCCTTTTCCTCCGAGAACTGGAAACGCCCCGCCGCCGAGGTCGCCGGCCTCATGCTGCTGCTCGAGCGCTTCCTCGAGCAGAAGACCACCGAAATGATCGACCAGGGCGTGCAAATGCGCGCCATCGGCCGCCTCGACGAATTACCGAAGCCCTGCCGCTCCCGCCTCCAGCGCACCCTCGACGCCACCGCCCACGGCGATCGCCTCGTCCTCACCCTCGCCCTCAGCTACAGTGGCCGCGCCGAGATCGTCGACGCTGTCCGCCGGATCGTCCGCGCCGCCCGCGCCGGCGACCTCCCCGAGGACGCCATCACCCCCGAGCTCATCAGCGAGCACCTCTACACCCGCGGCACCCCCGATCCCGACCTCCTCATCCGCACCTCCGGCGAGCTGCGCCTCTCGAACTTCCTTCTCTGGCAGCTCAGCTACACCGAGATCCACGTCACGCCCAAGTATTGGCCCGATTTCACAAAAGCCGACTTGCTCGCCGCCCTCGAAGACTACAGTAAACGCCACCGCCGCTACGGCGGAGTCTGACCTCCCCAAAAAAAAACCACCGATCTCACGGATCACCCGGATCCATTCCCGAACGGCTCCCACCCTCATCGCCTCCTTCCCCATCCGTGCCATCCGTGAAATCCGTGGTTAACTCCCTCCTGCCTTCCTGACCCGATGCCCGCCAAGCAAACCATCCTCCTCGTCGACCGCGAGACCGACTTCCTCGAGTGGGCCACCCACCAGCTCGAGAACGAAAACGTCCGCGTCGTCACCGCCTCCGCCTCCGACACCGCCTTCAAGCTCTTCGGCATCGAGAATCCCGACCTCGTCCTTGCCGAGATCCACCTGCACCCCTCCAGCGGCCTCGAGCTCCTCGCCCGCATCCGCAAGGCCACGCCGAACGCCATGGTCATCATCACCAGCGACTACGGCAGCAACCAAGGCGTCATCGAGTCCATGAAGCTCGGCGCCTTTGACTTCGTCCGCAAGGAGCAGCTCCCCTTCAACCTCAAGCTCATCGTCGACTCCGCCCTCAAGGAACGCGCCGAGCAGCAGGCCGCCGAGCCCTTCAAGCCCCTGCTCACCATCGACGAGCACAAGGACGAGATCGTCGGCAAGAGCGAGGCCATGCAGCAGGTCTTCAAGATGATCGGCCGCGTCGCCGGCAGCGAGGCCCCCGTCATGATCACCGGCGAATCCGGCTCCGGCAAGGAGCTCGTCGCCCGCGCCATCCACCACTACAGCCACCGCAGCGACCGCGCCTTCCTCGCCATCAACTGCGCCGCCATCCCCGAGGCCCTGCTCGAGAGCGAGCTCTTCGGCCACGAGAAAGGCGCCTTCACCGGCGCCCACCACCAGCGCATCGGCCGCTTCGAACAATGCGACAAGGGCACCCTCTTCCTCGACGAGATCGGCGAGATGCCCCTCGCCACCCAGAGCAAGCTCCTCCGCGTGCTCCAGGAGGGGGAATTCTCCCGCGTCGGCGGCAACGAGACCATCCACACCGACGTCCGCATCGTCTGCGCCACCAACAAAAACCTCGAGGAGGAGATCAGCCGGCGCACCTTTCGCGAGGACCTCTTCTACCGCCTGAACGTCGTCCGCATCCACCTTCCGCCCCTCCGCGCCCGCCGGGAAGACATCCAGCTCCTCGCCGAATACTTCCTCCAAAAGATCGCCAACCTCCGCCACCGCCCCCTCATGAAGCTCAGCGAGGAGGCCGTGCGCGCCCTCGAGGCCTACCCCTGGCCCGGCAACGTCCGCGAGCTCGAGAACACCATGCAGCGCACCGCCGTCCTCGCGCAGAACGACATTCTTCTGCCCAAGGACATCCCCCTCGGCCAGCTCACCACCGCCGAGTTGAACGCCGTCGAGCCCGCCGCCGCGCCGACCCCCGCCGACACCTTTGCCAGCGTTCCCACCTCTCCGTTGACGATCGACGCCGCCATCAAGGTCCTCTTCGACAGCGCCGCGAACGACGAAGCCGTCCAGCTCCTCCCCTGGCTCGAGCGCGAATTCACCTTCAAAGCCATGCAGCGCACCGGCAACAACCAGGTGCAAGCCGCCCGGTTGCTCGGCATCACCCGCGCCACCCTGCGCAAGCGCCTCGAGCGCAACGGCCAGCTCGGCGCCGGCGACGACGACGAGGAATAGCCCCCGCATGAGCGCCGTCCCGCTCCCGGCACCCGTCTCCGGCGGAAGTTCGATCCCGCCCTCCGCGGCCGGAATGGCCCCCCATTCGCACCGCCCCCCAACCCCGCCGCGGGCGCCCGTGGTGCCCCCAAACCCTTGCTTCGCCCCCCCGCGGGCACCCGGAGCGTCCCCAAACCCTTGCTTCGCCCCCCCGCGGACACCCGTGGCGCCCCCAAACCCTTGCTTCGCCCCGCCGCGGGCACCCGTGGCGCCTCCAAACCCTTGCCTTGCCCCGCCACGGACGCCCGTGGCACCCCGAAACCCTTGCCTTGCCCCGCCGCGGACGCCCGGGCTGCCTCTGGCTCTTCCCTTGTCCCGGCCCCGGCGGCAACGCGCCCAAACGCCCACTCGACATTAGCTCTTCCGGTTCCCCTATGACGGCGACTTATCTTCTCGAGCGGGGGGCCTTTGTGATCGGAAAAGGCCTGCCGCTCACCGATCGCGGCTTCCGCTACGGCATGTCCGTCTTCGAGACGATTGCCTGTCGCAACTCCACCCCGCTCCTCCTCGACCCGCACCTCGAAAAACTCACCGCCGCCGTCACGGCAACCGGGTTCACTCCCCCCGCCGGCTGGCTCGAGGCCATCCGCGCCGCCCTGCTCCCCCCGCCGATCCCAGAGGGCGTCGCCCGCGTCTACGTCACCGCCGGCGATCACGACGGCGACGCATCCCGCGTCGCGCTCCTCTTCGAACCGCTCCCCGTGCCCGTCACCCTCTCCTCCGCCCGCGCTGTCACCGTCGACTTCACCGCGCCCACCCCCTTCGGCAAGACGGGCAACTACTGGCCGCACATCCTCGCCCGTCCCCCCTCCGGCGACGAAGCCATCCTCCGGGGCCCCGGCGGAGCCCTGCTCGGCGGCGCGATGGCCAATCTTTTTCTCGTCTGCGACGGCGCGCTCCTCACCCCCCGCGACCCCGTGCGCCGCGGCGTCGTGCACGATTGGATCCGCGCAAAATTTTCCGTCACCGCCGCGGTTCTCACCCGCGCCGACCTCGCCACCGCGGACGCCGTGTTCCTCACGAACAGCCGTCACGGCGTCTGCAACCTCGACGCCATCGACGGCCGCGAACTCCCCGGCGACGGCCGCGTGAAATCCGTCTGGCGCCGCTACGCCACGGAGGTGCTCCGTGCGGCTTGATCCGGCTCGACCTGGGACGGCGCGCAGCGCCATCCCAGCCTGGGCGGGGCGTTCACTCCGTGAGCGCCCACTTCTTTCCCCATGAAGCCCGCCACCGCCCTTCTCGACCGCCTCGCCGACGTTCTCGGCCCCGGCCCGTTCGACGCCGTCACCCCCGCCGCGCAATCCGCCGTCGCCGCCCTGCTCACGCGCCGGGCCAAGGGCAACGTCTGGATCATCTGCCCAAACGTCCGCCGCCAGGAGGAGATCGCCGCCGACCTCGCGACCTGGGGCGTGCCCGCCACGATCTTCCCCCCGCTGGAGACGATCCACGACGGCGAAGTCCTCGCCGACCCGGAGACCCTTTCCGAGCGCCTCGAAGTCCTTGCCCGCCTCGCCGCCCGCGGCGACGAAAAAACCGCCGGCGCAAAAAACCAGACCCTCGTCATCCTCGAATCCGAGCTCGAAGGCCGCGTCGCCGCACCCGAGACCTTCCGGCGCGACGCGCTCGCACTCCGCGTCCGCGAGCGCGTCGACCTCGCCGCCATCGAGGCCACGCTCGCGAAAGGCGGCTACGAACCCGCGCCGAAGATCTTCGGCCGCGGCCAGTTCGCGCGCCGCGGCGGCATCCTCGACATCTATTCCTGGCAGCACCCGCTCCCCGTGCGCATCGAGCTTTTCGACGATGAGATCGAATCCATCCGCGAGTTCTCGGTCGATGCCCAGACCTCCGTCGGCGCGCTCGAACACTGCGAAATCCTCCTCGGCGACCTCGACCGCAAGCTCGTCCCGCTCGAAACGTATTTCGCGAAAAACGACCTCCGCATCGCCGTCGACTGCGCTCCCGCCATCGCCACCACGCTCATCCGCGAGACCCCCGGCGACGGCGCCCACGCGGTGGAATTCTTCCCGCCCGGCATCGACTTCTTCGAGGCCGGCGACTTCGTCGTCAACGAGGCCAAGCGCCGCCGCTTCTTCGCGCAGGTCCAGGAATGGGCCGCGGGCGGCTGGCTCGTCACCCTCGTCTGCAACAACGAGGGCGAGTGGGAGCGCTTCGCCGAGCTCGCGCGCGACAACGGCCTCGCCGCCCCCGGCGACCCCGCCAACCCCGCCGCGCTCGCCTACCTCCAGGGCAGCCTCACCGCCGGCTTCACCTGCCCCGCCGCCCGCCTCGCCGTGCTCTCCGACGCCGAGCTCTTCGGCCGCTCGTCGAGCCAGCGCGCCCGCCGCGCGCTCGTGCGTCGCGAACGCGCGATGGCCGCGCGCACCGCGATGGACTTCACCGAGTTCGAAGTCGGCGACCTCGTCGTGCACCTCGACCACGGCATCGGCCGTTACCTCGGGATCATGAACGAGGGATCTCCCGGCGACCAGCTCGCCATCGAGTTCGCGAACGAGTCCCGGCTCTTCGTCCCGCTCGAACAAGCCTGGCAGGTCTCCCGTTACGTCGGCCTCGGGAAACGCAACCCACCGCTCAGCGAAATGGGCGACGGCAAATGGCAGCGCGCGAAGAGCAAGGTCGAGCGCTCCATCTTCGAATACGCCGCCACCATGCTGCGCCTCCAGGCCGAGCGCGACACGAGCCAGGGGCATGCGTTCGGGCCCGACACGCACTGGCAGCAGGAGTTCGAGCGCAGCTTCGTTTTCTCGCCGACGGTCGATCAGGCGCGCGCCATCGACGAGTCGAAGGCCGACATGGAAGGCGCCCGCCCGATGGACCGCCTCATCTGCGGCGATGTGGGATTCGGCAAGACCGAGGTCGCGATCCGCGCCGCGTTCAAGGCCGTGATGGGCGGCCGGCAGGTCGCCTTCCTCGCGCCCACCACCGTGCTCGCGCAGCAGCATTGCCAGACGCTCCGCGAGCGCATGAGCGACTACCCGATCACGGTCGAGGCGCTCCACCGCTTCCGCTCGAAGGCCGAGCAGACCCGCACGGTCAAAGGCGCGCTCGCCGGCAGCGTGGACGTCGTCGTCGGCACGCACCGCCTGCTCAGCGACGACGTCGTCTTCAAGAACCTCGGCCTCGTCATCGTGGACGAGGAGCAGCGCTTCGGCGTGAAGCACAAGGAGCGGCTCAAGGAGCGCTTCCGCCTCGTCGACGTGCTCACGCTCTCCGCCACGCCGATCCCGCGCACCCTCTACCTCGCGCTCATGGGGGCGCGCGACATGTCGCTCATCGAGACGCCCCCGCCGAACCGCCAGCCGGTCGAGACCGTGATCTGCGCCTACGACGAGCGCGTGATGCGCGACGCCATCGAGCGCGAGATCCAGCGCGGCGGCCAGATCTACCTGCTGCACAACCGCGTGCTCACGATCGAGAAACTCGCCGGCCGCGTGCGCGAGCTTTGCCCCGGCGCGCGCGTCGGCGTCGGCCACGGCCAGATGGACGAGCACGAGCTCGAGGAGGTCATGGCGCGATTCATCGCCGGCCGCATCGACGTGCTCGTCTCCACCACGATCATCGAAAGCGGCCTCGACATCCCGAACGCGAACACCATCGTCATCGACCGCGCGGACCGCTTCGGCCTCGCCGACCTCTATCAGCTCCGCGGCCGCGTCGGCCGCTCGCACCACAAGGCCTACGCGTATTTGATGCTGCCCCGCGCCCTCATGACGACCGGCATCGCGCAGAAACGCGTGCAGGCCATCCGCCAATACTCCGAACTCGGCGCGGGCTTCAAGATCGCCATGCGCGACCTCGAGATCCGCGGCGCGGGCAACATCCTCGGCACCGCGCAGAGCGGCCACATCCTCGCCGTCGGCTTCGACCTCTACTGCCGCCTGCTCAAGCGCTCCGTCGCCACGATCAAGGGCGACGCCGGCCATCGCTCCGGCGCCGCCGCCGCCGTGCGGCTGGATTTCCTCGTCACGAACGAGGCGGAATTCCTCGCCGCCGGCGACGACCACGCGCCCGCCTTCCTGCCCTCGGCCTACCTCGCGGACCCCGCCGCCCGCATCGACGCCTACCGCCGGCTCGCCGACGCGGCCGACCAGCCCGCGCTCGACGCCCTGCGCCGCGAGTGGCGCGACCGCTTCGGCCCGCTGCCGCCCGCGGCCGAAAATCTGCTCGCGCTGCAATCCATCCGCCTCCTGGCGGCCGAGAAACGCATCCCGAGCGTGGAGACCCGCGACGGCAAGCTCATGCTCAAGCGCAAGAGCGACTTCATCATGTTCGGCGGCAAGTTCCCCCGCTTGACTTCGCCCACCCCGGAAAATAGGTTGCGCGAGGTTTTGGCGTTCCTGCAAAAACGCCCGCTCCTTTGATGAACCGCCTTTTTTGTTCCGCCGTCGCCATTGCCGTTGCCGTTGCCATGGCGGCCCCCGCGCCCGCGCAGCAAAGCGAGGTCATCGACGGCATCGCGGCGGTGGTCAACGGCGACGTGATCACGTATTCGCAGGTGCGGGAGTTGATCGGCGCCCGCGAGACCGCGCTCCGCCGCTCGTATCAAGGCCCCGAGCTGGAAAACAAGGTGAAGGAGATGCGTCTCGCCGCGCTCAAGGATCTCGTCGACCGCCAGCTGATCCTCCAGGAGTTCAAAAAGAAGGAAAAGGACGGCGCGTCCATCCCCTCCTACATGGTCGACGACAGCGTGGCGAAAACGATCCGCGAGCAATTCGGCGGCGACCGCTCGCTCTTCGTGCGCACGTTGAAGAGCCAGGGCTACACGGTCACGAAATTCAAGCAGATCGAGCGCGACAAGATCGTCGTGATGGCCATGCGCCAGAGCTACGTGAAGGACGACTTCGCCATCTCCCCGCTGCAGATCCAGGCCTACTACGACAAGCACAAGCCGGAATACTCCACGCCGGAAAAGGTCAAGCTGCGCATGATCGTCCTGCGCGAGGGCGAGAGCAGCGACACGGGCCTGCCCGGCGGCAAGAAGGAAATGGCGAAGGAGATCCGCACCAAGCTGACTTCCGGCGCGGAGTTCGGCCGCATGGCCCAGATGTATTCCGAGGATCCCACGTCGCAGGCGGCGGAGGGCGACTGGGGCTGGATCGACAACAAGACGCTCAGCGAGGAGCTCACGACGCGGGCGTTCGCCCTGCGCGCCGGAGAAATCAGCGACGTGGTCGAAGTCGGCGGCTCCTATTACATCATGATGGTCGAAGCCCGCCAGAACGCCGCCGTCAAACCCATCGGCGAGGTGCGCGACGAGATCGAGCAGAACCTCATCCAGACGGAAAAGATGAAGGAAATGCAGCGCTGGCTCGATACCCTGCGCCAGAACGCCTACATCAAGATCTATTCCTAGGCGCGCGGGGGCGGCGCCGTCGTTGGTCACCCGTGGGTGGTCATTGGTTCTGGTTTTTTCCGACGACGAATGCCCGACGACGAATGACTACCGCCCAATGAAGCTTCCCCGCCTTGCCATCACCCTGGGGGATGCCGCCGGCATTGGCCCGGAGGTCATTGCCGCCGCGTTGGAGCACCCGGAGGTTCGCCCGCTGGCGGAGTTCGAAGTCATCGGCTCGCCCGGCGGCGTCATTCCGGGCAAGCCGACCCTGGACGGCGCGAGGGAAGCGGTCGCGGCCCTCGAGGCCGCCGCGGCCCGCGCGAACGCCGGGGAGTTCCACGCGGTGGTCACGGGGCCCATTTCCAAACGGCAGGCGCACGAGGTGGGATTCGCGTTCCCGGGCCAGACCGAGTTTTTTGCCGCGCGCACCCGCACGAAAAACTTCGCGATGTGCCTGACCGGGGGCGCGCTCACCGTCGCCCTCGTCACCGCGCACGTGCCGCTCGCGTCGGTGCCCGGGTTGCTGTGCGAAGCCGAGATCGTGCGGGTCGGTCGGCTGCTGGCGGATTTCACGCGCCGCCGGGGCATCGCGGCGCCCCGGATCGCCGTCGCCGGCCTGAATCCGCACGCCGGCGAAGACGGCGACCTGGGCCGGGAGGAAATCGAAGTCATCGCCCCCGCGGTCGCCTCGCTCAACCGCGGCCGCGCCGCGAACTTCGTCGGCCCCCTGCCGCCGGACACCATCTTTTTCCGCGCCGTCGCCGGAGAGTTCCACGGCGTGCTGTGCATGTATCACGACCAGGGGCTCATCCCGCTCAAGCTGCACGCGTTCGACGCCGGCGTGAACGTCACCCTCGGCCTGCCTTATCCGCGCACGAGCCCGGACCACGGCACCGCTTATGAAATCGCCGGCCAAGGCCGGGCCCGGCCCGACAGCATGATCGCCGCGATCCGCCTGGCGGTGGAGCTGATCTCCTGAACTCTCGATCCGGAAAAGGGAAGTCCTTCCGGAGCAAAAAAGGGCGGCGAGGCTTTCGCCCCACCGCCCGGAATTGTGCTCCCGGTCAAACCCGGCAGCGTGATCGACTTAGACGGCCTTTTCGCCGGTTTCGTCGGTGCGGATGCGGATCGCTTCCTCGACCGGGGAGACGAACACCTTGCCATCGCCGATTTTTCCGGTTTTGGCGGCTTTGACGATGGCGGCCGTCGCGCTCTCGAGCAGAGAGTCGGAGAGGACCACCTCGATCTTGATCTTGGGCAGGAAGTCCACCGTGTATTCGCTTCCGCGGTAGATTTCCGTGTGCCCCTTCTGGCGGCCGAAGCCCTTGACTTCGCTCACGGTCATTCCCTCGATCCCGAGATCCGCGAGCGCGTCTTTGACTTCCTCCAGCTTGAAGGGCTTGATGATTGCTTCGATTTTTTTCATGGCGATTGGTTCCTCTTGAAAGGCTTCGCTTAGTTGAGGATGTAGCCCTCTTCGCCGTGCTCGGAGATATCGAGGCCTTCGCTTTCCACCTCGGCCGACACGCGCAAGCCGAAGACGACTTTCGTGATCGTGGCCGCGATGAGCGTGCCGACGACCGCGAGGAGGATCGTCACGACCACCGCCTTCAATTGCTCGATCGTCTGCAAGGTGTTGTTTTCCATCGGAATGAGCGAGTTCACGGTGCGATCCGCGAGCACGCCCGTAAGGATGGCGCCCAGCGTGCCGCCGACCGCATGCACGCCGAAGGTGTCGAGAGCGTCGTCGTAGCCGAGCATGGGCTTGAGCCAGGTGACGGCAAAGAACGGCACGATGCCGGCCGCGAGGCCGATCCACATGGCGCCCGTCGCGCTCACGAAACCGCAAGCGGGCGTGATGACAACGAGGCCGGCGATCGCGCCGGAGCAAAACCCGAGCACGCTGGGTTTTCCCTTGATCAACCACTCGGCCATGGCCCAGACAAAGCAGGCGGTCGCGGTGGCAAGCGTCGTCGTGGTGAAGGCCTGCGCGGAAAGACCGTCGCAGCCGAGTTCGCTGCCGGCATTGAAGCCATACCAGCCGACCCAAAGCATGCCGGTGCCGATGGAGCAGAGCACCATGCTATGAGGAGCCATCTGCTCCTTGCCGAAGCCAAGGCGTTTGCCGAGAAGGAGGCAGAGAACGAGCGCCGACCAGCCCGAGGACATGTGAACCACGGTGCCGCCCGCGAAATCGATCGCCTTGATTCCCGCGTCCTTGTTGAAAGGACCGTCCATGAAACCCGAAGCGCTCCACACCATGTGGGCCAGCGGGAAGTAGACCAGGAACATCCAGAGGGCAATGAAGAGCAGGACGGCCTTGAACTTCATGCGCTCCGCGATCGCCCCGACGATCAGCGCCGGAGTGATGATGGCGAACGTCAACTGGAACATCGCATAGACGTTTTGGGAGACCCAATAAGGCCCGGGGCCGCCGACCGCGCCGGTCACGCCTTCCAAGAACTTGAAGGTGAAGTCGCCGATGAAAGGCTTCAGGACGCCGGATTCGACGTTGTTGAAGGTCAGGCTGTACCCGCAGATCCACCAGATGATGGAAACCACGCCCGCGCTGCCGAAGCACTGGGCGATGACGGACAGGATGTTTTTTTTCCGCACCAGGCCGCCATAGAAGAGCGCGAGGCCGGGAAGCGACATGAACAACACGAGGGCCGTGGCCGTCATCATCCAGGCGTTGTGACCGGGGCCGGGCACGGTCGCCAGGTTGCCGGTGGCGCTGGGGAGGCCGGAGTTCTTCACGTAGGCTTCGAGATCCGCGACGCGGGTGTCGAGGCTCGGCGGAGCCGGGGCGGCGGGAGCCGCCGCCGGAGCGGGAGCCGCCGCCGGGGCGGCGGCGTCCTGGGCCCAGGATGATCCGACGCAAGCTGCTCCGCCGATGAGCACGGCAGCAAGCAGGGACGTCCATTTTCGGGTTTTTATAAACATGTTATCGCTTGATTATGGGTTGGTTATATTAGCGCCGGAAGATGGGATGCCCCCACGGCGGCGGAACTTTCCAAGCAGATAACATGCCAATGGCGGAAGTCCCGGAAGCCAGAGGACTTATCACGAAACCATCCGCTTTTTTCGCCTCGGCCGACCCGCGTCCCGCTCGAAAAAATCTTGAGAAAAAAAAGGACACCCGGCGACTTTCGCCCGTAAAAAGCTCTTCATCCGTCCCATGCATCCCAATCTGCGCGTTCTTCGATATCTCCGCCGCTACCCGGGGCTGGCCGCCGCCACGCTGGCCTGCGCGGTGATTGGCACCCTCATGGTGGCCGTTTTCCCCGACGTGACGCGTCGCATCATCGACGACTCCATTCGCGGGCACCGCCCGGAACTGCTCGCCCCTTTGATCGGCGCGGCCCTGGGGGCGTTCCTTCTTCAGGGCGTTCTGAACGCCGTCCGTATCGCGCTGAACAATATCTTCGAGCAAAAGGTCATCTTCGACCTGCGCAGCGACCTCTACGCCCACATCCAGCGTCTTCCGCTCACGTGGTTCGACAACCGCGCGACCGGCGACGTCATGACCCGACTCGTCGAGGACGTCACCTCGGTCGAGCGCGTGCTCATCGACGGCGTCGAGCAGGGAACGGTGGCCGTCCTGCAGATCGTGATCGTCGGCGCGTTGATGGCCTGCTACAACCCCGCGCTCGCGCTGGTGGCCGCCGCGCCGATCCCCCTCCTCGCCGCCGGGGCCCTCGCCTACACGCTCACCGCCCGCTCCCGTTACCGCGGCCAACGGCGGGCCGCGTCGGACATGAACGCCATTCTCCACGACAATCTCTCCGGCATCCGCCAGATCAAGACCTACACCAGCGAGACCGCCGAGCACGCGCGCTTCAATGGCGCCAGCCGGCGGCTGGCCGATGCGACCCTCGTCGTGATGCGGGCCTGGGCGTTCTACAACCCCTCCATGGCGTTCCTCACGTCCTGCGGCGCCGTCGCCATCATCGGCTACGGCGGCCACGAGGTGCTGCTCGGCCGCATGGACCTCGGCGCCTTGTTCGCCTTCACGGTGCTCGCGCCTTTTCTCTACGAGCCGATCGGCCGCCTCCATTCGTTGAACCAGATCTTCCAGGCAGGCCGCGCCGCCGGCGAGCGGGTGTTCGAGATCATGGACGCCGCGCCCGAGGATTCTCTTCCCGCCTCGACCGCCAAGGGCCGATCCGCGTCGCCGATCCGCGGCGAGGTTCGGTTCGAGGGCGTGACCTTCGGCTACGCGGACGACCGGCCGGTGCTTCACGACATCACCCTCCACGCCGCCCCCGGGGAAATGATCGCGCTGGTCGGCGGCACCGGCGCGGGCAAAACCTCCCTCGTCAGCCTGCTGGTGCGATTCTACGAGCGCGCGGGCGGCCGGATCCTGCTCGACGACCGCCCGATCGAGGCGATGCCGCTGGCGGAGTTGCGCCAGGCCGTCGCCGTCGTCACGCAGGAGAGTTTTCTCTTCAATGGCACCACGGCCGAAAACCTGCGCGTGGGCCGCCTGCACGCCACCGAGGACGAAATGTGGGCCGCGCTCGAGGCCGCGAACGCCGCGGAGTTCGTGCGCCGGCTGCCCAAGGGTCTGCACAGCCCGGTCGGCGAGCGCGGCGTCAAGCTCAGCGTCGGCGAAAAGCAACGCATCTCCATCGCCCGCGCCCTGTTGAAAAATCCGCCCATTCTTGTCCTCGACGAGGCCACCGCCAGCGTGGACACCGTCACCGAGCGCCTCATCCAGGGCGCGCTCGACCGCCTCATGGCCAACCGCACGAGCTTCGTCATCGCCCATCGCCTCTCGACCGTCCGGCACGCCGACCAGATCCTCGTGCTCGACCGCGGCCGGATCGTCGAGCGCGGACGGCATGAAGAACTCGTCGGGACAAAAGGCGTTTATGCCCGGCTTTGCCGGACAAACTCTCTTTCCGACTCCGCGCCACCTTTCGCGTCGCACCCCGAAGTCACAGAAACTTTGCATTAATTGCATCCCTCGCCCGGGAATTGCTTGCGGTATTCGACACCGATTAGCCCAATGAACCTGTTGATCACCAGCCCCCACCGCATTTTCCGGTTCATCCGTGTCCCCGCAGGATTCGCGGTCGCGATCGCCCTCCTCCTCGCCGGCTGCTCGAAGCCGAACGACGACTCGCCCGACGTCATTGTGCTGCAGTCCGGCCGCATGCGCGGCAACGTCTACCCGCCCGCGCTCCAGAGCCTCTCCCCGCTGCAGCACTACCCCTATCTTGCCGGCTACGTGAAAAAAGTCCGCGAGGAAGCGGCGCGCACCGGCGCGAAGGTCGTCGTCGTCGACCTCGGCGACAGCCTCGGCGGATCCTTCGCCAGCCACGCCACCGGCTACGGCAACATGGTCGCGTTCTTCAACGAAACCGGCTACGACTTCGTGGTCCTCGGCAATCTCGACAACAACGTCCCCGCCGACGTCATCGCCCGCCTCCAGGCGAAGGTTCTCTGCCCCTTCGCCGCGCCCGACGGCCGCCCCGCCGTCACCGGCGCGCCCTTCGCCGCCCGCGCCGACCTCGCCGGCCTGCCGGTCGAGATGCTCGCCAATTTCTACGGCGACACCCCGGGCGAGAAATTCCCCGAGCGATTTCCCACCTGGTTCGGCAACACCGCCGCCAACGTCACGCCCGTTCGCGACTACACCGGCATCATGCAAAAACTCGGCCCCCGCCCGCCCGGCACCCTCGCCCTGCTGAGCTGGATGAAATTCGAATCGCCCAAGGACCCCCCCGTCGCCTTCCTCGCCCAGCTCGAGAAACTCGGGATCAACGCCATCCTCGCCCACCGCATCTACTCCGGCCGCGAGCGGGACGCCTGGTCCGAAAAGACGTTCCACGACTGGAAGCCGCCCGTCTCGGAAAACATCCTTCGCGACAACGGCGGCTTCACCCTTGCCCGGCTCGACCTCAAGCGCGACGGCAACTCCTGGCGCGTGCTCCATCAGGAGCTCCTCCCCATGACGGCGAACACCGCCCCGGCCGATGCCGAGGTCGTCGAGAAAGTCGCTCGATTCACCGACGCGATCCGCAACGCCGACAAGCCGCTGGGCGACATGGCCGAGCCCACGTCCGAGGACCGCATCCTTCTCGGTTACCTCTCCGCGCTCGCGGAGGTTCCCGGCACGCAGGTCGCCGCCTACTCGCGCCAGTCCATCCGTGACGAGTGGCCCGCCGGCCCGCTCACCGCCAGCCGCGTCTATAACAGCCTCCCCTGGAGCACCCTCGTCGTCCAGCTCACGCTCACCCCCGGGCAGCTCGAGCGCTTCGGCAAAATGAGCGGCATGCAGATGCTCGAGCGCCAGGATTTGCCGACGGGACAGCCCGTCGTCGTCACGACCTCCCGCTTCTTCGCCTCCCTCATCGCCCGCGCCGAGAAATTGCCCGCCGGCGCCATCCGCGACGCCTCGACCGGCTCGGAGTTCGACTACTTCGTCGCCTTCCTCTCGAAGGCCCCCAAGCCGCTCGCCTTCGCCGTCCCCGCCGGTTGGAGCTTCCGCGACCACCCGCCCAGCAACTAGGATGGCGATGAAACCCCGCGAAATCCTTCTGGCCAGCGCCGTCGGCGTGCTGCTCGTCATCGCCGCCATCGCCTGGATCATCGGTCACGGCGACGACGCCAGCGGCGCCGCCAGCGCCCGCAACCTCCAGCAATGGGGCATCGCGCTGAACCTTTATCTCATCGACAACGAGGCGCAGCTCCCCGAGGTCGGCGCCGCTCCCATCGCGGCCGGACAGGAAAAGGCCTGGTATAACACCCTGCCCACCTACCTCAGCCAGACCCCGCTCGCGGAGCTTCCTCCCGGCCAGCGGCCCCGGCCGGGCACGCCTTCCTTGTGGATCGACCCCGCCTCGAAAAAGCCGCATACCTGGGATCCCGAGGTTTTCTTTTTCAACTACGCGATGAACCGGGCGCTGCAGCCCCAGGCCGACGTGCGCAGCTTCAAGGTCAACGAGCTCAACTACCCCGGCAACGTCGTCTTTCTTACCGAGGTGAGCGACTACGAGCCCGCCGTCACCCCGGAGACGGTCGCGTTCCTCCACGGCAAGCGGCCCGGCAGCCCGACCGCGATCGCGAACGTCCTCTTCTGCGACGGCCATGTCGCCCCCGTCACCCGGGCCGTGCTCGTGGACGACGCCGCCTCGCGCTCCGCCGCCGCCGCGGAACACGGCGTCTCCTGGTTCGAACAATAGCCACAAAGAACGCAAGGATCTCACCGGCCTGAACGTCCGCGCTTCCTCGCGGCTACTCCCCGATGACGCTGATCGCGAGCCCGCGCACATGCGGCGCCCGACGATGCTCGAAGACGAAGATTCCCTGCCACGTCCCGAGCGCCATCCGCCCGTCGTGCACCGGGATCGTCTCGCTCGTGCGCGTCAAAGCCATCCGCAGGTGGCTCGTCGTGTCATCCGGCCCCTCGCTCGTGTGGATCCAGCGGGGATCATCCTCCGGCACGAGCCGGTCGAACCAAGCGTGCAAATCCTCGCGCGCCGACGGATCCGCGTTCTCGTAGATCACCAGGCTCGCGCTCGTGTGTTGCAGAAAAATCGTGACCGTTCCCGTGCGGATCCCGCTTTCCGTCACGAGGCGGGCGACGTCGCCCGTGATCTCGTAGGTGCCCTTGCCGCGCGTGCGGACCGAGAGCGAGCCGGCGCGGGCCATCATCGCCCGCGAATCGCGAGCCCCACCCAGCCAATGAGCAGCAGCAAGCCGCCCAGCGGCGTAAGCGGCCCAAGCCAGGCGAACGGCGTGAAGGCGAGGACGTAGAGCGAACCGGAGAAAAACAAGATTCCCGCCAGCCAGCACCACGTGACCACGGCGCTCGCGCGACCCGCCGCGGCCAACGAGAGCAGGGCGACGGCGTGAACGAGCTGGTAAAGCACCGCCGTGCTCCACACGTCGGCCGTGCCGAAGGACGCCAGCGCCGGCTTGAGCGCGTGCGCCCCAAGCGCGCCGAGAATGACGCCCAGAAGACCGAGCACCGCGGCGACGCGCAACGCGACGGGGGAAAGCCGGTCGGGATCCATCGCGGAAAGGTCGCTCACGTTATCCGAGCATTTCCGCGACCATCGCGCGCTCGTCGACAAGCTCGCGATTCGTCGTCGCGATTTTTCCCGCCGCAAATTCGTCCATCCCGTAACCGGTCACGATCTCGTAGGCGCCGGGCGTCGTGGTGCGCACCGGCATGCCGGCCCAGACATCCGGGTCGAAGCCGTAGTTTCCCCCGGATTTTACCGCGATGGAATGGATCGCGCCCGGCGTCGCGAGGCTGCGCACATGATCGACCAACGCGTTGGCGGCCGACGCCGCGGAGCTTGCGCCGCGGGCGGCGATGATGGCGGCGCCGCGCTTGCCGACCGTTTCGCAGAACGGTCCCTCCAGCCACGCCGCGTCCCCGATGACCTTCGGCGCCGGCCGGCCGTCGATCGTCGCGTGCGCGAACGCCGGAAACATCGTCGGGCTGTGGTTCCCGTAGATGAAAATGTTCTCCACCGCGGTGAGACCCACGCCGGCTTTCTTTGCGAGCTGCGTCTGCGCGCGATTCTGGTCGAGGCGCACCATTGCGGTGAAGCGATCCGGCGGAAGGCGCCGCGCCTGGCTTGCGGCGATCATGCAATTTGTGTTCGCGGGATTTCCGACCACCGCGACGCGGGCATCATCCGCCGCCACCTCGTCGATCACGCGGCCCTGGGCCGTAAAGATTTTCCCGTTGTCCTTGAGCAGGTCGGCGCGCTCCATGCCCGGGCCGCGCGGCTTTGCGCCGACGAGCAGGCACCAGTTCGCATCGGCGAATCCCACCCGCGGGTCGCTCGTGGTCACGATGCCCGCGAGCAGCGGGAAGGCGCAGTCGTCGAGTTCCATCGCCACGCCGTCCAGCGCCTGGAGCGCCTTCTCGACCGGCACCTCGAGCAGCTGCAGAATCACCGGCTGTTCCGGCCCGAACATGGCCCCGGACGCGATGCGGAAGAGGAGGGAATATCCGATCTGGCCGGCGGGGCCGGTCACGGCGACTTTAAGGGGCGGTTTCATGGAAGAAGGAGATCAGGGGAGATGAAAATGATTTCGGGGTAATCTGGAAATCAGGAAATCAGGAAAAAATTCCCCGGACCGATTCCGCTCCCCGCCGGGGGGACGAGAAATCAGGGGGAGGAATTCGCGGACCAGGAAATGAACGGGAAATCCGCGGAGCGATTCGATTTCGCCGGGTGTAAAAATGAGAAGACCCGTTTTGCCCAAGCGGCCAAACGGGTCTTCTCGGTGCGGGGGGGAAATCCGCGAAGAGGAAATTTTTAAAGGGATTCTTTCAGGGCCTTGCCGGCGACGAACTTGACGGTCTTGGACGCCTTGATCTTGATCTTCTGGCCGGTCTTGGGATTGACGCCGACGCGGGCTTTGCGGGAGGCGACCTTGAACGTGCCGAACCCGATCAGTTGAACGGTCTTCGTTTTCTTGACCCCGACCTTCACGGCGTCGATCACGGCGGTCACCGCGCGCTCGGCCTCGGCCTTGCTGGTTTCCTTGCCGAGGGACTTTTGGACGGCTTCGACGAGTTCGACTTTGTTCATATGAGGAGTGCTGCTGCCTTCGAGTGTTTGAGACGCTAATCGGCGCGACCAAAACCTGTCAACCGCGTTTCCAAAAAATTTCATCGGGAGAACGAAGAAGAATCCTGCTTGGTCCGCGGCCCGCGGGCGTTAATTTCCGGCATGGATTTCGAAGACCAGGTCGCCCAATTTCTCGGTCGGACCCCGCGGATCGCCGCGTCCGCCTACGTCGCGCCGCACACGTTCATCGCGGGCGACGTGGAGATCGGCGAGAACGCGAGCGTCTGGCCCGGCTGCTCGCTGCGCGGCGACATCGCGGCGATCCGCATCGGCGCCCATTCGAACGTGCAGGACGGCAGCGTGGTGCACGTCGCCGACGATCGGCCGGCGCTCATCGGCGAATGGGTGACGGTCGGCCACAACGCCACGATTCACGCCTGCACGCTCGAGGACGAAGTGCTCGTCGGCATGGGCGCGATCGTGCTCGACGGCGCCCGCGTGGGCGCCCGCTCGATCATCGGCGCCGGCGCCACCGTCACGCCGCGCACGGTCGTTCCGCCCGGCTCGCTGGTGCTGGGCTCGCCCGCGAAGGTGGCGCGGATGTTGACCGCGGAAGAGCAGGCGGGCGTGCGAACGTGGGCCGAGCGCTACGTGAAGTTGTCCCGCATCTACCGACGGCGCGCGGCCGACTGACGGCGGCGGTTGTTCCGGCGGCGGCTTGATGCTAGTGGTGGGGATATGAGCAAGCCCGTGGTCGCAGTGCGCGTGCGAGCCTTGATCCCCACGGGCAGCGGCTGCGCGGTGTTCCTGGGCAACGAGGAGAAAATCTTCGTGATCTACGTGGACCCGACCGTGGGCAGCGCGATCGGCATGTTCATCAACGGCCAGGAAAAGGAGCGCCCGCTCACGCACGATCTCATGGCCCTGCTGCTCGAGGCGGTGGGCGCCAAGGTCGAGCGCATCGTGATCAACGACCTCAAGAACGGCACGTATTTCGGCCGGCTCATCCTGTCCGCGGAGAACGAAATCCAGCAGCGCAAAATCATCGAGCTCGATGCGCGGCCGAGCGATTGCATCGCGATGGCGGCCCAGCAACGCGCCCCGATCTACGTGAGCGCCGCCGTGTGGGACGAAGTCGAGGACATGAGCGAAGTGCTGGAAAAGATCGAGGCGTCGCGCGAGTCGGAGTCCGACCCCGGTGAGGATTGATTCCCCGCGGCGCTACCGTGCCAGCGCGTCGCCCACGTAGACGCGATAATTTTTGATCCGGCCGGTCACGCCCTCGCCCGCGCGCGGCACGTAGCGAAAGCCGCCGATGCGGGTCTTGCCGCCGAGGTCGACGACCAACCGATGGGGGTAGCCGGGCTGGCCGCCGCGCGCGGTCAGCCAATAGCTCGCGGACTGGCCGTCGAGCGCGTTGGAAACGGAGCCGTCCTCCGCCGCGCGCTCCTCGCTGTCGACGTAGGCGACGGACCAGTTCGCGTGGGAGATCGGCTGGCCATCGGCGTCGAAGAGATCGAGCTCCGCGGCGGCGGCGAAGGGCTTGCCGTCCTGCGCGTCGAGCGCCTCGAGGCAGAATTGCCGTCCCGAGACCGGCGCGGAAAACTCGATCCGCTGCGGGGCTGGTCCCGCTTCGAACGCCGCCGCGTGCACGGGCTTCGCGCCCGCGAGGTCCAGGCGCGCCTTCCGGGCGGGCGCCTGGTTCCAGTCCCGCTCGGGATGGAGCTCGTCGAGGATCGGTTTTTCCAAACCGGCGGAAACCGGCTCGTCCGGCCCGAGCAGGTCGAGGATGACGACCTCGTTGCGTCCGGCACGCAGCCAAGCGCCGGGGAGGTAGGCGGTCTGCGTCGGCCCGATGTTCCAATACCGCGCGAGGCAATGGCCGTTCACCCACGCGACGCCTTTGCCCCATTTGCGAAGGTCGAGGAAGGTATCCGCGGGCCGCTCCAGCTCGAAGCTCCCGCGCCAGAACGCCGGCCCCTTCGCTTTTTCCCCCTTTTTCCATTTCAGGTCCGCCCGTTCGGCGGCGTCCAGCCCGAGGCGGTAGATCCGCCACGGCCCGGGGACCAGGGATGCCCCGCCGCGCGCCGCGAGGAGGCGGACCGGGCCGGCGAGTCCCTTGCGGTCGTGGATCTCGCCGCCGAAGTTCACGTGCCCCATCGCCTCGACGAGGATGTCGAGGCGCGCGGACCCGGACCGCGCGGGCAGCGCGACCTCGTAGCGTCGCTCCCGGCGGTCCATCACGCCGGCGGGGCGGCCGTCGACGAAGACCCAGGCGAAGTCCCCCACGCGCGCCACCCGCAGCGTCGCGGCCGGGCCCGGCGGCAGCGTGGCGCGATAAAGGATGCAACCGCGCCCTTGGTCGTAGGTTTCCATGGGGCGGGGTTCGTCGTCCGTGATCGGCGCGGGCAGGTTCTCGAAGACCGGCGCGTGCTCGGTGAACGGGAACGCCGGCACGCGCGTCACCGGAAGCGGCGCCGGTGGATCCGGCAGCTTCTCGCCCGGCGCAAGATAGCGCGTCATCAACTCGCGGGTCCGCCGGAATTTTTCCCCGATCCAGCCGGCCTCGGAAATCGGCGCGTCGTAATCGTAGCTGCTCGTGTCGGGCTTGAACGGCCGGTCCGCGCCCGCCCAGAGGCCGAAGGACGTGCCGCCGTGCGCCATGTAGATGCTGAACGAACCGCCGACCTCAAGCATGTAGGCGAGGTCCTCGAGGTAGCGGTTCGGATCGCCGAGATGGTGGGGCGAGCCCCACGTGTCGAACCAGCCGGGGTAAAATTCGCCGCACATCGGCGGCCCATCCGGCTGCACCTCGCGCAGGGCGCGGAAGCCGGATTCCGGATCGCGGCCGAAGTTCACGACCTGGAACAAATCCTTCCGCCAGCCCTTCCGCAGATCACCCGGAGGATTGCACGCGAAGAGCGGCACGTCGAACCCGCCGTCGATCAGGGCGCGGCGGATTTTCCCCACATATTCCACGTCGTCGCCGAAGGAGCCGTATTCGTTTTCCACCTGCACGAGCAGGATCGGCCCGCCGCGCGTCACCTGCAGCGGGGCGAGCACGCGGCCGACCTCCCGCAGCCACGCGGTCGCGGGCCCGAGGAACGCCGGGTCGCTCGTGCGCAGCTTCACGTCCGGATTTTTCAACAGCCACCAGGGGAGCCCGCCGCCATCCCATTCGGCGCACGCGTAAGGGCCGGGCCGGAGGATGACCCACAGCCCCTCCTCCTGCGCGAGGCGGCAGAACTCGGCGGCGTCGGCCTGGCCGGACCATTCGTAGCGGCCTTTTTCCCATTCGTGGAAGTTCCAGAACAAATAGGCGCACACCGCGTTGAGTCCCATCGCCCGGATGGATTGCAGCCGGTTCCGCCAATATTCGCGCGGGACGCGGGCGAAATGAATCTCCCCGCACCGGATCTGCAACGGTTTCCCGTCGAGCTGGAAATCCTTCGGCCCGATCGCGAAGGCGTGGGACGCTGCGCCGAGGTCGGAGGCGGACAGAATCGTTCCGATGGCGGCGCCGCAAAGCACACGGAGGAGCCGGGAGAATCTCATGAGTTCGGGCGGTGGGGACTACATCCGGGGAATGGTGATCCCCTGCTGCTTCATGTATTTGCCGCCGCGATCCGCGTAGCTCGTCTCGCAGATTTCGCCGGCCTGAAAGAAGATCACCTGGGCCAGGCCCTCGTTCGCGTAGATGCGCGCGGGCAGCGGCGTGGTGTTGGAAATTTCCAGGGTCACGTGGCCCTCCCACTCCGGCTCGAAGGGCGTGACGTTCACGATGATGCCGCAGCGCGCGTAGGTGGATTTGCCGACGCAGATCGTGAGCACGTCGCGGGGGATGCGGAAATATTCCACGCTGCGGGCGAGCGCGAAGGAGTTCGGCGGCACGATGCAGACGTCCGTCTTGATGTCGACGAACGACCGGTCGTCGAACGCCTTCGGGTCGACCACGGTGTTGAAGATATTGGTGAAGACCTTGAACTCGTCCGACACCCGCAGGTCGTAGCCGTAGCTCGACAGCCCGTAGCTGATGAGGCGCCGGCCGTCTCCCGCCGCGCGCACCTGGCCGTCGCAGAACGGCTCGATCATTCCCTTCTCGGTCGCCGCGCGGCGAATCCATCGGTCGGAGCAAACTGACATTGCAGCCAGATACAACCGCGCTGTCGTTTTGTCGATGTCGTGGTAGGAGCGACGGACGTATCTTCCTCATGCAACGCAAACCGGACTCCGCCCTCGTGATCGTCGGCCACGGCTCGACGCTCAATCCCGACTCGAGCGCACCCACGCACGAGCATGCCGACGCCATTCGCGCGCGCGGCATCTTCGACGAGGTCGCCGTGTGTTTCTGGAAGGAGGAGCCATCCATGCGCGAGGTCTTGCGCATGGTCGAGAGCCGGGCGGTCTACGTCGTGCCGGACTTCATCAGCGAGGGCTATTTCACCCGCACCGTCATTCCCCGCGAGCTCGGCCTCGATGGCGCGATCACGAGCCTCGGCGGGCGCACGGTCAAGTACTGCGACCCGGTCGGGAGCCACCCGCGCATGACCGACGTGCTGCTCAAGCGGGCGCACGAGACCGCGCCCGACGCGGCGGAGGCGGAGACGAGCCTCGTGATCGTCGGCCACGGCACCGCGCTCAACGACAATTCCGCCGTCGCGGTCAAGGACCAGGTGCGCCGGATCGCCGCCCTCGGCCGCTACGGCGAGGTGCTCGCCGCCTACATGGAGGAGCCTCCGCTCGTCGCGGAATGGGCGGCGCTCACGCGTTTCCCCAACGTGCTCGTGCTGCCGTTCTTCATCGCGGACGGGCTGCACAGCTACCAGGACATCCCCGTGCTGCTCGGCATCGAGGAGGAAG
>CAXTSM010000017.1:0-153 GCA_964247025.1 uncultured Chthoniobacterales bacterium
ATCTGGAAACCAGGAAAACAGGAAACGGAAGACGGTATTTCTCCTGCTTTCCTGGCTTCCAGATTCAAAATGCCTTGCCTTCCCTGATGGAACCCGCACCCGCCCGCTCATGAAAGCTTCAGAAATCTGGAAACCAGGAAAACAGGAAACGGA